>NZ_CAUPXD010000006.1:0-73606 GCF_963515095.1 uncultured Granulicatella sp. | reverse complement strand
ATTTTGTACATTTTTAAATTCCCGAAAGTGTGCATTCTTATAGTAGCATTTATACTAAAGGGACAAAATTGATTTTCAAATTAGAACGAAAATAACCGAATGTTACAAACAAAAACGTTCGGTTATTTTTATTATTTTTTGTATTTTATTTCTTTCTCTATTTTCTAATTATTCATTCTTTGTGTTTTCAATTATATAACGTTCGTGTTTTACACGTTTTCATAATTAGAAAACGAATTTATTTTATGAAAATTCGTTTAAAAATGTATTTTTCAATACAAATCTCTTGTAATTATCGTTCGTATTTTGTATGATTGTACTTGAGGTTGAGAGTTCAATCTTGTAAAAACCATATCTTAGGGGGATATATTTTATGAAGAAGTCTTTTTGGTCAAAATTAGCACTTGGAGTATCAGCAGCAGCATTACTTGCCGCTTGTTCAAGTCAATCAAGTGATTCAGGTTCTAAAGGTAGTGGAGCTAAAAAAATTGATACATTAAAGGTTGCATTTGTACCTTCTCGTGATCCAGAAGCGATTGTAACGGCTACTGAACCATTAAAAGAATTATTAAAGAAACAATTAGCTGATGAAGGTTATACAGTTAATAATGTTGAAATCAATGTTGGTACAAGCTTTGATGCAGTAGGGGAAGCTTTAGCATCAGGTACAGCAGATGTTGGTTTCATTCCTGGTGGTACTTATGTATTATTTGACAAAGAGGTAGATGTATTATTAACAGCAACTCGTTCTGGTTTAGAAAAAAATTCTTCTAATGCAAAAGATTGGAATGATGGTCAAGAAACAAAACGTTCTAAAGATCAAGTTACTTCATACAAAGGATTAGTAATTGCTGGACCAACAGAAAAAGGGAAAGCAATCGCTGAAAAAGTAAATAGTGGTAAAGATATTTCTTGGGATGATTTAAATTCAGCAAACTGGGGAGTTTTAGGAACTTCTTCTTCTTCAGGATATATTTATCCTACATTATGGTTACAAGATAAATTCGGTAAAAACATTTCAGATTTACAAAATGTTGTTCAATCTGATTCTTATGCTTCATCTGCAGCTCGTTTAGCTTCAGGACAAATTGATATTATGGTTGGATATGCTGACTTACGTTCTGACTATGCTAAAAAATGGACAAGCGAATATGGACGTTCAGAAGAAATTTGGAAAGAAACAAATGTTGTTGGTGTAACTCCAGATATTTATAATGATACAATTTCAGTAAGTAAATCTTCTCCAATTGTAGACGACGCATTCAAAGAAGCTTTTGCTAACGCAATGATCAAATTAGCTGGAACAGATGAAGGTAAAGAAGTAATTAAGATTTACTCTCATTCAGGATATAAGAAAGCTAATGCATCTGATTACGATAAAGAACGTGAAGCTCAAAAAGTTCTTAAAAAATTAAAATCAGGTAACTAAGGAAAGAAATGATGATCAAATGAGGGTTAGGAGCGAATCCTGACCTTTTTTTGAGAAAGAGGACAGATATGATTAAATTTGAAAATGTTTCAAAAACTTATCCCAATGGTGTTAAGGGGTTAAAAAATATTAATTTAGAAATTGAACAAGGTGAATTTGTTTCAATTATTGGTTTATCAGGAGCTGGTAAATCTACATTAATTCGTACAATTAATCGTATGATTGAAATTACAGAAGGAACTTTAACAGTGGATGGTACAAATGTATCTTCATTAAAAGGTAAATCTCTTCGTAAATTCCGTAGAAATAAAGTAGGGATGATTTTCCAATCATTTAATTTAGTAACAAGAACAACGGTTATTAAAAACGTATTAACTTCTATTGTTCCTGATATTCCATTTGTTCGTTCATTATTTGGAATTTATACAAAAGAAGAAAAATTACACGCATTAGAAGCTTTAGATAAAGTAGGGATTGTAGATAAAGCTTTTATCCGTGCTGACCAATTATCAGGTGGACAACAACAACGTGTTGCATTAGCTAGAACATTAGCACAAAATCCTGAAATTATTTTAGCAGATGAACCTGTTGCGGCATTAGACCCAATTACTGCTAAGCGTGTAATGGAAGACTTTAAAAAGATTAATCAAGAGTTAAATATTTCTATTTTACTTAATATTCACCATGTGGAATTAGCTTTAGAATATGCAGATCGCATTATTGGTATTCGTGATGGAGAAATTGTTTATGATGGCCCAAGTAGCCAAGTAACGAAAGAAGTATTAGATTTAATCTATAAAGGAAAGGCGGAGGAGTTACATGAAGGATAATAAACTCTTCGCTTCAAAAGAATTTACGTTAAAAAATGGTACTACAGTGACTGAGCCAAAATCAAAAGCTATTTTTGTCGTCATTGGTCTGTTAATTGCAATGTATTTTTCAGCTAAAATTACTGGATTTAATTTACATACCATTTTAACACGTGGTGTTCAATTCTTTGTTATTATTGGTCGTATGTTTCCACCTGCCTGGGAATATTCAAGTAATATTTGGCAACCATTAATTGATACGATTAAAATGTCATTATTAGGATCATTATTAGGATCTATTTTAGTAATTCCATTTGCCATTGTAGCTTCTAGTAATATTATTAAAAATAAATGGATTATTAGTTTAAGCCGTTTATTTTTAAGTGTGGTTCGTACATTACCAACTCTTGTAACTGCCTTAATTGCAACTTATATCTTTGGATTAGGAACAATGGCTGGTACATTTGCGATTGCAACTTATACATTTGCATACTGTGGTAAACAATTATATGAACAAATTGAAACTGTAGATATGGGAGCTTTTGAAGCAGCTGAAGCTTTAGGAGCAACAAAAGGTCAAGCATTTACAAGTGCAATTATTCCTCAAATTTTACCAACTTACTTAGCAAGTTCATTATATTGCTTTGAAGGTAATGTTCGTTATGCATCTATTTTAGGATATGTAGGTGCCGGTGGTATCGGGATTATTTTAAATGAGAACCTTGGTTGGCGTGAATATGGTAATGTAGGGATGATTTTAGTAACATTATTCTTTACTGTAGTCATTATTGAATCAGTAAGTTACTACTTACGTACGAAATTAACATAGAAGGGGAGTTAAACACATGAATGAAGCAGTATTAAAACAATATGAAAAAGCTCCTCGTACATGGATTGTTCAATTAGGCGTTTTATTCTTATTCATTATCATTTTTGCATGGTCTGGATCAACGATTGAATTAAGTAAAATTCCAGAAAATGGATTACAAATTTCTCAAAGTATTTTACAAGGGATTGTAACTCCTGAAACATCCTTATTGTTAAACTTTACAACGAAAGGTGTTCCATATTTATTATTAGAAACAATTGCAATTGCATTTCTAGGAACATTAGTAGGAGCAATTTTAGCAATTCCATTTTCATTTATTTCAGCAACAAATATTGTACCAAAGCCAGTTGCAATTATTGGACGTACAGCAATTATGGCTATTCGTACGGTTCCAACTTTAATTTACGGATTAATGTTTATTCGTGTAACAGGTCCTGGTGCCTTTACAGGGTTGCTTACAATGTCTGTAGCATCGATTGGGATGATTTCTAAATTATATATTGAAGCTATTGAAGATTTGGATTACAAGATTTTGGAATCATTAGATGCTAGTGGATGTAATTTCTATCAAAAAATTCGTTTTGGGATTTTGCCACAATTAATTCCGGCATTCATTTCAACAGTAATTTATCGTTTTGATATGAACTTAAGAGATGCGACTGTTTTAGGGATGGTAGGTGCCGGTGGTATCGGTGCTCCGTTAATCTTTGCTATGACAGCTTATAAATGGCATGAAGTAGGGGCTATCCTATGCGGATTAATTGTATTAGTATTAGTCATTGAATACTTATCAACGAAAATTCGTACTCATTTAGCACGTGGGTAAATTAAAAAAGCATGAGGGCTTATCCTTCATGCTTTTTTTCTACTTTTGAAAACATTTTATGAAACAATGGAGCTAATGCATATCCCATTAACGAAATTCCAATAATTCCCATGAAATATAAGACCGTTTCTTGGAAAATACTAAATCCGATTAAAATAACTGGAATTGCCAGAATAGCAACAGCTTCCTTTAAAGAAATAAAAATAAATAAATAACCATCACGAATATAACTCTTAATCGTACCAAAATACTGAGTTCTTGCTAACGAAATAAAAATTGCAGTGATCGTCATACATAGGAATAAAAAGAAAATTATCGCTAACATCATGCCAAAAATATTCTGAAAACTATACCAAAATTGAATCACATATACAGTAGCTGCAATGATTGCTGTATAAATTAAAGAAACAGCAACACGAACAAAGAACAAATGTTTCAATTCATTCCAGAACGTTTTCACTAAATAACCATCTTCATTTTCAGAAAACTTCATCATTGTATAAAACAAAGCCGCCAAAACAGGCCCAATCGTAACAATAGGAATACTAATTACAATTACAAATAAGTTCAACAAAATAAAATCCGCCAACATCGTAGCAAATCTCCAAAAAGGACTTTCCTCATTAAATTTCATCCAAAACCATCCTTTAACAAATAAAATACAAAACACATTATACGATTAACCCCAAAATTAAGCAAGCTATCGTACATATAAGGTAAATATTTGGCACAGTATCAGAAGTTCTTAACTGATTACGTAAAAAGTGAGAAATAATGGATACAGTAGCTAAAGTAAAAGAATCATAACTGATTCTTTTACAGGGAAACTTTGAGACCCAGGCTCAAAGTTTAGCCATGAGACTCGCAAAGCGAGGCTGCTGGCGACCTAGCTACAGTTAATCCATTATTTCGAACAACATCTATGTTTACATAATATATATTAAAGAAAGTTACCTATATAAAATTATTCCAATCCTCCACCACCATCAAAACCAACAAAAAAGGACGCCCATCACGAACGTCCTTCTTTTATCTATTAAACATTAGAAATATCAATTGATTGTCCAATCGACAATAAACATAACATACGTTTTGTAACTTTCTTTTGATAACTTGTTTCTAACGCTTCAGCATATAAATTCAATTGCTGTTTATACTTATCAATGACTTTCTGTATTCCTTTTTGTGTAGGAACCACATGATCCGTCTTATAATCAAATAAGATAATCTCGTCGTCTAATTCCACAAATCCGTCGATAATCCCGTGAATTAACATCGAATCTTCATTATCTGGTAAATGCTTAAAGATACGTTTTGCTGTTACAACATGTGAAAATGCTTGTTCACGGTTTAATAATGCTTGATGTTCCTGTATCCATTGTCCAAATTCACTTTGGAAGAAATGATAAACTTGGTCAACTGGAATTACTGCAGCAACTTCTTTTTCTAAAAATTGTGTCTCAACTAATTGTTGAATCATTTCTTGAATAAATTCAGGGGTTATTTCCTTCGTTAAGTCTAATTTTTGCATTAATAAATGTAAACCGCTTCCACGTTCTGCAGCAGAAACTTTTTGTTTACTTTCAATAAAGCTTGGTTTTGCTAATTCAGACGTTAAGTAAACATATTGTTGAACTGGTTTATCTGATTGTTGAGTTTGTTCTTCTAAATGTGGTAATTGTTTCACATCTGGTTCTTCATTCATTCGTTTAATTTCAGATACACTCTGATAACTTGCAGTTGTAGATGCTAATAAATAAGGATACATTTGTTTTAATTCTTCTAGTAGTTTTGGAAGATTTTTAACTGTATTCCCTACTGCTTGCTTTTGTAACCACTCTTCTTCATTTATTGAAGCTGTTTCAGTTTCTTGTATCCAATTGAGCGCATTCTTTTTAATTTGTTCAAATTCAATCACTTCTTGATGGAATGGAACTTTATCCTGCTTTCTAAATGTGGCCATTAAAATCCAAGTTAAATAATTATCGACATGATAACGAAGAGCAAATGGTAATACTTCTTCATTCAAATCATCGATCATAGAATGTTCTTCTTTAAATTTTTCAAAATCTTTTAAAGAACCGACAATAATGAGTTTTTCACGTGCACGAGTCATTGCTACGTACAATTTTCTCATTTCTTCAGATAGTAATTTATTTTTTTCTGCTTTATATGCCATGACATATGGAATCGTTGTATACTGAATTCTTTCGGGAAGTTGTAAATATTTCACTCCTACTCCTAATTCATCACTACGAATGGCTTGTTGACGAATATCTTGTTGGTTAAATTTCTTTCCAGCATTCATTAAAAATACAACTGGATATTCTAATCCCTTACTAGCATGAATCGTCATGACACGTACTGCATCTTCTTCATCAGAAATTTGAGTAGGTTCTTCTAAATCTTGCTTTTTATGTTGCATTTGCTGAATAAATCGAACAAAATTACGCAAACCTTTAAAGCTAGAATCTTCAAAATCTTTCGCATACTTGTATAAGGCATGTAAATTCAACACACGTTGCTGTCCCACAGATTGCCCATGTACATATGTTAAATAGTTCGTATCCATATAAATTTGCCAAATAAGCGTACTGATGGATTGATGATTCGCAATATCTCTCCAAGATTCTAATTGCGCTAAAAATGCTTGTACACGGTCTTTTAATTGCTGTTGTTGAGCACTATCGTAATAATTTACTTCTTCTAGTTTAAAATACTCCACAAATTGAACACAAGCTTCATAAAACGAACAAGATTTATTGTGTTTTCGAATATGAGCAAGAGCTATTTCATCTAATCCAACGATTCCTGAACGTAATACGGCTACAAATGGAATATCTTGAGTAGGATTATCAATAATTTTTAACGCTGACATCATAATCGCAATTTCTGTTCGTTTAAAATACTGAAGATTTTTTTGCACTAAAACAGGAATTTGATATTGTGTAAAGATTTCCTCAATTAATCCATTATTGGATTTTGTTGGCGCTAAAATAACGATATCTTTATATTGTATTGGTCGTTTTTTCGGATGTTTCTTTGTACTTTCTTCATGCATGATTTCGAATTGATTCGCCATCATTTCTTTAATTTTACCTGCAATAAAATGAACTTCTGCAGTAGCTGAACTATCAATCATACTTTCTGTCTCTGATTCAGATGTTTCTTCTTCCTCATCGTTCAAATTAGAATTTTGAATAATATAGCACTCGCTAAATTTATCCGTATCCTCTGAATAAAGTTTATTTCCAGTTTTTAGCGCTGCATCATCGTCATAGTCAATTTGACCTAATTCATGGTCCATAATTTGTCTAAAAATTAAGTTGGTAAAGGACAATACTTGATCTCTAGATCGGAAGTTTTCAGCTAAAATAATTCTTTTTCCACCATTTTCATCTGCATAGGCTTCATATTTATCTCTAAATAAAGATGGATCTGCTAAACGGAAGGCATAAATCGATTGTTTCACGTCTCCTACCATGAAGAGATTATTCTCTTTAGCCACACTTGTCAAAATTGCTTCTTGAACACGGTTTACGTCTTGGTATTCATCAATTAAAACTTCCGTAAATAGTTCTTGATAATATTTTTTAGCAATAAGAACTCCATTTTTCTCAGTAGAAAGAATTGCTAATGTATCATGCTCTAAGTCAGAGAAATCAATTTTGTTTGAAGTTTTCTTTTCTAATTGGAAAGCTTCATAAAATTTTAAGACAACTTGAGATAAATGCAACATCATTGGATAAATATTTCTTAAATGCTTCATTTGAATCTCAGGAGACTCGAAAAAGGCTGTTGCTAATAATTGATCTTCCCAATGTTTCTTTAGGCTATCTCTTTTACGTTTAATGGCCTGTACTGCTTCTCTATCGGTAGTTTCATCTTTTTTAGGAACAATTGGGAAACGGTCAAAACTTACTTCTTGTGCTAATGAATACGCTGCTGTGTAATTACTACTTTCAAATGCTGCATACACTTCTTGAATTTTTTGTGCATCAGCTTTAACGACCTTTTCACAGTTTTCAAATTCGGTTACTTCAGCTAATTTAATTAACTCATCATAGGCAGAAACTAAATACTTTAATTCTTCGACAATATAAGATGCAAATTGATCCTTAATAATAGGAATATCGCCGTATTCATCCTTTGTTTCATATAAATCTGCTAAGGAAGAAATCCATTGTTTTGGATTTGGTTTTGAACGTGAAAAATCATATAGTTGATAAACTAATGTTGTAAATCCATCATCATTACGATCGCTAGAAAAATAGCGCATTAATCCATCCATCCAAGAATGTTCTTCTAATAATTCATCTTGTATGTTTCGCCATACTTTTTCTTTTAATAAAGTCCCCTCTACTTCATTTAATAGTGAAAATACAGGGTCTAATTGACTTAAATAGAAATAACGACGAATAACTTTCATACAGAAACTATGAATCGTAGAAATCGTTGCATTTGGTAATAAACTTAGTTGTTTAATATACATATGCTTCTTAGTAGTATCTGTTTCTTTTGTAATAGCTTTTTCTAAATTTGTACGCAAACGTTCTTTCATTTCTTTTGCAGCGGCTTCAGTAAAAGTCACAATTAATAAAGAATCAATATTAACTCCATCTTCGATATATCCCATAATTCGGTCGACTAATACTTTAGTTTTTCCTGATCCGGCAGAAGCTGAAACTAATAAATTATCGCCTCTTTGCCAAATTGCTTGCCATTGTTCTGGAGTTGCTTCTACACCCTTTGGTTTAACTGGTATCACCCACTATTCCTCCTTTCCGTCAAGTTTATTTCTCATCCAAGTTAAGTTCTCTTGAAGAGGCATTTTCGTTAAAAATTGATAATTATTTTCTGGATTTGTTGCATCAAACATTGAAATTACACTGAATTTTCCATTGACTGAATCTGCATATTCTTTTAATTCATCAAATGGGGCAATTTGATTTTCTCCATTTAAAATTCGTTCTCCTGCAGTTTTCAATTGATAGAAAACAAAGTCCATTAATAAATTGATATCATCAGGGGCATAGACTTGGCTAGTTGCCTTATATTCTCCATCTTTCTTAACACCAAATGGTAATACAATAGAGTCTCCTGCTTCAAAATCAGGTTGAACTTGTTGCAGAACTCCTAAATCATTTGTCAATAATCCAGATAATTTATATTTCTTCAGACGAGTTTCTTCAAAATCTGGACCTGATTTCAGATCTTTAGCATTAAAGCTTGGTTGAAAAACATGCATATATAATCCACCATAAGGCGTCACAGTTTTCTTAAATTGGTCAGAAACAATGTTTCTAGCGACTGATAAGTAGGTTAATAGCTGTAATTGAATCCCATAACGTAATCGATTAATATCAAATTTTTGAGCTGAAGATTTATAATCGACAATTCCTAAGTGGTAACCCTTTTCGGTTTCTAAAAGGTCTATACGGTCAATTTTTCCACGAATAAATAACGATTGAGTATCGTTCAATGGGATTTCAATTTTCTTATCAGATTTTGCTCCAAAAACAACTTCTGTTTTCCAAGGTGTTACTTGTAATTGTTGTAACTGCAATAATGCTGCTGATAATGTTTGTCGAATCGTATCTTGTAGTAGCACTTTTGTCCAATTCATTCTTGGTGTAGCATTTAAAATTTGGAATCTTGCATCATCATTCATAGAGTCAAAAATTTCTTTTAATACTCCTTCTGTTGTAGCTGCATCTATAGCGCGAATATCCAATTTCAATTCATGAACTTTGCGAATGAACTGGTCAAATGTTTCATGGAAATATTCCCCAGATCCAGCTGCTGTTAATTCAAACTCTCTACGCTCTCGTACATTTAACCCATATTGTAAGAAATGACTAAATGGATCCTTATAAAAGGTTTCAACTTGAGAAGTTGATAAGTATAACTGATTTCCGTATAATTCAGATGCTAATTCTTTTGGTAATTGCTTTGCAATATTTAAATGGAATACACTGTCCACTAATGTATGATACTCCTGTTGGAAATCTTTATCCTGTCTTAATAAATGAGGTAAAGCAATCCAAATAGATGGAATATCTTCTTCTTTTGAAAATTTATACTGACGGAGTTTTTGTAATAAAGTCGTAAATAATTCATGAATCGTTACAAACTCGCCCTGTTCAAATCGTTCTTGTTGCTTTTGATTGCCATCTAATGTAGTAATTTCATATTGATTTAAAATACGTTCTACAAAACTAGAAGGTTTTAATTTAGCTCCTTTATCTGTATGATGCATCGATAAGTATAACTTTTCAGTTGCTGAAGTTAACACTTTATAAAATAAAAATGGCTCTACTGATTGTTTTTGAATGGTTGTTGGATGTAGAAAACGACCACTATCTAATTTACTTAATAAATACTCTCTTTCTTCATCTGTCATTAAGCCACTCTCCTCTTCCATTCGAGGAAGGACGCCTTGCGATAAACCAATCACAAAAGTAACCTTTTTAGGAGAATAACGAACAGAATCGATTCCCGTACAAGTTAATTGATCTAAAGTAGATGGAGCCATATTATAGTGTGTATGTTCGAATCCGGTATGTAATAATAATTGGAAGATTTCCCAATCAAACGGTTCATCTCCAAAAATATAAACATACTCTTCTAATAATTTTAAAAATTCATTCCATACTTGATCTTGTCTTCGAGCCGTTTGGATATCCCCTATATTAGCAGCATGATTTCTCCAATATAAGAATGCTTCCGTTACACCAATTTTTTCTAATAATTGATATAGGAGAGTTATCGCTTCTTTTGTTGTCTCAACTTTATCCAATTTCTTATAAAATGGTTCTAATAAAGAGACGATTTGTTCTCGTAGTTCTTGTGCTTGTGTTAATTGTTGATGAACTAGCACTTCTCTGCTACTTAAGCTATCTTCATCAATATTTTCAACTTGATAATTCCATATTTTGCTTGAAATCCAATCTTTTCCTTCATAGCCTTGAGCTAGTATAATTGTTTCTGTTTCATCTAATTTTTGACGGTAGTGAATGAGCGCCTCTCTTAAACTTTCTTCCTCATTATCTTTACCGTTTAAATTTGCTCGATTTAAGGGCCAGAAACAATATTCACTTCTTAATAGGTTCATAATGTCATGATAACGCCAAAAATGCTTCTGGATAGCAAAAATCGCATCTAGTACTTGAATGAGTGGATGATGCTCCATTGTATCGGATAAATCCATGAAATAAGGAATTTGATACGTTTCTAATAAAGGTTGTAAGAGCGTTTGTTGTTCTTCTAAATTTCTCGATAAAATTTGAATATCTTGGTAACGATATTTACCACTATCGACTAATGTTTTAATCGTTGCTAATGTTTCTTGGATTTCTTGACGTTCATCTTCATAAGTCGTCCACTGTAAAGCTTCAATTTTTCTTGATGTACGATTAGAAGAAGTTTCAAGACCTCCACTTGTTTCTAGCCAATATTGTTCGAGTTCTAAAAAGTCAGGATGATAAGCGCTATTCTCTTCATTTAATTCTTTTAAAACAGGATTACTTTCATCAATCATTAACCAATTTAGTAAACGAGAAATTAATTGACGGTTGGAATCAAATAAACTAGATTCTAGTGTTTCTTTTTGTTTAAAAGCATCTGTTGTTGCAGTAGTATAAAACTCTACTCCTCCGCATGATTTCACTAAAGCATCAATTACTTCTAATTCCATCGCATTTAAGTGATACGATTGATCAATTACGACATAAGTATTGGATAAATCCATCAATGAAATTTCTTGTGCTAATATTTTTAATAAATCTTCCGATTGAACAAAATCTTGTTTTAAATACTCTAAATAATGTTTATATATGATGCCAAATTCTTTCAAACGTTGGTCAATTTCTTCGTAAGAATCCTGTTCAAACCACCCAGAGAAATCCTCTACTTCGATTCCTCCTAAACGAAATTCTTGCATGACAGCAGATAAACGTTCAATAAATCCTTTATGACGAGATTCCTTATTAAATAGTACTAATTCATCTTGATATTCAGATAATATTTTTTGTAAAATCATACAAATTCCAACTTTGGATAATGAAGGACGTTGCAATGCAGCATGATCTCTTAAAAAATACCATGCTAATCGTTTAAAACTATAAACTTGCATTTTCGTTACTGCATATGAATTCTGTGGTTGTTGCAATAATTGCCCCACTTGTTGAATCATTTCTAATTCTGCAGAAAATTTAATATGATCTGGTACAAGATAAATAACTTGATTCATGCTAGATTGTTTTAACCAATCTGAAATTTTTGTAGCAATATGCGAAACTTTTGCAGTTGTTTCTTTTGTAAGAATGACTTCGAAACTCATAAGAACCTCCAATCGTTTATTCCCTTTAACTTAACCATATAACGATGAATTTGTAAACAAAAATAAAACGATTTTTCTACTTGTAGCCTCGTACTACGAAAGAAAAATCGTTTTAAAAATTTAATGATAAAGTTAATATCTTACCCAACTAATTGTTCTAAAATGTCTGGACGGAAACCAAAGAATGGTTCAATTCCATCAGCTACAACAACTGGTAATGATTGGAACCCCAATGCTTTCACTTCTTCCAAAGCTTCTTCTGATTCAAACACATCTTTAACCACAAATGGTACTTGATTATCCTCAAAAAATTGTTTCGTAAAGTTACATTGCATACAATTTGGTTTTGAATATAGTGTAATTTGACGATTTGACATAAACATCTCTCCCTTTTCTTTTATACAGGTAGTATGATACCTCATATTAGAATGAAATACAATATATTGTGCTTAATTTTTTTATTTTATTTTTACAAACACAATATATTGGGATATAACTGTTATAGTATAACGCCTCTAAACCTTGATATAAAGGCAAAAACAGCTTTAAGACAGATGAAAAATAAAAAGCTAAGCACTATATTTTGTACTTAGCTTTTACTATCTATACTTCTATTCTGAATCTTTCATTCTTTTAATATTTGTAGCATAAATTGCTGTGCCAATAGATGCAAATACTGCTATCATCTTTTTATCATTGAAAAAGACAGTAAAGACAACTACTAAATAAATCAAAAATAAAATTGTTACAATAACACTTCTTTTTTCCATAACCCTGCCACCTAATTATTATGTAATCTTGGAAAAATTATATCATAAAAGAAACGGATTAGTACACACTTGTATCAAAGCCACGGTTAGTTATATAACCATCTTTTTCCCAAATATTTTTCTTTTTCTTCTTCGTTTGCTCTTCAACTTTTTGTAAATCTTTTAACAGCGTTGTATTCGGTGGATGAGCATATCCTACCCTTGCTAAACTTTCTTCTACTAGAGTTTGTTGTAATAATTTCCCATCTAAATAAACATACATTAAAGCACGTCCATATTTATCAGTATAATCCCCTACATCAAAAATGCCTTCTACCTTTTTAGCTTTTTTTAGTAACTCTTCTGTTCTTTGTTTTGCTTGATCTGCAAATGGTTGAGCAGCCTTTCCTTCTTTAGCTGTTTCTGGCGTATCAATTAGTAATAAACGAATTTTAAACTCTTTACCATCTAAACGAACATGAAATGTATCTCCATCCGCTACTTTACCAACTTCGAGGATATATTTTTTTGATTTCTCATAACTAGAAAAGTCTATATTACTTTCCACTTGTGTTTGGTTAGTATTCGATTTATTAGAAGTTTTCTTCTGATTTTTTGAGAAAAATCCAAGACCAGAAATAATTAGGATAAGGACTAATATCGCTAACTTAACCAATAGAAATTGTTGTTTTTTCGTTAATTTCATAAAATCTCCTTTCAACAATTCAAAAAATAAGTGACAACAAATCTATTAAGTATACTAAGATTTGTTGTCACTTAATGAATTATACTTCTAATAATTCTTTTTCTTTCACTTGTGCTAAATGATCAATGTTTTTAACACTGTCATCTGTTAATTTTTGAATATCTTTTTCATATCCACGTAAATCATCTTCAGTGATTTCTTTATTTTTTTCAGCTTTCTTTAAATGCTCAATAGCATCACGACGAATGTTACGAACACTTACTTTTGCGCCTTCAGCTTCTTTTCCTACTTGTTTAGCTAATTCTTTACGACGTTCTTCTGTTAATTGTGGAATGACTAAACGAACAACACTACCATCATTTGTTGGAGTAATCCCAATATCTGACATTAAAATTGCACGTTCAATATCTTGTAAACTAGATTTGTCATAAGGTGTAATTAAAAGCATACGAGCTTCAGGAACCGTTACAGAAGCTAATTGATTTACTGGAGTTGGAACTCCATAATACTCAACTTGCAGGCGATCTAAAAGACTTGCATTCGCACGACCAGCACGAATTCCGCCTAATTCGCGTTGAAGCGCATCTTCAGTTTTTTTCATACGTTCTTTAGCATTTGCAATAATTTCAGTTGCTGTCATATTATTTCCCCCTTACAGTTGTACCGATATTTTCACCAAGAACAACTCGACGAATATTTCCATTTTCATTTAAATTGAAGACAACTAATGGAATATCATTATCCATTGATAATGAACTTGCAGTAGTATCCATTACTTTTAGTCCTTTTTGAATGACATCTAAATGTGTTAATTCATTAAATTTAATTGCATTTGTATCAATACGAGGATCCGCACTATAAACACCATCGACATTGTTTTTAGCCATTAAAATAGCATCTGCTTCAATTTCAGCAGCACGTAATGCAGCAGCTGTATCTGTTGAGAAGTATGGATTACCAGTCCCCCCAGCAAAAATTACAACACGTTCTTTTTCTAAGTTTCTAATCGCTTTACGACGAATGTAAGGTTCAGCAATTTGACGCATTTCGATTGAAGTTTGAACACGTGTAGGAACTCCAATGTTTTCTAATGCATCTTGTAATGCTAATGCATTCATCACTGTTGCAAGCATACCCATATAGTCTGCTTGAGCACGTTCCATACCTACTTCTTCTCCTGTTACACCACGCCAAATATTTCCGCCACCAACAACGATTGCAATTTGAACGCCAAGATCATGAACTTCTTTAATTTCTTTAACAATTTCCTTAATAGTTGGAGGATTAATACCAAAACCAGTTTGGCCTGCTAATGCTTCTCCACTTAATTTTAATACCACACGTTTATATTTAGGTTCAACCATTGATAGGACTCCTCTTCTTATACATTTCCTAGTGAATTTAGTCTAAAAAAAAGGGGAATAGAGGGCAGCTTCCTACCTTATTCCCCACTAATTGAAATCAATTATTTTTTAACTTGTCCCATTACTTCTTCAACGAAGTTGTCAACACGTTTTTCTAAACCTTCACCAACTTCATAACGGTGGAATAATTTAACAGAACCACCTTTAGAAGCAGCAAATTTAGAAACTGTTGTATCTGGATCTTTAACGAATGGTTGGTCGTTCAAGCTGATTTCAGCTAAGAATTTGTTTAAACGTCCAGCAATCATTTTTTCAACGATATTAGCTGGTTTACCTTCGTTTAATGCTTGTTCTGTAAGAACTTTTTTCTCATGTTCTAATTCATCAGCAGAAACTTCTGAACGGTCAACATATTTAGGATTGATTGCTGCAACGTGCATAGCAATGTCTTTAGCAGCATCTGCATCTGTAGAACCTTCTAATACAGTTAACACACCGATACGTCCACCCATGTGTAAGTATGCTCCGAATGCATCTGCATCAGATTTTTCAACGATTTCAAAACGACGTAATGAAATTTTTTCTCCGATAACTGTAGTTGCTTCAGCAATTACGTCAGAAACTTTACCTTCTGGAGTAACGATTTCTAAAGCAGCTTCTAAGTTAGCTGGTTTGTTAGCTAAAATTACTTCTGATAATTTTGCTACTAATGCTTGGAATTTGTCGTTTTTAGCAACGAAGTCTGTTTCAGCATTTACTTCTAATACAACTGCAACGTTTCCATCTACTAATACGCTTGTAATACCTTCTGCAGCGATACGGTCAGCTTTTTTAGCTGCTTTTGCTAAACCATTTTCACGTAAGTAGTCAACAGCTGCATCGATATCTCCTTCAGTTTGAACTAATGCTTTTTTAGCATCCATCATCCCTACGCCAGTCATGTCACGTAGTTGTTTTACTAATTGTGCTGAAATTTGTGCCATTTCAATTTCCTCCTAAATGTTATAAATTTACAAAAAATATTTTTAAAAAAAGCTGTTTGGATGAAAGATTTCTTTTTCGATTCCAAACAGCCTACTGGTTAGTGATTATTCAGCGTTGTCGCCTTCAACTAATTTTTCAATATCTTCTAATGAAGTATCTTTATCTAAGTCTTCTTCGTCAACTGCTACGTCTTCACCTTGGTTACCTTCAACGAATGCATCAGCCATTTTAGCTACGATTAATTTAACCGCACGGATTGCATCGTCATTTGATGGAATAACAACATCGATTTCATCAGGGTCACAGTTTGTGTCAACCATAGCAACGATTGGAATGTTTAATTTGTGAGCTTCTTGAACTGCAATGCGTTCTTTACGAGGGTCAACGATAAACATTACATCAGGAATGCGTGGCATATCTTTAATACCACCTAAGTATTTTTCAAGTTTGTCTAATTCTTTTAATAGAACACCAACTTCTTTTTTAGGTAATACATCGAATGTACCGTCTTCTTGCATTTCTTTAATTTTTTTCAAGCGGTTGATACGTGTTTGGATTGTATCCCAGTTAGTCAACATACCACCTAACCAACGATGGTTAACATAGTATTGACCAGTACGGATTGCTTCATCTTTAACAGCATCTTGTGCTTGTTTTTTAGTACCTACGAATAAAGCAATACCTCCGTCTTGAGCAACTTCACGCATGTAGTTGTATGCGTCGTCCACTAATTTAACGGTTTTTTGTAAGTCGATGATATAGATACCATTTCTTTCTGTGAAGATGTATCTCTTCATCTTAGGGTTCCAGCGACGTGTTTGGTGACCGAAATGTACACCAGCTTCTAACAATTGTTTCATTGAAATAACTGCCATTTTTGTTTTCCTCCAATTTTGGTTTTATTTTTCCTCCCCAATTTTCATCGACAAGGGTACTTATTCCTAAGCACCACCCTTATCATCCAATTAGGTGTGAAATATGGTTTTTATACCGTTAGTTATATTACACTAATATGAATTAGAATGCAACTATTTTGATACATTCCTTATACTTTTTTTAAAGTAACACATTCCTCATCGTCCACTTCATGTAATTTCACTAAAATTTCCTCTTTTTTAGAAGTTGGAATATTTTTTCCGACATAATCTGGACGAATCGGTAATTCACGATGTCCTCTATCAATTAAGACTGCTAAACTAATCGTTTTTGGTCTACCGTATTCCATTAGTGCATTTAATGCAGAACGAACTGTTCTACCAGTAAAGATGACATCATCTACTAAAACGACATTTTTTCCATTTAATGAAAAAGGAATATTCGTTCCATTAATAATTGGATCTACCGTTGGATCTGGTTCGTGACGATCATCTCTATATAATGTAATATCAATTTCACCTAGTAAAACAGATTGATTTTCAATGGATTCAATTTTCTTTTGAAGTCGTTTAGCAATATGAACTCCTCTAGTTTTAATTCCAACAAGTACTAAATCATCAACTGACTTGTATTGTTCAATAATCTCATAAGAAATTCTCGTCATTGATCGATTCATCGTTTCTTCATCTAATAAGAATATTTCTGACATATCCATACTCCTCTACTGTAATTCTTGAATCTTTTCTTCAAATTCTTTTGGTAATGGACTTTCAAAATATAGTTTTTCTTGTGTAATTGGATGAACGAATCCTAAAGTCTCCGCATGTAAATATTGCCCAAATTCTGTTGCATTTTTTCCATTTGGATGGTACATCGGATCATTTAAAATCGGATGCTGAATAAAATCCATATGGGCACGTATTTGATGAGTTCTTCCAGTTTCTAAATTTAATCGTAACACACTTGTGTCTTTTAACGCTTGGATGACTGTAAAATGAGTAATCGCTTGTTTTCCTTCTTTTTGAACACAACGTTTTAGACGATTATGTGGGTCTCTAGCTAATGGGGCATCCACCGTTCCTGTAATATGTTCAAAACTACCTTCCACAATTGCCACATAATTACGAGTCATGGAATGATCCATTAATTGATTCGATAAACCAATATGAGCTTGTGGTGTTTTTGCTACAACTAATAATCCAGATGTATCCTTGTCAATTCGGTGCACAATTCCCGGACGATAGGTTTCAGAACCCTTGGATAATTGATCCACGTGGTAAAGTAATGCATTTACTAAAGTTCCAGTTGAATGTCCCTTAGAAGGATGTACAACCATTCCACTTGGTTTATTAATGACTAATAAATATTCATCTTCATAAACAATTTCTAATGGAATATTTTCTGCAAGAACCGTTAATTCTTCCTCTTCTTCAATTTGAATGGTAACATGGTCTCCTTCTTTTGCTTTATAGTTCGCTTTAACAATTTCTCCATTCACCGATACAAACTCTGATTTTAACCATTGCTGAATGACTGAACGAGTATGAGATAATTCTTGGGTTAGAATTTTATCGAGTCTTTCACTTTTTTCCAATGATAGTGTTAATTCAATGATCTTATTTTCCACTTTTTTCCTTCTTTCTTTCGACAATTAAAATATATAAGAATAATGCCGCTACCCCAACAGTTAAACAAATATCTGCAATATTAAAAATTGGGAAATCGATAAATTCAAATTGAAACATATCTACAACAAATCCTAATCGAACACGGTCAATAAAATTTCCTAATGCTCCAGCTAATAACAAACTATACGTTGTCAATGCAAATTTTGATTTTCCTCTTTCTTGAAACATTAAATATAAAATCGCAGAAACTCCAAAAGCTGTAATAATATAGAAAACAAATTGTTGTCCTGCTAAAATTCCCCATGCTGCACCAGTATTTTGAATATAAAATAACTTCACAATACCTGGTAATAATTCTTGTCCTGTATGTAATGCAAAATTAGAAACAATCCATATTTTCATTACTTGATCTGCTGCAATCAATAATAAACTTAAAACTAAATATATAATCATAAAATACCTCTTTCTACTCTCAATAGTTCTATTGTACCTATTCTATTAATCTTCGTCAAACAAGAGAATGTAGAATAGAAAAAATTCATATTTGAACCAAAAATTGTAAAATTATCCCCACTTTCACATGAAAAAGGCATCAAATCAGTTAATAATTTGTATATTTCACAAAAAAACTGTATAATGACAAAGTAATTTGTGTGTCTATAAATGAAGATGCGAAAAATAAGGAGTGTGTTATGAAAAAAATTGCTACGAAGGTATTCTTGATTAGTGCAAGTTTGCTAGTATTTGCAGCCTGCTCTAATACAAAGAAGAGTGCTGAAAAAACTGTTCAAGAAGTACAAGATACCTTACCTGTGGTTGTTGATCATTTAAACAACATCCAAACTTTTGAAGCAAATTTGCAAAATGATTGGGAAGATGATATCTCTGATGATTCAACTCTAGCAAATTACGCTAAGAAAAAAGGTAAAGTTTTTGATAATCTACAACAAAGAAGAGATATTCAAAAACAAATTACTAAAACGTTAAAAGTGATTCGTGATGATGCGTCTCACCTTAGTAATTTACAAGACAAAAACTTGCCAAGTGTTGAAATTAAAATTGTAAGCTTAAACTTGCAAAAAATTGTCGACAGTATAACGGATTATATCAAAAAATCCGAAGAACAATTAAATAATGAACAACAATTCTTTGTTGAAATTTCTGGAAATAAATTATCAAATGATGATTTAAGAGAGAAAATCAAAGTTTTGAATCAAGCGGCCATTGATCGTCAAAAAATACTTGAAGAAATTAACGAACCTCTGACAGCCATTGACAAACCAATCCGAATTCTGAAGGCTCGCTTGAGTGCAAGAAAGGAGTAGTTGAATATGGAAAAAATAAATAGAATTGTTCGTATTCTTTTATTAGGAATGTTCATCCTTCTTTTTAATTCTGTTCATGCAGAAGAAGAAGAAAATCCACAAAAATTAACCTTAAGAACTTCAAGTTTATTAAAAGTTCCCGTAAATTTTCCTACAACTAGTACTTATGATTCAGGAATTACGATACCCTATCCAAGAGATGGTGTTAAAGGGATTTATGTTCAAGCATTTAGAGCAAAAGGAGCTGAACTAGATAGAATTGTTCAGTATGTTGATAAAACAGATGCTAATGCTGTTGTAATCGATGTTCGTGATGGATATGGAAAAATTACAATGCCATTAGATACGGATAATCAAACAATCCAAAATAATACCGTAAATGAAATTACAGACACAAAACAATTACTAAAAACTTTGGAAAAACATCAAATCTATCCAATTGCTCGAATTGTAAGTTTTGGGGATCACTTAGTACCCTATCAAAATCCTGATTTAACATTCCGCACGCAAATGGGAACTGTTTGGGAAAATGATGAAGGTGAATCTTTTTTAAATCCTTTCCTAAAAGAAAATTGGGAATATATTGCTGAAATTGCTGTAGGTGCAGCTAAAGCAGGATTTAAAGATATCCAATTAGACTATGTACGTTTCCCGCTAGGGTTTGAATTAATTGAAAAATATTTAGATTACGACTTAGGGGATTACAATCATTACACTGATATGGATGAGGCACGTATTGCTGCAGTCACAGACTTTGTAGAATATGTTCGTGCTAAGTTAAAACCTTACGGCGTTCATCTTTCTGCCGATATTTTGGCACACGCGATTACCGCTTCAAAAATCGGTGGAATTGGTCAAAAATTCACGGATATTGCAGAACATGTTGATGTTATTTCTCCTATGATTTTCCCAAGTCACTGGGTAAATGGAGCTTTCGGTGTAAAAGAACCGGATAAACAGCCTTATGATATCGTGAGTCAATATATGAAAATTGAGAATGGGTATTTTAAAGATTTAAATCCCTCTCCTACTTCAAGACCTTGGATTCAAGCATTCACAGCTGATTATTTAGGCGAAGGAAACTATCAGTTATATACAGCTGATGTCATTAGTCAAGAAATTAAAGCTTTAAAAGAAGCCGGAATTAAAGAATACCTACTATGGAATGCAGCCAGTCAATATTCAACAGAAATTGATTTTTAAGACAAAGAAAAGACAGAATCGAATTTGATTCTGTCTTTTTTATACGCCAAAGACTTTCTATAGTAGTATGAGCATGATAAGCCACTGGCTTATCACGCAGGAAATTTTGAGACCAAGGCTCAAAATTTAGCTATGAAACTCGCAGAGCGAGTTTGCTAGCGTCCTAATACTACTATTACAAAGAAAGTCTATTAAAATTCATAGACGTTTCTTCATAAAAAATATGATCCACCCCAAAGACTTTATATAGTAGTATGGGCATGATAAGCCAATCGGCTTATCACGCAGGAAATTTTGAGACCAAGGCTCAAAATTTAGCTATGAAACTCGCAAAGCGAGTTTGCTAGCGTCCTAATACTACTATACAAAGAAAGTCTATTCAAAATTGTATACAAACTTCTTCAAGACCGTTTTCGTCAATCCATCCGCAACATTTAACAATATTGAACCATTACTTGTACGATCCACTAAACTTAAGTCCATTGGACGAATCTCTTTCATTTCTCCATTTATCGAAACAATAACATATTCTTGTTTTGACGTAATAGTACCATCTAAATAAACAACACGGTGAGGATTACTCTTCAATTCTCGTAAGACCATTAACCCTCTCTTAGCTCTTGTAAGCATAGAAACTTCTAAAATATTGAAGCGTTTCACCGCTCCACGTTGAGTCACCATAAAGGCTGAAACAACTTTATGATCTGGACTATAAACCATTGCACCAGCAACAAAATCATCTTTTCTTAAATTAATCGCCTTAACTCCACTTGCAACAGTACCTACAACAGGAACTTCACTTAATTCATAACGTAAGCCAAAACCACAATGCGTCACAATAAAAATTTCTTGCTCCTGATTTGGAACTAGCTCAATAGCTACTACTTCATCCGTTGCAGTCTTTAATTTAATGGCATTACTTGTACGAGTTTTATAGCCTCGATACGTATTAAATTCATTCAACGCAGTTTGTTTCACAAGTCCTTCTTTTGTAAAGAATACAACTGTCCAGTCTTGATAAGCATCATTACTATCTTTTTCTTTCACTATACCGGCTAAAATAATTTCATTTGTCGCTAAAGAAATGGATTGACTTAAATGATGCCCTACATCTTTCCATTTTGCTTCAGGAATTTCATGAACTGGTAGATGTAAATAATTCCCTTTAGACGTAAATAACACTAAACTATCTAAAGTTGATACTTTTTGAACTAGTAAGACTTCGTCCCCTTCACGCAATCCATTCTCTTCAGGAGCACTCGAAGCAAAGGAACGCGGACTAACACGTTTGTAATACCCTTGTTTTGTAGCTACTACATATACTTCTTCTTCCGGAATTAAGATTTCTGTTTCAATTTTAATTTCTTTAATTTCTGCTTGAATTTCTGTTAAACGAGGTGTCGCATATTTTTTCTTTAACTCACGTAATTCTTGTTTCATAACTTGTAATAACGTTTTTTCTGATTTCAAAATACTTGTTAAAGTCGCTACACGTTCATTTAAGTCTAGTTTTTCTTCTTGTAAAATTGTAATATCTGTATTTGTTAAACGATATAATTGCAAGCTTACAATTGCTTCTGCTTGTGTCATTGTAAAATCATAAGTTTCGACTAATTTTTCTTTCGCATCTTTTTTATCATTACTATTGCGAATTAATGCAATCACTTCGTCTAAAATCGATAAAGCTTTCATTAAACCATCTACAATATGTAAACGATCTTGGGCTTTATTTAAGTCAAACTGAGTTCTTTTTGTAATGACTTCTTTTTGATGGGCAATATAAGAATCGATTATTTTCTTCAATCCAACTTGCATTGGACGTCTAGCATCAATGGCAACCATATTGAAGTTATAATTAATTTGAAGCTCGGTATTTTTTAGTAAATAATTTAAAATTCCTTCTGCATTGGATTCTTTTTTCAACTCAATGACAATTTGTAAACCAGTACGGTCTGATTCGTCCCTTACTTCTGCAATGCCTTCAATTTTTTTATTTAAACGAATTTCATCAATTTTCTTCACTAATAAAGCTTTATTCACTTCATAAGGAATTTCTGTGACAACAATTTGACTCTTTCCACCTTTAATGGCTTCAATGGATGTTTTAGAACGAACCACTACTTTCCCTTTACCGGTTTCGTATGCTTGTTCTAATTCATCAATTCCTTGAATGATCGCTCCAGTTGGAAAATCTGGTCCTTTTACAAATTGCATTAATTCCTTAACTGTTGCTTTTGGGTGATCAATGGTATGAATGGTTGCATCAATGACTTCACCTAAATTATGTGTTGGAATTTCAGTTGCATAACCAGCAGAAATCCCTGTAGCACCATTGACTAATAAATTCGGAAATCGAGCAGGTAAAACTGTTGGTTCTTCTTCTGTATCGTCAAAGTTTAAGACAAAATCAACAGTTTTCTTATCTAAATCACGTAATAATTCTTCAGAAATTTTTGATAAACGAGCTTCCGTATAACGCATGGCAGCAGCTGGGTCTCCATCCATACTACCGTTATTCCCATGCATTTCTACTAAAACATCTCTTAATTTCCAATCTTGGCTTAAACGAACCATCGCTTCATAAACTGATGAATCCCCATGAGGATGATAATTACCAATTACATTACCGACAGTTTTAGCAGATTTTCTAAATTGTTTTTCGCTTGTATTCCCTTCTACAAACATCGCGTATAAAATACGTCTTTGTACAGGTTTTAATCCATCTCGAATATCTGGTAAGGCACGATCTTGAATAATATATTTGGAATAACGTCCAAAGCGATCGCCCATTACATCTTCAAGATTTAACTCTTGGATATCTTGTTGCAAGCTCATATTATTCCTCCTCCATTAAAAGTGATAATTGTTCAACAGATGATGGAGAATTTATTTCTTCTTTTGTAGCTTTAGAAACTTTTGGTTGTTCATTCACTGTTAAATGCCCCTCTGTTTCTAAAATACTCTTTCCATCTTCTAAGCTAAACTCCACGTGACTTTCAATCCATTTTCTACGTGGCTCAACTTTATTCCCCATTAATGTACTTACACGACGTTCAGCTTGAGCTTTATCATCGATGACAACACGAATTAGTGTTCTTGACTCAGGATTCATCGTTGTCTCCCATAATTGGTCTGCATTCATTTCACCAAGACCTTTATAACGTTGTAATAAGTAGCCTTTACCAACTTTTTTAATTTTTTCCTCTAATTCTTTTTCAGTCCAAGCATATTCTACAACTTGTTTCTTACCAGTACCTTTTGAAATCTTGAACAATGGAGGTAACGCTAAATAGACTTTTCCTGCTTCAATTAATGGCTTCATATAACGATAGAAGAATGTTAATAGTAATACTTGAATATGCGCTCCATCGGTATCGGCATCGGTCATAATGACAATTTTATCGTAGTTACAATCTTCAATATTAAAGTCATTCCCAACTCCAGCACCAATTGTATAAATAATGGTATTAATTTCTTCATTTTTTAAAATATCGGATAAAGATGCTTTCTCCGTATTAATCACTTTTCCTCGTAATGGTAAGATTGCTTGGAATTTACGGTCACGCCCTTGTTTAGCTGATCCACCCGCAGAATCTCCCTCTACTAAGTAAAGTTCATTCTTTTTAGGATTTTTCCCTTGAGCAGGGGTTAATTTCCCGGATAGAAGTGTTTCTTTTTTCTTTCCTTTTTTACCATTACGGCTCTCTTCTCTGGCTTTACGACTCGCTTCACGTGCTTCTCTTGCTTTTAGAGCTTTACGAATTAATTCTTGAGCGATTTCACCGTTTTCTGTTAAAAAGATTCCTAATTGTTCAAAAATCGTATTATCTACAATACTTCTTGCAGCTGGAGTTCCTAATTTATCCTTCGTTTGTCCTTCAAATTGTAAAATCTCTTCAGGAACACGTAATGAAACAATCGCTGTTAAGCCTTCACGAACGTCACTACCTTCTAGATTTTTGTCTTTTTCTTTTAATAGCCCCACTTTACGAGCATATTCATTAAAAGCTTTTGTTAAGGCAGTTTTCATCCCAACTTCGTGAGTTCCACCATCTTTTGTACGAACATTATTAACAAATGATAAAATTGTTTCAGAATAACCATCATTATATTGGAAGGCAAATTCTGTTTCTACTCCATCAATCGTACTATTGAAATCTACAATTGGAGATAAAGTATCTTTTTCTTCATTTAAATATTGAATAAAATTACGAATACCTTCTTCATAACAAAATACATCACTTGTATCCGTTCTTTCATCCGTTAAAGTAATCGTTAATCCTTTTAATAAAAAGGCTGATTCGCGTAAACGTTCCGCTAAAGTTTCATAAGACCAAACAATAGTTGAAAAAATATGTTCGCTTGGTAAGAAACGAACTGTTGTCCCTGACCCTTTACGATTTGTTTTTTCTTTTTTTATGGAACTAACTTTTTCTCCACCTGTTTTAAATGTTTGAGTATATAATACGCCATCACGTAATACTTCTACTTCTAACCAATCCGATAAGGCATTTACAACGCTGGCTCCTACCCCATGAAGTCCTCCAGAAGTTTTATATCCACCTTGTCCAAATTTACCACCAGCATGTAAAACGGTAAAAATAACTTGAATTGTTGGAATTCCTGAAGCATGTTTTCCGGTTGGCATTCCTCGCCCATTATCTCTTACAGATAGTGAGCCATCTTTATGAATTGTGACATCAATCTTACTTGCATATCCAGATAAAGCTTCATCGACTGCATTATCAACAATTTCATAGGCAAGATGATGCAATCCACGATGGTCAGTTGAACCGATATACATCCCTGGACGTTTTCGAACGGCTTCTAAGCCTTCTAATACTTGAATTGAATCATCATTATATTGGTTAGTGACTTTACTCATTCACGATTCTCCTTCTTCCTATTTATAAAACATATCTACTCTATCATACTTAATTTTTCAAATATTGCAAGAATTCTTCCTAGCAACCTTTAAAATCATACTAATTTTTTTAAAATATGCTATAATACAATGAGTATTATTTAAATTTAACGGATAAAGGAGAAAGACATATCTATGCTATCTATTTTTTTAGGTGCTACGATGGCATACTTATTAGGATCCATTCCTTCTGGATTATGGATTGGACGTAAGTTTTTTCAAATTGATATTAGACAACACGGAAGTGGAAATTTAGGAGCTACGAATTCTTTTAGAATTCTTGGTAAAAAAGCAGGAACGATTGTTTTATTAATGGATCTTTTAAAAGGTTCGATTAGTGTTCTTCTGTTAAAGCAAATGGATTTACACGGGGTTTCCCCTCTCATTATTGCATTATTTGCTGTAATTGGTCATACGTATCCATTATTTGCAAATTTCAAGGGTGGCAAAGCTGTTGCGACTTTTGCTGGAGTTATATTAGCGTATCAGCCTGTATTATTTCTAATTGGTTTAGGAATCTTTATTTTAACTTTAGCTATTTCAAAAATGGTAAGTTTTACAAGTATGCTAACAATTTCAATAGGTGTTCTTTTATCTCTATATTTTCAAGATATGGTTCTGACAACAATTGCACTACTTGCCGATATCTTTATCATTTATCGACACCGTACGAATATTCAAAGAATATTAAATGGTACAGAAGCTAAAGTTGATATATTTAAACGTAATAAAAGATAGGAAGAAAAATATTTTTTGGTTGTGAGGTCGCCAGTAGCCTCTTCGAGTCTCTTGGCTAAAATTCGAGCCTTGGTCTCGAATTTCACCTGTAATGGAAGCTAGTTCTCTAGCTTCCATTACTTTCACTACAAAAAATTTTTCCTCCTATTTTTTATACTCTAATACGTAATTTCACACTATCAAAATCTTATACACTTTCTTCAATTTCTTGTTGCAAATTGAGTCTCATAATCTGTTTCATCAAGTATCTTTCTTACTTTTCCTATATCTATTTCTAGACTGTGAATAATAGATACAATCTTATCTGCCCAGCCTTTAAGTAAACCTGTTAACGATAATTATTGTAAAAATCCTCTAAAATCTTCTCTTGTGGCAAACGTTTTGCTGTTAACCCATTATCTTGTACTTAAATTAATACAATTCGTAAACCTTCAAAATTAGCTGTGAATAAGAAAACCTCTAATAAATTCAACATCTCTCCAGTATTTGTTTTTCATATAGACGAGAAACTAGTCTAACGACTAAACAATAATATTCCTTTCGAATCTGTCAAATATTAAAAAACGATTAATGGTGTAAATAAAGATAGGAATAAAAATTTTTTTTGTAGTGAAAGTAATGAAAGCTAGAACCTAGATTTCATTACAGGTAAAACTCCAAGACGGTTTCACCGTCTTACTCATGACAGAAACAAAATTTGGTACTATACTTACCTTAGAGAACAATACTAATCCGTTCGAATTATTGGGGAATTGTCGTTCCTGTCAGGAAAACTGGATGAACAGGGGTCATGAGAAAACTCGATTATGCCTAGAGCATGAAAATAAAATTACATTTTACCTTCTGTTCCATTGTTCTTAAACAATTAGAATAGGAGGTTTTATTATGGATGTAATGCACCCAATTTGTTGTGGAATTGATGTACATCAGAAATCCATTGTTTGTTGTATTTTAGATGGCCCTCTAACTTCAAATGAACCTAAAAAATATCAAACAAGCTTTGGTACCACAACTAAAGAATTAAATGCAGCTCTTGATTGGCTACTTGAACATCAAGTTACCCATGTTTTCTTCGAAAGTACAGGACAATATTGGATTCCTCTTTTCAATATCTTTTCAGATTCTGGCTTAGAATTAATCCTTGCCAATCCTCAACATATTAAAAATGTCCCTGGTCGTAAGACAGACGTCAAGGATGCTGAGTGGATTGCACAACTTGGTCGGTGTGGTTTAATTAACCAATCTTATATTCCTTCTCAAGAAGTGCTTCAATTACGTTATTTAACTCGTTATCGTCTCTCAGTAAAACAACGTTTAACTCAAATAAAAAATCATATCCATGTTATTTTACAAAGAGCTAATATTAAAATAACAAGTTACTTAGCAGATATTTTCTGCAAGACAGGACAAGCATTGTTGACTCTATTTATTGATGGTGAAGTTATCAATGAAGATAATGTCGAAAGTTGCATACATGGTAGAATAAAAGCCTCTACTAGACAATTAATTGAAGCTATGGAAGGTAAACTATCTACAGTGGATCGTTTTCTAATTAAAGAATGTATGGAAGAATATCAACTTCAGAAAAAGATATCAGAAGAACTCAATAAAGAAATAAATGAATATATTTTAGATCATTTTCCTGAAGAATATCAACTTCTTCTAACAATTCCTGGTATTAGTGATAATTGTTGTGCCACTATATTAGCTGAAATTGGTCCAAATGTTGATGCTTTTAAAACAGAAAAGAAGTTAGCTTCATGGGCTGGAATGTGTCCAGGTTCTAACGAAAGTGCAGGTGTTAAAAGATCTTCACACACGACGCAAGGCAATAAATATCTTAAACAAGCCTTAGTAATGTCGGTGTTAAGTGTTCAACGTGCTAAAGAAGAAACCTTTTCACTTTTCTATCAGCGAATATCCAGCAGAGGAAGTAAAATGAAAGCTATTATCGCTTGTGGTCATAAAATGCTTAGAATTATCTATAAAATACTTCAATCGCACCAACCTTATAATAGTCAAAAAGCGTTAGGTCTGCGACAACAGACTAACGCTTAATCTTTGACAATTAAAAAAATTTTTCACTTATATTATAGCATAGGTAGTATCTTTTTGTCTTTTTTTGGTACTTTGTTTCAAATAAAATTCGAGACCAAGGCTCGAATTTTAGCCATGAGACTCGCTTGCGAGGCTGCTGGCGACCTCACAAACAAAAAATATTTTTTATTCCTATCTTTTATATATTAATGGCGATTTTACAATAAGTTCTATACTTACAAAACGAAAAAGGAATAACCTACTTTCTAGTAAGTTATTCCTTTTTTCTATAAATTTTTTAATTCAGCATTCAATGCTTGGTGAATGTGTTGGTTCTTGATACGTAAGAATGTTCCTTTTGTTCCTAAACTTCTACTCTCAAGTACACCTGCAGATTCTAATTTACGAATCGCATTCACAATTACCGTACGTGTAATATCAAATTCTTTGGCAATTTTTAATGCAGTGAATCGTAATTCAATCCCATCAAATAATGATAAAATAATTTTAATGGCTTCAATTTCGCTATAAGAAAGAGATTTTAAAGCTAGATGGACATTTTGTTTTTCTCGGTTTTCTTGTTCAATTCGTTTCGTTTGCCAGTGCAATAATTCTGTTCCAATTACAGTGGCAGCATGCTCTGCTAAAATCAAATCTCCCGCTGAAAATGATTCTTTAGCTTTCCCCATTACAACAAATCCTAAACGGTTCCCAGAAGCATAAATCGGAATGATCGTTGTTTTTGCTTCAAGATATTCCTGTTTTAATTCCACAGGAAAAATCGTTAATTCAGCATCTACTGATATATTTTCTAAATTTGTTTCAATAGAATTCAAAGCATTCATATAAAAATCAGGAAATTGTCTTGTTGAAACATATTCATGCATCCGAGCATTATTTAACTGGAATTGATCATGAAATCCTAGTATCCTACCTTCTGGTGAAGCAATAAATAAATCCACTTTCAATAGAGTCCCTAATACACCACTTAAAGTATTAAATGGTAAATCAGCCTTTTCATCTAATGTCCATAAATTATCATATTGTAAAACCGAATTGATTTTTCTTAAATCCTTTAGTACTTGTTGCAATGTTCTCTCTCCTTCCTATAAAATATAACGACTTAAATCACGATCAGCAGTAATCGTATTTAATTTTGATTCCACATATTGCTCAGTAATTTGAATACTTCCCATTTGCATCTGAGGAGCTTCAAATAATAATTCTTCTAATAATGTTTCTAAAATAGTATGCAATCTTCTTGCGCCAATATTTTCCATATTACTATTCACTTCAAATGCTGTTCTAGCAAGTGCTGAGACAGCTTCTTTTGTAAAGATAACTTCAACATTTTCAGTAGCCAATAATGCTTTATATTGTTTTAATAGAGCATTCTTCGGTTCTGTTAAAATACGTTCGAAATCTTCTTTTGATAAATCTTGTAATTCCACACGAATTGGGAAACGACCTTGTAATTCAGGCATTAAATCGCTTGGTTTAGCAACATGGAAAGCTCCAGAAGCAATAAATAAAATATGATCAGTTTGAATGGCACCATATTTTGTTTGAACTTGGCTTCCTTCTACGATAGGTAAAATATCTCTTTGAACACCTTCTCTAGAAACTTCCCCTCCATTATGTCCTTTTGCAGCAATTTTATCAATCTCATCAATAAAAATAATTCCTGATGTTTCTGCTAATTTTAATGCTTCTGCATGTACATCATCTTTATTCACTAATTGATTTGCTTCTTGTTCTGTTAAAATATCTAAAGCTTCTTCTACACTAACTGTACGTTTTGAACGTTTTTTAGGTGTCATTTGGTCTAACATGGATTGGATTTGCATCATTTGCTCCATTCCATTCGAATTGCCTGCCATACGTAATGGTTTTTCTTCTACTTCAATCGTAACTTCTTGATTTTTTAATAAACCATTTCTCAATTGTTGCTCAATTTCACGTCTTGATGCAGCAATTTCCTCTGTTACTTCTTCTTTTTCCTCTTGTGGTAGTTCTGTTTTTGGTAAGCCCATTGATTGGAATAAATTCATTAGAGAATCTTGTTGAGGATTTGCCACTTTTTTCATGATGCCAGGTTTTAAAATTTTTGCTAATTTACGAACAGCTTTATCATAAGCTTGAGGACGTACATCTTCTTGCTTTTGTTTCTGAACAATACTAATCGCATTTTCAACTAAGTCACGAACCATCGATTCTACATCACGACCGACATAACCCACTTCTGTAAATTTAGTGGCTTCTACTTTAACAAATGGAGCATCAACTAATTTAGCTAAACGTCTCGCTAATTCTGTTTTCCCTACACCTGTTGGTCCAATCATTAATAAGTTTTTAGGCGTCACTTCTTTTTGCATTTCTTCATCTAATAATAATCGACGATAACGATTACGTAGAGCAACTGCTAAAGCACGCTTGGCACTAGCTTGACCTACAATAAATTGGTCTAATTCTTGTACGACCTCTCTAGGTGTCTTACTAATTTTTGAATTCATTTTCCCGTCTCCTATACTACTTCTGTAATAATTGCATCATTTGTATACACATCAATTTCTGAAGCAACTTTTAAACTTTCTCTTGCAATATCTTCTGCACTTAAATTTTCATCCCCAAAACGTAATAAAGCTCTAGCAGCTGATAATGCAAAGTTCCCACCTGAACCAATTGTTAAAATCCCATCATCTGGTTCAATCACTTCACCAGTACCTGAAACTAATAATAATTGATCTTTATTCATTACAATCAGCATCGCTTCTAATTTTTGTAAAGTACGGTCAGTTCTCCATTGTTTTGCTAGTTCAATAGCTGCACGTTGCAAATTCCCTTTAAATTGCTTTAATTGATCTTCAAACATTTCTTCTAAAGTAATCGCATCTGCAACACCACCAGCAAAACCAACGACGACTTCTCCACCGAAAATACGTCTAATTTTTCTAGCGCTACCTTTCATAATAATTCTTTCACCCATGGTAATTTGACCGTCACCTGCAATAGCAGATTGATTCCCTTTTTTAACGGCACATATTGTTGTCATTTTAAAACCTCCTATGGTTTATGGTTAAATCTGGATGCATCAAAAGTATCTTCCTCTTGTTTTGCTCTAGGAAAATATAATTGATAATTTTGTTGCAAAGCATCTTTTGTGACATGTGTATAAATTTGAGTAGAACTTAAACTAACGTGTCCTAATAATTCTTGAACAGTTTTCATATCTGCTCCATTATTTAATAAATGAGTCGCAAAAGTATGTCGCAACATATGCGGATGAATTTTTAATTGTAATCCACTTTCTTGTAATAATTGATTTAAAATGTAGCGAACACCTGTTGTTGTTATCGGATCACCTAGATGATTCACGAATACAGAAGCATGTTCTTTTTTATATTGGCTCATTAAAGAAGTTCGACTTTCTTCTAGATACAGCTGTAAAGCTTCTGTAGCAAAATCTCCGATTGGAACATAACGTTCTTTTGAACCTTTCCCAATGACTAAAATAACGCCATTTTTTAAATCTAATTGCTGTAAAGTTAATTCAGTTAATTCACTCACTCGCATCCCTGTAGCATATAATACTTCAATTAACGCACGATTACGTTGGTCTAAAGGCTGATTTCCATCAATGGAAGCAATAAATTTTTCCATCTCATCTTCATAAAAAAATTCAGGAAGTCGTTTTTGTCCTTTTTTATAAGAAACACTCGCAAATGGATTTTCCTCAACAAATTCATGTTCTAATAAGTATTGATAGAACGATCGAAGGCTTGATAAAAATCGTGATATACTGGAACGATTATATTGTTGTTGATGTAATTTCCCAAGATAAATTCGTACGTCCACTGCTGTAACTTCTGATAATTGTGTTAATGGAATTTCTTTTAAAAAGATCAAAAATTGTTCAATATCTCGTTGGTACGCTTCAACTGTTTTTATCGAATATCTTCTCTCGACTGTTAAATATTGAATAAATGCATGAAATTGTTCTTCCATTTAACGACATCCTTTCTCCATATAAAACTGTAGCATAGTTTCTAACAACTGACAACTAAATTGTCAAAATTTTCCAAACAATTTTCACTACAAAAGAAATCTCCTTTGTTGCAAAGGACGCTAGCAGCCACCTGCGGTGTCTCATAGCTTAAATTTGAGCCTTGGTCTCAAATTTACCTGTAATAAAATTCGAGTCGAATTTTATTACTAATGCAACTAAAAAAAATTTCTTTTTCCGTTTTTTCTATAACCACATAAAAAAGAAGCCTTGCGGCTTCTTCATCATTTTTGAATTTCTTCTTTATAATCGCATTGGCTACATACAATTTGTTTGCCACTTTTCACTTTCTTTTCTACAAGATAGTGAGAACATTTCGGACATTCTCTTCCTACAGGTTTATCCCATGAGACAAATTCGCATTCAGGATAACGATCACATCCATAGAATAAACGATTCTTCTTCGATTTTCGCTCGATCACATGCCCTTGATGACAATGCGGACATGTTACACCAATCTCTTTTACAATTGCTGCAGTATGACGACAATCTGGGAAATTACTACATGCATAGAATTTACCAAAACGTCCTAATTTAATCACCATTGGATTTCCACAAACTTCACAGTTAAATCCTGCAGGTTCATCTTTAATTTGGACTTTCTCAATTTGAATTTCTGCTTTATCCACTTCAGCCTTAAAAGGTTGATAGAATCGATCAATAACTTGAACCCACTCTTGTTTGCCTGCTTCAATTTGGTCTAATTCTGATTCCATTTCAGCAGTAAATCTTGTATCTACAATATTCGGGAAATAATTTTGAATCATTTGATGAACAATTTCTCCCAATTCCGTTGGCTCAAAACGTTTCGCTACTAATTTAACATAATAACGTTTTTGAATCGTTTCAATTGTTGGAGCATAAGTCGAAGGACGTCCGACACCAATTTCTTCTAATGTTTTAATTAAAGTTGCTTCTGAATATCTAGCAGGTGGTTGAGTAAAGTGTTGTTCTGGATCTAATTTTTGTACAGATACTTTATCTCCCTCAACCAATTCAGGTAAAACATTAGATTTTTTAGAATCGGCATTATCTTGATACACTTTTTGATATCCAGCAAATTTAATGGTAGAACCATTTGCTTTGAATACTTGTTGATTTTGCTCTAACTCAACTTGAACCGTATCATAAACAGCCGCAGACATTTGACTTGCCACAAATCTAGACCAAATTAAGGTATATAATTTTAATTGATCTTTTGATAAATATGATGCAATCGAATCAGGAGTTCTCATAACTGATGAAGGACGAATTGCTTCGTGGGCATCTTGAGCTCCTTCAGAAACTTTTGTTGAACGTGTTGAGTTTGAATACTCACTACCATACTCAGATAAAATATAAGATTTTGCTTCGTCTTTAGCAGTTTGAGAAACACGAGTTGAGTCCGTACGCATATACGTAATTAAACCGACTGAACCTTGTCTTCCTAATGATACACCTTCATACAATTGTTGAGCGACCATCATCGTTTTACGAGTTCTAAAGTTTAATTTATTGGAAGCATCTTGCTGCAAGCTACTTGTTGTAAATGGTGCAGCAGGATTTCTTCGTCTTTCTTTTTTCGTTACCTTTTGAACAATAAATGGTGATTTCTCATCAATTTCTTTCAAGACTTGATTCACTTCATCTTGAGATTTTAATTCAACTTTTTCAGCAGTTGTTCCATAATAACTAGCTGAAAATTTCTTTGTTGATTTTTGGAAAGTTGCATCTAATGACCAATATTCTTCTGGAACAAAAGATTGAATTTCTCTTTCTCGATCAATAATTAATTTTACAGCGATACTTTGTACACGACCTGCACTCAAGCCTTTTTTCACTTTTTTCCATAAAATTGGAGAAATTGTATATCCTACTAGGCGGTCTAAAATACGACGAGCTTGTTGCGCATCAACTAAATCCATATCTAAATTTCTTGGATTTTTAAAGGCTTCTTTTACAGCATCCTTTGTAATCTCATTAAATTCTACACGAATCGGTTTAGTCGTATCTAATCCTAATAAATGTGCTAAATGCCATGAAATAGCTTCCCCTTCTCTATCCGGGTCACTTGCAAGGTAAACAGCATCGGCTTTACTCGCCTCTTTTTTCAAAGATTTGATTAAATCCCCTTTTCCACGAATAGAAATATAATGAGGCTCATAGTTATTTTCAATATCGATTCCCATTTTACTTTTTGGTAAATCACGTAAGTGACCTTTACTTGCCACTACTTTAAAATTTTTCCCTAAATATCTTTCAATTGTTTTCGCTTTTGTTGGTGATTCGACAATCACCAAGTTTTTCTTAACCATATCGAAACTCCCTTCACAGAAGTATATGCTTGTTTTCAATAATCGTTATTCATCATAGCGAACGAAAGTTTGTTTGTCAAATCAAAAAACTATAAGAGTTAAAATTTTATGGAAAATAATGCAGAGAATTTAAAATATCATTTGCATTTCTTATCGGAAAAGCTCCGGCAGTAATCAGTTCATTTGTTCCTTTAGAATATTCACTTGTAATATTACCCGGTAAGGCAAACACTTGACGATTTTCACTTAAAGCAACATTAGCTGTAATTAAACTTCCACTATGCATTTTTGCTTCAATCACACATAATCCATGGCTTAATCCTGCAATAATTCTATTTCGATAAGGAAAATGAAATTTTAAAGGTGGACTATCTAATGGATATTCAGACAGTATCAGTCCTTTTTTTCCTATTGCATCATACAAACTTTGATTTTCCTTAGGGTAGCAAATATTAATGCCATTTCCGATAACTGCAATCGTTTCCCCTTTTAAATCTAATGTTAGTTGGTGAGCTAAACTATCTACTCCTCTTGCCAATCCACTAATAATGGATACTTTTCTTTCAAGTATATCAGGGAGTAAATATTCTAGCGCTTCTTTACTATAGGGAGTATGATTTCTTGCACCAACAATTCCAATAGACAAACGATTGAATAACTCCAGTCTTCCCTTGTAAAATAGTACAACTGGTGGCAAATAAATTTCTTTTAAACGTTTTGGATACAAAGCATCTTCGTACATCAAAAAATGAATCGCTTCTTTTCGATACTGTAATTCCAAATTGGCAAAATCTGTATTCCTTAGCCAAGCAATCTCTTCTAAACTTAATTCCTGATGAATAGCTTCTAATGTAAAAGTACCTTCTGTCCATTCATTTTGACATAAACGTTGATACAACTCCCATCTTTGTTGGCTACTCCCTTTATCCCTCATTGCTAGAGCAATCATTAATGTTCGTCTTGTCCATTCCATAAAAATAACCTTCTTTCTCGAAATAACATTTCTACTTGTTATATACGAAAAAAAAGGCTAAAAATATTTTTTTATTGCAAAAAATCTTTAATTGGAGCAAAAGTTTTTCGATGAATTGGACAAATTCCTTTTTTATTTAGTCCTTCCAAATGTTTTGGCGTTCCATAACCTGCATTATTAGAAAAATCATAGCCAGGATATAATTCATCAAATTCTTGCATCATTTGATCACGCACTTGTTTTGCAACAATACTTGCTGCTGCAATCGATATACTCTTGGCATCTCCTTTAATGATGCCAATTTGAGGGGTATTCACATCAATTTTCATCGCATCAATTAATAAATAATCTGGTTGAATCTTTAATTCACTGACTGCTTGTTGCATTGCTAAACGACTAGCTTGATAAATATTGACTTGGTCAATAATATCTGCATCCACAATTCCAATTCCAATGGCAATAGCTTTTTCTTGAATCAACCGATAAATTTCTTCTCGTTTAGAAGCAGATAATTTTTTAGAATCATCAAACCCTAAATCTTCAATATTTTTCGGTAAAATTACTGCAGCAGCTACTACAGGACCTGCTAATGGACCACGGCCAACTTCATCAACCCCAGCAATAAAACTAGCACCTTCTTGATAAGCTAATCTCTCATAATATTGCATTTCAATAAAATGTTCTGCACGTTTTTGTTCTTTTTCAATTCTTTTTTGACACGATTTAAGTGCTATTTGCACTCCTTTTCTCATATCTAAACTTAATTGTTGAAACATTGGATCTTCAATCGAATGAATCGAACTTAAGATTTCTTTAATTTGACTAATGGTATATTTTTCAGTCATTTTATACACCTTCCAAACTAATTGGTGCAGTATCTAATGTATATCGACCTAATTTACCACCACGAATATCAAAAATAATACGCTCACTTGCACGTTCATAATCATCTTTGAACCCTAACTTTTTCGTAATGAGCAATAATAAATCTACATCAGATAATTCTAAATCAGCTTCACTTAGACCATAAGGTTTTCTTAAAGCATCTGTATAGTATGTTCTAAAGATATTAATCGCAAATAATGCTATATCATCCATATGTAATAATGAATCTTTAATCGCTCCTGTTACAGCTAATTTATTCCCAATCTCTTGATTATCAAATTTTGGCCATAAAATACCAGGCGTATCTAGTAATTCAAAATCATTACCAATTTTTAACCAACGTTGTCCTTTGGTAACACCAGGACGATTCGCAGTTTCAGCCTGATTTTTTTGAATCATACGATTAATAAATGTTGATTTTCCAACGTTTGGAATTCCTAATACCATTAAACGAATCGGACGAGGACGAACTCCTTTTGCGGCTAATTTTTCAAATTCTTCAGCCATCAATGCTTTAATCGCTGCTTTTACTTGATTCAATCCTTTACCATCTTTAGCTTCAACTGTTAAAACTTCAATACCTTCTTCTTGATAATAGTTCATCCATTTCTTTGTTTGAATCGGATCGGCTAAATCCGTCTTATTTAATAGCATTAATTGTTTCTTTTGTCCTTTAATCTCATTTACAATTGGATTACGACTTGATTCCGGGATACGTGCATCAACTAATTCGATTACAACATCTACTAATTTTAGTTTTTCAATTGCTTCTCTTTTAGCTTTTGCCATATGTCCAGGATACCATTGTATCGTTGCCATCAATTTCACCCTTTCTTACTACTTGTAACTTTATTCTGAACTATTTTAACATACTCCCTTTTTATTTCAAAATTATTCATAGTCATAGGCGAACTTTTAGTGTATAATCACAATACTATTTTTATTTTGAAAGGAAGAAAGCTATGAAAAAATTGATTCAACTGATTGATAAATTTGATGGTCCTCAATCAACGTTAAGTAATGAAGAATTTTTCATTCGTGAAAAATTGTTGCTCTACTTAAAATTATTTTGGGTATTTTCCATTGTTATCTTTGTTTTATTAGGAATCATAGTCAGTATTTCTTATTTTTTCTATTTCTTTTATTATGCCATTATTTTATGGATTATTACGAAAGTGTTAGATATGTTGCTATATTTTTACTTGAACAAAAAGCCTTGAAGGGGCAATCCTACTCCTTCAAGGCTTTCATTTTTCATTATCCAATTGTTGCTTTAAATTTAACTTTCTTAATTTTAAAGTCAATTCCCTTTTCTTGAATTGTCTTTTTAAAATCTTGAACAAAAACACGAGCATCATTATCAATTTGAATATATAACTCGTATCCTTCTGGAATTTTCTTAACTTCAACATTGGCAGCTTGATACTGTTTTAAATTACAATGTCGATGAATATCATGAATAACATTCAAATGACTAATCATTCCCGTAATATTTAATTGATACATTTTTCTATGAACGCTGAGTTTACGATGTGTCAATAATTGAACTATTACCACTACGGCGCAACAAATACTGCCAAAGAACCAGAATCCACCACCAATAGCCATTCCGATTCCCGAAGTTGCCCATAAACCAGCAGCTGTCGTAACACCACTAACACGCATATCACGCATGTAGATAATACCACCACCGATAAAACTGATACCACTAACGATTTGCGCAGCAATACGTGTCGTATCTGCAGCGTCTGGAGTTTCCCAAAATGCTTCTTTTGAAACAATCATCATTAAAGCAGAAGCTAATGCAACAATGACATGGGTTTTCACCCCCGCTTGTTTATTGCGTGACTTACGCTCATATCCAATCGCCCATCCGCATAAACATGCGAGAATAATGGATAAAAAATGACGTAATTCTAACAACACATCAAATTGATGTAAAAATATTTGATTCATTAAACTTCTCCTTTCCATTCTTCCTGATATCGTTCTCATAGAATGCTTATTATCGTATAATTTTTACAAGAAAAAGTCAAGCTGAATGCTGTGGTTAATATAATATTTTAAGTTTTTGATTATATTGATTTAACCACCAATACTTTGATATTTCTTTAATCCTTGTTTCCAAAAGAATTGATAAACTAAATAAAATATAATCCATCCGGAACTAAAATTGATTAATGTTTCTAAAGTAAATCGATTAGTACTCAGTAATAACTCATGGACAGGAAAATATCCAATAAAACTAAATGGTATAATCATTAATACAGCTTTTAACCATTGAGGATAGATTGAAATTGGATAATTTCCAAGTTGAGAAACTTCCCAAAAAATACTTTTAAGCCCATCATTTGATACCCACCAAAATGCAGTAGAACTTAAAAATAAATAAATAGCATATCTAACAAAAATAGAAGAAAGTATAAAGAAAAGTAATTTAATAAAGAAGATACTTGTCCATAATCCAGATAATTGAGTGATTGATCCTATTAATAACAATAAAGCTACTACCGTTTCAAATACAGATTCTTCATCTAGTTGAAAAATAATAAATTGAAATAAAATATTTAAAGGTCTTACTAAGAAAATATCTAGCTCTCCACTTTGAATCATATATGGAATTTCAAGTACAGTTACAAAAAATATTTCCCATAGGGCATTTACTAACATCAAATATGAATAAAAAAATAACACTTCGTATCCACTAAACTCACCTAAAAATCCTGTATTCATAACAATGATATAAAGAACAAATAAGGTTGAAATTGTTTCTAGAAAAAAGCCCATATTTCCTAAAACAAAATCAATAGGATACATCATTATTCGTTTGATATCCATTCTTATAAATTCAGTATAAATTTTTCTATAAAATTTTAACGAACGAATTATCATGTTACCCTCCCATAATTTCAAGTTTTGAGTAGACTCTTTTTTGTATAATGAATAAAACTAAGAGAAAGAAAAGAATCCAACATAATTGAATTAAAAGTGCAGTCGTATAAGAAAATAATTGACTTCCACTTAATATTGCACTAGGAAAATATTGTAATGCAACAAAAGGTAGTTTTAATACAATTGATTTTAAAGGTTCTGGATAAATATCTATCGGTAAAACTCCCCCTCCAAGTAATAATATTAAGCCAGAAATTAAACTTTTAGTTCCATTTATACTAATTAAATACGGAGAAAGTAATCCTATAATATGACCAATAATTAATGAAAGTATCCAACTGAAACATAAAGATAATAATGCCAACAAAAGAACACTATTCACAGTCATGAGATTTATTTTGAAAAAAATAATATAAATAACCCAAATCGGAATAATTCGATAAATAATCTTATAAAAACTATTTCCAATTTGAATAGAGGAATTGACTAAAAACAGCATTTGTGGACGCTGTAAATAATTAGCTATTGTTCCCTTTAAAATAATATGATTCATAAAATCAGCTGAAGAAAATAAAGGTAATAAAGACGATAATGTTAAGGCAAACATAGAATAAATAATAATTTGTTGTGTATTCATTCCATTTGTTTTTTCAACATATGTCCAAATATAATACTGAATTACAATAGCAATAAATGTACTCATAATCGTCATAACATTATTCATGCGATATCTTTTATTAGACTTAAACTGGTAAAGTATGTATGCTAATAAACCTTTCATTCTAACACCCTCTTTACCGTCATTAATTCTGATAAACTTAAATGAACAACTTCTAAATTATCAGGATGAACATTATTTCGAATAAATTCAATCGCTAATTCTTCTGAAATTTCACGAGTATCAAAAAAATATTCAGTAGAAAAAATATTCTTTGCTAATACTTTTATAGTTGAATTCTCTATCAATTCATGCTGTCCTTGTTCGTGATAAATGATAACTTTTTTCAAATAAGAATATTGATTTTTAAACTCTTCAATACTTCCTTGATATGCATTGATGCCTTTGTTCAGAATAATAATTCTTTGACAAACTTTCTCAATCTCTTGAAAATCATGACTAGTAATCATGAATGTCGTATTTTTTTGCTCATTAACTTTTAAAATAATTTCCATCATTTTTTGTTTTGTTTGAACATCAATACCAATTGTAGGTTCATCTAAAATGACTAACTTAGGAGAATGAAGCAAAGCACAAACAAATTCTCCACGCATACGTTGTCCTAAAGAAAGTTCTCGAACTGGTTGATTTATATAGGCCTTTACTTCTAATTCATTTATTAACCATTCTAACCATTTATCATCTTCAACAGAGGTTTTAGAATAAATTTTTTGTAAAAATTTGAAAGAATCTAACAGTGGTAAATCCCACCAGAGATGAGATTTCTGTCCAAACATAACTCCAATTTCAGAAGCGTTTTTTCGACGATTCTTGAACGAATCTTTTTCAAAAACTGTTACATTACCAGAATCTGCTGGGATAATTCCTAACAACAACTTTATTGTCGTAGATTTTCCAGCACCATTCTCACCAATGTAACCAACAATTTCTCCTTCATTAATTTCTAAATTTAAATCTTGAATAACTGTTTTCTTTGCCTTTTTTGTAAATAATTTTTCTTTAAAAGACTTTTTTAATTGTATATCTGAATCTATATATTCTTTATATACATTTTCAAAACGAATCATACTCTTCTCCATATATCATAAATAAAATTTTATCCGTACAGACACTATATGCACACACCACCAAAGACTTCTCATAGTAATAATTATATGAGACTCGCAAATGCGAGGCTGCTTCCATCCCTTACTACTAAATCTAAAGAAGTCATTATAATACATCATAAACGTACAGACACTGTATGCCCACACCACCAATGACTTCTCATAGTAGTAATGATAAAAGTAGCCTGATTGGCTACTTTTATAGGGGAAATTTGAGACCTTGGGCTCAAATTTTAGGAATGAGACTTGCAAGCGCAAGGCTGCTTCCGTCCCTTACTACTATATTAGAAGTCATTATTAATAATATTATTACTTTTTGAAGAAATTCCTCATCGTAAACAATGGTTTACTACGTACAATATTTTCTTCTCCAACAAATGTACGCATTTCTTTTAAACATTTCCCTGCATTTTTCACCACAAAATTAAATGAACCTGCAGATTTCGTATCTATAAAGAACCCACGAATATAACGATCCTTAAAGAAAATTTGAGCACGTACTTTGTCAATCTCATTCCAAGGAATTTGAATATAATCCTCCGGATTTTTTTCATTATAAAACTCAAATGCTCTATCCCCAACGAGAATATCGCCATGTTTATTTCCAATCCAGCCAACAAAAGCATTAGCCTTTGTTGTATAAATAACTTTTGTATTTAATGACTGTGCCATAACATTCTCCTTTTTACTAAACTGATAAATCTATTTTATCATAAAACAAAAAAAGATGAACAGACATTTAAATCTGTTCATCTCAAAATTGTATCTTAATTACATAATCCCTGTTACACGACCAAGAATACCTAGTGCAAATAATCCAAAGATAATTAAAATTGGACTTACTTTACGTTTTAATAACCACATACATGCGAATGTTAATAATAAAGCAGCAAAACCTGGAATTAATTGGTTTAAGTTATCTTGTAATGTTGTAACTTTTTCAGGAGTTAATGAAGTACCACCTGCTAATGCAGATAAGATTTTTTGTAATGTTGAACCATCTACAGTACCTTCAGGGAATTGAATGTATGCTCCTTCAGATAATTTAGCACGAGCAACTACTAATGGGAAGTTAATTGAAGTCCAACGTTGAACTAAAATCCCCATTACGAACATCCCTAAGATTGAAGCACCTTTAGTGATAGTTTGTAAAATACCACCTGATAAGTCACTTGTAATTTCAGAACCTTTTTGATATCCAACTTCTTGTGTGTACCATAAGAAACCGATACGGATTAAGTTCCAAGCAATAAAGAAGAATAATGGTGCAATTAATGAACCGCCAGTTGCCAATGAAGCAGCAATTGCTCCAAGGATTGGACGAACTGTAAACCAGAATACAGGATCCCCAATACCTGCTAAAGGTCCCATCATACCAACTTTAACCCCTTGAATAGCAGCATCATCGATATCTGCTCCATTTGCTTTTTCTTCTTCAAGAGCTAAAGTTACCCCAAGAATTGGAGCAGCAATATATGGGTGAGTATTAAAGAATTCTAAATGACGTTTTAAAGCATCACTTGCTTCTTCTTTGTTAGGATATAATTTTTTAAGTGCTGGGATTAATGAAAATGCCCAACCACCATTTTGCATACGCTCATAGTTCCATGAACCTTGAAGGAACTGAGAACGTAACATAACGCTAATACGATCGCTTTTCGTTAATGAAACTTTTTTCTCTGACATATCTGTTCCTCCATTCTAGTAATCATTTAAAATATCACCAAGTGGGTCTCCTGAACCAGAATTTGATCCTGAACCACCTGAGTTATTTTTTTGTAAGTTTAAGTAAATTACAGCAATTGCTAAACCGATAATACCAGTTGCAATTAATGTTAATTCTTTAATTGGTGCTAAAGCAAAACCTAAGAAGAAGAAAGGCCATACTTCTTTAGTTGCCATTAAGTTAATAACCATTGCATAACCAACAGCTACTACCATTCCCCCACCAACTGTCATACCACCAGTAAACCATGCTGGTAATGAACCTAATGCAGCTTGTACTGCTGAAGAAGGAATGAATAATAAAGCTCCTGCTGGAATTGCAATACGTAAACCTTGTGTAGCTAAAGCTACATAGTGCCAAAATTCAACACCACGGAAGTTCCCTTGTTCTGCTGCTCTATCAGCTTGGTGAACAAGAACAACTGATAAAGTACGAACAATCATAGTTGTTACTAAACCAACAGTTGCTAGAGTGATAGCTGCTGCAATGGCGATATTACGACCATCTGTAGAGAAGTCACCAGCTTTTACATAAATAATGGCAGATGCTACTGAAGCTAACGCTGCATCGGGAGCAACCGCTGCACCGATATTAGCCCAACCTAGAGCTAATAATTGTAAAGCTCCACCTAAAATAATACATTCAGATAAATGTCCTGTTGCTAATCCAATTAATGAACATGCAATAATTGGTTGATGGAATTGGAATTGGTCTAAAATACTTTCCATACCAGCTAAAAAGGCAACAACTAGGACTGCAATAATTGCTACAATATTAAAATCCATAATGACCTCCTATTAAATGTTTAATCCTTCGCCTGCTTTTGCAGCGATTAATTTGAATAAATCAGAAGGAGAATCTCCTGATACTTTTCTAACATCAAATTTTACGCCTAAATCACGTAATTTCTTATACGTATCAACATCTGCTTGGTCAACAGATAATACATTATTAATTTGAACTTTACCTACTGAATGAGCCATAGAACCAATATTTAATTCTGGAATTTCTACACCTTTTTCAATAACTGCTAAAGCATCTTGTGGATTTTCAAATAATAATAATGCTTTTGTATCGCCAAAACGTGGGTCGTTATAAACTTGAACTAATTTATCCAATGGGATAACGTGAGCACGAACTCCTGGAGGAGCTGCTTGTTCAATTAATTTTTTACGTAAATCGTCTTTTGATACTGAATCAGATACAACGATAATACGATTTGGATTTGTTGCCTTAGTCCAGTTAGTAGCAACTTGTCCATGAAGTAAACGAGTATCAATACGAGCTAATACAAACTTAATTTTGCCATCCCCTAAAACTGTTCCTTCTGGAATAGCTCCTTTAGGCGCAACCGTTTGTTCCTCTGCTACTTCTTCTTTCTTTTGCAATTCTTCTGGGCGAACTTTCACACCTTCAATTGCAGTTGGAGCAATCGCTTGAGCAATTTCGTGAGCTGTATTCATTGAGAAACGACTCGCATACGCTTCGATTAACATTGGTAAGTTTAATCCAGCAACAATTGCACGATGTTCAGGAGCTTCTTCAAACAATTTATTTGCTTGATTGAATGGACTACCGCCCCATAAATCGACTAAGAATAAGATTTCTTCTGAATCAACTTTCTCAATGGCTTCTTGCAATTTTCTTTGCAAATCATCTGGTCCTTCACTTGGCATAAATACAACAGATTCAACTTTTTCTTGTTCTCCAAAAATCATTGAACCAGATTGCTTAATACCAGCAGCAAATTCACCATGGCTTGCAATAATAATTCCAACCATATGATTTCCTCCTATAAATCTATATTAATGCATCCTTTTATGCACCATTTGAAGTTTAACACTAATTTTTCTATTTGTAAAAGAATATAATGTTTATACAACTTCTTTATACCGTTTCCTTGAAAATATCCTAAATGAATATAAATAAAAAAGACTTTTCAAAGTAGCCTTAGCCAATAGTCACCGTTAGGTGGCTGCTTGCGTCCTAATACTACATTAAGAAAAGTCAATTTCTATACCTTATTCGGAATATAAATAACCGTAATTCTTTTGTCCTCCAATTCGACCAAATGGCCAAATTGTAAAGACTGCTTTTCCTTCAATCGCTGAACGATCAATAAAACCAATCATCCGACTATCTTTAGAAACACCACGATTATCCCCTAAAACAAAATACTTCCCTTCAGGAACTTTTGATTCACCAGTTAGACTCTCTAAAGTGAAATCATCCATAAATACCGTTTGTTTTGCCAATGCTTCAGTATTGATAAAAGGTTGATCTACTTTTTTACCATTAATATAAAGTACCCCACTCTTCATCTCAACTGTATCCCCAGGCATTCCAATAACACGTTTAATATATTCAACATTTTCATCTGGAGCCTTTAGTATAACAACATCAAATCGATGAATATCTCCAACTTTAGATAGCACCATTCGATCACCATTATGTAATGTTGGATACATTGAAGCACCGCTTACCGTAAAGGGTCTACCAAGGAAGAAATATACTCCTCCAACAATAATGAAGGCTACTATAAATGACCAAATCCAAGACCATATGATAGACAATATAGAAGGCTTATAGTCATACTCCTCTTCATAACTCATTCAAATCTCTCCTCATCATTCAGAATATAAATAAGAAAAATCTTTTTGACCACCAATTCGATTCAACGGCCAAATCGTAAAGACTGCTTTCCCTTCAATGGCAGAGCGATCAATAAATCCAATCAAACGACTGTCTCTTGACACTCCACGATTATCCCCCATTACAAAATATTTCCCTTCAGGTACAGTAGTTTCACCTGTTAAAGCTTCTAAATTAAAATCATCAATATACACGGTTTTATTTACCAGTATTTCAGTATTAATAAATGGTTGCTCCACTACTTTGCCATTAATATATAGCTTTCCTTCTTTTATTTCAATCGTATCTCCAGGCATACCTATCACTCGTTTAATATACTCTTTATCTTGGTCTGGTGCTTGTAATACAACCACATCAAAACGATTAATATCCCCTAATTTTGACATAAACATACGATCATTATTATGTAATGTCGGATACATTGATTGACCACTTACCGTAAAAGGTTTCCCTACAAAGATAAATAACAAGGCTAGAATTGCAAATGATACGGCAAAAGAGCCTAACCAACTGAATAATTCTTCCCATATAGTAGGTTTAGGAAGTTTTCTTTTACGCATATTACGTGGAATAAATGAACTAACTTCTTCCATGGAAAAACCTCCATTCTATTTTAGTAATTCTTTTGCGGCTTGATACTGTGTATCGTTTTCTTGGATTAAAACTCTAACACTATTCATTAATTTTTGAGCAGTTTCTTCATTCACTTCTCCGGTTACAGTAATTCCTTCTTTTTGTTGATAGAGTCTAACTGCATTTTGAGTAGCTTCATCAAAATAACCATCTGCTGTAACTGAATAGCCTAATCCTTTTAGAATTGTTTCAACTGATAAGACATTTTGGGAAACAGTCCCAAGTTTTAAAGTTTCTCTTGCATCAATAATTTTTAAAAATGCATAATCCGGTAAATTCACTTCTTTTGTTGGAGTGACACCTTCTTTATGAATCCAATTTCCTTTTGGTGTTAACCATTTAGCATTCGTATATTTCAATTCACTATTATCAGCAATATCAATTACACTTTGAACAGTTCCTTTACCATAAGTTTTAGTTCCAACAATTTGTGCTCCTGCTCCTTCTTTTAATGCAGCAGCTAAAATTTCCGAAGCACTAGCACTTCCTTCATTCACTAAAAGGACATATGGTTGAGTAATTTTAAAGGTTCCAATATCTGAAGAAGCTTTATAAATTTTTTTCTCTCCAAATCTATCTTCTACTTGAACAATTGGTTCACCATCTTTTAGGAACATATTGGCAACTTTATATGCTTGATCTAACAGTCCACCAGGATTGTAGCGTACATCGAACACAAAAGATTTTGCACCTTTACTAGTTAAATCTTTAACCGCTTTTTCTAATTCTTGAGCGGTATTTTTAGCAAAGCTTGTAATACGAATATGTCCAATTGTAGCATCCTCTTTATCTAATTCAGCTTTTACAGTATTAATGGCAATGCTAGCTCTCGTTAATTTGACTTCTAAAGAAGTTCCAGCACGTTCTATCGTTAACACAACATCTGTACCAACTTCTCCACGTACTTTCTTCACAACTTCAGAAATGGTCTTACCTGTCATATCTTCGCCATCTACTTTTGTAATAACATCATCCGTTTGAAGACCGACTTGTTGAGAAGGGCTTCCTTCCATTGTAGTGCTAATCACAACTCTACTTTGATCTGACTTTAATTCAGCTCCAATTCCACCAAATGACCCATTAACCGTTTCATCTAATTGAGCTGTTTCATCATTTACTAAATAAGTTGTGTAAGGGTCACCAACCGCCTCAGCCATTCCTTTTAAAGCTCCTTGAATCAACTGTTCATTCGTAACATTTTTATCAACATAAGCTTGTTTTAAATAGAAAAATACTTTTTCAATTTGAAACATTTCTTGCTTCGATAACTGATGCTCTTGATTTTGATTACCAATCAACTTTGGTAATTGAGTCCAAACAATGCCAATCGTTAATCCAATCGAAAGCAACATTGTTACAATGATTGATACAATAAAAATCCACAGTCGTATTCCTTTTTTGGGAGCTTTAACAACTTTTTCTTGATTTTCTTCCATACATTTACCTACACATTAACCGTTATGAACTGTTTCTAAAGCAATTTCCATCATTTCATTAAATGTTTTTTCACGCTCTTCAGCAGTTGTTTCTTCACCTGTTAAAATATGGTCACTAATCGTTACAATGGCTAGAGCTTGTTTTTTATGTTGAGCAGCTAATGCATATAAACCAGCAGCTTCCATTTCAATGGCAAGTACACCATATTCTTGTAATTTTTGTTTGTTTAATTCAGCATTGTAGAAACGATCTGAAGATAAAATATTTCCAACGTGTACAGTTGCACCACGTTCTTTAGCTAAATGATACGCTTTATCTAATAAATCAAATGAAGCTAAAGGTGCGAAGTTTACTTGTCCTTGGAAAATATTTGTAATAATTGATGAATCTGTTGTAGCTCCTTGAGCTAATACGATATCACGAACATTTACATCCGGTTGAATTGAACCAGCTGAACCAATACGAATAATCTTTTCAACACCAAATTCAGTATATAATTCATTGGCATAAATCATCATTGAAGGAATACCCATTCCACTACCTTGAACAGATACTCGTTGTCCTTTGTAAAATCCTGTATAACCAAACATATTTCTTACGCTATTATATTGTTCTACATCTGTTAAATAATGTTCCGCAATGTATTTTGCACGAAGTGGGTCTCCTGGCATTAATACTACCTCTGCGATTTGTCCTTTTGTTGCATTAATATGTACACTCATGTGTGATCTCCTAACTGTCTTATAGACTTTTAAATTTTTCTTACTGTAGATATTCTACTATATTGTCATTAGAAATTGAAATAGAAAAAATAAATTCATTTGTTTTTAAATTAATTTTTTTTGCTTTAATCGTATTTCCTTCATGAAGTCCCGATAAATTTAGTAGAAAATACTGTTTTGCCGTATTTAATTGAAACCATTCAGGAAACTCCATTTGTTGTAATCTACCTAATGCTAAAAATACTGGTAACGAGAAACCTCCTAATTGAACAGACTGTATTTTTAACTGTATAGCTCCTTCTTCGGTTACATATGGTACAGTCGTCATTTTATAAGGAACAGTAACCCCTAATGCTTTAGCATCTCCAGTAATTTGAATGACTGAATCATTCATCACAAAGTTTGGAAAACTTGGATTTTCTATTTGATTCTTTTTCGTAACAATTTCTAAAATATTTTGAATTTCCGTTTTACTTAAAGTTACTTCCATCCAATTCTCTCCTTGTTCTACAATTTGCGTTGTTGAAACTTGATGCTTAGTTCGGCTAGGAATTAATGAGGAAATCATTACAAATAAATTGATTGCAATTAAAGCTAAAAAAGCAATTTTCCAATAATTCCTTTTCTTTTTAGTTCTTCTTAATAGTGTCATTCTATCACCTCTTTCATCTCATTACAGCAATTCATATAAAATCTTAACCTAATCTTCTAAAAGAAATGCTTGAAATACATTATTCCCTAAAAACTTTCCTTTATGAGTTAACGCAATTCCCTCTATTGTTAATTGAATCAATTCCTGTTCTAACAGTTCCTCAATAATTTCTTGATAAATATCATTGATATTTCTTCCAAATCTTCTTTTAAATTCTTGGTTTGAAACACCTGACATTTTTCTCAATCCTAAAAACATAAATTCTTCGATTTGAGATTTTTTACTTAGTACATCCTTTTGTAAAATTGGAAGTTCAAAATTACGTAATGGTTCTAAATAATGTTGAATGGGGCCACAATTTTGATAGCGTTCTTGATTTAAATAACCATGAGCACCAGCACCAAATCCTAAATACTCATCTGCTTTCCAATAATGTAAATTATGTCTAGATTCAAAACCTGGAAGTGCATAATTACTAATTTCGTAATGATGCCGTTCAAAACTTTCCATAGAATCCATGGCTAATTGAAACATATCTGCTTCTTCATCTTGTGTTGGCAAAGGAAGTTTCCCTTGTCTCATTAAATTATAAAAAACTGTTTTTTGTTCTAAAATTAAAGAATAAATTGAATAATGTGGTAAATCTAAATCCATTGCTATTTTTAAACTATCTTCGAAATCTTGAATCGTTTGTTGAGGCAATCTAAAAATTAAATCAATACTTATATTCTCAAATCCAATTTTTCGAGCATTTCCTATGCTTTCTAAAACTGTCTTTTTACTATGTTTACGTCCAATTTTTTTTAATAATTCATCATTAAAAGATTGAACTCCCATACTAATACGGTTAACTCCATATTCTTTCATTACTTCTAACCGTTCCATTTGCCCATCATCTGGATTTAATTCCATTGTAAATTCGCAATTCTTCTCTAGTGGTAAATAGCGATGAATTCCTTCAAATAATGTTGCTAATTGCTTAGGTGTTAAAGTTGAAGGAGTTCCTCCTCCGATATATAACGTTTCTAAAGGAGAGAGGGGATGAGCCTTTGCTCGTAATTGCATTTCTCTTACTAATAAATCAACATATTCATCAACCGGTTGCCCCTCAATAAATACCTTATTAAAATCGCAATAATAGCAAATATGAGAACAAAATGGAATGTGAATATAAGCTGCTCTTACTGCGTTCATTTGTTTCTCCTTATTCTTTTGGTTTATTTTCCCGAATTTGTTGAATCACTGCTTCATCTGGGGTGATATATGTATTTTGTTGTCCTTCATACACAACAAATCCTGGCTTAGATCCATTTGGCTTTCTAATTTTTGAAACAGAAACATAATCCACAGGAACAGTTGCTGAATGACGATATTTTGAATAGTAAGCTGCTAACATCGCTGCTTGTCCAATTGTTTCATCGCTTGGACTTGCCGATTCTACAATGACGTGTGATCCAGGAATATTTTGGGCATGTAACCATAAATATTCTTTTTTGGCTTGTTTTAACGTTAAGGTATCATTTTGTAAATTATTTCTACCCACTAAAATTCTTGTTCCATCATTTGAGTAGAAAACATATGGTTTTGAAGGTTTTGTTTTTTGTTTTCCTTTTTTCATAGCGGAACGCTTTAAGTAACCACTTGCTACTAATTCTTCTCGAATAATTTCTAAGTTTTGCACATCTGCTTCTTCAATTTGATATAGTACTTGTTCTAAATATTGAATTTCTTGATGAGTAACTTCCTGTTGTTTTTCAATATGTTCAATTGAATTTCTTAATTTTTGATATTTTTTAAAATAAGCTTGTGCATTTTGAGAAGGTGTCAACCATGTAGACAATTGAATCGTCAGTAATTCATTATTATCGTAATAATTTTCCACTTGAATTTCAGTTTGACCTTTTTCGATTTGGTACAGGCAAGTATTTAATAACTCCCCTTTAATACGGTATTGTTCAGCTTTTTCACTTTTTTGTAAATCTTCTTCAAATTTAACCAATTTTTCGCGATTTTTTTTCAATTCTGATTTCAACATTTGAAGTAAATTCCCCGCCAACTGTTGAATTTTCTCTTCCTGAACTTTATGAACATAATAGGCAGTTACTAATTCAGATAATGTTTCAAATGATTGATTTTCAGCATTTTGGAATGAATAATATGGACAAACTGTGAAATAGCTTTTTCCATTCAAAAGTTTTGCTAAAGTAGGCGTTGGTTTCTCATTATTTTGTTCTAAAAACTTCCATAAACTCTCAGCAATCGTCTCATCAAACATCATGGATCGTTCAACAATTTCATTTGCTGTTAATGTACTCAACCCTTGAACAAGACTCATTAATGATTTTGCAAGAGAATCTTCTCCTAATCCCTTTGTTAATCTAGCATCTAGTTCAAATAACGTCATTTCAAATGGATTCATTTTCGTTTGATGAGGAGGTAATTGATAAGTAGCACCCGGTTGTAATGTACGATAAGTATTTTGACTTAATGGGATACGTTTTAAACAATCAATAATTTGTTGGCTTCTTCGATCAACTAAGAAAACATTACTATGTTTCCCCATCATTTCAAGTGTCAAACGCCATTTTGCTTCATCTCCAAGTTCATCCCTTGTGTCAACATCTAAATGAATAATTCGGTCAGCTCCAACTTGAGTAAAATCTTGAATAATCGCCCCTTCAAGATATTTTCTTAAAATCATACAAAAATTAGGAGCAATTTCAGGGTTATCGCCTTTTTCTGTAATAAATTGAAATCGTGCCATCATTGGATGAGCACATAATAATAGTAAGTAATTTTTACGATTGGAACGAATCGTTAATTGAATTTCATAAGGAAGGGGCTGATGAATTTTACTAATTCTCCCTCCTATAATTTCTTTAGAAACTTCATCCGTCATCCATTTTGTAAATAAACCATCAAATGTCATAAGTTCCTCCATATAGATAAAAAAATAGATTTGAATTTATCTAATTATAAATCCAAATCTATTATATTTTGTATCGTCATTAGATTAGATTTTACTGTTAAACTCTACTCTATTGTAACGATTTTTAGAAAATTTATCTACTGATATGATAAGAAACCTCAGACAATAAATACAATTGGCTTTTCTAAAGTAGCTAAGGACGGCATCAAACAGCTCTGCTGTTTCATGCCTAAAAATTGAGCCTAAGGTCTCAATTTTCCCTGCACTATAAACCTATCTGGCTTATAGTGCTAAAGCTACAGAGAAAAGCCAATTTTATTTTTGACAGATGCTGATGAATTTTCGAAAAAAAGTATGGACTTTTCTAAAGTATATGCTGACGTAAAATGATCACATAAAAAGTCACAAGATGTTTAAACACTTCCGTCAAAATATAATTGAAATTTCGTTTTAGCAATGAAATTCGCATTTGCGAAGCTGCTTGCATCCTAAGCTACTAAAGAAAATTCATATTATTTATCTTCATGATTCACATAATAATGCTCTAAAAAATAAAGATTTTCTTGAATACGTCGTGCTGTTTCAGTATTTTGTAAACCATTTTCAAAAGCTTCGTGTAATGAAAATTTTAAACCGTCTCTATACCAAAGTGCATGATTTTTAATATCATAACCTAATGCTGACAATAACGCTAATCGCTCTCCTCTTGCTTCCGGAGCAAAAGAAAGTTTATCTTCTGACATTTTTACACCAGTTTGACTAGATAGATGCTTACGATACATATATAAACTTTTTTTCACAAAAATTATTTTTTCATATTGTAAAAATAATTTATACATAATAAAGGTATCTTCTGCTAATTTATTTAATGGAAATTTCACATGATCAAATAAATGCTTTTTAAATAATTTTCCCCACGAAGTCACAAAAGATAAATCAATTCTTTCTAATTCCGGAAGATTGTCAATCAGTTCATCGCGAAAGTATAATTTCTCAATATAATCTTCATCCGTAAAATGAATATAAAAACAACCATCTTGTTCTAAATATTGATGATAGCTTCCTATAGCAATATCTGCATCATATTCCACTAATTTTTCATATAATAGTCTTAATTGGTGGCGATCCATTATATCATCTCCATCAATAAACACGACATAATCTCCATTAGCTTCTTCAATGCCACGATTACGTGCACCAGATAACCCTTTATTTTCTTGTGAAATATAAATAATCCGTTCATCCTGTGTTGAATAATACTCACAGATTTCAGAACTTCTATCTGTAGAGCCATCATTCACTAAAATCACTTCAACATTAGGATAGGTTTGATTTAAAACACTTGTGATACATTCTTCTAAATAATTTTGAACATTGTAAATAGGAATAATCACACTAATAAGTGGTGTTGATAGTTGCCTAATCGTTTGTATCATCTCTTCTGGTGTTTGAGAATTTGTTATAATTTCATATTCAGGATTTTTACTCGTACAATCAAAAGCCAAAATTTTCTTATGTTGTCGAATAAATTCCTCAACGAACCTCTGTTGATTATTTCCAAAATGCGTATCGAGATAGGCATCACAAACATTCATTAACTCATCAAGTACATCACCTACAATCTCAGGATAGAGATATACATTCGAATACTGATTAAGTTGCAATAATTTATCACCCATTTGTGTATAAGCTCCAATATGAAAAGCAACATCTGGTAGCGATTCTACTAATTCTTTTATGTAAAGAAAATCTTGACTATCCGTAAATGAAAAAAGATTTACAACATATCGTTTGTATAAATTTTTAAAATCAAATTCCCCCATATAGTGCATTTGAATTTGCTCATAAGTAAGAGACAAATAGTCAAACCATACATTTCGATAACGATAACCAACAATACTATTCCATGGTTTTCGGTGAGTCGTATAATGGATGACTTTCGGTACATCTTTTGATATAAAATGTTGGGTCCAATTTCCATAAAATGCATAAGTATCATGACCTACTTGCAAATTATACAGTTGTTCTAAAGGAAGCCAATTCTCTCCAAAAACATGATTCAACACTTCTTGATCACCCATTAAATTCTGTCCATTTCCAACATTTTCAATCGTTTGATGAATAAGCTTTTTAGTAATAGAAGCATGACGCCATTTTTGATTATCGATTACCATCATACCAGAATTAAAACCTATACCTTTAGCATCTTGAACTGCCGCCAAAAAATGTCCTTGCAAATCTAATTCAAACAATTCATCTAAAGGCTGATGAACAATCATATCGCAATCTAAATAGAGGACTCTATCTTCCTCAATGAGTTCTGGAATCCAATAGCGAGCAAAACCAATAGGGGAAATATGATCAAATGTAATCCAATCGGATTGCACAGTATTCTCTTGTAACTGAATGCCTTCTAACACACTTCCAAGATTCGTAACTTCTGTTTTCAATCGTTCTAACCATTCTGATGATACATCCTGATGAATAAAATAAATTTTCACACCTTGATGATGATATAAGATAGATTTTATTACCGTTTCGATTGGAGTCAAATAAGTAGCATCCCCTGTTAAAACGAATGTTTTCATAACTGCTCTCCTTTAATCTGCTCAATAAAATTTTGAATATCCTTTACTAATGTTTCTTTCTCTGCCAAATCATATTTTCTACTATAGTCACTCTCATCATGAGAAGTTTGATAAAAAGAAAAAATAGTAATTTGTTTTTCTTTACAAATTTCTATAATATTAAGAATTTCATTTTCATAATTAATATCTAAGTAAAAATCAATTTTCTGAATGATTTCTTCTGCTTTTATCATTTCAATCGCAGGATAAAAGGCAATATTGGTATAGGAACGAAGTTTCCATATATCTTCTCCAAAAAAGGTATGCGCTCCAACATGAAATTGAACTTGAGGGAATGAGGTTGCTAAATATTCCAGTTGTTCGACATTTGCAGTATTAGTAAAAATCGCAGTGTTAACATTCGGTAAGTTCACTAACTGATTCCAATGAAGATAAGCCATTGGTTTTTTCAGAAGAATATCTGACCATTCAAGCATATAATATTTCCACCAAATATCACGATAACGATTCATTCGAACTTCTTTCCATGGTTTTTCCTTCAATGTATAATGAATAACAACTGGAAATTCTTTACTTTTCTCAAACCAATCAGAAGATCCGATTAAATTTAAGTAATTATCTGCCCCCACTTGTAAATTATATTTTACAGGGAGTTTTAACCAACGTTCTTTAAAATATTCATTTAATACGCCTTGATCTCCGTAAACAGTTGCTCCAATGTCATTAGTTAGCTGTAATAAAGATTCTAAGCAACGTTCTTTTCTAAATTTTGTAACATCTATTACTAACAGCCCAGCATTAAATGTTATCTCTTCTTTTGGTAAATCAGGAACGGCACCAATCATATAATGATCTAACGATACCTCAAACAAAGGTTGTAAAGAATCTGTTACAATCATATCGCTATCCAAATAAATAGCTCGTTCTTCTTGAACAAATTCTCCAATAAAATATCTATAATACGTTCGATAATTAATATGAGAACTTGGAAGAACAAAATGACTAACTGAATCTGCATTTATTTTTACATCTGTTACTTTACAATCAATCACTTTCAATCGACGATTCATCATTAAGAACCATTCTTGAGGAATATCATCATTAAAAATATAAAAATGGATCCCTTTATTGTACATACAAATGGACTTCATTGTTGTACTTATTTTTTCTATATATGCATTGTCTCCACATAATACAATAGCATGATATGACATATTGATTCCTCACAATTCATTATAATTCATTTCCACCCTTATTTAGCCAACTAATGACATCCCAAGCTTGTAAAGGAGTATTGATAATTCCAACTTCATCTTTTTCACTACCTTCTACTACTTGTTGATGCATTAAATGTGGATATTTTTTATGTACTAAAATAATTTTATTATGATAGGGTAATTGATCTACTTTCTCTAATAATTCATCACTTATACCATCTCGATTATCGAATTTAAAATAAATATTATTCCAATTCATTCGTTTTTTTCTTCTATTCCACTTATCTCTTGCTTCCTCTACACTCTCATAATGCAGAAAATGTAAGGTAACATCTCCTAAATGTCCTACAGGATAAAAATATTGACCAAGTTGAAATAACTTTAACTCCTCATCAAACACTATTGGTAACTCTAAATAAGAACGAATATCTTTAGTCAAACGATAATAATCTTCTGGTAAGATAAACAGTCCCACAAATGGTGTTGTGTATGGGAGTCCCATTTGTTTATAAATTAAGCCTCCAACGCAATTATTACTAATAATTGTAAAATCTAATGATAATAAATCTAAAAAAGGAAAAATACCATTTTCTGCTGTGATTAGCATTTGATAAACACGATTTGATTCTTTAATAGCTCCTTCGTTTTTTAACCATTCAGAATAATTCGCTAATAATTGAATATACTGTTTTTTTGCCTTATCCATAGAAAAAATATTCAAAGATTGTCCAACTTTCATTAATTCCTGAAAACTTTGTAATGATTCTTTATAATAAGATTGAACAGGAATTTGTTGAGAGATTCTCACAGAGGTTGGATAATTCACATAGGCAATATTTTGGGCTTCAATCGCTAATCTCCAATTTAGTTGAGAGGATATCCATGTACATAAATTATAAAACAATCGCTTATGAAACAATTTTCCTTCAAGTGATCCGTAAAGGGAAAAATTAGCAACTTCACTTGTCGCATTGTTTTCTAAATAAGTTTCTTTTGAAACAGATTTAACAATCCAGTCCTGTCCAAAATTATAAAAATAAAATTGTCCATCAGAGTAGTCAGCATAATTTCCCATTGTAATATCCGCATCTGTTAAAGCAGCTGTATGATATAATTTTTCAATAGATTCTTCAAACATTGAATGATAATCATCAATAAAAATCACATAATTAGTATCTGATTGAAGTAATTCTTCTACTTGAAATTCTGTCATTCCCATTGGTAAACGAGAAGTTGTATCTTCATTGAATACTCTTATGATAAGATTAGGATACGTTTGCTTTTTAATAATTTCAAGAATACGTTCTAGTTGGTTAGAATCTCCATGATATAAAATGATAATCATTATCACTGGCAACATGAACTACACTTCCTTTAAATAAGTTTTGATTGCATCTATCATTTGATGAATTTCAAAAGGTTCATATTTCTGACTATAGTCACTATTGTCATGACTAGTCGTTGTAAAAGCGAAAATTGGCTTTTCAAGTTCTTTTACCTTTTGAATAATGTCATAAATTTCATCTTCATCATTAATATCTAAATAGAAATCCATATTTTCCAAAATTTCTTCAGCATTAAATGGACTAAAATTAGGGTATAGGGATAAATTCAAATGACGTTGCTGATCAATCACACTTGGTGCAAAGTCTGTATATGCTAAAATACTGAAATGAACTTCCGGTAAAGCATCTAATAACAAGTCTAACTGTTCCATATTTGCAGAATTAGTAAAAATACACGCATGATAACATGAATGAGATACTAATGTTGAAAAGTCGCGTTTGACAATATCATTTGATAACAAAATGTCACTCCAGCTAAGTCCGTAATAAAACCACCATACTTTCCTAAAACGTGTCAAAGTTATATGCGTCCAAGGTTTAAATTCCATTGTATAATGAATAATAACAGGGAGATGATTTAAACGATATTGAGAAGAAAACCAATCATGATTTCCTCTCAAATGCATAAAATTATCAATTCCAACCATAAAGTTATATTTTTTATCCAAGTGAATCCACTGATTTTCAAATAGCATATTTAAAATTCCTTGGTCACCATAAGTGCTTTCATGATGAATTTCTGTTAATGCTAATAATTGATGAGAAATATTTTCCTCACGCCATCTTTTTGTAGGTATTACTAACATACCTGCATTAAACGTTTCAAGAAATCCTGTAGGAATATAGTCACGAACCGCAGCAATAGGATATTCCTTCAAATCAAGATAAAATAAATCATCCAGTGAATCTGTCACAATCATATCCGAGTCTAAATAAACAATTTGATCTTCTACAACAAAATCAGCAATGAAGTATCTAAAAAATGTAGCATAGCTTAAAAATTCATTAGGAAGATGATAGTTTTTTAATGAATGTGCTGTAATTTTGATATTAACTATTTCTGAGCCAATAACAGAAAGATGTTTTTGCATTATTTGAAACCATTCTGTAGGTAGTTCATCGTTAAAAACATAAAATCTGACTTGATGGTTATAAACAGAAACTGATTTTATTAACGTTTCTACTTTGTCCATATAATGATTATCTGCACATAAAGCAATCGCTTTTTTATATGTTTTCATCTTTAAAGTCCTTTCTTTTTAAGTAATCTCGAATAGCGAGAATCATCCCTTCTGTATTTGTAGGTTCAAATAATTGACTTTCCTTACTATCATCGTGAGTAGTAGTCGTAAAAGCGAAAATTGGCTTTTCGAGTTGTTTTACTCTTTGGATGATATTGTTACACTCATCAAAATAATTAATATCAAGATAAAAATCCATCTTCTCTAACACTTGTTTTTCTTCAAATGGATCAAAATTTGAATATAAACATACATTTGGATAGCGTTCTAACTCCATTACTTCACTAGCAAAATAAGTGGGGGCTAATATATTAAACTGAACTTCAGAAAGTTCCTTTACAAGAGTTTCTAATTGTTCCATTTCTGCTGAATAAGTAAAAATTGCTGTATGATACTTCAAGCTATCTACAAATTCTTCCCACTTTAGTTGAATAGTCGGACTATGAAGCAACACATCTTCCCAACTAAATCCATAGTATAACCACCATACTTCTCTAAAACGATTAAATTTTAATTGTTTCCATGGTTTGTTCCAAAGTGTATAGTGAATCACTTTTGGTACTTTAGAAAACAGCGTATACCATGACATATTTCCTTGACGAAATTCAACATGATCACTTCCAACCTGTAAATTGTAAGTTAACGGCAATGATTTCCATTGTTGCTTAAAGTAAGTATTTAAAACACCTTGATCTCCATAGGTTTGTTCATGAATTTGTTCAGTTAATGTAAGCAGTTCTTCACTAATATTTTTTTCTCTCCATTTTAAAACATCTATGACCATTAAGCCTGAATTAAATCCCTCAGGGACAGTTGGTAAATCAGGAACTGCAGCAATATCATAACCATCCAAACTCATCGTCCAAAGTTCTTCCAATGAATCTGTAATAATCATATCACTATCAAAATAAACCGCACGATTTTCCTCAACATAATCAGCTATTAAAAACCGAAAATACATTGCTTTATGTAAATGAAACTTTGGTAAGAAAAATTTATCAAATTTCCAAGCAGGTACTTTAACATTCACAACTTGGGAGCCAATTGCCTTTAACCTCTGATTCATCACTGTAAACCACTCTGTTGGGATATCCTCATTTAATATATAAAATTTCAAATGACGATGATGCGCACAAATTGATTTCATCGTTGTTTCAATCATTGGAAAATAACCTGCATCACCATTAAGTACAACTGCTTTTTGAACCATATTCCATCTCCCCTTTTTCATTGAAAAATTTATAACGATATCTGTCTGTAAAAATCAATAATTCATTATCATTAATACGAAAAGAATAATTGCAAAAAGAATAGCGCACACTAGCACGGTCAATTTAATTCCTGTTCGTGTCTTCCAATAACTTGCTTTCTTGTTTTGAACGGTCAAATCATTTGAAAAATTTTGCATTTGACGTGGCAAACTTCCTATTAAAATTATTAATAGAATAGAAAGAATTGTTAATAGTGTTAAAAAAAGCTGATTCATCTAATCACCTCAACAAACCTAATAACGTTATTAGTAATCCAAAAATAATCACTAAGCCTAACGAAATCGAAAAAGTTTTATTTAATTTTGAACTAATCGTATCTTTTTCTTCTTCTATAGGATGTTGTTTCATATATTCAAGCTTTGCTTCTATTTCTTCATAAAATAGATTATCTTTTTCACTCATAATGAATCCTTTCTACTTTCCATCACGGACGCCAGCTGATTTACGTTGTCGAATCAGCTCTTCTTCAAAAGTTATTTGATTTTCAATACATCTTTTAAGTAATTCAATCATGTTATTTGTATTCTCTACTTCAAAAATATGTTCTTGAGCTACATATTGACGTTGATGAATGGTATGACTATACGCTAATATTAGTTGATTTGCTAGGAAAGCTCTCCTTATTGATAGAGGAACTTCCTGGTAATGATTGATATCTAAATAAATATCACATTGTTGATATAAATCATTTAATTGTTCTTGAGAAACAGTTTGATGCAACACAACATTTTTATAACGAATATAATCCATTAATGTTGCAGACATCTCCGTTGGAGCGGCTATATGGAATGTCAATTCTGGTATACTTTCAACAAGTGTTTGAAGTTGTTCGATTTGATCGGAATTCGTAACAATAAGAGCTTGTTTTTTATATTGATTTTCTTTTGTCCATTCATACATATACTCAAAAGGTTCAAACATATTTTTATATTCAGAAGAAACAAGTTGTTGAATACGATGATACGTTTCAGGAATCGGTACAAGAATCTTATTGCAACGGATAGAACGATTTTCAAGAATGAATTGCATATTCCCCGGAAGTTCATGATTGATTTCTTCTTGCCAAACTAATAAATCATTGCCAGAATTTTCTAAACCTAACGAAACAAAAAATGAAGCAGCTAAACTATTGAATATAATTTGACTCAAATCATATTGACGTTCTTTTAAAAAAGAAATATAAAAAGCCACACGATCATGAAACACACGCATTCCTTCTTCTACCATTAGTAAAATATCTTGCGTTACATGGTTTTCAATAATACGCTCGTATCCCAATTCATCATAATAAATCGTTTGAAATGGTTGATTTTCCTCCATATAATGAGTTTTAGCAAAAATTTCTCCAAATTTATTATAATGGTCAACGCTTTTCACATTGCCATGATTATCAAGCCATTCAACAGCTTTTACTTGACGAAAAGGAGAATCTGGTAAATAAACAATATTAGCTCTTGTTTTATTTTGTTGACGAATCCATCCGCGATGAGCATCTCCTTGAATTTCCCAAAAATCTGGAACAATAACTTGATTGAAGAATAATGGTTTACCTACTTTTTGACGATTACCTAAATAGTACAAAAAGGGATTTTCGATATAAGAAGGTAGAAAACCATCTGGTTCTAAGGAAATAACTACATTTTTCTGTCCCAGTCTATTCAAAGTATAAACTAAATCCTTTGCTAACTGTGTCCAAGCATCTACAATAATCATTTAGCAATCTCCTCTACCAATAATTTTTTCCATTTTTCCACAAGATTTTTTGTAAGAAAATCCTCAGCAAGACGATAACTTTCATTTCGCATATAGGATAACGCATTTGTGTGATAAAGGCGAATGATTTCTTCCGAAAATGACTTCGCAATCACATCTTCAACACGATGTTTACTTAACGGAATCAGATATCCATTTTCTTCATTGTTTATAAAAGTTTGATTTCCATAAGGAACATCAAAACCAATCATCGCTAAACCTGATCCAATGGCTTCTAGTAATGTTAATCCAAACCCCTCACTTGTAGATGCCGTTAAATATACTTCATATTGTTGATATACATCCGTTAAATCACAATGCCCCATAAGATGTATATATTCTCCTGCATGATATTTTTCAATTGTTTCTCTAATTTTTCCTTCTTCTCCACCACTACCATAAATATCAAAGGTTAAATTAGGAATAACCTCATGTGCTAGTGCTACGCCTCTTACTAACCAATCTACATGCTTCTCACCCGCTAAACGAGAGGCTGTCATTAAAGAAAATGGTTTGCGATAGTCACTCATCTTCAAACAATCAATACTCCCTACCGGAAGAACAATAATTTTCGGATTATGTGGAGTATATTTTGCAAACTGCGCTGCTAATACATCTTTTTGAGCTTGAGTTGATACAATGAAAAAATCAACTTTATCAGCATTCGTAAACTGATAATCATAAAAATTATTCCACAAAAGATAGTCATCTGTTTGAATAGCATCACTAAAATGTTCCGCATGAACGACCACTCCAAGTTTAGCTCCATCACGTACCGCACGTTCAAATACTATTGAACCAATATCCGTTTCTCGATCTAAAATAATGATATCCTCTGTTGTAAATTGTAATTGTTCAAGAAAATAAGCGATGAACTCAGTTCTTCCATAACATACATGATTCTTAAAACGAAAGAGCACTTCTTCTCCATTTTCAATCAGAATTTCGTAAGCCGTTGTTCCATCTGAGTTATAAATCGTACGATTATAACAAACTGCAACACCATCTTTCGGAACAAAAAATTCACTCAAGTAACGTTTCGTTGAATAATAATCTTTCCGTAAAAGATTTCCACGAAAAACAAATTCAGCATGCTCAACTAATTGATTAGAGTTACGTACGAAATAACAAGTTACAAATGAATCGGTTTCTGGATAAAAATACCGGACTACTCTATCGCTTAATTTCTCACTATACTCTGGAGTACCTACAACACCAGATAAAACTTCTTCAACTGTCATCGTTGTTGGATGAATCGGAATGTCACTAAAAAATTGGTAAAGCCAAATAATCTCTGAATGACGAAATCCCATATTTTGAGTTAAATGAGCAATATTATCTGCTAAAATTAAATCCATAAAAATAAATTTAGCATTTTCATTCGTATGTCTAAGAATATTTGCACGATAGGCTTGAGCATATTCAACACCGCTACTAGCCCAGCCAATTCCAAGATTAATATTATAAACTGTCATAATTTTAAGGGAAATTCATATAAATTTTCCCCTTATCATTCACCTCCAACGTACTTAATAATAAATTTTGAACTACTTGTTTTTTTATAGAAGATTTCATATCTTCAAATCCTTCATACGCTTCTTGATAGTATTCTACCAATGGATTTTTTTGTGACACATAATAACCGCTCATGGCACTTCTAAGTTGTTGTAAATAATCAACTTGCTCAATCCAATTGGCATCAATTGCTTTTAATATCGCTAGTCTATGAAACTCTTGAATACGATCAGAAGTTTGTAATAAGCTATACTTCTGCTTTAATTCATCATTTGCAATTCTATGAATCAACTCCGAAACTGCTTGAGAATTAGTTACATCCACCTCTTCAAAATAAGCTTGGTAACTAATATTATCTAAAATATAACGATATAAATCATTTGCAGTTTCATATTGATTTTTAGAGGCTTCTTCTAAATGTTCATACAGAATATTTTTAATTTCATTAGAAACATCAATCTGCCCTTCAATCATCAAGTTCCGACGAGCATACATCATTTCACGTTGGATATTCATACTCTGTGCATATTCAACAATAGATTGACGCTGCGCTTTTCCACTAGCTTCACTTGCTTTTTGAGCATTTTTTATAATTTTTCGGTATTTTCTTTTTTTCAGTTCATTAGGAGTAAGATTTTGTGTTTTTACGGTGTAGTTATTATAATTTTTTCTTACCCAACTTGGTCCCCATTTACGAATAACATCATCTTCAAGAGAGATAAAGAATTTTGAAATGCCAGGATCTCCCTGTCTTCCACTTCGTCCACGAATTTGTAAATCTACACGTTGATTTTCCATTCTTTCAACGCCAACAACGACCAAGCCTCCAAGGTCTCTCACTTCTTTAGAAAGCTTAATATCAGTACCTCTACCAGCCATAGATGTAGCAACTGTTACTGCACCAAACTGTCCTGCTTCTTTAATGATTTGCGCTTCTCTAGCAGCATTATTGGCATTCAACAAATTATGAGCAATTCCTTCTCTTAAAAGTAAATTTGAATAAATGATGGATAATTCAACTGAACCTGTAAAAACAAGAATTGGATTTCCTTTTGCATGATAGTCAAGAATCATTTGTAAACTCGCCACAATTTTTTCTGGGATTGTCGCGTATAATTGATCGGGTAAATCTCTCCGTATTACTGGTTTATTCGTTGGAATTTGTACAACTTTCAGAGAATACGTCTCCATAAATTCTTCACGAACTGTCCAAGCCGTTCCAGTCATACCAGAAATTTTTTTAAACTTTTTAAAGAAGTTTTGGTAAGTAATGGATGCCATAGCTCTTGTTTCTGGAGAAAGCGGCACTGATTCTTTTGTTTCAATGGCTTGATGCATTCCACCTTCTAATTTAGTACCTTCTAAAGCACGACCAGTGGCTGAATCCAATAAGAGGACTTCTTTTTTATTACGAACAATATAATCTTTATCACGTGTATAAAGTTCGTGAGCTTTCAGCGCTAAATAAATATGCCGAACCATTTCTTCGTATGATTGCTCAAATAAATTTTCAACACCAAAATATTGTTCCGCAGCAATGATTCCTTTTCTTGTAAGCCAAACTTGTGCTTTCTCTTTATCTACTTTATAATCAATATCCTTATCTAATGTAGTCACTAAAGTATTCACAACTTGATAAAAATTAGAATGTACACGTGGTGCTCCAGAAATAATCAACGGCATTTGTGCTGTGTCCAATAAAACTGAATCAATTTCATCAATCACAACAAAATTAAATTCTGGTAACACTCGATCTGAAAGACTAGAACTAAGGTTTTCAATAAGATAATCAAATGCTAATGTTGCATTTGTAGTATAAACAATATCAGCTTGATATAAATCTTGCTTCGAATCTTTGTTATCAGATGACAATTCATCTTCCTTATCCTCTTCGCCACCTACAAAAGCAACACTTAACCCAAGAAATTCATATATTGGTCCCATTTCTTCAGCATCTCTTTTAGCAAGATAACCATTTACTGTTACAAGTATAGCACTTTTTCCTGACAATGCATTAAGATATAAAGGCATTGTAGCTGTTAACGTTTTACCTTCTCCAGTTGCCATTTCTGCAATACGACCTTGATGAATGACTATCCCACCCATCACTTGAACATCATATGGAAATAACCCTAAAACACGACGAGAAGCCTCCCTACAAACTGCAAAAGCTTCCACTAAAAGACTGTCAAGCGATTCTCCATTTTTAATCCGTTCTTTAAATTCAACTGTCTTATGTTTTAATTTTTCATCACTAATTGTTTCTAATTCAGGTGCTAACGCATTAATTTTTTTGACAAGCTTTCTTAGTAGTCGTTGATCACGATTCATTATCATACGTATTCACTTCCTTTATCTCTAAATGGTGAAATTCTAAGGCAGTCAATCCTGCGCTAATGAGTTGGATTTTGTATGAATACGCATTTTTAGGATAATCAAAAAATAATTCATTTGATTTAGTAACTTCATAACTCACTACATCTCCATAGCGATTATAAAAAGTAATTTTTGTAAAAACACTTAAATTTGGAGTTGGAATCATATCAAGAATCAAGTGGTATGGTTGATTTTTCTTCAACAAAGGTAATGGAGTAATTTTTCTAGTAGCTTGATAATTTCCAATCGAATACCATTCCTGAATAACTTCTCCTGGAGGAAGTAATTCATTATCAAAAAAAACATGATTACGTGCATAAAATGTTAGAATGGTCCCAAAATCATAAGAATTACTATCTCCCCAATAAATAGAATTATTTTTCTTCTTACGTATATTCAACATTATTTTCTACCAAAATCCCTTTCAAGTATATGTTTATAATAGATTAAAAACCAATGGACTGCAGCATCGGCAGCATCAGAATGTCGACCAGATAATCCTTTACCAATAATTTTTGTGTGTGAATGATGCAGATGAGATAAAATATCAAAATAAGCAGTAGGATCATAATCATCTTCTTTCATATACACAATTCCAAACGTCGTATTCTCATAATTTCCAGAACTAAATTTTTCCCAAAAACGATTTTGTAATTTTTGAACATGATTACTAGACAAGCCTTCTGTGAATTTTCTTAACACATAAAGTGAAGTCGCGAAACTTCCGGGGCTAAACGTTTTATTCAAAACTGCCATCTTCCCTAAATTAGCAAGAGGTTTTCCTATAATAACAGCATGAGGGTTAAAATCTGATGCATAATACAACGAACCATAAGTTCCCATGGACAATCCTGAAAAAATCAATTCTCTATTTGTAAATCCTAACAAATCTAACTTGTTTTGGATTACTTCCCGAACCTTTTGTTCTAACTCCAAACTCCCCATATAAAAAGCTCCCCCAAGTAATCGTTGATCAGAAATCAATAAAAATGGAGTCTTCATATTCTTCATCATGAAATAACCCTCAAAGCCTTCAGCTGAACGAAAACCTGAAAAATAAACACAAAGTGGTGGCTTCATATCTCCTGGATGGAAAAAGTAATTAATTTCATCTTTTGAAGCATCACTTACAATATCTCCACCTAGTAAGAACTTTCCAAATCCCATTCTACTCCATCTAACATGTAAGACTCCTATATCAATCTTTCCGCATCCACGAGCTTTTAATGATATCGCAACTTGTCCATTGTTAGTTTCTTCTAAAACAATTGCTTTTTGTATTTCTTCATGTGAATAGACTACTTCACTAATGACTTGTTCGATTGAACCTTCTTGAATTTGACGTACACATAATTGTAATTCAACTTCTTCTGAACATTCATGCTCAAACCAAATTTCTAAATTCAATCCAGTAAAATTCTGACGATTAATTCTCCAAGAACCAATTGGACGAAACTGTTCCAAACCAAAATCACCTTCAATTGTAAGATGACTCAAACTATGACGTGTAACAACTTGTTTTAAAGTTGGCTGAATAGTAAATTCTGCTACAGACATTTTATCTCCATATTGTCCATTAAATAGCGCGTTTTTAAGAAGATGATAACACTCAGTGTGATTAGACATATCTATTGGGAAGAATCCATACAGTTTGCTCCAATTTGGTAAACGAGTTTCTGGGATTTCTCTATTATAGAAAACAGTATAGGGTTGAATCCAATTTTTTAACAATGATAAAACTGCCATTCCGTTTGGATTTTCTATTAAAATTGCATTTATTTCTCCGATAAATTTCTCTACAGAAAGATGAGTTGGACGAATTTCCACTTTTGGGTTTTTATTTATTTTATCATTATCTTGAATTTGACGCATTTCAAGTGTTACCATTTCAAATTCTTGCAAATTTGTTATAGTATCATGGACAAAAAACCATTGATTTTGGTCTTCTTCTTGTTGTATCTCAATTGTATCCATCCAATTCTGTGAACCAATTTGTAAAAAGCGCATACTATCCCCTACTTTCTGTTACTCTTTGCCATTTTTCTACAAATCTATTCCCTGTATTTTCACGAATTTTTTCAATAGCATGAACAAGTGCTTCGTTCCAATATTTTAGTTGATCTAAATAATAGTGAGCTGGTTCATCAAATTCTTGTGGAGTTTGAATAATATACCCATTTTCCAAATGTTTTACATATTCAGTCTCTACTAAATTAATTTGAGGAATGCCAGCACTAATACTAGCAATTTGAATATAGACATCAGGTGTTCGACTAAAATCAATCACTAATCTTGTTATATCCAACGTTTTAATAACATCTAACTCACTCATCAATTGTGTAAATTCAATTCTTTTTTGCCATTCTTCTTCTCCAGGGAGAATATTTTCTTTATCATCTTTAATTTTTTCATTAGCGAATAAATTAATCTTGTATTTTTCCAACCAAGATTCGATTTGCTCTTGATATGGAGCAATATCTGCATTAATAATTCCTACTTTTAATTTAGAAAACTGATTTGAGGTTACATATTGCAAAACAGGAATAATCATTTCCATTGAAAAATCTTGAGGATTTACATGAAAATATAATAACTCCATTTTATTTTGTTGACTAACTCCTAAGCGTAATCGTGTGTCAAACGCTGGCATATAATGAATTTTTTCTTTCATCATTGGAAGTTGCTCTTTTAAATATTGAGTAGTATCTTGACGGTCAACTAATATAGCCTTACTTCGATGAATAAGCCCCTTTAGAGCAAGAAAATTTTCTCTACTTTGTCTCTCGATAAAAGTTGTTGTTACAAGTGATACATCATCTGGTAATAAAGGTAAAACTGTTATTTCATGATGAAGGGCAGATGGTAAAATTACTTGGTCTCCATTTTTTAGATGAATCCCTATCCAAATTCGTAATCTTTCTTCGATAAATAAATCGAATGATGAATAGGTTAATGATATAAATTTATAACTAAGTTGTGGATTTACAATAATTTGTCCATTTTCAAGCAAACGAAATTGCCACATACCTTCTGCATTAAAAAATTCATGAGAAGAAAACTGACCGTTTTCATATACAATAACACTCGATAAAAAACCACGATCATCATAAATTTGTGTACGAATCAGTTGATTATTCTCATAAAAATTCAAGTGGGAAATAATACTTTCTTGAGTAAATTCAATTGTAGCAAAATGTTTTCCGAAACGATAAACACTTACTACAAAGGGAGTATAAACAAATTCACACCACTCATCCCATTCAAAATCTTCTATCTGTAACGTACGTGATTCAACTGATGTAATGCCCTGTAAATCATCAAATAAAGATATATGAGGAATTTCATACATATCGTGACGATGCAAATGATATCTTAATTGAGGAATATAACTTAATAACATTAATTTTAATGGGACATTTTGACTATTTAATATTCTTACTTGATGAATCGTTTCATCAAATTCTATTTTTTGTCCCGTGAAATACCAAGGGATTCGTGGTGATTGCCATGATTGTTCCTGTTCATACCATGCTGGAAAAAAATAATACATCAGTTTTCCCTCCTTCATTATTTAAAAGAATTTTTTAACAGATTCCTATTTTCCATACAGCAATTTAAATTTTATACTTCGTATTCACAATCATTGCTTGAACTTCATTTTCAATTTGTAATACCATTCCATTAAAAATCAGAAAAATTCCAGGAATCATTCCAAGACGTATTAATCTTGGATCTTTAATCACTAAAAGAATGGGTAGAAAAGCCATCATAATCAAATAAATATTCCCAACGAAAGAAAAACGCCATAAAAGACCTGTAATATACTTTCTTGTATCCTTTCCAGGATAAATTCCATAAATATATTCCCCTTGCTTCATCATATTTTCTGCTACTTTATCTGGATTTACATTAATAAATGCAAAAGAATAACCTAGCAATACAATAATTAAAAAATAAATTAGAAACCAACCTGGTGTCCCAATATTAATTTCTTCGCTGATTCGTTGCAATAAAGTATTCTCTGGATAAAATACTTGTAAAAGAATAAATACATATTGAGGGATTGCTACAATTGTCATCGCATACATCACTGGCATACCACCAGCAGGATTTAAATTCATTTCATAATAAGAATATTTTTTAAAACGATTATGTATACTAACCTTATTAATTGGAATACGATATTTTGCTTTTTCAAAAATAATCGAAGATAGAAATAAAACAACTGTTATTATTCCAATAATGATAAACCAATACGATTCTAATGGAACTTGAGTGAGTGTATCCATAACATCTTGAGGTAAGTAAGCAATCATCCCTGGAATAATTAGCATCATTGATCCTCCTACCCCATAAGCAGCATTTAAATCGGACAACCATACCATCAAAAAAGTTCCAGCCACTAACACTAACACTGACACTACCATTACTTGTGGAGTCGAATATCCTTCAATAAAAGTTGCTTTCAATACAATCACTAGCGCTTGAATGATACTAATAGTAGCAGTCATTATCATCTGAGCAGTTTCTTGATATTTAACAGGCAATTTGTCACATCCAAACATTTTGGTCACTACAATCATCTGCCAAATTAACATGGCTGACATCCAAGGAGACAATCCTAAAGAAAATAGTGACAGTTGCCTTAAGTTTCCTCCTGTAATGGCATTTGCAAATATAATAGAATCTGAAGCCCCACCTATTAAAAAAACTTTTGAAATGTCAACATACGGTATCACTAATTTATTTCCTAAAAAATAACAAAAAATAATCAATAATGACCAAGTAAATCTAAGACCTACATACCAATAATTTTTTTTATTCATCAAAATCACCTAGATTATTTTTAAATGTAAATTGAGTATATTTTTTCTTCAATTGTAAAGCTTCTTCTGTATATCCATTTTGTTCTAATAGGGAAATATTACTTTTAATAGCAAATTTATAAACGGCATAAAAAGATTCTATCGGGTACTCCAATTCAGGATGTTCTTGAATATAAGCGAATCTTTCCTCAAGTGCATCAATGTAGGATAAATGACTTAGGTCATAATTTTGCGTTAAACTTTGAGGATTATAGCGATATACATATAATGCTTGATGAAGTGATACAGTTTTATTACTGGCTAAATACGCTTTCCATGTAAAAAATTGTTCTTCGGCATATCGGATTCCATCGGGAAATCTTAATCCATCTAATACACGAGAAGAAAATAAAGTTCCCCATACTGTAGAAAACATAAGTAATGGAAAATCAGCAAGACTATCCATTTTTACTAGCGCTTCCGTTTTTGACCATTCACGTACAACATTGTTTCCTAAGTAATCTTCAAAACGATAAACATTAAAACAATTGTCCATCCACAACATATAAGCACCTATCACAACCTCAGCATCCGTTAACTTTGCTGTCAAAACGAGTTTTTCTAATGCATTTTCTACTAGAAAATCATCAGGATCTACAAAAAATATATAATCTCCATTAGCAAAGTCTAATCCTAGGTTTCTAGTGAAGGCAACACCATGGTTTTCCTGTTCAATGAATATAAATCGTTCATCACCAAGAGTTAAAGTTCGGGCGATTTCAATACTGTTATCAGGAGTTCCATCACTAATCACAATCACTTCAAAATTCTTATAAGTTTGCTGTAATAAACTATTCATACAATCAGCAATGTAAGCTTCTACCTTATATACAGGAATAATAATACTAATTAGCGGTGTCATTTTTCTCTCCTTCTAGTAAATCTGTGCCACTATTTGACTATCGTAAATAGGGTCATTTGTAAAAATAATATTCTCATCAAAATTATGTTCTGCAGTATGTTTATGTGGTAATTTTACTTTTGATGTAGCTCCCATCTTAAACCATTCATACTCCGAATCAATATGACCAATATCAATCGCCCAGTATCCTTTTTGAGCAAGTCGATACGAAAGCACTTTTGCTGTTGGACCTAACATCAATAAGATTAATTTATTCTTACCATATTTTTGGGCAGCAATTTCTAAATCATCTACAAATTGATAGGCATTAGAAGAAGGTCCAATAATTCTTGTAATACTTTTTGCATTGTCAAATAAATCATTTCCAACTCCACTTCGACTTGTTTTACCTTCAATCATTAAAACATCCCGATTTTGCCATAATCTACGAAGTTTTTCAAAATATTCTTTACAGTGAGACTTATCTATTAAATCCATATATGGACGCGAGATAAATGTAGAACCATACCAACGATTCCTACTTAATTCACGATAAAACGATTCATAATGTGACAGATGATTTATCCAAAAATTTTGAGCAAATTCATTGTATCTCTCCAATGATTCGAAAACATCGGATTGACATACTACAAAACTTTCATCACTAGGGCGTTGATAAATGATTCTTAACTCATGTGCAAGTGTTTCGTCATAATCTTGATACGGAATAGATTGTCCAGTCATTATTTCCATCTCTCCATCACCAAATCGAGCAACGCTCGCTTCATTAGTTTCAATAAAGTGCAAGGTGTCAAGAATAGAAAGTACTTTAATTGGCAAATTAGGATTCGTAAATTGTTTTGTTATTTGAGAATCACTAATACAGTTTAAACTAGCAAAATGCGCACTACAGTTTTCTGTTTCTTCAGGTAATATACGTACAACATAATCAGCTTGATGATGATAAAGTACTGAGCCATTTTGTTGAAAACATTCTTTTAAGATTGATTCTTCTAACTCAACTCGTGATAGATTAGGAATCTTAATTGATTGTAAAAGAGATGTTTTAATAAATGTATTTCCTAATCTACGGTATGCTTCATCTTTTGAATTCAAATATTCCAGTTGCTGATACACTCGCTTAGTTGTCTGAATAATACGATTTTGTTCTCCAAACACATGAAATAGAAACTCTGAACTTTCTGGTAAAAATCTAGAATAATTGCCAACGATAATATCAATCTCAGGAGTTCTAAGTGATTTTTGAAAATTTTCTACATAAGTAGGTTCAATCCAGTCTTTTGCATGAACGATAGTAATGTATTCTGATTCAATAGTTGAGATAACTTGCGACAACGCATCAAAAAAAGCTCCGGAATAAATATAATGCTTTATTCTAATTGGTTTTTCATCACTATGAGAAATTGTATCCATTGAAAAAGTTGCTTTTTCATCTTGTAAAAGAACTAACTCAAAATTATTTTTAGTTTGTCGAAAAATAGAATCAAGGCATTGTTTACAACAAAACTCATTTGTAGAATCTATTGTCAAAATCATTGTTAAAGAAGACATCATTTACAACCTCTCTTCATTGAAATATAAACTTTTCCTAGAATTAATAATTTTTTATTAACTCTAGGAAAAGTCGCATTGCTAAAAGCAATGCGAGACTTTTCTAAAGTTTAGATTTTACTCTAATTCCTCATCTTCATCTTCTTTGCGTTTCATTAGTCCTAATCCTACAAGAATGGCCATCGCTGCGTTTCCAAACACAGATGAGAACTCTCCCTTAGTTCCTGTTTTCGGTAAGGATGCTTGTCTTAACGAATCAGTATTCGTTGGTACCGTACTTGTTGAGTCACTATTCGAATGATTAATATTATTCGTACTCATTGAATGTGAATGACTCTCTAAAATACTTGTTGAATCACTATTACTTACTGATGAACTTCCACTGATTGATTCTGAAGAATAATTCGAATTTGAATAGTTCATAGAAACACTAGTTGATACTGACAACGATGTACTCAATGAATTCAATTCACTAATTGGAAACTCAGAAAGCGCTGATTGACTTAATGGATCTCCTTTAGATGTAATAACAATAGAAGACGCACTTGTTGACGCTGATGTACTTGCACTTGTTGACGCTGACGTACTTGCTGATGTACTTGCACTTGTTG
>NZ_CAUPXD010000005.1:0-77113 GCF_963515095.1 uncultured Granulicatella sp. | reverse complement strand
GCTGCTTAATTCCTTCACTAAAATTGTTTCATCAACCCTATTTGACAAAGAGCCAGTAAATTTATCCACTAAAAAAGACGACACGAAGTCGTCTTCTCACTGATTATTTTTGACGGATGGTAAATCCTTTGTCAGATTTCTTTTTATGATTTCTACGACGAGAATCTTTACTCTTATATCCGCGAGTATACTCTTCATCTAACCCACGACCACGGCGGTCTTCTTTACGTTTGAAGCTTCCTTTACCATTACGACCTCGGTTATCTTTACGATCGCTACGGTTGTAGTTTCCACGACTATTGCCACGTTTACGACTTGGTAATGGACGTTCTGGAGTGATTTTAACAGGAATTTCTGTTGGATCTTTAATCATTCCACTCACTAATAATGCTGCTAATTCATCTGCTTCATATTCATCTAATAAATACGAAATAGCTTCTTTGAAGCGACGAGTATCTACTGATTTCATTTTTTCATCAATTTGCTCAATGGCAGATTTCATTTGTCCTTCTAATGCTTCCATTTGAGTTGGTGGACGTAATGCAGTCATTCTCTTACGAGTTAAATCTTCAATGACGCGTAAATAATCCATTTCATTTGGTGTTACAAAAGTAACTGACATTCCTTCTTGTCCCGCACGTCCTGTACGTCCAATACGGTGAACATAACTTTCTGGATCTTGTGGAATATCGTAGTTATAAACATGCGTTACACCTGAAATATCTAATCCACGTGCAGCTACGTCTGTTGCTACTAAAATATCTAAATGATTATTTTTAAAATCACGTAAAACACTCATACGTTTTTGTTGACTTAAATCTCCATGAATTCCTTCTGCACGATAACCACGCATTTCAAGTCCACGTGCTAATTCATCCACACGACGTTTTGTACGACCGAATACAATTGTTAATTCAGGTGTTTGAACATCTAATAGACGAGTCATAATATCAAATTTTTCAAAATCTTTACATTTTACAAAATATTGATCAATTAATGTCGCTGTCATTTCACTTGATTTAATACGAACATGTTCAGGTTCTTTCATAAACTGAACTCCAATTCGTTTAATATCATCTGGCATTGTGGCAGAGAATAATAACGTTTGGCGGTTTTCTGGGACTAATTTAATAATCGATTCGATATCATCTAAAAATCCCATGTTTAACATTTCATCCGCTTCATCTAATACTAATGTTTCAATATTGTCTAAGCGAAGTGTTTTTCTAGAAATGTGGTCTAATAAACGTCCAGGTGTTCCAACTACGATGTGTGGTTGATCTTTTAATTGGCGAATTTGACGACCGATATCTGCACCACCATAAACAGCTTGTACATGAATTTTTTTATCTTTTCCTAAGCGATATAATTCTTCTTGCGTTTGAATCGCTAACTCACGTGTTGGAGCAATGACTAATCCTTGTACTTTACGATTACGAAGATTAATTTTTTGAAGCATTGGTAATCCAAAAGAAGCTGTTTTCCCTGTACCTGTTTGCGCTTGACCAATCACATCTTTACCGGCTAAAGCTAATGGAATCGTTTGTGATTGGATCGGTGTTGCTTCCTCAAACCCCATTTTTTCAATAGATTCTAATAAGGCTGAATCTAAACCTAATTCATTAAATTTCATATTTTCCTCCTTGTACTACTGAAGAGAAGCACACGAGGTATTTTACCTTCACAATAAAAGTCTGGAACATCTTGAGCTCCAGACTTCTGAACATTACGAGATTATACAATATTACTTGTTCAACCTTCATGATATATATCATTACATTTGTGTAAACTTCTCAACTCTCCAAGTACTATAGCATGTTCAAAGATAGATTGCAAAGAAAAGCCCTTCGATTCCACAAATGAAATACTGAACAAATAAAAATTATGTTTCTTTTAATGCCTCTACAACCGCTAATAATCCAGTACCATTACTAGACTTCACTAACACTTGGTCATTTTGTTGTAAATCTTCTTTTAACAATTGGATCAATGCAGCTTTATCACTTTCAACATAATGTAAGTGAGATGCTTCAAAACGAGATTTTAACGCTTCAAATAAAGCACTCATTTCTTCCCCGTATAAATACACTTCTTGAATTTTCTCTTGGAACATTACTTCAGAAATACTAGCATGTAATGCTTTTGATTGTTCTCCTAATTCACGAATGTCTCCTAATACGACAATTTTACGTCCATTAGTTGCTACGGATGTAAAGGATTGAATGACAGATTTCATCGCAATTGGACTTGCATTATAAGCATCATTTAAAATTTTTGAACCATGAATGCCTTCTACCCATTGCGTACGATTTTTTGTTAATTCAAACTGTTGAATCGCTTCAATGGCTTGTTCTAATGGCACACCACATTCTAATCCTACTTGAAGGGCAGCTAACGCATTATTGACATTGTAAGCTCCTAATACAGGAAGTTGAACAGAATGGTTGGAAGGTTTCACTAAGTCAAAAATAGTATGGTCTTCAAATAATTGAATATTTTCAGCCTGAATCACACTGCTACTACCTTCTCCGAACGGTAACACCTTAAAGTGTTCTTCTGCCTGCATTTCTTCTAGTTGTTGTTCTAATAAAGGTTCATTAGCTGGGAAAATGATACTTCCTTTTTCACGCAATCCTTTTAAGATTTCTAATTTTGCCTTTGCAATTCCTGCACGACTTCCTAAATTTTCCATATGGGATTCACCAATTAGAGTAATCGCTGCTACAGAAGGTTTTGCAAGTTTACTTAAAAATTCAATTTCACCAAAATCACTCATACCCATTTCTAACACTAATTGTTCGGTATCTTCTGGCATATCTAAAATCGTTTGAGGTAATCCAATATCATTATTAAAATTTCCTTGTGTTTTATAAACACGATAGCGACTAGCAAGTACCGCAGCTGTCATATCTTTTGTCGTTGTTTTCCCAGAACTTCCTGTAATTCCAATAACATTTGGTTGAACTTTTTCCAAATACCATTTCGCTAACTCTTGGAAAGCTTCTAGTGGATCATCTACCCAAATCGCACAAATCCCTTCTGGTGGAGTTTGTTCTTGTCTTCCCCAAAATACAGCTTTTGCGCCTTTTTCTATTGCTTGTTGAATATAATCATGTCCATCTGTTTGTCCTTTCAAAGGAATAAATAGACTATTTTGAGATAATTTTCTTGTATCAAATGAAACTGACTCAATCATATCAAAACGATAATCTGTTTGATAATCAATTGCTTTAACAGCTTTTACAATTTGTGCCACTGTTCCGATTGCCATGTTTTTACTTCCTCTCTCACAAAAAGCGCCTCGGTGAGGCGCCTTTTTTATGCATTTTGTCGATCTTTATAACGTTTTAAAGCTAATTGAATTAATTCATTCACTAAATCTTTATAAGAAATTCCTGTTTTCTCCCATAAAAGTGGATACATACTAAATTGAGTAAATCCTGGTAAAGTATTTACTTCATTAATATAAATATCATTTGTCTCCGTTAAGAAGAAATCACATCTTGTTAACCCACTACCATCAATGGCACGGAATGCTTTTGCAGAATATTCTCTTACTTTAGCAGAAACTTCATCAGAAATTTGCGCTGGAATTTCTAATGTAACGGTATTGTTAATATATTTTTCATTGTAGTCATAAAAACCACTAGTCTTAACAATTTCTCCTACAACTGAAGTGTTTGCTTCGTCATTTCCTAGAACTGCACACTCAATTTCTCTTGCTTCAATTCCTTGCTCTACGACAATTCTACGATCATATTTCAATGCTTCCATAATTGCGGTCGTTAGTTCTTCACGATTTTCCGCTTTTGAAATTCCTACACTTGATCCCATATTAGCTGGTTTAACAAATACTGGGTAAATTAATGTTCCTTCAATTTTATTATAAATACTTTCAGGATTTTGTTTCCATTGAGTTTTATTAAATGGTACATATGGTAATTGTGGTAATCCTGCTTGTTGGAATAATTGTTTACTTGTAATTTTATCCATTCCACAAGCGCTTGCCAATACGCCACATCCAACGTAAGGAACATCCATCATTTCAAACAATCCTTGAATGGTTCCATCTTCCCCATTAGGTCCATGTAATACTGGGAAAACAACACATTCCTCTTCTTTTAAATCATAAGGAGTTACAAGTACACCTGTCGAAACTTCTCCTTCACTTGTTGCAAAGTGAGCTTCTTGACTTGCTTCTAATCTTAATGCTTCAGAAAAAGCTACAGGGCCTGTTAACGGTTCACCTTTCAGCCATTCTCCTTTTCGATTAATATAGACTGGTTGAACTTCATAATAATCAAAATAGATTTCTTTAATAATTGAAAAAGCCGTTAAAATTGAAATATCATGTTCAGCACTTTTGCCTCCATAAACGACTATAATTTTCATAAACAATCCTCCAACTAGAACTATCTTATCTAGATACTTCTTTCATAGTTCATACACTAGTATATCAAATGCACTATAAACTGACAAGGTACTCACATTTTGCCAAAGCAACTTCAAAAAATATAAAAAGAGCCAAGCAAACTTGACTCTTCAACAGATTTACGATTATTCCTTGGCTGGTCGGTGTATCCAGCATCTCAGGTACCTCAATAAGGTGCGGCAGGAACCCTTTCTGCCCTCAAAGAATAATACTTGTTATCTATATTTTACGGCTTATTATTTTTATTGTCAACTTTTTTCAGTCTCCCACTAAATAATCGAGATTGCAATTTATAATCCGTTATTGTATACATACTAGGTATATAATAAAAATCCTTAGAACCATGAATTTTTAATGCTACTAAAACATTATCTTCAAAAATCTTTACATACTCTATACTCTCAGATTTTTCATTTGGATTCATTCCTACATAATCTGGATTATTTATAATTTCTTCTATCTTATCAAAATATTTTAAAACATCTATATGGTTTCTTTTAATTAAATGTTTTTCAAGATTAGTTTTTGAAAATTTAATATTCTGGACTTCACTAACTATACCTAATAATTCTTTAATATACCTCTCAACTTTCATTGTCCAATCCTCCCACATAAAGTGTAGCAAAACTTGTTAACTATTGTGGGAAGTATTATAGAAATTATCACAATAGTAAAAATAAATGAAATCTATCTTATGTAAGTAGTAAATTTTAAGTATTTTACTTTGACTTTTAATGATACAACTTTAACCTTTTAAATCTAAAAGATGAAAAAATCGAGTTAAATATTCTCCTTTAGAAATATCCCTCTTCTTTTAAGGAACAATATGAATGATCCCCCACAATAAAATGATCTAACAATTCAATTCCCATCATTTCTCCACATTCCGATAATCGTCTTGTAAAATCAATATCCGCTTGAGACGGGGTAACATTACCACTTGGATGATTATGTCCGATAATGATTCTTGCTGCAGAAAAACGAACCGCTTCTCTAAAAATTTCTCTTGGATGAACGACTGCTTGATTCAGTCCTCCTCGAAAAATAATTTTTTTCTTAATCACTTCATTTTTTGAATTTAAAAATAAAGCAATTAAATGTTCTTGATATAAATCTTTTAATTCTTCCATAATACATTCTCCCGCTTTTTGCGAGCTTGTAATATGACCTAATTTTGTTTGTTTCGCTGTTCCTAACCGAATGCCCAATTCCATTGCAGCTTTTAATTCAATGGCTTTTGTTCGTCCAATTCCATGAATCGCCATTAATTCTTCCACTGTTGCCATTTTCAATGTAAATAAATCTTCAAACGTATTTAATACGACTTTCGCTAATTGTAGTACATTTAACTCTCTGGAGCCTGTTCGAAGTAAAATCGCTAATAATTCATAAGTTTCTAGACTTTTAGCTCCTAATTTTTCTAATCGTTCTCTTGGCATTGACTCCAAAGGTAATTCTAATAATTGTTGATCTAGTTCCATTTTATTGCCTCCTCTTACAAATGATACTTTCACTTATATATACGCAAAAAAAAACAAAAAAAATTTTATTTTACGAAAAATTTTCTTATAAAAGAAATAAAATAGAGAGAGCCTGTGATCCAAAGTATTTCCTTACTAGATGTTTGTGTGACATATTTCTCGATAAATGGATACGCCTCCTCCACAAATTCAACTTCACTCGAAGGATAGTCCGTTTTTTCAATGGCTCCTACATAATCAAATGTTGTTATTACTAAACGAGCCTTGGGTAATTCTTCTCGTAAGTAATCGACCATTTCTATATAGTGTTTTCTCTTTAGTGCAGAAAACAAAATCGTATGTTGAGCTTCCAGTTCTCCATGTTGTTTTACCGTTTCAACCAATCGTTTTAATGCATGAATATTATGAGCTCCATCTAATATTACTGTAGGGCTTTGATGCACTACTTCCATTCTTCCTGGCCAAGTAACCGTTTGGAAACTTTCTTGAATGGCAGATAATTCAATTGGAAATTGTAATTTCTCCTCAAATCGTAAAAAGCATTCTAACGCTACTGCAGCATTTTCTAATTGATACTTCCCTTTTAAATTCAAATAAGAAATGTGAATTTGAGTATCTGTATTTGTAAAAACTAGTCCCTTTTCAAACGGTTCGATTCTAAACTCTCGTTCAAACTGATGGATGTCACAGTTATAAGCTTTTCCGACTACTTCAGCTACTTGTAGTGCTTCTGATGGTAAATTCCCTAATACGACTGCTTGGTTTTGTTTAAAAATCCCCGTTTTTTGAATCGCAATTTCTTCAAGCGTATTTCCTAACATTTCTTCATGATCCATCCCAATCGATGTAATCACACTCATCGTTGAATTTACAACATTAGTTGTATCTAATAATCCACCAATCCCTACTTCTAATAACGCAACTTCTACTTTTTTTCTAGAAAAATAGACTAGAGCCATAGCCGTCATGATTTCAAAGAAACTTAATGGTTCATACTCATCTATCAATGTTACTTCTGCCTGTCGAACAAGCTCTCCAACAATTTCAAAATCTTCTTCGGGCATTACGTTACCATTGATTAAAAAACGATCTGTATAATCAATCAAATGAGGGGAAACAAATGCTCCTACCTTTTGCCCTTGATGAACAAATAAGGACGATAACATCGCAATCGTCGAACCTTTCCCATTTGTTCCTGTCACATGAATAATCGGATAATCATCTTGCGGATTTTCTAGAAGAGACATTAACACCCTCATTCTTTCTAATCCATATTTTCGTTTATATTTCATTCGATCTAATATCCACTCTCTAACAGTTTGCATGAACTCCCCTTCTTTCATTTTTCATCATACAAATTCCAACTTCAACTTGCAAGAAATATTAAACTTTCTACCTCCATCTAAACAAAAAATGGTTCTATAATTTATAGGGTATATAAAAGGGCTTCATCCCTTTTATTAAAAGCGTCCAAACTATTTAAGAGGAGATGAAAACCCTAGTTGTGCTACAAATCAAAGATAAAAATATAAAATGGGAAGATAATGTGGAGGAAGTGTATTTTAAGAAGAAACAAAGCCTGTTTTTCTTCGCTACCTATACCTATTGCCCAGATGCTTGCCCTAATTATGGTTGAGTAAAGCGTGATTTTTCTATTGTTAAAAACGGTACTCGTGCTTCTAGAATTACGCTTAATCTGGTTTCTGGATTGCCTGCTTTTCTTAAATTAAGAAAACATCTTTTCTTCTGCCGTGAATACTCCCATAGTTTTACTGCTGATACAACTAGTATCGTTAAACAACTAGATTTAGCTTTCTTATTGACAAGCCAGCTAGGATTTACTAAAATATGAATGAACCAAATATAATATTCATTCACCCTGAAGGAGGAAAGGTCAAATTGGACAAAAAACAAGCTTTAAAAACAGCGGCCTACGAAGTTTTTTCGAAAAAGGGTTACAAGGCAACAGGAATTTCAGAAATTGCTAGACAAGCTGGCATGGCAGTAGGCTCTTTTTATAATTATTACGAGAGTAAAGAAGCCATTTTTCTAGACATCTACATAGGTGAAAACAACCGTGTTCGCCAAGCTATGATCGAAGAACTGGATTGGGAAATTGATATGATTGATCTTATTAGTCAACTCTTTGCTCAGTCCAGAGCACTCGTTTCTTCCAATAAAATCCTTGCAGAATGGTACAACCCTGCTATAGCAGATGAGTTGCATAGCTACTATTCCTCAGAAGAAGGCAAAGTCGCAAATCCATTTCATAAATTTCTAGTTAAAACTTTTACAAATCGTATGCAGGCTGAAGGGTATTCTCCAGAAAAGATTCAAGAGATTTTACAAGTTTACAACCTATTTTACTACATGGATATGCATATCACGGAAAAAGATTTTCCAGATATAGGCAAAACTGTCGAAATACTTGCAACCAACTTCATAAAAGGAGTTCTAAAATAAAGAAAATGGTTTTCTTTATTTTTTTGAAAATATGTGAATGAATTTTATTTCGATTCATTCAAAAAAATAAAAAACAGGAGTCATAAAAAATGAAAAGAGGTAAAAAAATGTTTATTGTCATTCTATCAATACTTGGATTACTAGCCCTTATAACTTGGGGTGCCATCGCCTATCTTGGACGAAGTCAGAAATTATCTATAAAATCCATCGAAAACCCCAGAGGAGATCTGTATTTAATTCATATCACAAAGCCGAGTCATCAAACCTGGAAAGCTGGGGCTTTTGCTAAGTTTACACTCCCTGATACGTCGTCCGCTACTAGGAAAAACGAAGCTAAGGGAGATCAGACCAGTCGATGGCTAACCATTGCCTCCACACCTGATGAAGATGAAATCCTCATTCTAACGCATAATAGTGGTAGCCACTTTAAAGAAACTTTGGCACATTTACCGGCTGGAAGTGAGATTGAGATGAGTTGGCTTGAATCCTCTTTAACCGTTAAAGATACGAACCAGCCACTAGTTTGCTTTGCATCTGATGTTGGTATGTCTGCTCTACGCCCCCTTATCAAAGAATGGGCTGGTAAAGCTCCGATTATTCTCAACCATTTTGATAAAGGAGTTACTATTTTCGATAATGAGATGAAGGAACTAGCTCAAAACACATCGAATTTTACTTATAAAACTAGCGATGAACTTTCTCAAAGTCAAGCATTTTTTAAACGTGCTATTGATGAATACGGCAATCAAGCCAGCTATCTCATCACAGGTCAGCCTGATGATGTAAATGAGATAAAGAATTTTTTAAAGGAAAATGGCATTGATAACAAAAATATCCAAGTAAGCTCGTTTACAGGTTTGAAATAAAAGCAATCTGTCTTCTGTATATCTGAATCATTCCGGTTCTATAATTTATAGGGTTGATGGAGAAAATCCACCAACCCTATTTTAGTGTATACAAAAAGGGCTTCACCCCTTATATTAAAGGCGTCCAAACTATTTACTACAACAACTAAAAAAGGAATTAAGCAACCTGACGCTGCTTAATTCCTTCACTAAAATTGTTTCATCAACCCTATTTGACAAAGAGCCTGAAAAAATCCTGCTAGTGATTTCTCACCAACAGGATTTATCGAACACCTGATTTATCTCAGAATTCTTTTATGCTAATGTTTTTAAGGTTGCAATACGTTCTAGAACTGCTTGACGTTGATCAGCGTATTCTTTTCCTTTTGCACGTTCTGCTTCTACAACAGCTTCTGGTGCTTTCGCAACGAATTTTTCATTTGATAATTTTTTCTCTACACGATTTACTTCATCTTGTAGTTTAGCCGCTTCTTTTTCTAAACGAGCGATTTCATCATCAATATTAATTAATCCTGCTAATGGTAAATAGATTTCAGCTCCACTAATGACACTTGTTACAGCATGACTTGGTGCTTCTACTTCTAAACCATATTCAAATGATTCAGGATTACAGAAACGAGCAATATAGCTTTCATTTTCTGATAAAATAGCTTGAATATCCGCGCTTGAAGTTTTGGCAACAATCGCAATTGGTTTCGATAATGGTGTATTCATTTCATTTCTGCTTGTACGAACTGAACGAATAAAGTCCATTAAGAATTCCATTTTTTCTGCTGCTGCTTCATCCATTTGACTTTCTTGTACAACTGGATATTGAGTAACTACTAATGAATCTCCAATATGAGGAACTGATTGCCAAATTTCTTCTGTTACGAATGGCATAATTGGGTGTAATAAACGTAATGTTTGATCTAATACATACACTAAAATGCTACGAGTTGTTAATTTAGCAGCTTCATCATTTCCTGCTAATGTTTCTTTAGACATTTCAATATACCAGTCACAGAAATCATCCCAAATGAAACGATATAATAGACGACCTGCTTCACCGAATTCAAATTTCTCGAATAATTCTGTTACTTTAGCAATGACTTGATTTAAGCGAGTTAAAATCCATTTGTCTGCTAATGTTTTTTCACCAGTAATATCTAATTGATCCACTGTTAAATCGCCAATATTCATTAATGCATAACGGCTAGCATTCCAAATTTTGTTAATAAAGTTCCACGCAGCATCCATTTTATCTGTTGAATAACGAACATCTTGTCCAGGCGCTGAACCATTTGCTAAGAACCAACGTAATGCATCTGCTCCGTATTGTTCGATAACTTCCATTGGATCTACACCATTACCAAGAGATTTACTCATTTTACGTCCTTGGCTATCACGAATTAATCCGTGAATTAATACATTTTTAAATGGACGTTTACCAGTAAATTCTAATCCTTGGAACATCATACGGCTTACCCAGAATGTTAAAATATCATAACCTGTTACAAGTGTACTTGTTGGATAGTAACGTTTATAGTCACTAGCTTCAACATCAGGCCAACCCATTGTTGAAAATGGCCATAATGCAGATGAGAACCATGTATCTAATACATCTACATCTTGTGTCCAGTTTTCTGCATCTGCTGGAGCTTCCATTCCAACATATACTTCACCAGTTTCATTATGATACCATGCTGGAATTTGATGTCCCCACCATAATTGACGAGAAATTACCCAATCGTGAATATTTTCCATCCAACGTAAGTAAGCATCATTAAAACGTGGTGGGTAGAAATTAACCGTATTGTCTTCTTCTGCACGTTGTGCTTGAATCGCTTGTTCTGCTAAAGGTCCCATTTTAACAAACCATTGTTTTGATAAACGAGGTTCTACAACAACGTCTGTACGTTCAGAATGTCCCACACTGTGAACATGTTTTTCGATTTTCACAAGAAGACCTGCTTCTTCTAAATCTTTAACAATAGCTTTACGAGCTGCAAAACGATCCATACCTTCGTATTTTCCAGCTAATTCATTCATTGTTGCATCATCATTCATGACATTTACACGCGGTAAATTATGACGATTACCAACTTCAAAATCATTTGGGTCATGTGCAGGCGTAATTTTTACAACCCCTGTTCCAAAATCTTGTTCAACATACTCATCTGCAATAATTGGAATTTCTTTTCCAACTAATGGCAAGATAACTGTTTTTCCAATCAATGCTTGATAACGTTCATCTTCAGGGTGAACTGCAACAGCAGTATCTCCAAGTAGCGTTTCAGGACGAGTCGTTGCAACTTCTAATACTCCACTTCCGTCTGCTAATGGATAATTCATATGGTAGAAAGCACCTTCTACATCTTTATGAATAACTTCGATATCTGATAATGAAGTTTTTGCTTTTGGATCCCAGTTAATAATGTATTCTCCACGGTAAATTAAGCCTTTTTCATATAAAGTTACGAATACTTTTTTAACAGCATCTGATAGCCCTTGGTCTAATGTAAAGCGTTCACGGCGATAGTCCACAGAAATTCCCATTTTTGTCCATTGTTCACGGATATGGCTAGCATATTCTTCTTTCCATTCCCATGTTTGTTCTAAGAATTTTTCACGTCCAAGGTCATAACGAGATAAGCCTTCTCCACGTAATTTTTCTTCTACTTTTGCTTGAGTTGCAATTCCTGCATGGTCCATACCTGGTAACCATAATGTATCGTACCCTTGCATACGTTTTTGACGAATAATCATATCTTGTAATGTAACGTCCCATGCATGTCCTAAGTGTAATTTCCCTGTTACATTTGGTGGTGGAATAACGATTGAATAAGGTTCTGCATTTGGATCTTCATTTGGATGGAAGACTCCTGATTCAACCCACCATTGATATTTTCCTGCTTCAACTTCTTGTGGTTGAAACTTTGGTGACATTTCTTTTGCCATTCTTTTTCCTCCTTGATGAAATAATTTTGATACAATAAAAAAATCCTATGAAGATTCACTTCATAGGACGATTATTTTCGTGGTACCACCTAATATTCGCATCATAACTGATGCCTTTGACGTTGTTAACGAAGTCTACTCCGAGCTAAGTTACTATCATTCCCCTAGCCAACTTACAAGCTACCTTCATACAAATTCGTTAAGAAGTTTCACCAGCCCTTCTCTCTCTATCAACTTAAATTCGTATTACTCCTCTTGTGCAATGCTTTTATTCTATGGAATATAGTCTACCATTGTTTAACAATACTTGCAAATGATTTTCCTTGCATTTATTCTACTTATTTTTTCAAGAAACGACGCATTGAGAAAATCGAGCCAAATGATCCAATTAAAATCCCAACTCCAGCCATCGTCCAAGATAGACGGTATAAGAAAGGATTTGGTGCTAATAAGCTAAAGTTTGACCCCGCAAAGAAATCACTTCCACCTTTATACACCCATAAATATAAAATCCACAACAATGTAATAGGTAGAATGGAACCAATCAATCCAATTAACCCACCTTCTAAGAAGAACGGCCAACGAATATAAGCTTTTGTTGCTCCTACTAATTGCATAATTTCAATTTCTGTTTTTCGTGCATAAATCGTAGATCGAATTGTATTAGAAATTAAAAACAGCGCAATAATTAATAATACAGAAATGACTCCAATCCCAACATTTCGTGCAGTTGCAATGACTTTAAATAATGTATCTGCACGTGCTCCACCATAGTTAACACGAGCTACATAATCCATTTTTTCAATCACATTGGCAACTTCTTTTGTTTGTTTTGGATTTTTAGTACTGACATCAAATGCATCTCTCAATGGATTACTATCATTTTTAAATAATTCAAATTCTTGTGCAACACTCTTAGTGATGTCTTCTAATTCTTCATCTTTTGAACGGAATTTCACCGTATCGACCGTATCCAGTGCTTCAATCGCAGCCTTCAATTCCGCTGTTTTTGTTTCATCAGCTGCTAAATCAATATACACACGAACGTTTACATCTTGTTCTACATCTGTGGCAATTTTATTCATATTAAATAATAACGAAACAAAAATCCCTACTAGTAACAATACCATTGACACCGCAGAAATCGCACCAAATGTAGACCAACCATTTCTAAATAAACTTTTTACTGCATCACGAATATGACGCCACATTGTTCTAATCTTCATATCCGTACTCTCCATCCTCTTGGTCACGTACAATACGACCCATTTCAATTGCCAATACTCGATGTTTCTTTTCATTTACAATTTGGCTATTATGAGTTGCCATTACAATCGTTGTCCCTTGTTGATTAATTCTTTCTAAAATATCCATAATTTCCATAGAAGTTTCTGGATCTAAGTTTCCTGTTGGTTCATCTGCAATTAACACAGCAGGATTATTTACAATTGCTCTGGCAATTGCTACACGTTGTTGTTCGCCCCCTGATAATTGGTCCGGAAACATCATCATACGATGTTTTAAGTTTACTAAAGCTAATACTTCTTCAACTTTTCGTTGAATTTCTTTTGGTGCTTTTTCAATTACTTCCATCGCATACGCAACATTTTCAAATACTGTTAAACGTGGTAATAATTTAAAATCTTGGAACACAACTCCTACATAACGTCTTAAATAAGGAATTTCACGTTCTCTCATTTTTGTTAAATCATATTTTCCTACAGTAATTCGTCCTTTAGTAGCTTTTTCTTGACGATACATCATTTTTATAAATGTTGATTTCCCTGCACCTGATGGGCCAACAACATATACAAATTCTCCATCTTGAATTCTGACAGATAAATTATTTACGGCTAAAATACCTTTTCCATATTTTTTTGAAACATTCATCATTTCAATCATGCGCTCACCAGCTTTCTCTAATCATAGTCTATGTCTTATCTATTATACCATTTTTCTGATGACATTCTATTGATGAAATATTACAAACAGATTTCAATTTTGAAATTCTAAGAATAAACATTATGATATAACTGAGAAAGATGGAAAAGTAAATATTGTACCGTTTCTTCTTTAACCGTGTGTGGCGTTAAAAATAGTTCATCAGGAATCCACTGTCCTAACGAATGATTTCTAAAATGATTCAACAAGGATTGAAGGGGATGATTATAATGTTCATTTAACATACCATGTTCAAACAAGCTTAATAGAATTCCTATTCTTAATAGTGGAAATCCCAAACCTTCTAACAATGAATGAAAAATTCTTATTGAAATTTCAAACTTATTAAAAGATACTTTGACGAAATACTCATCCATTAATTCTTCCCATTGAATCAATAGTTCTCTCGAAGTAATTTCTCCATCAAACCATTTTTCTTCTAATTCAGCAGCAATCAAATCAATCAAAAAGATTTGAATCATATTAATATTATATAATGAAACAGGATTTCGTCTAATGGCTAAAAAATTTTTGAATATCACATTTGAAACCTCTCTCGGTGTCCCAATATTTACAAAAAAATCAGAAATTATTTTAGCTATATCTAAAGATACTATTGGCAATAATGCTGCATAATAGCTAAAAGCTTGTTTTTTATAATTCAAATTTTCTTCAGACGTACTGCTATCTGTTTTATTAAATATCTTTGAATAAGCTTCTCCAAATAATTCTAAAAATTCAAATAGAGAAATCGAAAAGGAATGGTATGAAGATAAGTATATATAAATTTTATGATTATTTTTTATCACTTTTGCTTTTTGATGAAATTCTGCTGTAATCGTATAAGTTTTAGCCAAATCACTAACTTGATTAAGAAAGAAATTAAAGAAATCGGAAGCTTGTTGTTGTGTAAGCATTAAATCACAGACTTCTGCACTTGTTGGAATGTTTTTAGAAAGAATAGTATTTTTATAGAATTGAATAATTTTTTTCTGATAATTGTTCAATTGTCCACAACAAGAGCAGACAAAGTCCTTACCATATAGATACGTTAAAATTTCTTTATAATTAGGAGAATGAAGATGAAATTTTTCAGAATAATAGTCAGAATAAAATAATCGAATATTATCTAAATCTTTTTCAAAAGAGAATTCAAACAATTTAGGTGTTAAATACTCAGACCATTTTTCTTTTAATTCATTCTGTAAATTGTTAAAAGTTTCTCCAAAATATTTTTGTGCATACTTATTTTTCAAAAAATAATCAGAAACCTGCTGTAATTTCTTTTTTTCATAAGGTTTTAATTCATCTAAATGCTCGATAAAATATTGGTAAATCATCTTTGAGTTTTGAGATTTCATATTTTTATCCATAAACTCAAAGCGAAGTACATCTGCACGATGATTCAACTGATTGTTATCAAAATATTCGTATTCTTGACTTAATTCTTCAATTAAATCTAGTGTATCAAATAACTCATGAAGTTCATTAACCGTATATTCCATTCCCAAAACCCCCTTATATTTTCTAATTCTATTTTACCGCTTTCATCATTATAAAACAAATGTTTTTTGACTTTTTTCCGAAAAATAAAGTTGTTTGAATATAAAATCCAAACAACTTTTAATGATTTAATGAATTAGTAGCATGAACCATGAGATTCGCAAAGCGAAGCTGCTGGCGTCCTTTTTACTACTATTTCAAAAAGTCAATTTTTATTCCGTTTCGCCGGATAGTGTCCATTTTAAATACGCATCCATAAATGGATCTAGATCTCCATCCATAACAGCACCAATATTCCCCGTTTCATGACCCGAACGCAAATCCTTTACTAAAGAATACGGATGGAAGACATAATTTCGAATTTGAGAACCCCAAGCAATATCTTTTTGTTCGCCACGAATTTCAGCTAACTCAGCTGCTTTCTTCTCTTCTTCTAATTGATATAACTTCGTTTTTAACATTGCCATCGCTTGATCTTTATTTTTAAATTGCGAACGCTGCGCCTGACTTTGCGTTACAATTCCAGTTGGAATATGCGTAATACGAACAGCTGATGAAGTTTTATTAATATGTTGCCCACCAGCACCGCTCGCACGATAGACATCAATTTTCAAATCATCCGGATTAATTTCAATATCAATATCCCCTTCTAATTGAGGCATAATATCAATGGAACAAAATGAAGTATGACGTTTTCCAGCAGCATCAAATGGAGAAATTCTCACTAAACGATGCACCCCTTTTTCACTCTTCAAATAACCATAGGCATTTAATCCTTCAATAGATAAGGTCACAGACTTAATACCAGCTTCTTCTCCATCTTGATAGTCGACTGTTTCAATACGATATCCATGTTGTTCAGCCCATCTTGTATACATTCTTAACAGCATACTTCCCCAGTCTTGTGATTCTGTACCACCAGCTCCTGGATGAATTTCTAAAATCGCACTACATTTATCATGAGGCCCACTTAGTAACATACTTAATTCATATTTTTCTAGTTCTTTTTCAACACTATGAACACGTTCCACTAATTCATCATGAATTTCTTCTTCGGGATCTTCCTTATACATTTCAAATAGCAGTTCCACTTCTTCTACTTGTAGTTCTAATTGATGGAAAGTATCATAGACTGCTTTTAATTCATTACTCTTTTGAATAACAATTTGTGCTTTTTCATTATCATCCCAAAATCCAGGTTCTGACATTTGTTGCTCATAAGAAGCAATATCTTCTTCTAAATGTTCTAAGTCAAAGAGACCCCCTATAACTTGTCATTTGCGTACTCATTTTTTCTAATGTATTTCTGATTTCACTAATTTCCATACCATTCTCCTATTCTCATTGTAAAAAGGTAGGCTGGACTTTTGCCCAGCCTACTTCTTATTATGCTTGTTCTGGTTCTTCAGTTGGACGATCATGCCCTTGAGCAATCACACTTCTAGCACCTTGCACTTGTTCGCGTTGTAAGTTTTGACGAATTTGAGATTTCATCAAGATACGAGTCACATCATAATCAATGGCAGCAATCATTTGTTGGAAACGATTGAATCCTTCTGTTTGATATTCTGTTAATGGGTCGATTTGTGCATATCCACGTAAACCTACACCCTCACGCAATTGATCCATATCATCGATATGATCCGTCCATTTACGGTCAACTACACGTAAAATCACAACTTTTTCAAACTCAAGCATTTGAGAATCCCCATTTAATTGCTCTTGTTTTTCTTTGTAAATTTCCATTGCTTTTTCATTTAATAGACCTTCAATTTCTGATGGAGTTTTTCCTTTTAAGTCTGATAATGAAATTTCCTCTGGATGACAAATTGCATTTGCTGCGAAATCTACTAAGCTTTCTAAATCCCAAGTTTTCTTTTCACCTAAAGTATGATTTTCAACCATACGGTGAATTGTTCTACGAATCATTGATTTTGTTATTTTTTCTAATGAATTTTCTTCATTAATAATTTGTAGTCTTTGTGAATAAATGATTTCACGTTGTTCACGCATCACTTCGTCATATTGTAATACGTTTTTACGTGTATCATAGTTATTTCCTTCTACACGTTTTTGAGAAGATTCTACTTGACGAGATAACATTTTACTTTGAATGAAGTTGTCGTCTCCATTTTCGTCAATATTTAATCTTTCCCAAATGGCTTGCATTCTTTCTCCACCGAAACGTTTCATTAAGTCATCTTCCAATGATAGATAGAATTGAGTCGCACCTGGATCTCCTTGACGTCCAGAACGTCCACGTAACTGATTATCAATACGACGGCTTTCATGACGCTCTGTTCCGATAACACATAAACCACCTAATTCTTTAACGCCTTTACCTAACTTAATGTCTGTTCCACGACCTGCCATGTTTGTGGCAATTGTAACAGCACCACGTTGTCCAGCCATCATAACGATTTCTGCTTCTTTGAAGTGGTTTTTAGCATTTAATACTTCATGAGGAATTCCTTCTTGATGTAGCATTTGTGAAATTAACTCACTTGTTTCTACAGCTACTGTACCAACAAGAATTGGTTGTCCTTTTTCATGACGTTCTTTAATATCACGTACTACCGCTTTAAATTTACTCTTCAATGATGGATAAATCACATCATGAGCATCAATACGTTGAACAGGACGGTTTGTTGGAATCGTAATAACATTCATATTATAAATTTCACGGAATTCTTCTTCTTCCGTTTTAGCAGTCCCTGTCATACCTGATAATTTACGATACATACGGAAGAAGTTTTGGTAAGTAATTGTCGCCATTGTTTTAGATTCATTTTCAACTTCTACACCTTCTTTTGCTTCAATCGCTTGGTGTAATCCATCTGAATAACGACGACCTTCCATAATACGACCTGTAAATCCATCTACAATTTTTACTTGCCCTTCATCTACTACATAATCGATATCTCGGATCATAATGTAATTCGCACGTAAAGCTTGGTCAATGTGGTGAACTAATGCTGAATTGTCCACATCATATAAGTTTGGTAGACGGAAAGTTTGTTCCGCTTTATTAATCCCTTCATCTGTTAATGAAATAGATTTAGAAGTTAAATCAATCGTATAGTCTTCATCTTCTTTTAATGCTTTAACGAAGAAATCTGCACGTTGGTATAATACGGTAGATTTTTCAGCTTGTCCTGAAATAATTAATGGTGTACGAGCTTCGTCAATTAAAATTGAGTCTGTTTCGTCAACTACTGCATAATTTAATGGACGTTGTACCATTTGTGATTTATAAACCACCATGTTATCACGTAAGTAGTCAAATCCTAACTCACTATTTGTACTATAAGTAATATCTGCATAATAAGCAGCACGTTTTTCTTCTGGAGTTTGACCTGTTAAGTTTACCCCTACACTTAATCCTAGGAAATTATATAATTCACCCATTTCTTTTGCGTCACGTGTAGATAAATATTCATTAACTGTTACTACGTGTACACCATCACCTGAAAGTGCATTTAAATATACAGGCATTGTTGCTGTTAAAGTTTTACCTTCCCCTGTACGCATCTCTGCAATATTTCCGTTATGTAGAGTGATACCTCCCATAATTTGAACTTTATACGGGAATAAACCTAACACACGTTTAGCACCTTCACGTACTAAAGCGAATGCTTCTGGTAGTAATTTGTCTAATGATTCTCCTGAAGCATATCTTGCTTTAAATTCCTCTGTTTTTACTGGAAAGTCTGCATCACTTAATGCTTCCATTTTACTTTCCAAACTAATTACTTTATCCGCTAATTTTTCAAGTTTACGAACTTCGCGTTTGTTATTTTCAACTAATTGCTTTAAAAAATTTGCCATTCTCTGACTCCTTTATATTTTTCTTTCTAAATCATCTATCTTGCAAATGAGTATACCAATTGCATCTTATTCATTTTACCATCATTATTCAAAATAGAAAAGAAAAAAAGGCATAGTTGGAAAAATTTTTCCAACTATGCCTAAAAAGAAGGTTTTTTATGCATTTGTTTCAATCAAACCATATTTACCATCTTTACGACGATATACAATATGTGTTTCATTTGTTTCTGCATCTTGGTAGATAAAGAAGTTATGACCTAACATATTCATTTGTAAGACAGCTTCTTCACTATCCATTGGTTTTAAATCTACTCGTTTTGTACGAACAATTTCTAATACTGATTCATCTTCTTCAACTGGTTCTGGTACAGCCGGTACAACAGGAATATCGAATCCTTTTTCACGAGATTTACGATTAATTTTTGTTTTATATTTACGAACTTGTCTTTCTAATTTATCAACAACTAAGTCGATACTACCATATAGGTCTCCAGAAGTTTCTTCTGCACGTAAGACTAAATAAGGAAGAGGAATTGTTACTTCAACTTTTGCTGTTTTTTCAGAATATACTTTCAAGTTAACATGAACTGTTGCATTAGCAACATCGCCAAAATATTTTTCTAATTTTGAAAGTTTCTTTTCAGCATAATTACGAATTGCTTCAGTAACTTCAATGTTTTCTCCACGAATATTATATTTGAACATAATAATCTCCCCTTTCATCTGGCTATGCCAGACTGAAGAAATCTCTTAAGGACCACTCTTAAGAATCCCTTCTTTTGATTTCTTTCTATGGTTTCATTATAAACCTTTTCCTTATTTTTTACAACCGTTTTCAAAAAACTTTAGGAATTCCTAAACATTTTCTAACTTTACATTTTTATTTGTTCATTTTTTCTCAAAAACGATCCAATTTTCCAATGTTTCAGGAATTTAATCGATAAGCGCTATTGACGGAAACCGTTTTCAGTATTACATTAAAGATATCTTATAACACAAAGGAGTGTTGTTTTATGGAAAAAGTTTTTGCAAGTCCATCTCGTTATGTTCAAGGAAAAGATGTGTTTAAAACAGGTCTTTCCCATGTTTTAGCTCTAGGAAATCGACTACTTCTTCTATGTGACCCAATCGTTTATGATTTAGTCGGAAAAGAATTAGAAGAAAATTTAGTTGCTGCTGGAGCAACTGTTTACCATGAAAGTTTCAATGGTGAAGCTTCGAACAAAGAAGTTAGTCGTGTAGCTGAAATTGCTAAAGAACACGAATTAACAGTCATTGTTGGTTTAGGCGGTGGTAAAACAATTGACACTGCTAAAGCAATCGCAGATGACTGTCAATGTCCTGTAGCTATTTTACCAACAGTTGCTTCTACAGATGCACCTACTTCTGCTTTATCTGTTATTTATTCTCCAGAAGGAGTATTTGAACGTTATCGTTTCTATACAAAGAACCCAGAATTAGTTTTAATTGATACAAATGTTATCGCTCATTCTCCTGTTCGTTTACTAGTTTCAGGAATTGCAGATGCTCTTGCTACTTGGGTTGAAGCTCGTGCAGTGATCGAAGCTCAAGGAAAAACAATGGTAGGAGATACTCCAACAATCGCTTCAGAAGCTATTGCTCGTGCTTGCGAATCTACTTTATTTGAAAATGGTCTTCAAGCATTAGCTGCAGCAAATGCAAAAGTAGTAACTCCTGCTTTAGAAGCTGTTGTTGAAGCAAACACATTATTAAGTGGTATTGGTTTTGAATCTGCTGGTTTAGCTGCTGCTCACGCCATCCATAATGGATTCACTGCTTTACATGGCGATATTCACTCTCTTACTCACGGTGAAAAAGTAGCGTATGGTACATTAACACAACTTTTATTAGAAAATCGTCCTAAAGAAGAATTAGATAAATATATTACATTCTATAAAGAATTAGGCTTACCAACTACATTAAAAGAAGTAAAATTAGATACTGTACCATATGAAGATTTACTAAAAATCGGTCGTTTAGCTACACAAGATGGCGAAACAATCCATCAAATGGTTGTTCAATATACTGCTGAAGATGTAGCCAATGCTCTAATCACTCTTGATCATTACGTGACAACTCGATTTTAATTTTTGAAGAATATATTTTATTCAAAAATTAATACCAATCAGCTCAAGCAGATAACTGCTTCTGCTGATTTTTTTGTATATTTCCTAAATAATTCATAACCCCTATATAAATACTTCATTAAACACAGTATAATATAAGTAAAAAATTCATCTAAATTCATTGGAATCATTAAAATTGAACGGAGGGTTATTATGTTAAAAAGAATCATTGCTTCTACTAGTTTGTTATTATATCTATTACTACCTTTTTTCAATATCCAAATGACGAATATATTTTATCCTAACTTTTTAAGAAATAATCATACTGCTTTTTTAGGAATATTCATTCTATTTATCCTGAATATCGTATTAACTATTTTAGTCATTACTCTTTCAATCAAAACCAACCTACTGAAATCTCGTATAATAACTGTTGGAATCTATCTTTTTATTGGATTACTTCTTCTCATTTTGATTATTGGTATTCCAAAAGTTTTACAAACTTATGTTTTTACCCAATTGATTACATCCCTTTTTTCATTTGCTTTTGTTTTTGGGGTAGTTATTTCTTTAACTGTTTTATCAAAATTTTAAATAATATTTATATTAAGGTTTAAAAGGAATTAAGTAACTTTAAATAACTTAATTCCTTTTTTATTTCATTATATTATCGAAATACCGTAAACAATTTGACGTCCTCTATCCCTTTTTCCTGTAATAACTTAGCCGCTAGTCGAATGGTTTTTCCAGTTGTATAAATATCATCGAACAGTAAAATTTTATCCGGCAACTTTACCTCTTCTTTCAACACAAAGGGTTGTTGCAACTTCATCCTCTCTTTTCTTGTTTTTTCCGATTGTTTTTTCCCTTTTCCAATATGCTGAAATATTTGTTCATACTGAATTTTCGAGAGTTCTAGAAGGTACTCAACCGATTCAAATTCTCTTTTTTCTAAACTTTGTTTAGACGTTGGAAGTGGACAAATCGTATACCCTTGCTTGAGATATGTTTTTAACACCCTTTTCAAATCTTCTTGGATTAAAAAGGCTACAGCACAGTCTCCCGTGAATTTATATCGTTCCATAAATTCTTTTGCCTGTTCATCATAAACATATAATGCTTGATTCACTGGAAAATAAGAATCCATCTCTTTCCAGCGAATACAGTCATAACAGAGTGTCGCTTCATCCATGAAACGACCACATCCTGGGCAAGTAGGTTCCTTTTCCAACGAGTGAAATAACTGTTGACACTCCCTACAAATCGGTCTTGAATTCCATAGAAATAAAGAACTAATTCCTAAATCTGCTGTTACATCATTTCTACACCATACACAACGCATCTTAGTCACCTTCTATTAATCCTCTTTTTCTAGCTTCTTCATTTAGTGATTCAATTTCTTTTTTTGCTTGTTTCATTGCTCGACTCATTCCTTCATAAAAATAGACAACTTCTCCTCCTGGATGATCCACACTTCTACCTACTCTTCCTGCAATTTGTACTAATACTTCCCTAGTAAAAATCTCTTCTTGAGCCTCTGTTACGGCTACATCAATTCCATAAAAAGTAACGCCTCTTTCAAGAATCGTTGTTGTAATTAAAAAATCTAACCTTCCATCTCTCATTAATTGTATCCTTTCTTGTCGCTGTTCCTCTTGAGAGGAAACGCTGGAAAATTTTGCATTTGGAAAAGCTCGGCTCATCATCTCTTCCACCGCTGGAATTTGCCCAATCGTTGATACAAATACTAAAAATGGAATTTTTTCATCTAGTCGTTTCTTCATCCAGAGATATAACTCTTGTGGAATTTTCTTCTTTTCTAAAGCTCTATCCCAATTTCGTAATTCCTTAAACAGAGGTACAACAAGAGGTTTCCGATGGAATCTTGCCGGTAATAAAGAATACGATAGTTGATGATGTTGAATTTTGTATAATTCTAACTTTGAAGGCGTTGCTGTCATAAAGACTAACCTTCCCGTTGGTTTAACTGCACGATGAACGGCAAATTGTAACATGTCACTATTCGAGTAAGGAAAGGCATCTACTTCATCTACAATTAATACATCAAATGCATGATAAAATCGTAACATTTGGTGAGTCGTTGCAATGGTGAGAGCTGTCCTTTTATAAATTCCATCCGTTAATCCATGTAAAACAGTCACTTCTTCCTTTGGAAAGGCTTCTTTAATTCTGGGAGCTAATTCATTACATACATCAATTCTTGGAGCTGCTAAACCAACTCTTCCTCCTGCTTCTAAAGCTGTACGTATCAGTTCAAAAATCATTTCGGTCTTTCCTGCTCCAGTAACAGCCCATACTAAATGCTCCTTATCCGTTACTTTTACTAATTCTTGCGAAAGTTTTTCCTGTTCTTTAGACATCGTATGCTTATAATATAACTGAACAGAATGTGGTGAAAATGCTGGCGTTTGCTCCTCAACAGCTACTAGTACACAACATTCTTTAACTTTTCCCATATTCAAGCATTTTAAACAATAATGACAATTTTTCTGGCAAATAATGCATGGACCTACTGCAAAGTCTTCCATATTTTGATTACCACAACGATTGCAAACAAAGTTCCCTTTTTCTGTATTGAATCCCGGCAATACTTCTCCCATCTTTTCCAGTCTAGAATCTCTTTGTGACTGAAATCTAACTTGAATTCTACCCTGTTCTTCCATAACCACCCCTCCAATCTTTATATACGAAAAAAACAGTGAAAAAATTCGCTGCTACGATAAAAATGTATAAAAAAACAAACATCCCATTTGGGATGTTTGCTTTATATACGATTAAATTCATTCAAGATGAAGATTATTTAGAAGCGACACCTTTATCAGCTACTAACTCAATTTCTTCCCATCCAGTTGCTTTATCTGGAGTGATATTAACTTTCTTAACACGTTTATTAACAGCTGTTAATTCAAATGTATTGAAACGAGGAATTGCAAATGGGTTTTCTTGAACGTATTGTTGCCATTCTAAGAATAATTGTTTTTTAACATTTTCATCAAATGTTTCATTTGAAGAGATACGTTCTAATAATGCTGTATGTTTAGGTTCTACAAAGTGACCAAAGTTGAAGGCAGCTTTAGGTCCATATAATCCATCTGGAGATGGGTTATAACCGATTGTAAATCCACCTGTCCACATATCGAAGTCATCAGCATATTTTTGTAGTTTTTCAGCATAAGTTTGGAAGTCTAATGTACGACCATTTAATAATTGTACATTTAATCCAACTTCTTTCCACCATGTCAAGTATTGTTGTAATACTGCTTCAGCAGTTTCACTACCTTTAGCAGCTAAGAAGTTAATCACTAATGGTTTTCCTTCTTTATCTTCTACAAGTCCATCGCCATCAACATCTTTATAGCCAGCTTCTTTTAAGATTTCTTTTGCTTTTTCAGGGTTGTATTCAAATCCAGGTACAACGTCTTTTCCTACATATACGCCTTTAAAGAATGGTGATAATAATGTATTAGCACGAACTGATAAACCATGGTAAGTATCTTTACCGATAGTATCATTATCGATTGCATAAGCAACTGCCTTACGTAATGCAACATCATTCATTTTCTTTGAAGGATCAATTACATGTTCCCCTTTAGCAGCATCAAAATGTCCAACATTGAAACCAGTATAACTAATTGAGTTTGTCATTAATCCTAATAATGAAATATTGTCAAGATCTTTAAATGTTTCATATTGATCAGAAGGCATTCCACTAACGTAATCATAGTGACCAGCTTTTAATTCTGAAACAATTTGTTCACTACTTACAACGTCTAATTTTACATCAATTTTTGGTTGACCTTTATAGTAGTATGGGTTTTTCTCAAAGCTTACAGATTCACCTGGTACAATATTTTTGATTACGAATGGACCGCTACCAACAACTGTTGTACGAGAGTAATCTGATGTAATCATATCTTGATAGCTCATATCTTTAAAGATATGTTTTGGAATTACTAGAGCATTAATCGCTTGTCCCCCAAGTTCAAGTGCTGGATAAACTTCTTTTAAATGAATTTTTACAGTTTGATCATCGATTTTTTCTAAACCTGAAATAGATGATGCTTTTCCTTCGTGGAATTCTTCTACTCCTTCAACATTTAAAAAATCTTCAGAGAAACGAACCCCTTCATAATCTTTACGACTAATCACTTCATAAGTGAAAATATAGTCATCAATGTTTAAAGGTTGTCCGTCTGACCATTTATAGTCACCTTTTTTCAAATGCACTGTAAATGTTTTATTTTCGATGTCTAATTTGTAATCAGCCATCCCTCTACTATTATCGATTTTTTGGTTTGCATCATATTCAAATAAGCTTGAATATGCCATATCTACAACTGCACCGTCACCAGAGTCGATATATAAAACAGGGTTAAATAATCCCTTAAATGGTGAGTTAGATACTTGTGCCACATTTAGTGTCCCACCACTAATTGGCGTACCTTCGTTTACCACTTCTGTTTTAAATCCATCTTCAACAGGTGCTTGTACTGATGAAGTAGATTGTTGTTTGTTACCACATGCCGCTAATGCTAATGCAGCTGTAACGCTAAGAAATCCTGTATATAATTTCTTGTTATTCATATTATCCCTCCTAAGTTAAAAAAACTAATGAATGTTTCGATACTAACACTGTTTATGATGCATTTCAATATTTATTTCATTTTCTAACGTTTTTTTCATCTATTTTTAATGAACTTTCTATATCTATATGTTATAATTATAACCTTTTATAGTTATAGAAAATTTTTACATACAAAAAAACGAGCCTGAGCTCGTTTTTTTCTTATGCTTGTTGACTAACAATATAGTTCACAGCATCTCCAATTGTAACAATTTGTTCCGCATCTTCATCAGAAATCTGAATTCCGAATGCATCTTCTAATTCCATGACTAATTCAACAACATCTAATGAATCAGCACCTAAGTCTTCTTGGAATGTTGTATCTTTTGTAATTTTTAATACATCGACACTAAAACGTTCCGAAATTAATTGAATTACCTTGTCTAATACTTCTTGCTCTGACATTTGTAGTCCTCCTTGTCTAAGCGATTTCTCCCTACACTCCTAATGGATATACTCTTATTTTACTCAAATTTGGCTTTATTGTCTATCATTTCTTTTGAAAGCACTTTATTTTATATAGTACTATGATAAACTGTTTTTCAAAATTTCAGCTTGTTCTTTTGTAGTTAGTACAAAATGTCCTGGAGTAATTTCAAACATTTCTTCTGGTTCATTTTGAACAGTTGGCTGATAAATCACTCTTTTACGATTTCTTTCATATTGAGGATCTGGTAAAGGAATTGCTGATAATAGACTCTTCGTATACGGATGGAATGGTTGATGATACACTTCATCAGCAGTTCCTAATTCTACGATTTTTCCTTGATACATCACTGCAATTCGATCACTAATATATTTTACCATCGATAAATCATGCGCAATAAATAAATACGTTAATTGTTGCTCTTTTTGTAATTTTTTTAATAAATTAACGATTTGTGCTTGAATCGATACATCTAATGCTGAAATTGGCTCATCACAGACAATAAAACGAGGATTTACAGCTAGAGCTCTTGCAATCCCGATTCTTTGACGTTGCCCACCAGAAAATTCATGTGGATAACGATTGGCATGTTCTGGATTCAATCCCACCATTTTCAACAATTCGTTTACTTTTGCATCTCTTTCTGCGCGAGTTTTAACGATACCGTGGATATCCATTCCTTCAGCAATAATATCTCTAACTTTCATTCTTCCATTTAAAGAAGCATATGGATCTTGGAAAATCATTTGTGCCTGTTTTCTAAAATCTTTCAAGTCTTTTGTTTTTGTTGGAATTTCTTTTCCATCAAATAAAATTTGTCCATCTGTTGCATCATTCAATCGCAAAATCGAACGACCTGTTGTAGACTTTCCTGAACCGGATTCTCCAACAAGACCGAAAGTCTCGCCTTCAAAAATTTCAAAACTAATATCATCGACAGCTTTTACAACTTGTTTCGAAGAAGAACCAAAGTAACACTTTAAGCCTTTAACTTCGACTAATTTACGTTTACTCATTTGTCACTCTCCTACTTTCAAATTGTGCCCAGCGTTTTTGAATTTCTTCCGGTGGATCTACTTTTGGAGCACGTTCATCTAATAACCATGTTGCTGCAGCATGTGTATTCGATACAGCAAACATTGGTGGCATTTCTTCAAAATCAATATCTAATGCATAATCGCTTCTTAGAGCAAATGCATCTCCTTTTGGAGGATTTAATAAATCTGGCGGTGTTCCTGGAATCGTATATAAGGATCCTTCTTCTTCTAAAGAAGGCATTGAGCATAATAATCCCCAAGTATATGGATGTCTTGGATTATAAAAAATTTCATCGACTAGTCCATATTCCACAATCTTCCCAGCATACATTACAGCCACTCTATCTGCAACATTAGCTACAACACCTAAATCATGCGTAATAAAAATAATAGAAGTGCCCTGCTTTTGTTGAATTTCTTTTAATAATTCTAAAATTTGTGCTTGAATCGTTACATCCAATGCAGTCGTTGGTTCATCCGCAATTAAAATATCTGGATTACATGCTAATGCAATCGCAATAACAATTCTTTGTCTTTGTCCTCCAGAAAATTGATGCGGATAATCATTCACTCTTTTTTCCGCATTTGGAATTCCGACTTGTTCTAATAATTGAACGGCCTGTTGCAAGGCTTCTTTCTTCGATAATTTTAAATGCTTGATCATTGATTCCGCCACTTGCATGCCAACTTTCATCGTTGGGTCTAATGACGTCATTGGGTCTTGGAAAATCATCGCAATTTTCTTCCCACGAATTTGTTGCATTTCCGATTCTGATTTTTCTAAAATATTTTCTTGTTCGAAAATAATTTCTCCATTTCCAACTAAAGCATTTGCAGATAATAATTGCATAATGGATCTAGTTGTAACAGATTTACCTGAACCAGACTCACCAACAATCGCTAAAGTTTCTCCTTTTTTCAAGTCAAAATCTATCCCTCGAACCGCTTGAACTTTTCCATCAAATGTTTGAAAGGATACTTGTAAATTTTTTACACTTAAAATTGTTTCACTCATACATTTCTCCTATTCTTTCATTTTTGGATCAAAGGCATCTCTTAATCCATCTGCTAATAAATTAAAACTAATCATTAAAATACATAATACAATCGCTGGGAACCACATTAAGTGTGGTAAAAATCTAAATGTTTTATACCCATCATTAATGAGCGAACCTAATGAAGCATTTGGTACTGGAACCCCAATTCCTAAGAAACTTAAAAATGCTTCAAAGAAAATCGCTGAAGGAATTGAAAACATCGTTTGAATAATAATAATTCCAGCAATATTTGGTAATAGGTGTTTCAATGCAATTTTCCAAAAACTTTGTCCTAATGATTTAGACGCTAGGACATATTCTAAATTTTTTAATTTTAAGGTTTGCGCACGAACAACTCGAGCCATTGTTAACCAACTTGTAACCCCAATGGCTAAAATAATCGTACCGACACCTGGTTGTAAAAATAACAACATTAACACTAAGATAACTAAGTTTGGAATAGCCGTCATAATTTCTAAAATACGTTGCATCACTGTGTCTACACGACCACCAAACCAACCAGAAATCAACCCATATAATACCCCTACTGTTAAATCAAACATTGCTGCAGCAAAGGCAATTAATAATGATAATCTTGTTCCATATAAAATTCGAGATAATAAATCTCTTCCTAAACCATCTGTTCCTAAATAGTAATAAGTCCCTTCAGGAACTCCTGCTTGAGCATATGCATCTACTCCCGCTCTCATCCCTTTAAAAATACCAGGAATTTTAGCTGGTAAATTCGCAAATTGAACATTTTGTTCCAATGGATTATGCGGACTAATAAAAGGGGCTAATAAAGCAAGAATGATAAAGAGAACTACAATTCCTAACGATACAACTGCTCCCTTATTTTTTTTCAATCGTCTCCATGCATCTTGTAAAAAACTTTGAGGAGGAAGTGAAATATTTTCTACTTGTTCAAAAGATGATGCTACACGTTTAAATGCTACTTTTTCTGTCATTATGAAGCTTCTCCTCCTTGTGTTAAACGAATTCTAGGATCAATAAATCCATATAGTAAATCCACAATTAAAATGGTCACAACAAGTAAAAATGAATACATCATTGTCACACCCATAATCGTTGGATAATCATTTGTTAAAATGGATTTAACAAATTGCTCCCCAATACCAGGAATGGCAAAAATATTTTCAATGACCATTGAACCTGTCATTAAACCAACTAACATTGGACCAGCAATGGTCACTAAAGGAATCAACGCATTACGTACTCCATGTTTCATGACCACTTCCATACGGCTCAAACCTTTTGCACGTGCTAATTCCATATAATCAGACTGTAACACTTCAACCATTTCCGTACGAATAAAACGAGCAGAATCCGCTACTGGAGAAATGGATAATGCTAAAGTCGGTAAAATTGAAGAAATAAACCCTTGATTCCATAATGCAATTGGTAAAATCGGAAAAATAACGCCGAATACTAATTGTAAAACAACTGCAAATACAAAACTCGGCACTGAACGTCCAATAATCGCAAAGAAAGTCGCTCCAGTATCCACAATTGTATTTTGTTTCATCGCTGCCACTAGTCCAAGCAATGTACCCATTCCCATACCGAAAATTAATGCTTGTAGCCCAATTTGGAACGATGGGCCTACACGGCTAGATAATAAATTTAAAACCGTTGAATTATATTGGAAAGACATTCCTAAATCTAATCGGACTAAACCACCTAAATAAATGAAATATTGCATCCAAACTGGTTTATCCAACCCATATTTTGCATTCATAATTTGTAATTGAGCATCTGTTAAATTTTCTTCATTCGCATATGGCGAACCCGGTAATAATTTCATTAAGAAAAACGTGATTGTCGCAATTAAAAACAATGTAACAATCATGTAGAAAATCCGTTTTAAAATATATTTCGTATATTGATTCATGTACTTCCTCCTGAAAATACTCTTCACTTTTTAATAAAGAATGTTTTAACTATCATACTATTTTTAGCTTTTATAATTCAATTATTTTGATTGAAAAAGTTTGAAAATGTAGTGTAAAAACTACAAAAATAACAGATGATAAAAATACCGACCTCCAACTGTTAGATATTTAGTCTAACTTTTTGGGGTCGGTATAGTAGATTTTATAATTTTAGTTTATTCATTCATCATTAGTCGTAAAGTTAAAATTTGATATTTCACTTTCTAGACTCCTTTAACTGGCGAACAAAATTTGATACTTCTTCCCCACTTAAGGTCTTAGCAGAAACTTCGGTTAAATTAGGCTTTTGATTATTTTTCAGCGCTTTAACCAATGCATCTGCGTGATTATGATGAAATATAATATTCCTTACAAAACTTTCTGTTGCCATAACATAACCTCCTCTTACATTTTACAACTTGAAAAAACTTTACTTAATAGACAACTTCCCATCTTCCAACACATAAATCTTATGATAGTCCTCTGGATGTTTCGGTATACGATGAGAAATTTCAATGAAACTAATTTGTCTTTCTTTTAATAGGTCTCGAATAAAAGTAGTTGTTTCTTCATCAACAGCAGAAGAAAATTCATCGATTAATAATACTTCATAAGAACGAAGCAATAATCGAGCTAAACATAATCGGGCTTTTTCTCCTCCAGATAAATTGTCAACTAAATTTACAGTTTCATCTATTAAATCATATCGTTCAAGTAAATAAGACAAATGCACTTCTTTTAGAACATTCTCCATCTGTTCTACAGAATACTCTTCACCAAGTGTTAGATTAAACGCTAATGAATTCATGAAAACAGTAGATTCTTGCATAAAATAGCCAATCTTAGCTTTTTGAAAAGCATTATTCGTCTCAGATGCCTCGACTCCTGCAAAGCTTATTTGTCCAGCTTGTGGATGAATATCTCCATAAATACAATCTAATAAAGTTGTTTTCCCACTTCCTGATGGCCCCATTAATAAAATACGTTCTCCTTTATTCATCATAAAGTGTAACTCCTGCAAAATCGTATGTTCTTTTAATGTCAAATGAATATTCGTTAATTGAATAGGAAAAACTTCTGTGACAAGTACTTCTTCTTCCTTCATCGGTTCAAATTCCAAATATTTATTCATTCGCTGAACCATTGGAATCGTTGTATTCATTTTTTGATAAAAATCCATCGCATTTAATAATGGACTAATAATACGATCACTTGCTAAATAAATTGCCATGACAACGGATAATTTCAACTCACCTTGAATAGAAAAATAAACACCAATTGCTAAAGGAAGAAAAGAACTAATTCCGGATACTAAATTCGCTAATATTTTTGAAAGAAAACGTAAATGATTCATTTGATAATAATCTTCTTCCGTTGCACGAATTTTACTACCCAAATTCGAAATGGCAATCGATTCTACTCGAAAATTTTTAATCACACGCTTATAATCAATAAACTCATGTTGCCGTTCAATATATTGTTGATTATTCTGCGACCACTCTTGTGCCTTCACTTTAATCTTCTTCGTAAACAAATGCGGAATGAGCAAAGGTAAAATCGCAAACGCTAAGAAAATAATTGTCATTTTCAAATCTAAAATAGCAATATAAATAAAGGTAACAAACGAAAAAGTCAGACAATAGACAAAACTAATGAGTGAAACAATCCCTTGTTGTTGAATCACATTCCATTCCGTTAATAAAATGGATTCCACTTCACTTTGTTCAAAGTCACCTTCATAATAATTCGTAATCAGTTTTTCTTTCGTTTGAATAGACAATAATTTTAATAGTCGTTGTTGAAATTCATCCCAAATAAACACTCCAAAACGAACAAAACCATACCCTAATATCCCAACAATCGAAATCAGTACTAAATCCGAAACCTTTTTAGAAGTTCCCACTTCGATTAAATTAGAAATAAAATAAGGAATTACAATTCCATCCAATGCCGTAATACCCATCCCAATAACAATGAGCAAAAGAATTTTCTTTGGAATCGATTGGAATAATTTTAATAAACTCAGCATATTTCATTTCTCCTTTTTTTCAGTATTATTGTTCACTATATCGCAAAGTAGTGTTTTAGTAAATAGTATTCTAAAAGAATATGCCTTTTCATAGAAATAGCAGTAATAGAAGTCACTTTGACTTCTATCACTCCTGCCGTCCTTTCTGCTACTATAGATAAAGTCGTTTACGCTTTACGTATTCCACTTCTAACCGATACTCCCTTTCATGAAACAAGTAATGACTTTTCATAGTAGCACTAGTATTAGAAGTCGCTTCGACTTCTAATACAGGAAACTTTGAGACCCTAGGCTCAAAGTTTAGCAATGAGACTCGCTAAGCGAGGCTGCTTGCGTCCTCTTTGCTACTATAGACAAAGTCATTTACGCATTTATCTCCCTCATCACAATGCTTCCATCTTGTATTTCTAAACAATAATCAAATTGTTGCATAAATTCATCATCATATTGATGTGTACTATAAACGATTAATTTATTTTCTAACTGTTTCACTACTTCTTCTACTTTCAAGCGATTCTGAGAATCCAACCCAGCAGTCGGTTCATCAAATAATAAAATTTCTCTATCAAAGAATAATAATCTCGCCAAATCAATTCTTCTCTTTTCACCACCAGAAGCAGTCGAAAGAATACTATCAAACTCCGTTGACTGATCCGCCCATTTTTCTAATCCAACTTGCTTACATAACGCTTGAAACTGAGAATCAGTAATTGAATTTTGTAAACTAATATTCTCTTTTAATGATAATTGAAATAGTGAAGTTTCTTGTCCAATATAAGAAATTTGATGAGAAATTTTTTCTAATTCAGAACTATCCAACAATTTTCCATTTTCTAATTGAAATTTCAATGACTGATTTTCAACAGGAATTGAACCAATCAGTGATTTTAAAAAGGTTGATTTTCCACTACCACTTTCACCAATCAAAAGATACTTCTTCCCTTTTTCTAATTGAAGATTCAAATGTTGAAATATTAGTTTTTCATCAAAATTTACCGAAAAATCTTCAAAAATAATTTTTTGGATATTAGATTCTTCTTTTACAGCTTCAATGTTTCTTTGATCAATGATTTCAAACACTTTATCTTTTACACTTTTAGCAGCGACTACTTCCGTATAACTCGCTCCAAATCCTTGAATAGGATATGCTACATATTGTGTTAATTGTTTAATTGTAAAAAATACTGCTAAAGTAACCGAATGGTTTAATACAAAATAACCTCCTAATACCCAAGAGAATACATTTACAAACATTCTCAATCCATAAGAAATTGCATAAACAAATTTATTAGTATGAGTTACGTATACCTTTGCTTCTACTAAATCACGACTTTTACTTCTTAAACGTTTATTGAATAACGGAAAAACATCATATACTTTTAAAGTTGTAAAAGAATCGAATATCTCTGTTAATAACGATAAATACTTTTCATTGATTTGAGATAAATTTAATTTTGCATTTCCTAAAATTTTTCTTGAAAAATATGGCAACGCAAATGGTAATGAACTTAATCCAATCATTAAAATAGCAAATAAAGGACTAATGACTATGGCAGATACGAATCCTAAAATAAAAACCCATACATCATTGTACATACTTAACAATTCTTTAATATAATCACTTTCAATAGTTTCTAAATCTTTTGTGTACATATTTAAGTAGTAATCTCTACCTAATTTTTCAAACTCCACAATGGATTGACTTTCAATTGATTCGAGTAAATCTTCTCGAATGTGATACATTAATTCCTGCGTAAGTCTTTCATTTACAACATCTACTGCATAATCTAAATATGAATCAATCAATACATAAACAAAGGATAAAACTGCAATCCATATAAAATTTTCAAATTTACCTTCGGTGATAGTTTCCACTAATAAATTAATAATATAAGCCATAAAAACAACAGATACTGCCCCAAGCATACTAACGAAAGAAAAGGCAATAAATGGTTTCATACTTTTACGAATATAACGATACATTAAAATTCCTCCATAAAAATCTATAATACAAACATTACTCGATTAAAAAACATGATGTTACCTCCTTCACATTAAATTTTAGAAGATTAAACCACTTCCAATTCAGATTATAGTTCAATTAAAAAAAAAAAAAAAACAATACGATTAGAAAATTTCTCAATAAAATTTCTACACAAAACATATTTTGACAATGAACAATGGTTTATCATAGTAGCAGCAGAAATAAAACCAAAGGTTTGCTGCCGTCCTTTGCTACTATAGACAAAGTCATTTACGCAAAAATGAAGTGACCTCAAAAAGTTAAACTTTTTGGGGTCACTACAGAAAACATGCTGATATGAAATACTCCACTATTTGTTCTACACATTAAGTCTCAGTGTAATATTTCGTAATAAAAGAAAGTTATTCAGTTACAAAACATATTGTTTAGTTAATCTTTGAATCACATACTCTGACAGATGATGAGTTACCATTACTACAGTAAGCGTGTCATTATCGAACAACAATTTTTCTATTTCTAGTGCAGATTGATTATCTAGCGATGAAGTAATTTCATCTAATAACACGACTTTTTTATTTCTCAACAAACCTCTTGCTAATATTATTTTTTGTTTCTGTCCGCCAGAAATATTTTTTGCTTGATAATCAATAATTGTTTCTAACCCTAGTTCCAAAGAATCAATCCAGTCGCTAAGACCAACCTGTTTTAAAATATTTTCTAATCTACCTTCCTCTATCGATTCATTTAAAATAATATTTTCACGTATCGTTGCATTAAATAAATGTGGATTTTGATCAATGTAGATTATAGAATTATGTAAACTAGTAATGTCTAAGTCCTTATAAGAAATATTATCCCAGTAGATATTACCTTTAGTTGGTTCTAGACGACGATTCATAATATTTAACAGTGTTGATTTTCCTTTTCCTGATTCAGCAGTAATCACTACCTTATCTCCCTTTTTAATTTCCATATTCATATTTTCTAAAACAACACGTTCAGTATTAGGATAACAAAAATGAATATTTTGCAACCGGATACTATTTGTTAGCTCATTGACGACTTTCCCATCATTTCTTTCACAATTACTTTTTAATTTCTTACTATATTTCTCAAACACAGGTTGAACGGTTTTCAGTTCCGCATAATTAGCATTAAACCCTGTTAGGCTCGAGAAAATTGTTGCAGCGAAAAACTGCACTCCACCTATAGCTCCTATAGGGACATACCCTTCTACATATAAATACCCTGTAAATACCAATAAGATAATTTGACTAAATAAACTTAATCCATTTGTGGCAGCTATCATTTTCCCAGAATCAACAGCGTATTGTACCTTTACTTTTTTTAATCTGTACGATCCAAATAAGATTTTATCCTTAAAATAATCTCCTAAATTCATACTTGATAAATCATTAAATCCATGCAGTACATCTGTAAAAGTACTCGTCACCTCATCACTGACTTTGGTCATAATTTCCATACTACTTGTCATTTTGGTGCTAAATTTTTTTGGAACTAACACCATTGCTATAAATAATAACACTATTACGACAATAATTGAATAATGAAAATAAACTATAGCCGATACACTCAAAGCAATCCCCACAGCCTGATTAATCATCATCTCTAAGTTGTTAAAACCGTGTTGATTAATCGTCATGATGTCATTCGTCAACCAAGACAAATAAACACCCTGTTCATTTTCATTAAAAGAAAGGTAATCTGTTGTCACTAATTCTTGCGCAATATCCTCTCGTATTCTGCAATCCATACTTTGAACTGCATCTGTTAGTAATTTTCTCTCAAAAAATAGTTGAAACATCCATACCATGAAGATAACAAGCAATTGAACACTTAATAACTTTGCTGTTTCAATTTCCAACTTGGCTAAAGCCGTCACTAAATTAGCTATACTAACTCCCCACAATACTAAACAAGCTTGCCCTACAATAATTGTCAATAACACATAACTATTCTTTTTCCATTCTCTTTTTATATATTTCATTAAACTTTTCATATTAATCTCCTAACTATATCCTAATAGAATATCCCCTTTAAATTGTTTATTCATGTGTAATGCTAACATAACCAATAACATACCACCATACCCCTCTAGAATTCGAAAATCTTGGTTTGGTTCGATAAATAGGCGCTCATAATATCGATTCAATATTCTTAAAATATTATGACTACACTCTAAATAACCCTCACGCCAGAGATAATATATAAGCCCTGCTATGCCATGGCACAAACAAACTTGATGATTATTTATAGGTAGAAAATCCATAGTTATCAACTTGGCAAGCGAATTGGTCATATAATGTTGCATTTCCTTAAGTAAATCTTTAGCTTCTTCTAAATCTTTCATATATATGCTTATCCCAACCAAACCATAACACCAAGACAAATCACACGAATCAGATTCCATAATATCCATTTTCTTATCTAAACATGCCACTCTATGAATAATATTTTTCCCATTATCTATAATGATTCAACTTTATTATTTCCTAATATATTAATATTATTTAGTGCATCGTAAGTATCTATACTAGCAATAGCTAATGAACTTAAAATCTTTATATTTTTAGATAGTTCTTGTAATATGCTTTTTTTACTTTGTATATTATCTGCTTTTCTCATCAATTAAATATATGCAAGTATTTCATTATAGCCATAATTGGATATTCTAGTTACCACCTTTTGTCAATATAACAATTCATAAAACCCTCCACATTTCATAAACATAAAAAGCTGTAACATAGCTTCGGTAATCTATGTTACAGCTTAAATGTACTGTTAAAATAGTAACAAAATTAAAACATCACAATACTTGGTTCTGAAGAAGATGGTATAGATGAAGAAGTCCCTTCACCTGTATGCGCATTCATAACTTTTAATTTTTCTTGTTCTTTCATTACTTGCTCATTGTACCCAATTTCTTTTTTAAACAATCCTGATGTTGTTTCTTTTATTACTTGATTACCATTCCATTTTATATTTAACATATGCCATCTCCCCTTTCATAATCAAATTAGTTAATTAACTAACTTGATTGTAATTCTAAATCAACTATCTGTCAACAGAATCATTTACGCTTTACGCACTCTACATCAAACCACTATTCCCTTCCATATAACAAGTAATGACTTTTCATAGTAGCAGCAGTAATAGAAGTCGCTCCGACTTCTATTACAGGAAACTTTGAGACCATAGGCCCAAAGTTTAGCAATAAGACTCGCTTTGCGAGGCTGCTCGCGTCCTCTCTGCTACTATAGACAAAGTCATTTACGCTTTACGTACTCTAAATCAAACCGTTATTCCCTTCCATCAAACAAGTAATGACTTTTCATAGTAGCACTAGTATTAGAAGTCGCTTCGACTTCTAATACAGGAAACTTTGAGACCCTAGGCTCAAAGTTTAGCAATGAGACTCGCTTTGCGAGGCTGCTTACGTCCTTTCTGCTACTATATACAAAGTCATTTACGACAAAAAAACATCTCATAAATGCTCCTCGCATTTACAAGATGTTTCTACAATTAGTTATTATTGTTGTTATCTAAGAAATAAATCAAAGTTTGTAATTCATTTGTTAAGTCAACATTTTGAACACGAATATGATCCGGTGCAGTTAAACGAAGCGGTGTAAAGTTTAAAATACCACGAACATTTGCTTCCACTAATAAATTAGCAGTTTCTTGAGCAACTTCTTGAGGAACCGTTAAAATCGCCACTTGAATTTGTTGTACACGAAGTTGTTCTACTAAATCGTTCATAGAATAAACTGGAACTCCACTCACAATTTTTCCTACCATACTTTCGTCAACTTCAAACGCAGCACTAATTCTCACATGATTACTTTGATGGAAATTATAGTTTAATAAAGCTTGACCTAAATTACCCACTCCAACTAAAGCAACATTTGTTAAACGATCATGATTTAATTGTTGACTGAAGAAGTCTAATAAATACTCCACATCATAACCATAACCACGTTTCCCTAACGCTCCAAAATAAGAGAAGTCACGACGAATTGTTGCACTATCAACTTTTACAGCTTCACTTAATTCTGTTGAAGAAATACGACGTTTCCCTGCATCATGTAAAAATCTTAAATAACGATGATAAATTGCCAATCGCTTTGCGGTAGCTTTTGGAATTTCAACTTTTTTCATTTTTCAATCTCCTTTATATCAAATTTCATAAATATTTTAGCATAACTTTCATAAATTTCACAAACGATATGCTTGTTTTTACATAAATTATTACATTTGTAAATTTTATTCTACATATCTCCAGCAAATTTCTCAACTAATGTTTATTGTGATTTTTTCTCATTCTTACAATTAATAAATAAATAGTAAAAACTTTTGTCCTTCTCACTTGTATGATAGAATAAATTTGAAACTGCATAGAAAGAGGATTACGACATGATTTTATTACAAGGTCAAGGGCTAGCGAGACATTTTGGCCCAGATGTACTATTTGAAAATATTTCCCTTGAAGTCCAAGAACGTTCTCGTATTGCATTAGTGGGAAGAAACGGAACAGGAAAATCAACATTATTAAAAATTTTAGCAGGGATTGAAGAACCTAGTTTAGGAATGGTGAGTAAGAAAAAAGACCTTTCCATCGGTTACTTAGATCAATATGCTTCAGTCGATTCTGAAAATACCATTTGGGAAGAAATGATTGAATTATTTAAAGGAGTCGAAGCTCTAAAAAAAGAAGCTCTTTTAATAGCTGATAAATTAGGAAATCCAGACGTATTAGCCAATGAATCACTCTACCAACAAACATTAGCTCGCTATGACGATTTACAAGAACAATTAAATAAAATGAATGCCTATGGCTATGAAGGAGAAATTCGCTCTGTCTTACATGGATTCCAATTTTATCCTGAAGATTATGATAAACCTATTCAACAATTATCCGGTGGACAAAGAACTCGTTTAGCCTTAGCTAAAATTTTATTAGAAAAACATGATGTCTTAATTTTAGACGAACCTACGAACCATTTAGATATTGAAACATTAACATGGTTAGAAGATTACTTAAAATCTTCACCCGTATCACTACTGATTGTCAGCCATGACCAATATTTTTTAGATAAAGTCTGTCAAGAAGTATATGAAATTCATCATCACACTTGCGAATATTATAAGGGCAATTATTCATACTATGTAACTGAACGTGAAAATCGTTTCTTACTACAACAGAAAGCTTATGAAAAACAACAAGAGAAAATTCAAAAATTAGAAGAATTTGTTGCGAAAAATATTGTTCGTGCCTCTACTACGAAACGAGCACAATCTCGTAGAAAACAATTAGAAAAAATGGAACGAATCGAAAAACCACAGTCAGATTCAAGATCTGCTCGTTTTTCATTTTCTGTTCAAAAAGAATCTGGGAATCAAGTTTTAAACGTGCAAGATGCTTTTATTGGATATGACGGGCAAACGCTAGCGGGGCCCATCAATTTAAACATCCGCAAACAAGAAGCGATTGCGATTGTTGGTCCTAACGGAATCGGAAAATCAACATTATTAAAATCTCTGATACAAGAAATTCCATGGATTTCTGGAGAAAGTTCATTAGGGGCTAATGTTCAAGTCGGTTACTATGATCAAAATTTAAGTGGATTAAACTCTAAAACAACCGTTTTAGAAGAGCTTTGGAGCCGACATACGACGATGCCTGAAAAAGATATTCGTACAATTTTAGGAAGTTTCCTATTTTCAGGAAAAGATGTTGAAAAATCCACTGCCCAATTAAGTGGGGGAGAAAAAGCAAGACTTGCTTTAGCAAAACTTTCATTAGAACATGATAATTTCTTATTACTCGACGAACCTACGAACCACTTAGATATCGATAGTAAAGAAGTTCTTGAACAAGCGCTCATTGAATATGATGGAACAATTTGCTTTGTTTCACACGACCGTTATTTCATTAATCAAGTGGCAACTTCTATTTTAGAAATTACTCCTGAAGGAAGTACCTTGTATTTAGGAGATTACGATTACTATATTGAAAAGAAACAAGAGCTTGAAGCCTTAAAACAAGAAGAAGCCACACCTGTCGTTCAAGCAGAAGTAGCTTTAACCGATACTAAGAAAAATTACTTGAGTTCAAAAGAAGAACAAAAACAACTTCGTACTCTAACCAGACAAGTAGAACAGTTAGAAGAAAAACTGCATCAAATCGAACAAGAAATTTCTTCCGTTCACGAAGAATTAACATTAGAAAAAGTTTATACGAATCCTACTCGTTCTAGTGAACTTCAACAAACTTTACAAAACTTAAATGAATCATTAGAAGAAGTAATGATGGAATGGGAAGAAGCTAGCTTAGCTTTGGAAGAATTTCAAGCTTAATACTTCTCTCAAACAAAAAAACAAAAGACTTTTCCTCGTAGCTTACGATATGTTCTGCTACTGAAGAAAAGTCTTTTTAAACTCTTACTCATTCATCCATTGGCTTTGATAAAGATGTTGGTAAAACCCTTGCCTTGCAATCAGTTCTTCATGTGTTCCTTGTTCTATCACTTGTCCATCTTTCAACACTAATATTTTATCTGCATTTTGAATTGTTGAAAGTCTATGAGCCACAATGAAACTTGTTTTCCCTTCCATTAATGTTTGGAAAGCTTGTTGAATTTTCAACTCTGTTCTTGTATCAATAGAAGAAGTTGCTTCATCAAGAATGAGCATCGATGGCTGGCTTAGCATGACTCTAGCAATGGACAAGAGTTGTCGCTGTCCTTGTGAGAGATCTTCTCCTTGTCGTTGAAGAGGTGTTTCTAATCCTTGTGGTAGCTTTTCAATCATTTTATCTAATTGACATTGCATTAATACTTGTTGAATTTCTTCATCGGTTGCATTGGGATTTCCTAATAATAAATTTTCTCGAATAGTCCCCGATTGCAACCAAGTTTCTTGTAACACCATTCCGAATAATTGTCTCAGTTGCTGTCTGCTCATGTCTTTTATTGAAATACCATCAATGGTAATATTCCCTTTATTAACTTCATAAAATCGCATTAATAAGTTAATAAGTGTACTCTTACCACTCCCAGTTGGTCCTACAATCGCAATTTTTTCTCCAGGTTTCACTTCTAAAGAAAAATCCTTAATCAGTGATTGGTCTTTTTGGTAAGAAAATGACACCTGTTCAAATAGAACTTCCCCTTTAATCATTTCTGGTAAATTGATTTCTTTTCCTTCTTCAGATTCCATAGGCTCTTCCATCAATTCAAATACACGGCTTGCACAAGCGATTGAATTTTGAAACTCAGTCATCACACCTGAAATTTCATTAAAAGGTTTTGTATACTGATTCGCATACGTTAAAAATGCTGCCAATTGCCCAATACTTAATTGAGAATTCAATACAAAAAATGCTCCCACTAATCCTACTACTGTATACACTAAGCTATTTATAAAACGAGTTGCTGGATTCGTAATCGAAGAATAAAAAATAGCTTTTAAGGAACGGTCTGCTAACTTTTCGTTCATCTCATCAAAAGTATCTAACACATTTTCTTCTTGACTATAAGCTTGAACAACTTTTATCCCAGAAATCGTTTCATGAGTAAAGGCTGTTTGTTCAGCTCTTAATGTTGATTGCTCATGAAATAAATGAAATATTTTTTTAGCAATAAAAGAAGCAACAACAAATGAAATGGGCGTTAAAATAAGGACAACGATTGTCATTGTTAGTTGAATACTAAACATCCATAATAATGTACTGATAATCGTTAAGATTCCTGTAAATAATTGAGAAAATCCTAGTAATAGTCCATCTGCTATTTGTTCTGTATCCGAAATAACAATACTTTGAAGAGAACCGTGTGCTTTTATATCTAAATAACTCAGAGGCATTTTAGTTAAATGAGTAAAGACATCATCTCTCAATGATTTCACCATACCATAAGCAATATGATTATGACATAAACTCATCACATATTGACTCACCATACTGATTATTGCTAGCACAAAAATCCATAATAAGCCATTTGTCACAATAGAAAATTGTACTTCTCCAACTCCTATCATCGCATCAATGGTTTGACCGATTACTTTTGGAATCCATACACTAGATAACACACTAATCATTGCTAAAAAGAGAGAAAATAGTAAGAGAACACTATAGTTTTTTAAATAAGGAAATAATTTTTTATACACTTCCCTTTTTTCATGCTTCATGAGACTGTTCCTCCTTTTGAAATTGTGAGGCAGTTATTTCTTGGTAAATCGCATTTGTTTCTAGTAACTCTTCATGCGTTCCAATTCCTACGATTTTTCCTTTGTCCATCACAATAATTTGATGAGCTTGCATCACTGAAGCCGCTCTTTGAGAGACAATGATTGTTGTTGGTTTAAATGGAGCTTTTGCAATAGCTTTTCTTAATGCTGCATCTGTTGCATAATCTAAAGCTGAAAAACTATCATCTAATATTAAAATATCTGGCTTTCTAACGATGGCTCGCGCAATCGTTAAACGTTGTTTTTGTCCACCAGATAGATTTCTTCCTTCTTGTTCCAATATATACTCTAATTGATTTGGTTTTTGTTCAACCATTTCTTTTGCTTGGGCTATTTCTAATGCTTCATATAATTCTTGAGTGGTAGCTTCTGCATTTCCCCATCTTAAATTTTCAGCAATTGTTCCTCTAAATAAAACTGCCTTTTGTGGAACAATCCCTATTTTCTGTCTTAATTCTTCTGTTGGAATAGTTTCTAGGGGTTGCCCATTTATACGAATCTTTCCACTTGTTGGTCGATAAAATTTAGGAATCAATGAAATCAATGAAGTTTTCCCACTTCCTGTTCCACCAATAATGCCTAAAGTTTCCCCCTTTTTTAGAGAGAAAGTTAAGTTTTCTAATACTTCATGACTATCTCCTTCATATTTCAGAGAAACATTTTCAAATGAAAGTACAATATCTGTCTCTTCTGTTGAAGATAATCTGTCCATCTCTTCTGCAAACTCATCAGGTTGTTCAATCGTCAATATTACTTCAATTCTCTTAGCACTAGCAACGGAACGTGTTACTTGAACGGTTAAATTTGCTAATTTAATGAGCTCTAATAATATTTGAGACATATAATTTACTAACGCAATAACTTGTCCCTTTGTTAAGATTCCTGTATCAATTTGTACCGCTCCTAATTGTAATAACACAATAATAGCAATATTAACGATAATCATCGTCATTGGATTCGTTAAACTGGATAAATGACTGACGAATTTTTGCTGATTCACTAATGCATCTGTCTCCGTTTGAAAAGTATTTTGTTCTATTTCCACTCGATTAAAAGCCCGAAGAACTCTCACCCCTGTTAAATTCTCCATTGTTTTTTGAGTGATACGATCCATTCCTTCTTGTACTTTTGTAAATAAAGGAATCGTCTTTAATAAAATCGTATAAATAATAATTGCTAACACAGGAATCGTCACAACAAATACCCAAGCTGCTTGTACATTTACAATAAACGCCATAATCATTGCTCCTAAAACTACAAAAGGTGAGCGAAGTAATAAGCGTAAAAATAAATTCCAACCGGTTTGAACTTGTTGAATATCACTTGTCATTTTTGTAATCAGTGCATCCGTTCCAAGTTGATCGATAGTTGAAAAATCTAATGTTGTAATTTTTTCTAATAAAGCATACCGTAATTTCTTAGCAAAACCAGTCGCTGATTTAGCAGCAAAGTATTGTGCAGTAATCGAAACAACTAAACCAATCACCGCAAGAAGAATTAACAATCCACACATCATTAAAATATAGGACGGACGATTTTGAGCAATACCAATATCCATTAATTGCACCATCACTAGGGGTACAAATAATTCAAAACTAGCTTCTAACAATTTAAATAAAGGTGCTAGCAAACTTTCTTTTTTATAATAACTAGCATATTTCCATAATGTTTTCAAAACCTTACTCCTTAAATTGAAATTTCTCAATTAAATTGTAACAAAGTAAATAAAAAATGCAAACATATGAAAAAAACTTTCCGAAACGAATGTTTCGAAAAGTTTTTAAACATACACGTAATCACCGTAGCACGAGTGCTACAACAGAAAAGTCATACTCTCATACGCCCTCTCATTACACCACGCCAAAAGTAGAAAATGACTTTTCGCCGTAGCACGAGTACTAGAAGCCAAACCGGCTTCTAGTACAGGGAATTTCGAGACTTTGGCTCGAAATTTAGCAATGAGACTCGCGAATGCGAGGCTGCTTGCGTCCTAGTGCTACCACAGAAAAGTCATTTTCTACGTAATTCTTTTTCTTCAATTAACTCCGCAATTTGTACTGCATTACTTGCTGCACCTTTACGAATATTATCTCCCACACACCAAATATGGAAACTATTTGGTTGAGAAATATCACGACGAATTCTTCCAACGAACACTTCATCATGACCAGTTGCCATTAAAGGTGTAGGATATTCATTATTAGCAGGATTATCCACTACTACAACCCCAGGAGCTTTCGATAAAATTTCACGAATTTCTTCTGGAGTAGTATCTTTTTCAAAAGTAACATTAATCTCTACTGAATGTGAATTCATAACAGGCACACGCACACAAGTTGCAGTAATGGCCACTGATTCATCTAACCCTAAAATTTTACGAGTTTCTTGAATCATTTTCATTTCTTCTTTTGTATAACCATTTTCTAAGAATACATCAATATGTGGTAATACATTATTATAAATTGGATGAGGATAATTTGTTGGAGCTAATCCTTTTTCTCCATTCACTAAATCATTAATCCCCGCTTGCCCTGAACCAGATACTGCTTGATAAGTTGTATAAGCGACTCTCTTCAACCCAAACGCTTCATGTAGTGGTTTTAATGGCACTACAGATTGGATTGTAGAACAGTTTGGGTTGGCGATAATTTTTCTTTCTAAAGTAGGTGCATTACACTCTGGAACTACTAAGTCAATCTCAGGATCCATTCTCCATGCACTTGAATTATCAATAACAATCACGCCATCTTTTTCTGCGATTGGAGCAAATTTTAATGAAGTTCCTCCACCAGCTGAGAAAATCGCATAATCAATATCACGTTTAAAAGAATTCTCTGTTAATTCTTCTACAACATAATCTTTTCCTCTAAATTGTAATACTTTTCCTGCTGAACGAGCAGAAGCTAATAAGTATAAATGATCAACAGGAAGATTACTTTCTGCTAATCTTTCAATCATTTTTGTACCTACAACACCTGTTGCACCTACAATTGCAATATTTACCATAATGAATCTCCTCTTTACTATAAGTCTATGTGATGAAAATTATATCGAATGTTTCAAAAAATGTAAAGAATTTGTCCTTTTAACGAACACATTTGTAGCTATTTACAATACACTTCTGTATGAATGCTTCATCCTTACAAACATTCAATGCAATCGAAATCCAATGCTTTTTATTCATATGATATGCTTCAAACACTCCCTCTTCTTGAAGGAGAATTTCCTTTTCTTCTGGAGGAATCTTCACATTTAAAGTCAGTGCTATTTCATCACTTGTAATTCCTAATTTACTAAATGGAATTTCCATCATTAATGCATACCATTTTCCGTTTTCTTTCACATTGTATACTGTAGCTGCTGATTTCTTAAAGGGCATTGCTGAATAAGGAGTTATATGTTCCAATATCCAACGATTCCATTGTTCTTTCAACGCTACTAACGATGTATCTACTGAATAGCACCATTGAAATACCATCTCTTCCGCTTCTTGCCTTAATTGCTGTGCAATTTTACTATTGGTAGTTGTCACATCAAATAAAGAATATCGTTCATGAGATTCATCACGTACAATCATTTCTAAGCCTTTTTCGACCGAAGCACTCACGATATAAAAATAAAATCCGTCTATTTTGCTAGGAATTGTTTTCCCTTCATATTCTTTTAAATCAGAAGTTAATGTCCATTTCATTTCTTTATCCTTATTCCTATAATTTATATTGTACTCGAAGTTCTAATATCATATCTCGAAGTTGTGCTGCTTTTTCAAAGTTCAAGTCTTTAGCTGCAGCACGCATTTCTAATTCCATCACTTCAATAGCTTCTCTTCTTTGTTGAGCCGTCATTTGTTTGAAATCAGTCTTAGATGTTTCTTCTTTTTCAACTGCATGAGTAATCGCAATTAAATCACGAATATTTTTATGAATTGTTTTTGGAGTGATTCCATGTTCTTTATTATAAGCTTCTTGAATACTTCTACGACGATTGGTTTCATCAATGGCATATTTCATAGAATCTGTAATCTTATCAGCATACATAATCACTCGTCCATTCGCATTTCTTGCGGCACGTCCAATTGTTTGAACTAAGGAACGTTCACTTCTTAAAAATCCTTCCTTATCCGCATCTAAAATGGCAACAAGGGATACTTCCGGCACGTCCAATCCTTCTCTTAATAAGTTAATGCCGACTAATACATCAAATTCACCTAGACGTAAATTTCGAATAATTTCTGTTCTTTCTAATGTTTTAATATCACTATGAAGATATTTCACACGAATGCCTACTTCTTTTAAGTAATCGGTTAAATCTTCTGACATTTTCTTCGTTAATGTTGTAATAAATACTCGTTCATTCTTTTCAATTCGGTCATGAATTTCACGGATTAAGTCATCAATTTGTCCATTAATAGGTCGAACTTCAATTAATGGATCCAGTAATCCTGTTGGTCGGATAATTTGTTCTGTAACGGTTGGAGTATGAGCCATTTCATAAGGTCCTGGAGTTGCAGAAACATAAATCATTTGTGGAATTCTTTCTTCAAATTCTTCAAATCGTAATGGGCGATTATCTAAAGCACTCGGTAATCGGAATCCATATTGAATTAACTGTTCTTTACGAGCTCGGTCTCCATTAAACATTGCTCTAATTTGTGACATAGTAATATGAGACTCGTCAACAACATATAATGCATCTTCTGGGAAGAAGTCTAATAAGGTATACGGAGCTTCACCTGGTTTTCTTCCATCCATATGTCTTGAATAATTTTCAATTCCATTACAATAGCCCATTTCTAGTAACATCTCAATATCATAATTCGTTCGTTGTTCTAATCGTTGCGCTTCTAATAATTGGTTATTTTCTCTTAATTCTTCTAAACGTTCTTTCAATTCTGCTTTAATCGTAGAAACTGCCCGACTAATTTCATCTTCATTCGATACAAAGTGAGCGGCTGGGAAAATAGGTACATGTTCTACGGTAGCTTTCACTTCTCCTGTTAAAACATCAATTTCTTTTAAAGCTTCAATTTCATCACCGAAAAATTCCACACGAATGGCAGAAGAATCGTGACCTGGAGGAAAAATATCTACAATGTCTCCTCTTACTCGAAAACTACCTCTTCGAAAATCAATATCATTTCGCTCAAATTGCATTTCTACTAATCGAGTAAGTAACTGATTCCGTTCAACTTCCATTCCTTCTCGTAAAGATAGAACATGCTCTCTATAATTTTCAGGATTTACTAATCCATAAATACATGAAACAGAGGCCACTACAATAACATCTCTTCTTTCAAGCAAAGCACTTGTAGCAGAATGGCGTAATTTATCAATTTCATCATTAACGCTAGATTCTTTTTCAATATACGTATCACTGGAAGGTACATAGGCTTCAGGTTGATAGTAATCGTAGTAAGATACAAAATATTCTACAGCATTATTCGGGAAGAATTCTTTTAATTCTCCATACAACTGCCCCGCTAATGTTTTGTTGTGAGCTAACACTAAAGTAGGCTTATTCACTTCTTTAATCACATTAGCAATCGTAAAAGTTTTACCCGTTCCAGTTGCTCCTAATAAGGTTTGTTCATGTTTTCCTTCTAAAATTCCAGAGACTAATTCTTTAATCGCTTGTGGTTGATCTCCCTGCGGTTGATAGGGAGAATGTAGTTCAAAATGATCCATTCGTCCACTCCTTTTTCCATATTCCTAAATAGTATATCACGCTCGAAGTGGAAAACAAATCAGAGTAGCTTATCTATCATTCATATTATCGTTCTATCGGAAGCTCCACTTGAAAATATTCCAGTAGACGTTTCATCGTATCTTGTCCATCATAACAAGTATCGATTAAATAATTGGGATTATTTAAAAATTCTTTTAATCCTCGGAAGTAGTAAAATTTCTTTTTATCCTCGATAATAAAAGGAATCAATTGATGTTTCAGACATTCTTTAAAAGCAATTAGTCGTCCTACACGACCATTTCCATCTTGAAATGGATGGATTTTTTCAAATTGAAAGTGAAATTCTACAATGTCTTCAAAGGTAATCTGTTTTTTCTCTTGATACATTATTAATAACTGTTGCATATCATTTGCTACATTGCTAGGAGATGAAGTTTCCATTCCGCCTACAATATTGGGACGTGCTTTGTACTCTCCAACATTGAACCAAGAAAGTGTTTCATCTTTCGTTCTGCTTTTCAATAAATAGTGTAATTGTTTAATCATTTCTTCTGTTAACTCTTCTTCTGCAATCTCAATACAGTAATCTATTGCTCGAAAGTGATTTACTGTTTCAATAATGTCATCTACACTGACAGCCTCGTGACTAAACAGAGTATTTGTTTCAAATATATGCCTCGTTTGCTCTTCGTTTAAACGACTTCCCTCAATATGATTCGAGTTATAAGTCATCCGTATTTGTAGCTCATGATAAATTCCTCCAGAAATCCCAACATCCTTCTCTTCCCTTAACTGTCTAAGAATTGGATTATTAGGAACAACAGTATAAAGAGCTTCTTCTGCACAATCAAAAAAGTCACAAAATTTACGAATCACTCTAGGAGAAAGTTTTTCTCCTTTTGAAATTTTGGCAAGTGTTCGTGAAGAAATATGAAGAATTTTTGTTAACTCTGATTTATTTAATTGCTTTTGCTTTAATAATTGTAGTAAGCCATTATATTGATACATATTTCACCTCTAATTTCTTTACTTATTATTTCAAAAAATATTTAAAAAGTAAAGATTTTACAAGCGATAGCTTCAACCTTTTTTACATTTATACAATAAATGTCACATGAAAACGTACTATTTCATCGCAAGACTTGCATTTTTATAAGGACTTTTGTATAATAATTCCTGTTGGAGACAACTGATCAGTGATTATATAAATGTAAGAAAGAGGGGTGAACCCATTGCCAAATATCGCATCACAAATCAAACGTGTTCGTACAAACAAAAAGTCAACACTAGCAAACAACTCACAAACTTCTGCTATGCGTACTGCTATCAAAAAATTTGAAGCTGCAGTAGCTGAAGGTGCTGAAAATGCTGAAGAATTATTACGTGCTGCTCACAAAGCAATCGACGGAGCTGCTTCTAAAGGATTAATCCACAAAAACAAAGCTTCTCGTGATAAATCACGTCTTGCTTCAAAATTAAGCAAATAATAAAAAGCCTGAGAAATCATTCTCGGGCCTTTTTTTGTACTTTTTATTTTCATTTCAACCTACTGATGCACTCTTTTGACAAAACTTCAAAATAAATGTTTCTAATTGTAACTCTTTCATTCCAAGTCCTGTTTTCAAAGCATACTCTGTTTCTACTAATAATCGATACGCTGCTTCTAATAAAGCAATCGAAAATTTTCTAGATTGTCCTAGAGCGAGTTTTACACGGTATGGATGGATCCCTAATACCTTTTGCATTTCAGGTTCGTGATAGCCTTCTTTTTGTAAGTAGCTCACTTGTAGTAATAAGCGAAATTGCCCTAATAAAATGGCGTTCATTTTAATCGGGTCTTCTTTTTGTAATAATAAATCTCGATAAATTTCAATCGCCACTTTACTATCTTTTCGAAGGACAGCTTCTCCTAGTTCAAAAATATTTTGTTCTAAACTTTTTGGTACTAATGCTGCCACTAAGTCACTATCAATAACTTTCGTATCCATAGCAGATAAGATTAACTTATCAATTTCTCTCATCGCATCTGTTAGAGAATAGTGTAATTTTTCTAAAAAGAACTGTAGAACTGAAGTTTCCATCGAAACGTCTTGTTCTTGTAATTTACTTTGAACCATCACTCTTACATCTTTTTCTTCTAATGAAGAAGCATCTAATAAGACTGCTACTTTTTTTAATTGCTTCACGATTTTTTTACGAGAGTCTAACTTTTCATATGGTGCAAAAAATACAACAACAGAAGAGTCTAAGGGATTTTCTAAATAAAACTGTAATCTTTCAAGTTGATGATCGATTTTTGCTTTTTCTTTTTCACCTGTTAAAAAATATGGTTTATCAATCATCACTAAACGTCTATCTCCGAAAAACGGAACAGATTCTGCATCTTCAATAGCTGTTTGGACAGAAATTTCTTCCATATTAAATCGAGCAATATTTAATTCTTGATCTTCAGGAGCCACTACGGATTCTAAAAATACTTGCCTTGCCCAATTTTGTAAATAATCTTCTTTTCCTTGAACTATATAAATGGGCGACAATTTCCCCGATTTAATTTCTTCTATTTTCTTTTGAAATTCCATTCATGACTCCCCTTTCTCTTAGTCTAGTGTATCGTGAAGTGTTCTTTTTGTCCATGGTTTCACTCGTCTTTATGACTTTTTATCGTATGGAATTTTCGTACGCCTTTTTCTTGCATCATATGAACTGCTCCATCTTCTTGTGAAATCCATATATGTGAAACTTGTTGTTCTAACTGATCTAAGAAGCGTGAACTAATATGCGATTGAACCTTCCCATTTCCTTTTTCTAAAATTAAACTTTTCGTTTGTATTTGTGTAAATCCATTTATTTTTGCTATCCCTTCTGCGTTTTTCTTTGAAGAAATCACAAAATCAGCTTTATCGGGTAAAGTTTTCATCTTATCTTCCACTATAAGTATTCGTTCGCCTTGGATTGTAAAAATAGAATTTTGAACTTCTTTCTTACTTTTATTTGCTTGAATCAATCCCCATTTCACACCAGAAAGCAACTCCATTTCTCCTATTTCATGACTTTGTACTGAAATGTCCCATTTACTATCCTCTCTTTTTTCGGATGGATTTTTAGAAACCACTACCTCACTTACTGAAAAATCTTGGATCAACTCTTTCAAATCATCACTATCTTCCACATTAGCATTAGTTAACACAATGGAATCCAACTGAGAAATTCCCTCTACTAAAACATTATTCGCAACGGTTTTTGAAAAAGATGGCTTACGAATGGTATTCCCCTTCGAATCCGTGAATGAATTTCCTCCTCTCAATATTAATGTGGCATGATTGAATCCTTTTGGAATATACAATACTGAAACTTGTGTCCCAGTACTTAAAAAGATGATTTGCTCATGTAGATGATAAGGAATGTTGAGAGCGATAAGGCAAGAACCTATTGCAAGCACAACACTCGAACAAGGACGAAACCAAGATTTTTCATAACAAACAAGAGCTCCATAAAGAGTAATCCAATACAATATCCAAGCCATTGTTGACCATGTTCCAAATGTAAATCGTAAAAATAAAAATTGCTCACAAAAAGTAAAAATGTGATTCAATCCTTTTAATAATGCATCTAAAAAGAAAACTATACCGTTAGAAATCCACACCCACTCTATTACGACTGCTAAAGCATAAAGCAAAATTCCTGGAATAAGAATACTTTCAAATAACAACACCACTAAACCAGCTAATAACACACTTAACAGATTCCACGTAAAAAAATAGTGACAAATCAATGGTAAGGCAATCATAGGCGTCAAAAAAGCAATCCAAATCGTTTTCTTCCATTTCTCTTGAATATTATGTTCAGCAAAATAACTCGTCAATAATAAAATTGCCGTTAATCCGTAACTTAGTTGAAAAGCTACATTTTCAATAATACTTGTTCGATAAAACAGTGATAGCAAAAATATGATTCCCAAACAATCCTCTGTTGTCAGTTTCCAATGAAACTTTTTAGACATTTGCGCTAAAATATACATTAAAATCGCTCGTGTACCACTAATATTCCAATGAATAAAGTAACCATAAATGACTAATCCAACGATGATGATAGTAACACTAGTTTCTCGAGTTATTTTCCATTTCCATAATACTTTTTCAAGCAGATGAATAAATAATGTAATATGAAGTCCTGAAATGGCTAAAACATGCATGATTCCAAGTCTCTTATAATGCCCTATCACTGTTACATCTGCATCTTTCATTTTTCCGAACAGTAATAATAATGCATATGTACGGACAAAACTTTCTGGCTGTTTATCAATTTTCAAATAAAATTTTCTACGCCAATTTTGAAATAGTGAGATCCATGAAGGTTTATTTGCCATTTGTTTAAACCCTTTGACCTCAAACACACGAAGAATCCCAATACTACGATAATAACTTGGTGCATTAAAATCCCCTCTATTTTTAGGTTCATTCACAGGCTTACTCTTCCCTATTACAGATAAAGTGAGATTCGCCTCCTCTTCTTCAAATAAAGCTCTCTCTTTTTCAGAATGCATTTTATATTGGAATAACACTTGATGGTTAGAAGACGTCAACTCTAATTCAGCAATTCCCGTTACAAAGTCTCCATTGATTTTCAAATCATCTCGGTTTAATCTTATAATCCCAGTTAACTCCCCTTCGGGAACAACTGTAGGATGATAGACTTGATAAGAACGTAATCCAATAGAAATGAGTAAAATTAATACCCAGAACATCTGTTGTTTACTTCTAAAATGAAGAATGAACGTCCATATTCCTATCAAAACATAAATTCCTTTTAAAAAAAGTGAAGATTCAGAGAAAATTAAACCTCCCAATATTATTTCTAAGACCGTTACCCAAATCCACTTCTTCATTGGAAAGTCACTTGGCTTTCAATCGCTTCTAATGCTTTCTTTCCAATTCCTTTCACTTGTAATAAGTCTTCTTTTGTACGAAAGGCTCCATGTTCTTTTCGATATTGTAAAATGGCTTCTGCTTTTTTCTTTCCAATTCCCTTTATCGTTTGTAATTCTTCCAAAGTTGCTGTATTAATATTGACCGTTCCTTTTTTTGAATTAGATGGAGTCGAATTAGACGAGTTTCCTTTTTCAGAATTTCCCTCTGTCACTCCTCCTTCTTGTTTAGAATATACATTAGGGACAATCAGTTGCATTTGATCGGTAATTTTTTGTGCTAAATTAATTTTTGTTTCATCTGCCTCTTCTGTAAAACCTCCAGCCTTCTTTATCACTTCTTGTATGCGACTCTCACAAGAAAACTCATACACTCCAGGCCGAAGAACTTCCCCTTTAATATCTACATAACAATTTTGTGGTATCATCGTAGTTGTTTCTTCCACTCTTGTTGTATTCACAGCATTCGTTACCATTACTTTTTCTTTCGTAGGTGAAGCCATCATTCCTCTTCCTACAAGAATAATAACGATAACTGCTAATACACCACCAATAATTGACAGAATCTTTTTATATTCCATCAATAAACACTTCACTTGCATAAAAAAATAAAACATCATTTTTCCCTCCTCTAACTATAGATACGAAAAAAATGACGTTTTGTATTTTATTTTTCTAAAATTTTTACTGCATCTTCAAATTTTTTTACAGGATACACTTGAATATTGGATTTTATCTTTTCAGCGGTTCGTTTAGCTTCTTCATAATTCGATAAAATGTCAGGATTTTTTTCTCTCATTTCATCCGTAATTTCGTCATCTGGTGCTAGGAAAATAGTTGCTCCTGCACGAACAGCTGCCACTAATTTCTTATCTACTCCACCGATTCGTCCAACTTCTCCTTTTTCATTCATTGTACCAGTACCAGCCACAATTCGACCTTGTTTTAAATTTTTATCCGTTAATTGGTTATAAATTTCTAATGTAAACATCAGACCTGCCGATGGACCACTAACCCCATGTGAATCAAAATCTACTTTAGGAGATTCATGAAGTTTTGAATGCGTCACTAATTGAATCCCTAACATTGGTTTTCCTGTGTCAGGATTTTCTACCAAGACTCCTATTTTTTCAATCATTTCTTGATTACGATTTATTTCAATCGTGACAGGATCACCAATCTTTTTAGAACTAATGGCTTGAATCATTTCTTGCGCGGATGAAAATGAAACTCCATCTACTTTTGTCACAATATCTCCTACTTGAATCTTCTCTTTAAAATCAGATTCAGGAACAACTGTCATCACATATACACCTAAAAATTCTTCTTCAACAGTTTTTCCAGCTGCCTTATACGCTACTGAAATGGCTGCATTTCTAGCTTGTTGCATATAATATTCCTGAATTTTATTGTACTCCTTACTAGAAGTTGTACCATACACTTTTTCCTTTGGAATCATCTCAACATGAGGTAGCAATGTTTGAAGTGCTAATAAAGGGGTTGCTTGTTGGGACAATACCGTCATTACACGAAAAGACCCTTCCTTCTTCTCATTAACTCCTTCAATTGTAATAAAATCCTCTACTTTTTCAGCACTCCCTGGCATTTCTAATACATAAGGTAAAGGATAAAATGCAATGATTCCTAAAACTAATAAACTAACGAACGATATAACAATCGTTCGTAAAGAAATTTTTTTCATACTTCCTCACTTCTTTCTTGAAGCGTCATTTGTTGACACTCTTGTCCAGCATATCTTTTTTCCAAAATTTCTGATACAGACTCTGGAACTAAAGACTCAAATTCTCCGCCAAATTTTGCTAATTCTTTTACCATTGTTGAACTGACATATTCATAGGCTGGCTCACTTATGAGTAAGACAGTTTCAATATTCTCGTCTAATCGATGATTATGATACGCTAATGTCTTTTCTAATTCTAAATCTTGACTATTACGAATCCCTCTTAAAAGAACAGTTGCTCCTAATTGTTTCGCCGCTTCAACCGTTAAGCCCCCATCTTGTACGACAACTCGAACATTTTTCCAGTTTGACACAGCTTTTTGAACTGTTTGAACTCTCTCTTCTTTTGTTAAAGTATACTGTTTTTGATGATTATGAGAAATTAACACAATCACTTCATCAAATAATACTGTCGCACGTTGGATTAAATGAAGATGACCCTTTGTAATGGGATCAAAACTTCCTGCATAAATTGCTTTTACCATACAAATCTCCTATTCAAATTCAAAGAAAATTAATGCTGTAATTCCATACTCTACTCGTTTCCATTGAGTAAAACGTCCAATTTTTTCTGGTAATTGTACTGCTTTATCCACTTCTGCGACAACTACAGCATCTTCTGCTACTAATGATAATTTTTCCAATTGTTCAATATCATGGATAATTTCTTGCAGACGATACGGTGGATCCATAAACACTAAAGAAACAGGTTTAAACTCTTCCCTTGTTGCTAATGTTTTTAATCCATGCTTCACATTTTGTTTCAATAATGTAAATTGATCCGGACTCTTTGTAATGTCAATATTTTGTTCAATCGTTTGAATCGCTTGACGATTATTTTCAAATAAAAAGGCATGGTCCATTCCTCTAGAAACAGCTTCAATGGCTACTCCTCCACTGCCTGCATACATATCCAACATGACACCACCATCAAAATATCCTCCTAAAATATTGAATAAGGATTCTTTAATTTTATCCGTTGTGGGTCTTGTGTTCTTTCCTGGAACAGCTCGAAGATGTCTTCCACCAAATTCGCCAGAAATAATTCTCATCTGTGTTCCTCCTTTAATATATTCACCTTATTATATACGCTCAAAAAAAGAATAACAACTCACAATAAACATCTACTCCGACTCCTTCTGTTAAATAAATTACGTACATAATCTACTAGTTCTTGTCTTGTTGTCATTTTATCACTCCTGTATAAATTCTGACACAAAAAAAGACACCTTGCGGTGTCTTCTTGGAAAATATCGTTAGTATAAATTGGACGTTCAGTAACCTCGTCATCTCAGGTACCTCTATGAGGTGCGGTAGGAACCTTTCTACCCTCAATTCATACTTTCTATACCTCTATTATAATTATTTATTATCTTTTGTCAACTTTTCGTAATCTTCCGTTGCGAATTCTCTGAGTTAATTTTAATTGAGAAATTTCGTGCATAGTAGCCACATAAAAGTAACCATTCTTACTGTCCAATTTAACTGCTATAAGAATATTTGGTTCTACTTGAACAATATACTCCAAACTGACACCTTTTTCTCGTGGGTTGACACCTACATAATGTACTGCACCCCAAAAGTTAGACATAAAAATCTAACTTTTGGGGTGTTTTTTATGAAATTAACTTATGAAGATAAAATAGAAATTTATCAACTAAGAAAACAAGGTGAAAGCTTAAAGAATCTTTCAAGGAAATACGATATCGCCGATTCTAATATTAAATACTTAGTTCGATTGATTGATCAATATGGAATAGAAATTGTTAAAAAAGAAAAAAATCGTTACTATTCACCAAAACTAAAGCAGGAAATAATGAATAAAGTTCTTCTAGAAGGTCGTTCACAATTAAGTGTATGTATTGAGTATGCACTTCCGAATCGTGGCTTACTTTCGAATTGGCTAGCACAATATAAGAAAAATGGGTATACTATTGTTGAGAAAACAAGAGGGAGACCAAATTCAATGGGACGTAAGCCAAAGAAAAAATTAGAAGAAATGACAGAATTAGAACGTCTTGAATTAGAAAATCTATACTTAAAGGCGGAAATTGCTGTTCTAAAAAAGTTGAGGGAACTACGATTGAAGGAGGAAAAAGCGAAAGAAGAAAGACAGAAATTGTTCAAGAATTAATCAAAGAATTTCCATTGGATGTTCTTCTTAAAGTAATTAATTTAGCTCGTTCAACGTACTATTACCATTTAAAACAAATGAACCAACCGGATAAGGATCAACAGCTTAAAGATGAAATACAAGATATTTTTACAGAACATAAGGAAAACTATGGTTACCGTAGAATTCATTTAGAATTAAGAAATCGTGGCTTTAAAGTGAATCATAAGAAGGTACAACGCTTAATGAAAGCACTTGGTTTAATTGCCCGTATTCGTCGTAAACGCAAATATTATTCATACCAAGGAGATGTTGGAAAGAAATCAGATAATCTGATTCAACGTGATTTTGAAGGATCTAAACCAATGGAAAAATGCTACACAGATGTAACGGAGTTTGCCATTCCAAGTAGTGAACAGAAACTATATTTATCACCAGTCTTAGATGGATTTAACAGTGAAATTATTGCGTTCAATCTTTCTCGTTCACCTAACTTACATCAACTAAAGGCAATGTTAAACGAGGCATTTACAGATGACAAATACGAAAATACTATTCTTCACAGTGACCAAGGTTGGCAATACCAGCATGATTCTTATCATCGATTTTTAGAAAGTAAAGATATAAAGCCGTCTATGTCACGTAAGGGGAACAGTGCAGATAATGGTATGATGGAATCTTTCTTTGGTATATTGAAATCAGAAATGTTTTATGGATTTGAAAAAGAATTTAAGTCTCTTGAGTAATTAGAGAAAGCTATTATCGATTATATTGATTATTACAACAACAAACGTATAAAAATTAAACTGGATGGACTAAGTCCTGTAAATTACAGAATAACTCATTCCAACTCTGCTCGTATTGCTTAACTAGTAAATCTAATTGCAAGTTTAATAATATTTCCAAGAAAAAACGCGCCAAAAATTTTAGCGCGAACCCCCTAGGGGGTTATTCATACATTTTGTTTTATTAATCAAAAAGAGACGACTTAAGTCGTCTCAAAAAAAGTCTAACTTTTGGGGGTCACTTCATAATCAGGATTTTTTAAATACTGTGATATTTTAGGTATATGAGAAATCATATTTTGATGGTTTCTCTTTATTAAATGTTTTTTGAAATTCTCATTATCAATGAATATCTTGCTAACATCACTAGTGATTGAAAGTATTTTTTTAACGTTTTTTGTAATTGTACCGATATTTTCCATATATAAATTTCCTTTCTGTTACTTATAATTAGTTTATCATAAATCTCAAACGGTAACTATTAGGTTTTAACGAATTAAATCTTGCTAGATCACAATTTATATCAATCAGATTCAACCAATACAAAAAGAGTCCACCATTAGATATCGGTGGACTCTTTATTCTTATTATATAATCATCACGCTTCTGTAGCCAATGCTTGTTTTTCTAATTCAATTTCCTCACGTAATTCTGGTAAGATTTGTGTAAAATCCATTCGAACTTCATGGCGAGGAGATACTTCAACTTTTCGAACAAAGTGAAATTTGCTAACTTTATCCATCACACTTTCCACTTCTTCTTCATTGACATACAAGTAAATATATTTTAGACGTTTAGAAATATATTGAATATTACCGAAACGTTTTAATTGTTTAATTGGTTTTAATGTATAGAGCCATACAATAATTGCTCTTCTTTCTACTTGTTCCATGTTTACTCCTCTCTTCATTATTTTTTACGAATTGTTAATAGTAAATCACTGACATCAATCATATCTTGTTCTTTAACAGCAATCGTTTCTACAACACCATCAAATGGTGCTTGAATCGTTGTTTCCATCTTCATCGCTTCTGTCACAAGCAATACTTGTCCTTTACGAACTGCTTCACCTTTTGTTACAAATACTTTTAGGACACTACCTGGCATTGTTGCCCCAATTTGTCCAAAGTCATTCGCATCTGCTTTTTGACGTTTAACAGTTGTCGTTGTTGCACTCGCATCATGCACAATAATTTCTCGGCTTTGTCCATTGAATCGATAGAACATAATACGATTTCCATCTTGGTCTGGTTCCCCAATTTGTACTAATGTAATCATAAAGACTTTACCTGGAGCATATTCCATTTGAATCGTCTCACCCATACGCATTCCATAGAAGAATGTCTGCGTATCTAATTTACTTAAATCTCCATATAGTTCTTTTCTCTCTTGGTATTCCTTATACACTTTTGGATACATGAGATAACTTAGTACTTGTTGGTCTTTTGGCTTATGCCCAAGTAGAGTTTCTAATTCTTTGCGAACTTCTTCAAAATCTACTTCAGGAGCTAATAATCCTGGGCGAACAGTAATTGGCTCAATATCTTTTAATACAACTTTTTGAAGTTTTTCATTAAAGCCTCCAACCGATTGACCTAAATCTCCTCTAAAGAATTGAATCACTGATTCAGGGAAAGACAGAGTTAATCCTTTTTCATAAATGTTTTCTTCATTGAGTTCATTTTGAATACAGAATAGTGCCATATCTCCCACTACTTTAGAAGAAGGAGTTACTTTAATAATATCTCCAAATAATTGGTTTACACGGTGATACATTTCTTTCACTTCTTCGAAACGTTCCCCTAAACCAACTGATTTGGCTTGTTGGTATAAATTCGTATATTGTCCTCCAGGCATTTCATGATAGTAAACTTCAGGACTTGGAGAAACTTGTGCTTGATCAAATGCATGATAAGATTTACGAATCGTTCCCCAATAACGATTTAATCTTGTTACATTTTCCATCTCTAATTCAGGTTGGCGACTTGTACCTTCTAATCCATAGTATAAAGTTTCCATACTTGGATTAGATGTTCCACCTGCTAACGCACTAAAGGCTACATCGACTACATCCACTCCAGCATCAATCGCTGTTGCTAATGTTAAAATACCATTTCCACTTGTATCATGTGTATGTAAGTGAATTGGAATGTCCACTGATTCTTTTAACGTTGTAATTAATTGTTTGGCTGCTTGAGGTTTCAATAATCCTGCCATATCTTTAATGGCAATCATATGTGCCCCCGATTTTTCTAAATCCTTCGCAAATTGTTTATAATATTCTAATGTATATTTTGTTTGCATTGGATTTAATAGATCGCCTGTATAACACATTGTCGCTTCTGCAATTTTTCCTGCATCACGAACGGCTTGAATACTCACTTCCATTTGAGGCAACCAGTTTAAACTGTCAAAAATTCTAAATACATCAATTCCTGTTGCTGCCGCTTCTAAAATGAACGAACGAATCACAGCATCTGGATAATTGGAATAACCTACTGCATTAGAACCACGCAATAACATTTGCAACAGCGTATTTGGCATTGCTTTACGAATTTTTTCTAATCGATTCCAAGGATTTTCTGTTAAGAATCGATAAGCTGTATCAAATGTCGCTCCCCCCCATACTTCTGCTGAGAACAATTGAGGAACTGCTGCTTCATATTGCTGAGCCGCTTGAATTAAATCAATCGAACGCATTCTTGTTGCCATTAAACTTTGATGCGCATCTCTAAAACTTGTATCCGTTAAAAGAACTTTTTCTTGTTCCAATACCCATTTCGAAACTTCATCCGCACCTTTTTCATCCAGTAACTGCTTAGCTGTTATTTCTGGTTTTGAAACGGACTTCAATGTTTCGATATAAGTTGGTCTCTCGAATGCCTTTGTTTCTTGTGGGATTCCTGGATACCCATTTACAGTAATTTCAGAAATATATTTTAAAATTTTATTTCCACGATTACTTTCCTTTGGAAACTTAAACAATTCAGGTGTTGTATCAATAAACGTTGTTTTAGCGGTTCCTGTTAAGAAATCTTCGTGATGGATTACATTTTTTAAAAATGGAATATTCGTCTTCACTCCACGAATTCTAAACTCTTTTAAAGCACGTTGCATCGTTGTAACTGCTTGAGAAAAATCACGACCATACGTACAAACTTTTACTAAGAGTGAATCAAAATATGGCGTTACCACATTTCCTTGGAAAGCATTTCCCGCATCTAAACGAATACCCAAACCACCGGGTGAACGATACGTATTAATCTTACCAGTATCTGGTAAGAAGTTATTTTCAGGATTTTCAGTTGTAATACGGCATTGAATCGCAGCACCACTAAATGTTAAGTTTTCTTGTGTAGGAATGCCAATTTCTTGATGTAAATACATTCCTTGCGCAATTTTTAATTGTGCTTGAACAATATCAATTCCTGTAATCAATTCTGTAATGGTATGCTCTACTTGGATTCTTGGATTCACTTCAATAAAGTAAAACTGATTTCCATCTAATAAAAACTCAACCGTTCCTGCATTGACATACCCAATTTCTTTCATAAAACTAGCTGCTGCATTACAAATTTTTGAGCGCATCTCTTCTGAAAGAGAAACACATGGAGCTACTTCAATCACTTTCTGGTGTCGTCTTTGAACAGAACAATCACGTTCGAATAAATGAACAACATTTCCATGTTTATCCCCTAAAATTTGCACTTCGATATGTTGTGGATTTTCAATATATTTTTCCACATAACATTCTCCAGCACCAAAAGCTTTAATCGCTTCTCCGACGGCACGGTCATAACTATCTTGAACATCTTCCTTACGATAAACAACACGCATCCCACGACCGCCACCACCAAGTGCAGCTTTAATCATAATCGGATAGCCAAATTGTTCCGCAAAATCATAAATTTCTTGAACAGAAGACACTGTCCCTTCTGTCCCAGGAATCGATTGTAAACCAGCCTTATGCGCCGCAGTTTTTGCTTTTAATTTATCACCTAAAATATCTAAATGTTCTAAATAAGGCCCAACAAAGGTTAGACCTGCTTCTTGACATTTCCTAGCAAAATCAATATTTTCAGATAAAAAACCATAACCAGGATGAACAGCATCTGCCCCTGCTTGTTTTGCAATACGAATAATATCATCCATATCTAAGTAAGCTTCCGTTGGCTTCTTACCTTCTCCAACTAAATACGCTTCATCAGCTTTGAAACGGTGTAATGAATGATCATCTTCCTTGGCAAAAATACCCACCGTTTCAATCCCTAATTCCGAAGCTGCACGAAATACACGAATCGCAATTTCTCCACGATTAGCCACCAGTAATTTCTTCATGCTCTTCCTCCTCTTCTTTGATCAATGCTTTCTTTTCATCTAAAGCTTCTTCTTGAGAACTGTCATCTTTTTTATTTTCCTCAAATTTGAACTCATTCATTCTAATGTTATTTTTAACTTCTTCAAGGTATTCTTTATCATATTTCAGTGCAAATAGAACCATTCCTATCGCAATACTTGAAACAATCAAACTAGATCCACCATAACTTAAAAATGGTAATGGAACTCCGGTAATTGGAGCAAGTCCTAGTAACGCTCCAATATTGACACTGCTTTGTACTAACAGAAAAACTCCAACACCTAAACAAATATATCTTGCAAATGAGGATCGGCAAGATAAAGCCTTCCTAATAATATAAATGATTAGGAAAAAGAGAACGATTAGTACTAACCATACCATAAAAAATCCTAATTCCTCACCAACAATCGCTAATATAAAATCGGTATGCGCTTCTGGTAAAAATCCTGTTTTTTGAATAGAACTTGATAAACCAGTACCTGTTAATCCCCCTCTTGCTAAAGCTAAGAATCCTTGGATAGATTGATATCCTACACCACTCGTATCATCCCAAGGATTATGGAATGAAAGAAATCGACCAACTTGATACGACTTAATAAATGGCACATATTGAATAATCGAAATCGGTAAAAATGTAAACAAATACCCTAAAACAAATAATCCTCCAGAAATCCCAAGAGCTCGCTTAGAATATCCAGTCGTCAAGGCAAGTAACCACATCATCAGCGTAATAATCATTACTGTTCCAAAGTCCGGTTGAATTAACACTAACATATTCACTAAAACCATCATTCCAATGGGAATTCTATATAATAATTTCCAATCTTGTGTGTCCTTATATTTACTATAATAAAAAGCACTTGCCCAAATTAAAATTACTTTGGAAAATTCAGAAGGTTGCAAATTAAAGAATCGTAAATTAATCCAACTTCTTGCCCCTTTAATTCCAGTTTGGGTTAAAACAAAGATAAGAAGAAGAATCAATATCCCATAAGAAATTTGTAAAAGTCTTTCCTTAAAAAAGAAACTTCTTCCAAAATTAGCAATAACGATTGCCAGAATGAACCCAAAAACCAGAAAGGCTAATTGACGATATAAAAAATATTCTGAATTTCCTAGTGTAGCCAATGAAAAATAACTACTAGCACTATAAACCATCACTACTCCAAAAATGGATAATACAATAAAGAGCATTAATATAATGATATCAACTTGGAAAAAACTTTTTAGTTTATCTTTTATTTTCAAAATAATAAACCTCTAACTTTCTTTAAGATTGCCAATTTTTTTCATATACTTCACTATATACTTCGTTTAAGGCGTATTCTAAATCTGCCATCAATTGGTGACCATCATTTTCTTCCACCACACCAATCGCTACAGCATACTCTACTTGCTTGGATAAACCAAACAATTGCGTGTCAACCACTTCTTCAAATGCAGGACATTTTGCAATACATAGATGACTTTTTTGTTGATTAATTAATTGATAAATTTTATTAGCATTTTCTTTTAATTGCTCAAGAGCAAAATTTTGTTTTAATTCTGACATCTTCTATCTCCTTTTGAATAAAATAACTCAAAATGATTATACCACAAAGCATATGTTGAACTAAAGAATGATGAGAAATTTTAATGGATGGGACGAACAAATAGAAATGAAAACAAAAAAATAACACCTCTCACGACTTTGGTCGATTGAGCGATGTTATTTTATCATAATTAGCCACCGTTATTTCAATAGACTACATCAGAATCGAGTTGCTGCTCGGCTCTTTTGAGTTTTTACTATATCAAAAAAATGAATTCTATCCTATTACCCTCATCAACCCACAAAAATAGTCGCCTCATTCCTAAGAAATCGGCGACTCCATCCTATCTACTATTGCAAATCTTTTGAGTTTGTCATAATCGCATCAATTAAACCATATTCTAACGCTTCTTGAGCTGTCATATAGTTATCACGATCTGTATCTTTCTCAATTGTTTTAATTTTTTGACCCGTTTGTTTTGCTAAAATCGCATTTAAACGTTCACGTGTTTTTAAAATTTGACGTGCAACGATTTCGATTTCTGTTGCTTGACCTTGTGCTCCACCTAATGGTTGGTGAATTAAAATCTCAGCATTTGGTAACGCATAACGTTTGCCTTTTGTACCAGCTGTTAATAAGAATGAACCCATTGAAGCAGCTAAACCCATCGCAATTGTTTGAACATCTGCTTTAATAAAATTCATTGTGTCATAAATGGCTAGTCCTGCTGTAACACTTCCACCTGGAGAGTTAATATACATATAAATATCTTTCTCAGGGTCTTGTGCATCTAGGAATAATAATTGCGCAATAATCGCATTTGCCATATCATCGTGAATTGGTCCACTTACCATAATAATACGGTCTTTTAATAATCTTGAGTAAATATCATACGCACGTTCACCGCGTGATGATTGTTCAATAACTGTAGGAATTAAATTCATATTGAATCCTCCATCTCTCTTTTAAATTTCATTTTTCAATATAAGTGTAACGAATTTGTCAATAAAGGTCAAAGAAGTTGCCTATCGAACAAAATCAAAAATCTTTTGCCAAACTTCCCCAGAAAATACTGAGAACGGATTTCCACCACTACCAAGAACACTGTAACCAATCATAAGCCCTACTATAAATAACAAAAAAGCTAACCCTAGAAATAGAGCAATACGAATGAGCACAATCAGTAAAAATGGCTGACTATTATAAAACTGTTCTAATCTCTTAAACATTCCCTCACCTCTTACGACTTACGAAGTGCTTCATCATCAAAAATATTCGCTGTTGGATTCATCACAACACGTTTTGAAGAGAATAAACGTTTAAATCCATCAAACAACCCACGCTCTCTCTTAATGCGATCCAATAATACGCCCGTACCAATAGCGACACTTTCCAATGGATTATCTGCTAAAAAGACTGGAACTTGTAGTCGGTCAGATAACATACGATCAATACCATGAATTAAAGCACCGCCACCTGTTACCACAATTCCTCGTTCAATAATATCTCCTGCTAATTCCGGCGGAGTATCTTCTAATACAAGACGAGTTTCTTCGCAAATCGTATCCAAAATTTCTTTTAAGCAATGGTAAATTTCATTTGTATAAATCGTAACCGTCTTCGGAAGCCCAGTTGTCATATCACGACCTTTGACAATCATATCCGATTCAATCTCCACTTCAATCGCAGAACCTAAATCCATCTTAATTGCTTCAGCAGTTCTTTCACCAATAATTAACTGATATTCTTCCTTAATATAGTCCATAATTTGATGATCCATATCATCCCCAGCTAACTTAATCGAACGGCTAGATACTGTTGCTCCCATAGAAAGCACTGCAATATCACTTGTTCCCCCACCAATATCGACAATCATATTGCCTGAAGGTGAGAAAATATCTAAGCCCACTCCCACAGCAGCAACTTTTGGTTCTTCTTCTAAATAAATCGAATGTCCACCACACTTAATAGCCGCTTGAATAATAGCCTTTTGCTCCACTGTTGTTACATTTGTAGGCGTACAAATTAAAATATCCGGTTTTTGAAAAAATGTATTCAAATGTAATTTATGAATAAACATCTCTAATAATTGTTCCGTTACCGCAATATCTGCAATAACCCCACCTTTTAGCGGATGAACAATGGAAATATCTCGTGGCGTTCTACCTAACATCTTATAGGCTTTTTCCCCCACTGCAATCACTGTATTACTCTTATCGTCCACAGCGACTAATGATGGTTCATTTAAGATGATGCCACGATCTTTTAAATAGATTAAAATATTCGCAGTCCCTAAATCAATTCCAATATCTCTTGCCATAGGTTTTCCTTTCTTATTCTAGTCATTTTATTTCATATTCTGTCTTATTATCTATGTCGCAAATCTGTCTATACATCTTCATCCATAGTCATTAAGCATTATATCACACTTTTGATTGCTGGACTATTTTTGTGGTGAAAATACCAGAAAATTTGTTTCTGCTTAAAGTAAACAATAAAAAGAAGAATGCGTTTTAGACTACATTCTCCTGAAAATGATTTTATTCATATAATGACTTTAAGGTATTTATAAATATTTTGAAATTAATTTATTTTCTATTTTCACCTAAAACATTGTTAAATCAAAGTTCATGATTTTTTGATTTATATAAGGTATCAAAGATTGTACAAATAGGATTTGTTGAATACCTATATTTTCTCCGTCAACTCTATAATTTAAAATCATCTATGATTTCTAATGTATTCTAAAATGGAATCATAATCAAATTCTGATGAAGCTACACCTATACCTAACTTAACAATTTCTTCATTTGTCTGCTTTAGTACAATACCATTTAACTCTAAAAAGACCAACATAACATAAATACCAATTCGTTTATTTCCGTCAAAGAAAGCATGATTATTTACTAGCGAATAACAAAGTCTAGCAGCCTTTTCTTCAATACTTGGATAATGATCAACACCAAAGTATGCGTTAAAAGCTGAAGATAAAGAAGATTCTATTAATCCTACATCTTTGACACCATCTAGACCACCCGTCGCTTCAATAAGTTTTCTGTGTAATTCGATAACTTGTTCAACAGTCATGATTCTCATTTTGCCAATTCCTTAAATGCGTCAAGATGACGGGATAAAACTGAAGTTGCAACTTCATCCAACGTTGATTGTTCAACAACTGTTGGTGTCCCCTTCTTCTCATTCATTAAACTCTGATAATCCACTAATACATACTTTGGTGTGTTATTTTTCAAAATCACCACATTTCCATTAGCATCTACCATTCGAGCTACCTTAGAGAAATTTTGATTTGCTTCTGAAATAGAGACTAAGTTTTCAATATTAATTTGCATGTTATCTCCTCCTTTTTTCTATTGTAACATTTTTTAGGATATATTCAACCTATTTCAAACGACTTCTACTCCAACACAAGATTACCTTCGTCATCTATTCTAACAAATACAGGATTATATAACTTAGGTTTTTTTGCTAATTTCTCTAATCTCTCCATATGATTCTGTTCGTTTTTGTACAATAAAAGCACATCTCTTTACTCTATTTTGAAATCTTACGGAAAATAATAATAAAGTTATTTCGTCTGCGAAGTATATTAAGAATCGTTTTTTTGTAGTTACCTCATTCCTATTCTCTAGTTTTGACTAACTTAAAAAGTACGCATTTTCAAAAACGAAAACAAGGCTCCTAAAACATTGTTGTAACAACATTTAGGAGCCTTTTTACTTTTGTAAAGTGTCAAAGAGCAAACCAACAGAATTTATCGAATACTCTCTTTAGTTAAGCTTCTTTCTCAACCGGCGGTAGCATCGATAATCCTACTCTTCCTTTTTTCATGTCAATTTCAGTAACCCATACTGTTACAATATCGCCTACTGCAACGACATCACTTGGATGCTTCACGAAACCTTTTTTCATTCTCGAGATATGAACTAAGCCATCTTGTTTAACTCCGATATCCACGAACGCTCCAAAATCGACTACATTACGAATCGTTCCTTGTAATTCCATTCCGACTTGAATATCTTCCATGGATAATACATCACTTCTTAAAATCAGTGGATCCACTTCCTCACGAGGATCTCTTCCTGGTTTTGTTAATCCTGCGAAAATTAATTCTAAAGTTTCAAGTCCAATTCCTAGTTCGTCAGATAATGACTTTTTATCTAGGGCAGACAGTGCTTGTTCTACTTTTTCCGTTCCAATTTCAACTTTTGTTGCTTGAATTTTTTCTAAAATCTTTTCTGCAAATTCATAAGACTCTGGGTGAATATCTGTTTCATCCAATGGGTTCTTCCCATCTACAATTCTTAAAAATCCTACTGCTTGTTCAAACGCTTTTGGTCCTAAGCGAGGAACTTTTTTCAATTGAGAACGATTCGTAAATTTTCCATTTTCATCACGATAAGCCACTACATTTGCTGCAGTTGTTTTAGTTAATCCAGCAATATGTTCTAACAACGCAGCACTTGCTGTATTGACATTGACACCGACTTTATTCACAGCTGTTTCAACAACAATATCTAGCCTTGAATCTAATTGTTTTTGACTCACATCATGTTGATATTGTCCAACTCCTACTGCTTTTGGATCGATTTTCACTAATTCTGCCAATGGATCCTGCAGGCGACGAGCAATACTTACCGCAGAACGTTCTTCTACTTGATAATCTGGAAATTCTTTTCGAGCAATCTCACTAGCTGAATAAACAGATGCTCCTGCTTCACTGACAATCGTGTAATAAATTTTACGATTCAGCCCTTTAATCTGTTCACTCACGAACGCTTCTGATTCTCGGCTTGCAGTACCATTTCCAATGGCGACTAAAGTGACCTGATAATCTTCCAATAATTTCTTGAATGTTGTTCCCGCTTGAGCACGCTTAAAGTCACTTGCTCCTTGGTGTGGATAGATGACTGCTTTATCTAATACTTTCCCGGTTTCATCAATAATCGCTAGTTTACAACCTGTTCGATACGCTGGGTCTAATCCTAAAATTACATGACCTTTCATCGGAGCTTGTAATAACAGATTTTGTAAATTTTCTCCAAAAATCTCGATTGCTTGAGTTTGAGCTTTTTCTGTTAATTCAGAACGAATTTCACGTTCAATTGCAGGTGCGATGAAACGTTTATAACTATCCTCAATCGCCGCTTTCACATAAGGTGCAGATGGAGAATTCGCATTCGAAATTTCTTTTTTCATCATTTTTTCTAGCGGAATTGTTTCATCTACTTCCAAACTAACTTTTAACACACCTTCTTTTTCAGCACGATTCACTGCTAAAATTCGATGTGGCACAATTGTTTTCACAAGTTCTTGATACTCGTAATACATTTCATAAACGTGTTTTTCATCTTTTTCTTCGTCTTTCAAACTTGTCACAAGCATAGCTTTTTGAACCGTGTATTCACGAAGCAATTTTCGATAGTGAGCATTATCGGAGACTTTTTCTGCAATAATTTCTAACGCTCCATTTAATGCATCTTCTACTGTTAAAATTTCTTTTTCTTCGTTAATGAATGTTGCAGCTTTTGCTTCAACCTCTTCAGAAGTGCAAGCTAATAAAAATTCAGCTAACGGTTCTAAACCTGCTTCTTTAGCAATTGTTGCTTTCGTACGTTTCTTTTGTTTAAATGGACGGTAAATATCCTCTAATGCCGTTAATGTTTTAGCATTCATTAAGTCGGATAAAATTTCATCTGTTAATTTTTCTTGTTCATCAATTAATCGAATGACTTCGTCTTTTCTTTTCTCAAAATTCACTAAATAACGATGTCTTTCTTCAATTTCACGAATTTGAACTTCATCCAAACTCCCTGTTTGATCTTTACGATAACGCGCAATAAAAGGAACCGTATTGCCATCTTCTAATAAAGCTAATACTGTATCAATTTGCTTTGGCGAATATTGCGTTAATTCTTGCTTTACAATATCCAACGCACGTTGTTCAATGGTTAATTCTGTCTCTGTCATAAAAACCTCCTATCAATTTTATCGTAACACAAAACGAAAACCTTTAAAAGATTTTGTTTTCTAGACATAACTTTACTCAATCTCATTTCTTTTTAAAAATTCACCATAAAAAAATATTTTTCGAGAATTTTTTCGTATATAGAAGATGAAGACAGAATACTTCACAACTATTCTACTTCAAAAAACAAAAAGAGAGGACGATATCCTATGGAAAAACGTATAAACCATACACAATCAATGACACACACACTAGCACAGAAAGTTTTCAGTAATACTGAAATAACAACACAATTTATGAGCGATATACTAGAACTCCCCATTCATGAAGTAAAATTACTAAAACCTTATGAGGTTCTGGATGATAATAGAACAAGTATCACTACCTTAGCGCAATTAGCCAGTGGATCTGAAATGATAATAGAAATTCAAACAGCAGAGGATGTTGACATAAACGAATCATATTATTTATATCTTTCAAACTATTTCACTAAAAATAAAAAGTTGTTTGAAGCAAAAGAACTTCATCCAGTATACTTTCCCCATGAAGTACTACCATTTTACACCATTTATATTACACAAAAACGATGTTTCGATGATGAAAGAATATTCCATTCATTCAGTTTATTGAGTAATAGTTCAAATGAATCACTAAAAGTAGATTTCAAAGGATTCGATGAACCACAAAATCTTGTTGAAATGAAATTTTTAGAATTAGATAAATATCATACAGAATACACACAACCCTACAATAAAATCCGATGGATTGAACTATTCAGTAATCACCCATTTACAGAAGCACCAGATTCTCTACTAAAACAAGCAGAACAAATTCGTAAAACACTAGAAAAAAGAAAAGAGTAACAATCATTTAATTGTAAAACTATATAATGACGATTCAAGGAAAAGAATTGAAAAAAACAAAAGGCAGCTGTAAAAACGGCTGCCCTTTTTTATCCATAAAACATCAAAAACAACTCTACCCTTCAAACAAAAATACCTTGCATAGTAGCTCAAGCGATATAATCAGCGAATGCTGATTATATCACGGGAAAAATTGAGACCCTAGGCTCAATTTTTAGGCATGAAACAGCAAAGCTGTTTGCTGCCGCCCTATGCTACATCAGAAAAGTCATATTTCTTCTACATCAGTCTAAATCAAGCTGCCCTGTATACAATTGGTAATACACACCTTGTTTTTCCATTAAACTCTCATGATTACCACGCTCAATAATCTCACCATGATCCATTACCATAATCACATCCGCATTCCTAATCGTTGATAAACGATGGGCAATTACAAATGAAGTTCTGCCCTCCATCAATTGGTCCATCCCTTTACTAATCAACGCTTCCGTATGACTATCAATCGAGCTAGTCGCTTCATCCAAAATTAAAACCTTCGGATTTGCCACTGCCGCCCTAGCAATCGCAAGTAACTGTCTTTGCCCTTGAGAAAGACCTTCACCATCACCAGTAATCTCCGTTTGATACCCATGAGGCAAACGTTTAATAAATCCATGCGCATTCGCTAATTTCGCAGCTTTCACCACTTCATCATCTGTCGCATCTAAATTCCCATAACGAATATTATCCGCAATCGAACCCGTAAACAAGTGAGTATCTTGTAATACAATCGAAATTGTTTTACGTAAATCATCTTTCTTAATATCCGTAACAGGAATTGTATCAAACGTAATTTCCCCATTATCAATTTCATAAAAACGATTAATCAAATTCGTAATCGTAGTTTTTCCAGCACCCGTTGCACCAACAAAAGCTACTTTTAATCCAGGTTCAGCCCAAACATTGATTTTTTTCAAAATTGGAACATCTGGAACGTAACTAAAGTCTACTTCATTCAATTGAATGTTCCCAACAACAGGTATTCTCTCTTCCCCTTTTACCCAATACCATTGTTTCGAATCTATTTGGTCCAATGTTACAGTTCCTTTATCCACTTCAGATTCTTCTTTTAATATCGCAAAAATACGTTCTGCCCCAGCCATCGCAGCTAATAAGACATTTGTTTGTTGTGACATTTGCGCTAATGGTTGAGCAAATGTTCTTGAATATTGTAAAAATGAAGCTAACGCCCCAACATCCATCCCTTGGAATACGACTAAATATCCACCAACTGAAGCAGTTAAAGCATAATTAATATAACTAATATTACCTAAAATAGGGAACATAATATTTGAATTAAATTGTGCTTGATTTGCTGCTTCTCTTAATTGAAAATTTAAAGTTTCAAATTCTTTTAAGACTAATGTTTCATGATTGAACACTTTAACAACTTTTTGCCCTTCAATATGTTCTTCCACAAATCCATTCACTTGCCCTAAAACTTTTTGTTGTTCAGCAAAGAATTTACCCGAACGACCTGCTACGAATCTTACAATCGCAAACATAATGAAGACCATAACGATTAACATGCCTGTTAAAATTGGCGATAGAATCATCATCATCACAAATGTCAATACTAATTGTAATAAAGAGCTGACAATCATCAACATACTATTATTAAACGCTTGTTGAATATTTTCAAAATCATTTGTAAAACGAGACATTAAATCCCCATGTTTATTTGTATCAAAGAAACGAATTGGCAATGTTTGAATATGATCAAATAAATCTTTTCTCATTGTTTCAATCGTTTGTTGACCAATCGTAATCATAATTTTACCAGAAAAATAATTCGCAATTGCTCCAATGATATAAATTAAGCCAATGACTCCTAGCATTTTTGCTAGACCTGCTACATCTTTTGTTGCAATAAAATCATTGATCAACGGACGAATAAAGTAAGTCCCTACAATTCCAGCGGCACTTCCTAACACAACTAATAGAAGAACAGCGAAAAGACTCCACTTACTTTTCCATAAATAGCTCCATAAGTCGGCTAATGTTTGCTTTAAATTTTCAGGACGTTTTGGTCCAATTTTTTTAGCGCTCATCTACTTTCGCTCCTTCCATTTGAGTTTCATAAATTTCACGATACAATTCGTTTGTTTCCATTAATGTTTCATGCGTTCCAATTCCATTCATTTTTCCATCTTCTAATACAACAATCTTATCAGCACCTTGGATAGAAGAAATTCTTTGCGCAATAATAATAACAGTTGTATCTGGTAAATGATTAAAGAATGCTTCTCGAATTAATGAATCAGTTGAAGTATCTACCGCAGAAGTTGAATCATCTAAAATTAAAACAGCTGGTTTTCTCAACATCGCTCTTGCAATACATAAACGTTGTTTTTGACCTCCAGAGAAATTTCTTCCTCCTTGTTCAACTTTTGTATCATATCCATCTGGCATTTCCATAATAAAATTATGTGCCTGAGCATATTTAGCTACTTGAATCATTTCTTCTTCAGTTGCATGAGGATTTCCCCATAATAAGTTTTCTCGAATGGTTCCAGAAAACAGCGTATTTTTTTGAAGAACCATCGCTACTTGGCTTCGTAAATCAGAAAAGGCATAGTCTCGAACATCTTTCCCTGCAACTCGAACACTTCCTGCCGTTGCATCATACAATCGAGGAATTAATTGAACAAGAGATGTTTTACCAGAACCTGTTGGTCCAATAATTCCAAGAACTTGTCCACTCTTCACTGAAAAATGAATATCATTTAACACTTCTTCTTGTTGATCTTTTCCGTATGAGAAATGAACATGATCAAACTCTATATCACCACGTGTAATTTCTGTCGGAATGACTTGCTCAGGTTCCACAATATCTACTTCTGTTTCAATCACTTCAAAAATACGATCCATTGAAGCTTTTGTCATTGTTAACATCACAAAAACAAAGGAAATCATCATTAAGGACATTAGGATTTGTGTAATATAAGAAATGAAACTAATCAATTCTCCGGTTGTCATTTCACCATGCATTACAAATTTTCCACCAAACCACATAACTGCAATCGTACAAGCATAAACCGTTAATTGCATGATTGGGTTATTCCAAACTATGACATACATCGCATGTAAGGCACGAGTTTTAAAGTTTGTATTTTCAACACCAAACTTCACACGTTCGAAAGGTTCACGAACAAAAGATTTTACCACTCGAATACCAATAAAGTTTTCTTGAAGAATACGGTTAATGCCATCAGTTGCCTGTTGTAATAATCTAAAACGAGGAAATGCTGTTGAAATAATAAGTGCCAAGCTCACTACTAAAAATGGAACTGCCACTACAAAGACTAGTGACAATTGTGCATTCAATGATACTGCAAAGAAAAAGGCAAATAAAAACATCATTGGTGCTCGTGCTAAAATACGCATCGTCATAATCGCTGTATTTTGAACATTTGTCACATCACTCGTCATACGTGTAATTAAAGATGCATTAGAGAAAAAGTCTAAATTCTTAAATGAAAATTCTTGAATCTTCTTCATTTGCGCACTTCTTAATTCACTCGCAACACCGGTTCCTGCAATAGAAGCAAATTTCGCTCCTAATACCCCAGCTCCAAGAGAAATCATCGCAACAATAATCATTAAAATTCCATACCATAAAATCATAGAAGTATCTCGATTTGGAATTCCTTCGTCAATAATTTTTAACATAATAATCGGTTGCCCAACTTCGCAGACAACTTCCACTAAAATGGATAAAAATGCTAAAAATGGGAAATATTTATATTTTGAAAAATAGGGAACTATTTTCTTTAACATCTTTTCACTCCTCTTCCTATTTCATAAAAGTATTGTATCTATTCTATCAATGCTTAGAGTGTTTTTCAAACAATCCTATCAATTTTTTGCCAAAAAGATTGACAATGATGTAAAACTCCTTTATATTGTTACCATGTTCAAGTTTAGGAGGTTAACAATTATGAACAAAACATATTCTTTAACACTAATCGCATTGGGAGCAGCACTAGTGGCAGCATTGTCACCCTTTCAAATTCCTCTAGGTCCTATTCCCATTACGCTTCAAACATTAGCCATCGGATTAATTGCTACGATTTATCGTCCAAAAGAAGCCACACTTGCTATTGTACTTTATTTATTATTAGGTGCCATTGGACTTCCTGTTTTTGCAGGTGGAAAAGGTGGATTTCAAGCTTTCTTTGGACCTACTGCTGGTTTTTTAGTTTTCTTCCCTATTCGTGCATTGGTTACTTCAATGATTACACAAAGAAAACAAAATGCCGTTCGTCTCTTTTTAGCGAATCTTTTAGGAGAAGTTGCCCTATTTATTGGTGGAGTGATTGGATTTATATTAATTACGCATGCTGATTTTTCAAAAGCTATCAATCTTGTGGTACTTCCATTTATTTTACCAGATTTAATTAAAATCAGTTTCACAACTGTCTTCGGGTTATTATTATTAAAGAGTTTAAAAAATAAACCTTATTTCAGACAGGAAGCATAATTTTTTATGAGGTTAGGAAGCAAATTTCTAGCCTCTTTTTTTTAACACCTCTTTTATTCAACTTAGTAGGCACATAGAAGAACTTATGGTAAAATACAAAGCATTAGAAGAGATAAAGGAGGATAAATTGTGACAGAATTACACTATATTAGTACTCGAGATAAAAACAATCGTGTAACAGCTTCTCAAGCAATTTTAAAAGGGATTGCTGAAGATGGAGGGTTATACGTTCCAACGACAATGCCACAATTATCATTGAACTGGGAAACATTGCAACACCAATCTTATCAAGAAATTGCATTCCCAATTTTAAAAGCATTTTTAACTGATTTTTCAGACGAAGAATTACAACATTGTATTCACTCTGCTTATGATACAACTTTTGATGATCCAGCAATTGCCCCTGTTAAAAAAGTTGGCAATGCCTATATTATGGAATTATTCCATGGACGTACAATTGCCTTTAAAGATATGGCTTTATCAATCTTACCTTATTTATTAACAACTGCCGCTAAGAAAAATCAACAAGACAAAGATATCGTCATTTTAACAGCTACTTCTGGAGACACAGGAAAAGCTGCCTTAGCAGGATTTGCCGATGTGCCTCATACAAAAATTATTGTCTTTTATCCAAAAGGTGGCGTAAGTACGATTCAAGAACGTCAAATGGTTACTCAAGCTGGAGACAATACATTTGTTTATGGTGTTAAAGGAAACTTTGATGATGCTCAAACAATGGTAAAAAAACTATTTAATGATGCAGATTTAAACCAAACATTATCAGAAAAAGGATTCCAACTTTCTTCGGCTAATTCTATCAATATTGGTCGTTTATGCCCGCAAGTGGTGTATTATGTTTATGCTTATGCACAATTCGTCAAACAGGGCGCTCTTAAAATTGGAGAAGCTATGAATGTTGTTGTTCCAACTGGAAACTTCGGAAATATTTTAGCAGCTTATTATGCAAAACAATTAGGTGTTCCAATCCAAACATTAGTCTGTGCTTCAAACGAAAATGATGTATTAGTAGACTTCTTCCACACAGGAACATATAATCGTCAAAGAAAATTTGAAATAACAAGTTCTCCAAGTATGGATATTTTAGTTTCAAGTAACTTAGAACGATTAATTTTCGAAATGACAGGAAGCAATGCCGAAGAAACAAAAGCATTAATGGATTCATTAACAAACAATGGTCACTATCATATCGAAAAAGAAGTGTTACACGCATATGAAGAGTTTTATGCTGCTCGTGCTAGCCAAGAAGAAACAGCTGAAACCATCGAATCTGTTTTAACAAAAGAAAACTATTTATTAGATCCACATACAGCAGTAGCTCAATGTGCTTATAATAAATACCAACAAGAAACCAAAGACAACACTCCTACTGTTATTGTATCTACTGCTAGTCCGTACAAATTCCCTCAAAGTGTTGTATCGGCTGTAAAAGAATCTGACGTTACCACTTTAAGTGATCAACAATTAATTGATGAAGTACGTCAATTAAGCGGAGTAGAAATTCCTCTAGCCGTTACAAGTGTACTGGAAGCAGAAATCAGACACACAAGAGTACTTGACATTTCAGAAATGAAACAATCAGTTTATGACAGTTTAAACATTTAAAGTCAAAAAGAGGCTGGGCATAAAGTCTCAAAAATAGAAGAAAGCACGTCCTGATTTTG
>NZ_CAUPXD010000004.1:0-87476 GCF_963515095.1 uncultured Granulicatella sp. | reverse complement strand
GCTCTTTTTGTATCTTTAGTATAACACAAATTGTGTAATATACAAATTATTCGAGTAATCATCGTTCTACTTATAAACATCTATCTAAAAATGCATATTAGTTTTGTTTACGGATAGAAAAATTTAAGAAGAAAAAATTTTCTTTGTAGCATTAGTAAAAATCCATTTTTTATGGATTTTTACAGGGGAAATTCGAGATCTCGGTCGAATTTTAGTCATGAGACTCGCTTTTGCGAGGCTGCTGGCGACCTTGCATACAAAGGGAATTTTTATTCTTAAATTTTATTTGAAAAATGATAAAAAATATTTTCTAACTAGTTGACCAAAGAAGATAAAAGGATTATAGTTAGTTACACAAGTAGTTAACCGGTAAAGTGTTTGATTTTATAGAAAGGAAGAGAGGAATGAAATTTGATTTTCAAAGTGACTTGCCATTATTTCAACAAGTGGCTTACCAACTAGAATTAGAAATTTTTAGAGGAACTTATCAAGAAGGGGATCAAGTTCCTTCAACAACAGAGATATCCACGAGTTATCAAATTAATCCAGCAACAGTACTAAAGGGGATGAATTTATTGGTTGCACAAGATATTTTAGAAAAACGTAGAGGATTAGGAACTTATGTTAGCATAGGTGCAATGCATATTATCCAAACAAAACGACAAAAAGAATTTTTGGAATCGACCATTCCAACCATCGTTCAAGAAGCACAAACATTAGGCATTAGTAGTCAAGAACTATTATCAATGATTGAAAAGGAAATGACTCGATAAGGAAGTGAAAGATATGACATTAGAAGTTAGAAATTTATCAAAAAAATATAAAAAAAATCTTGCAGTAAAAGATGTGAGCTTTACATTACAACCAGAAAGCATTTATGGATTACTAGGAAGAAATGGTGCTGGAAAAAGTACGGTTTTAAATATGATTGCTCATCGAATTGAGAAAAATTCAGGAGAAATCTTATTAGAGAATCAGCCCTTATGGACAACTCCAGAAGCAATGAGTGACATTTACTTATCTAGTCCTGAAAACTGGTTCCCAATTGATTGGAAAGTGAAAAAAATTGTTAAAGTTTTCCAAGAAATTTATCCAGAATTTGATATCGAGTTTGCCAAAGAATGCATGAAAGTATTCGGAGTTGATGAGAAAAAGAAATTAGTCGAATTATCTACAGGATATAAGAGTATTGTAAAGTTAACATTAGCACTAAGTGTACCTGTATCCTATGTATTTTTAGATGAACCAGTTTTAGGATTAGATGCAAACCATCGTCAATTATTTAATAAAAAATTATTAGAAGCATATGCTCGTAGACCGAGAACTTTTGTGATTGCGACACATTTAATTGAAGAAATCTCTTACCTATTAGAGGAAGTGATTGTAATTCGTGATGGGGTCACTTTCCAACAATCAAGTGTTGAAGAAATTTTACAACATGCTTATTTAGTAACTGGATCAAAAGCAGTGGTAAGTGAGCTACTCTCAAATCAAACTGTTATTCATCAAGAGGAAGTTGGAAATCAATTACAAGCAGTAATTATTTCACAACAAGTTCCTCAAGAAACAGCTGATTATTCTGTACGTCGTTTAACATTACAAGAGTACTTTATTCAACTAACTCGCAAGGAAGGTGAATAAGATGACTAGATTTTATCAATTGTTGAAAATTCAAGTTTTAGATTATTTACGTATTTTATTAATTGGTTTAGGTTCTTATTTGGGTGTCATTAATGTTTTAAACTTTATCGATCAATCAGAGGAATTTTCATTTACGATTAATTTACCAGCCATAACTTTCTTAGCAATTACTTTATTGGGAATAGCTTTTTCTGTTTCTAATTTTAGAGTGATGAATCAATTGAGTTTTACAAGAATGGAGCAATATAAATTTTCAATTTACATGGGAGCTATTATGACAACGTTATTAACGCTTAAAAATATTTTCTTTTATGTATTAGCCGATAAAGCAGCTTCAGTTGGTATTCAATTAATTCAATGGCCTGCTTTAGAAAATAATTTTGCTCTAGGAATTCTTTCTTTATGGGGATGGTTATTGGTAATGTATTTATTTACATCAATGTTAGGGATTATTTTAAATAAATTTACCAATCAAAAAATTGTGTTGGTAGTAACTGGAGCAAGTTTAGGGGGAATATTTGCACTTTTAGGAATATTTGCTCGTTCAGAAGTGGTAAATAATTTCCTAGATAGAATGATTCAATACAATATCCCACTTAGTTATATAATGATTGCCATTTGTGTTTTACTATTATACTTTGTGACTCGTCATCATGAAAGTAAAGAAGTCGGCGTAGGAATGTAGAGGTGAGCGTCATGTCAAATTTACAAAAAAGATTACTAAAGTTATTTTTAATGGAACGTTTAAAAGTAATAGGGATAACATTTTTATTCTTTAGCGGTATAGTTGTTATTTTTTCACTGATTCCTCGTATGGAAACTTTTGTGTTTGAGTTTGAGTTTGAGGGAAGTACATTGATAACGTTTGCGATGATATTCAGTATATTTTTAAAATGTATCCCTCAATTTCAATTGAGTACGATGGCAGGGTTAACTAGAACGAAAATTATTATGAATGAATTGTTGTTGAATAGTATCAATGTACTAATCGCTGTAATCATCTTTTTGATGGCTTCAGCTTTACACATGGATTGGACAATCGGATCAGCTCATATTTATTTTAGCCCTGAGATGATACAGTTTGGTTTAAATTCTTGGGCAGGAATGTTAGCTATTTTCCTAAGCTTATTTGCAAGTTTTATGGGAGTGACAACTTTCTTCTTTGTAATGAACAAGTTTACATCGAAAAAAGCATTTGTGTTTTTGCTATTTTTAATGTATCCAATCGTTGGAATTCTTGTCATGATTGTAACATCGCTTCCGAATTTGTTAAGCTTCTTAATAGCGAGTTACAATTTCTATATTCAAAATCTATTGATTGGAAATGTCATTCTTTGTGGAGTGATGACCATTTTATTCCTACTTGCAATTTATAAACATGAAAGTAAGAGTACAGTCTCCGATATTTAACGATAAAACATGTTAGTAGTATTTGCTAACATGTTTTATTTATTATGAGAAATTTAAGAAAATAGGCTTTTCATACAAAATCGAACGATCCATGGTATAATAAATCAAGAGAAAAGAAGAAAGAGTGAACAACATGTCAAAAGCAATAGGATTCATTGATTCGGGTGTAGGAGGACTAACAGTCTTAAAAGAAGCTTTAAAGCAATTGCCTCATGAATCAATGATTTTTTTAGGAGATTCTGCAAGATGCCCGTATGGAAATCGAACAGTTGAAGAAATTCGAAAATTTACAAAAGAAATGGTTCAGTTTCTTCTTAAAAAAGATGTAAAAATGATTGTGATTGCTTGTAATACCGCAACAGCAGTAGTCTTAGAAGAATTACAAGAAACATTAGATATTCCAGTAGTGGGCGTGATTCAGCCAGGAAGTTTAGCAGCGATTAAACAAACAAAAACACAGAAAATTGCAGTATTAGGAACTCACGCAACGATTCAAAGTGACGTTTATCGTAAAACATTACAAAAGAAAAATCATGAATTAAGGGTGACAAGTTTAGAATGTCCAAAATTTGTTCCTTTAGTAGAAAGTAACCAGACGGATTCTTCAATCGCCAAAAAAGTGGTTGCTCAAACATTACAACCTTTAATGGGAAAAGAATTTGATACATTAATATTAGGATGCACTCATTATCCATTGTTAAAACAAAGAATACAAGCAGTTGTAGGGCCTCAAGTTACATTAATTGATTCAGGGGCAGAAACTGTGTCGACCGTAAGTGCGTTATTAGACTTTAATCATTTAGCAGAAAATTACGAAACGAATCCTTCACCAACATTAGAAATCTATACAACTGGTTCGCCTATTTTATTTAAAGAAATTGCGGAAAATTGGTTGAATAGAAGTTCATTGACGATTGAGAAAGTTTGTTTAGAAGCTTATAGGGAGGGAAATATGTCTCGAAAAGAATTAGTTATCGCTACAAAAAATGCTGGAAAAGCAAAAGAATTTGCAAGTATTTTTGAACCAAAAGGATATACTGTCAAAACATTATTAGATTTTCCAGAATTAGAAGATGTAGATGAAACAGGTCATACATTTGAAGAAAATGCCCGTTTAAAAGCAGAAATAATTGCAGAAAAACTTCAAAAAATTGTATTAGCGGATGATTCAGGCTTATGTGTGGATGCATTAGAGGGACAACCTGGAGTTTATTCTGCACGATTTGCAGGAAATCAAAAAAGTGATGCTGCCAATAATGCAAAATTATTAGCAGAATTAGGGGAATTGCCATCTGATAAAAGAAGTGCACATTTCCATTGTTGTTTAGTAATGGCTGCACCAAATCATGAATCTTTAGTCGTTGAAGGCATTTGTGATGGAGAAATCGCAAAATTTCCTTCAGGAGAAGGTGGATTTGGATATGATCCATTATTTTTTGTCCCAGAAATTCAAAAAACATTTGGGCAATTATCTCGAGAAGAAAAGAATCAAATTAGTCACCGTGCAAAAGCTGTGAACTTATTAGTGGAACAATGGGAAGAATGGCTTGAATCAGTGAATCATAAGTAAGAGGTGAACGTATGAAAATTATTATTATGAGTGATAATCACGGACAAAAAATGGCACTACAAAAAGTATTTGAACACTATCAATCAGAGCCTGAAGTCCAATTTATTCATTGTGGAGATTCAGAATTTCCATATGAAGATGCTGTATTCCAAGAGTGTCTTCGAGTAACGGGAAATTGTGATTATGATACAAATTATCCTGAAGTAGCTGTATTAGAAGCAAAAGGAATTCGATTTTTAGTAACGCATGGTCATATGCAAGCAGTGAATAGTGGAGTGTATCGATTAGCCAAATATGCTAAAGATCAAGGAGCTCAAGTAGCTTTTTATGGTCATACGCATAAACTATACGAGGAAACTTATGATGGAGTATTATGTATAAATTCAGGAAGTGTTTCTTATCCAAGAGGACATTTTGCCATGACTCCGACTTATGCTGTATTGACGATTCATTCAGAATCAGAAATTGAATTACAATATTTTGATATGAAACACCACCCATTAGAAGGACTTCATTATCAGTATCATTTAGATGCAGAAAGAGGATTTATTCATGATTAATCGAGTAGTACAAGACTTATTACTAGAAGAAAAGGATAAATTATTTATTGCAGCAGAAAAAGTAGCGATTTTGGAAGAAGATCATACATTAGATCATGCCATGTTAGTCTTAACTCATGTACGTTATTCACTGATTCCAGTTGTTAATCGTCAAAATAAATTAACAGGATTAATTTCATTAGCGATGATTTTAAATAAAGTTGCAACACTAGAAGAGATTGATTTAAGTCAATTACATGATTTTCAAGTGAAAGAAGCGATGGAAACTGAATTTCCAAGCATTACTTTTGAAACAGAAATTGAAGATGTGTTGAATGAATTAGTGGATCGTAATTTCTTATGTATCACGAATGATGAAAAAGAATTTGTTGGAATTGTGACAAGAAAAGAAGTGTTAAAACGAGTGAATTATATGGTCCATGAATTGAATAAAAAATATGAATTAGTGAAAAAATAATAAAAATGTTACTCCTTTTTACAGGAGTAACATTTTTATTTATTAGCAATATTTAGTGCGGTATTACTTGTTGGAAGAGAAATGCCTGCTTCAATTAATGCTTCTTGATACAATTTTAAGAATTGATTATAAATCATTTGTTGTTTTCCATTTTTCGTAAAAATACTAATTCTGAAAACAAACTGCCCATTTGGTAGTGTTTGTGGACCAATAATAGTGGGACCTTTAACAATTTCGGAGTATTGTCCAGCATTTTTAGTGTTGACTTGATCGACTGTATCATAAACAATCGTTAAATCTACATCATTATAAAGCGGGATTTCAATTAAAGCTCTCATATCTCCTCTAGATTGATTACTAACGACAGAAATACTACGGTTTGGAATGAAATGAAGTGTTCCATCAAAACCACGTACTTGAGTTGTTCTTACGCCAACACTTGCGACAGTTCCTGTCACTGAACCAATAATAACAGTATCTCCAACATCGTATTGACGTTCTAGTAAAATAAAGAAACCATTTACGACATCGCTTAGAAATCCCTGAGCACCTAAACCAATGGCAACACCAGCAATTCCAGCTCCTGCTAATAGACTTGTAATTGGAATTCCTAAAATCATTAAAATCCAGTAAATTAATACAAAGTATAGTAAATAATCTAAACAGTTTTCTAATAATCTCATTAAGGTCTGCTTTCTAGCAATACTTTGTGAGGATAATTTGATAGAGGAAAGTACTGTTTTTTGAAAAATTTTATGTAAAACTTTTTTTCCAATGATAAATAAAATACTTAGAATAGCTAACGAAATTAATTTCGATAAAATCTCAGATAAAATTATTTGCCAGGGGATTGAAAGCCAATATTGTTCAAAAAAACTATGTACTGTCGAACGAATATCCATAGGGTAACCTCCTTTTATACTACTTGGTATAGTTTATCATAATTAAAATAATTTAGAAAATACTATATCACTTTTAGTAGCGTTTTATGCATGATAATGGTATTATGATTAATAATATCGGAAATTGAGGAGGGATGTTCAAAATGTCTGGCATAGAAGTTGCAGCTTTAATTGCAGCTTGTTCATTTTTGGGGTTAGTGGTCTTTTTAGTGTTAAGATTGAATCCAATTTTAAGCAAATTTGATCAAACTTTGAACCATGTGAACAACTCTATTGAGATTATTACAAGGGATGTCGATAATTTATCTATTGAAGTAGAGGGATTATTGAATAAAACAAATGCTTTAGTAGATGATATTAATGGAAAAGTAAAAAGAACGGATCCATTATTTACAGCTATTGGAGATTTAGGATTAACAGTTTCTGATGTAAATCATTCAACTCGTTCCCTTGCGACTAGAGTATCAAGCATTAAACCAGCTCGTACTTTAGGGGTTTTATCTGTTGGAAAAGCGATTTTATCAAGAAAGAAAAAATAATGAACGGAGTGAAGAAAAATGGGTAAAAAAACAGGCGGATTTCTTTTAGGAGCATTTATCGGAAGTGTGGCAGCAGCAACGACTGCATTATTATTTGCACCAAAATCAGGTAAAGAATTACGTGAAGATTTAGCAGTAAAAGCAGATGAATTGAAAGAGCAATTATCTGACTATGTAGATATTTCAATTGAAAAAGGAGTTGAATTATCAGAAGTGGCTTTAAATGCTACAGAAGATATTCGTGTGAATTTAAAAGATTCAGCTTCTCAATTAAAAGATACTGTTACAAAATCTGCAATTAATTTGAAAGAAGAAGTTTCTCAAACTGTAAGTAAAGTTCAAGATACTTTTTCAGCTAAAAAAGAAGAAGCAGAAGAAGTTGTTGCAGAACTAAAAGAAGAGGTAAAGGCGTAAAATAGACTTCCCTGAAGTAGCTAAGGACGCAAGCAGCCTCGCATTTGCGAGTCTCATTGCTTAAGCTACTTTTTCTAAGACAATAAAAAATAAACCGAGGAAATTTATGCTTCCTCGGTTTTCTTTTATCCTAATTTTTTGTAACTTCTTGTGGGAAGTGGGTAAATAATTCACAACCATCTTTTGTGACAACTAAACAGTCTTCAACACGAACTCCATAGTCTTTTGCGATATACACACCTGGTTCAACTGAGAAACACATACCTTCTTCTAGAATCATATCATTCCCTTCCATAATGGATGGAAATTCATGGCAACTTTGACCAATTCCATGACCTAAACGATGAATGAAGTACTCTCCGTATCCTTTTTCTGCAATATAATTTCGAGCAATCGCATCAATTTCACTAGCTTTCATTCCTGGTTTGACAGCTTGAATCGCTAAATCATGAGCAGTTTTTACGATAGTAAAGATTTCTTGATGACGTGGATTTTTAGCAGATTCTTCACCAAAGAAAATAGTACGAGTCATATCGCTGGCATATCCATTGTGCATGGTTCCTAAATCAAAGAGTACCCATTCGTTTTTTTCTAATTTTCTATCTCCTGGAACTCCATGTGGATCAGCAGCGTGGTCTCCAAATAACACCATCGTATCGAAACTCATTGAAGTGATGCCTAATTTTTTCATTTCATATTCTATTTTAGCAACAACTTCTAATTCGCTAATTCCTTCTCTTAAGCTTTGAATCCCAATTTCAACAGCTTTATCTGCGTATGTTCCTGAATCTTTTAATTTTTGAATCGCATCAGCATCTTTTCTTAATCGTAAATCATTGATAATTGGAGTTAAATTATCAGTCCATTGAATGGTAGGAATTTCTTTTTTTAAGTTTTCAACGGTGTGTAATGTAATAAAGTTCTTCTCTACAGCCCATTTAGTTGGAAACTCAAAATGTTCTTGAATGGCAGAAGTTAAGATCGCCCATGGATTTTCATGGTCTTGATAGCTGATAACAGTATAAGTTGGTTCAGCAGCTTGAGCCATATTTTTTTCAAGAGCTGGAACAAAGAGTAGTGGAGAATGATTAGCAGATATAACCATCGCTAAAACACGTTCATGTGGATCTGTTGTATAGTGAGTTAATAAGCTAATCGTTGTAGGATCTTGAATGAATGCAATATCGCAATTGAGTTGTTGTAAAACGTTAGTAAAATGTTTATAAGTTTGTTTGTTACTCATAATGAGTCCTCCCTATTTTTCAATTTGTAAGCATATTTTAGCACAAATAATTCGAAAAATGTAAAGAGTTTCAAAAAATATGAAAATAGTTATATGAAACGCTTGCAAAACTCTGTGGAAAATGATAACCTTTACTTAGAAAAATGTGCAAATAAATAGTTTTTTTAATAATTAGAGGAGAATATATATGGAAAAACAAACAATTACAATATATGATGTTGCACGAGAAGCAAATGTTTCAATGGCAACTGTTTCCAGAGTAGTAAATGGAAACCCAAATGTTAAACCAGCAACAAGAAAAAAAGTGTTAGATGTCATCGATGAATTAGATTATCGTCCGAATGCAGTAGCACGTGGTCTTGCTAGTAAAAAAACAACTACAGTTGGTGTGATTATTCCTGATGTAACGAATTTATATTTTGCAAGTTTGGCACGAGGAATTGATGATATTGCTACAATGTACAAATATAATATTATTTTAGCCAATTCTGATCAAAACAATCATAAAGAAATCCAAGTATTAAATACATTATTATCTAAACAAGTAGATGGTATTTTATACATGGGAAATAATTTAACTCCAGAGTTACGTGCAGAAATTGTACGTTCTAAAACTCCAATTGTTTTAGCAGGAACGATTGATTCTGATCATGTTGTGGCTTCCGTTAATATCGATTATAAAGTAGCCACTCAAGAAGCTGTACAAACATTAATTGAAAATGGGCATAAAAAAATTGCCTTCGTAACAGCCTCACTAAAAAATACTTTTGCATCTGATTTACGTTTAGATGGATATAAAGAAGCTCTTTCTGTAGCTAAAATTGATTACAATGAAAAATTTGTCTTTGAAATTCCATTGACGTATCAATCAGGAGAAACTTTATCAGAAAAATTATTAAATGCGGGAATTACAGCTGCAATTGTAACGGATGACGAAGCTGCAGTAGGTTTATTAAATGGATTGTATGATCACGGCGTAAATGTACCGAAAGATTTTGAAGTGATTTCAAGTAATAATTCAAAATTAACAAAAATGACTCGTCCAACATTAACAACAATTGCGCCTCCATTATATGATATTGGTGCTGTTGCAATGCGACTTTTAACAAAAATTATGAATAAGGAAGAAGTAGTTGATACTGAAATTACTTTGCCTTATAAAATTGAATACCGTCAAACAACTAAATAATTACCAAAAAAGACTTCGAGGTTAATCTCGAAGTCTTTTTTTTAATTTCTGGATTTCGTTGTCGGTGTTGAAGAAGAAGGTTTTGGTTTTTCAGATGAAGATTTTTTCTTATCTTTATCTTCACTAGCTTCTTTTTCTTTTTCCTCTTTTTTCTTTTCTTCTTTTTCTTTATCGCTTTGTCCATTCCAGTATTTTTCAAGTTCAGCATTTGTAGCACCTACAGCAAAGTGATAAGTTGGTGCAATTGGACCGAAGTCTTTTTTAAACAAATCAGAAGTGGTGCTACCTTCAATAGAATAAGTTTGTCCATTATAAGAAGCTGTCCCTGATTTTGTTCCTGTGGTAGAGACTACGGAGTCTTGATAAACGGTTGAAGGCTGAATAAATTTTGCACTTTGATTAAATAAGCTTGGTTTTGCACTGTAAACGGCATTCATTAAACTAGTCCAGTTTCTTAAACTTCTCATAGTTGGATGCCCATAACCATCTGCTTCAGTAATCGAGTAACGAGCACTATAGAAGTTATCGTACCCAATCCATGAACCAAGTGTTACTTCTGGAGTATAGCCAACGAACCAGTTATCAATTTCAAATTCAGATGTACCAGTTTTTCCAGCAATATCTGAAGTGAATTTTAAATTTCCCTTAATATTATAAAAATCAGTTGTTGCAGCAACTTGACGTAAAATATCTGTTGTTAGATAAGCCGTTGCAGGAGAGAAGACTTCAGTAGAGACATCTTCATGTTGATAAACAACTTTTCCACGAATATCTTCAATTTTTTCAATTAAATAAGCTTCGTGATGCACACCACCATTTGCTAACGTAGAGAATGCACTAGTTTGTTCCATTACGGTCGGACCTGTTTTAGTACCTCCAATTGAAAGTGCAATATTTTGATATTCTTCTTCACCAATTCCTTGAATGCCCATTTTTTTCAAATATTCTCCAGCATTTATGCCTTTAGAAAGCATTGTTTGGAAAATTTTAATGGTTGGATTATTTAATGAGTTTTTCAATGAATGACGAGCTGTTAAGAAATTATTGGAAATTCGGTTCCCGTAGTTTGTAGGTTCCCAATAAGTTCCATTTTGTTGTAAAATACTAATTTTTGTATCTGGAATAATACTTGCTGGATAAATAATATTATTTTCCATTGCAGGTGCATAAACGAGAATTGGTTTAATCGTAGAACCAGGTGAACGATGTGTTGTAAAAGCGTGGTCCACTTGGTTTACTTGGAAATCTCGTCCAGCGACAAAGCCTAATATACGGCCTGTATTATTTTCGATTAATACTGCACCATTTTGCGCCATATCCGTTTGTTTTTTTGCTTCACCAGTATTTTGATCAATATAAGGTGTTTGGTAAGTTGGACCAATTTTACTTCCGTTCATAGCTGTAGATTCTTGCATCGCTTCATAGATACCTTGATCAATAGTGGAAGTGATTTTGTACCCACCTGTTGCTAATTCTGCATTTGCACGATCAAAATATCGATTGAATAATTCTGTATCTTTCTTTAATTGTTCATATGTTAATCGATCTTTTTCAGCCATTTTTTTCATTAAAATTTTTGTAGCTTCACGATTAACTGCTTGATATAAATACGATTGACGTTGAGTTGAAATTTCTTCTGGTTCTAAAAAGTCTTGAGTAATATCATAAGCTAATGCTTCGTCATATTGTTGCTTTGTAATTTTCTTTTCACGATACATACTAAACAACACAGTTTTCATACGAGAAAGACCTGCAGAAACATCTTCTTTTAGAGTAGCGTAGTTCGTATAGGGAGTATACGTAATTGGATTTTGTGGCATTCCGACTAAATAAGCCGCCTGAGGTAAAGTTAAATCTTTTGCTGATACTCCAAAGACACCTTGCGCAGCTTCTTCAATACCTGAAATATTTAATCCATTATGATTTCGTCCAAATGGAGAAACATTTAAGTAAGCTTCTAAAATTTGATCTTTTGAAAAATATTTTTCCAAACGAAGCGCATATAAAATTTCATTTGCTTTCCGTTTAAACGTAACTTCGCTTGTCAAAATTTGTTGTTTAATTAATTGTTGCGTTAAAGTTGAACCACCAGAAACTCCTGAACTAGAAGAGACTGCTTCTTGAAGTAGTGCACGAACTAGTGCTTTAGGAACAATTCCGTTATGCTGATAGAAATAACTATCTTCTGTCGCAACGATTCCATCTTTTACATATGGAGAAATTTTATCTAATGTAGTTACTAATCGAACTTCATCACTAGTTACATCAGAAATTTTTTCGCCATCTTGATAATAGAAACTTGAAACTAAATTCAGATTCGTAATCGCATCTGCCATTTCTTCTTGCGTTAAAGGTTTTTCATTGGCAGTTAAGCTTGCAAAATATCCTAAACCAATTCCTGTTCCAAAAATACCTAATAAAATACATCCACATAAAAGAATGAATAATAGATTTTTGAAAACGGAAAAACTTACATTAAAGATAAAACGTAAATGTTTTTGCAAGGGTTGATTCCAAAAATCCAAGAATCCTTTTGAAAATTCTCGAAAGTTATTTGAATTTGGCATACTCTCAACTCTTTTCTTTTTAAGTATAATATCAGCCATATTATATCAAATAATTCAAGAAAACGCTAATTTCTTCATGAAACAAGGGTTTTGAGAGGGAAAAGTAGAAATTTGAATAAAAAAATAGGGGTGTAAAGAAAAAATACTTTACAACTGATTTCTTTTCTGATAATATTACTAACTGTGAGATGAAAACATGGAGGTGTAAAAAAATGGCAGTTAAAATTCGTTTAAAACGTATGGGATCTAAGAAAAATCCTTTCTACCGTGTAGTAGTTGCAGATTCACGTTCTCCACGTGATGGACGTTTCATTGAAACAGTTGGTACTTACAACCCAGTTGCAAACCCAGCACAAGTTTCAATCAACGAAGAATTAGCATTAAAATGGTTAGCTAACGGAGCTCAACCTTCAGATACTGTTCGTAACTTATTATCACAACAAGGTATCATGAAGAAATTCCACGAATCAAAGTTTTCTAAGTAATTTTTCTCAATCGAGATAATTCGGTAAAGAGGTGAAAAGAATGCCTGATATTCGTGAATTAATTTTAGCAATCGTTCAACCATTGGTTGATTTTCCAGATGATGTAACAATTGAAGTTGCAGAATCAGATGAATTTTTAGAATACACATTACGTGTGAATTCTGAAGATATTGGACGTGTGATTGGGAAACAAGGACGTGTTGCTCGTGCAATTCGTACAATTGTTTATAGTGTTCGCACTAGAAACCAAAAACGTGTTCGTTTAAGCATTGAAAACAATGACTAGAAAAAAGTTCAACAATTTCGCTTAGAAGTTGTTGAACTTTTTTGTTTAGCATTTCAATAAAAAATGGATTTTGTTTGCAATTTTGCTCGATTCTCACGTATGATAACAGTAATGAATTGTGAGGAGGAAAGTAGAAAAAATGTCACAATATTTTAAAGTAGGAAAAATTGTAAATACACAAGGGTTAAAAGGGGAAGTTCGTGTGATTTCTACAACGGACTTTGCAGAAGATCGTTATCAAAAAGGAGTAGAATTAGCTTTATTTAGAGATGGCGAGTTTGAAAAATTACTTACGATTAAAAGCCACAGACGCCATAAAAATTTTGATTTATTAACCTTTGAAGATCATCCTCGAATTGAAGATGTGGAAGGCTATAGAGATTGTTTGTTAAAAGTGTCAAGCGATGCTCTAGAAGAATTGGAAGATGACGAATTATATTATCATGAAGTAGTTGGATTAGAAATCATTACAGATGAAGGAGAACATTTAGGAAAAGTATCTGAAATTTTATCTCCAGGTTCCAATGATGTATGGGTTGTTAAACAAAAAGGGAAGAAAGATTTATTAATTCCATTTATCGAACCAGTTGTTTATAAAATCGATAAAGAAAATAAACAAGCGTTTATCCATGTTTTAGAAGGGTTGTTTGACTAAAATGAGAATTGATGTTTTGACATTATTCCCTGAAATGTTTGCACCGATGGAACAATCGATGATGAAGAGAGCTATTGAAAAAGATAAAATTTCATTTCACACCATTGATTTTAGAGATTTTGCCTTTCATAAGCATAATCGAGTAGATGATTATGTCTTTGGTGGAGGAGCCGGTTTATTATTAAAAGTAGAACCGATTGACCGTGCGTTAAAAGATTTAGAGAAGAAAACTCCGGAAACTAAAAAGAGAGTGATTTTACTAGATCCAGCAGGTAAAAAATTTAGTCAATCCGATGCTGAAGAATTAGCCAAGGAAGAACATCTTGTTTTCATTTGTGGACATTATGAAGGTTATGATGAGCGTATTCGAACACTTGTAACCGATGAATATTCCATTGGAGACTTCGTTTTAACGGGTGGAGAATTAGGTGCAATGGTCATGATTGATGCTACCGTTCGATTAATTCCAGATGTACTAGGCAATTACGAATCAGCTATTGGGGATTCTCATTCGATGGGATTATTAGAGCATCCTCAATATACTCGTCCAAGAGAATATGAAGGAATGGAAGTTCCGGAAGTATTATTTAGTGGAAATCATGCAAAAATTGCTACATGGCAGAAAAAAGAGTCTTTAAGAAGAACGTATCAAAGAAGACCCGATTTATTAGAAAGTTATTCATTAGATAAAGAAGAAGAAAAATTACTAAAAGAAATTATGCAAGAAGAGAGTACGAATCAGAAATAATCGAATAATGATCCAGTACAAATAATTCAAGAAAAGTTGGAAAATAGCATTGGTATTCCTTAGATGATTCACATGTATTATCCTTATATCGTATGACTTTCGAACACTCAAAAGAAAATTTAAAAAAGTAAAGTAAAAATACTTTACAACTAATCATATCTATGATAAACTCTCAAAAGTGGGTAGGAGACTATCCATATAAAACGATATTCCGCTGATTGGATATTCGGCCAAATCATGAATGTTTGTTGGAAGGAGAAAAAACATGAGCAAATTAATCGATAGCTTAACACAAGAACAATTACGTTCTGATATTCCTGCATTCCGTCCTGGGGACACTGTACGTGTTCACGCTAAGGTAGTTGAAGGAACTCGTGAGCGTATCCAAATCTTCGAAGGTGTTGTTATTAAACGTCGTGGTGCTGGTATCAGCGAAACTTACACAGTACGTAAAGTTTCTAACGGTGTTGGTGTGGAACGTACATTCCCATTACACACTCCACGTGTAGCACAAATCGAAGTAGTTCGTTACGGTAAAGTTCGTCGTGCTAAATTATATTACTTACGTAACTTACGTGGTAAAGCAGCACGTATCCAAGAACGTCGTCGTTAATAGAAAGACAAAACCCCTTGATTTTTCAAGGGGTTTCTTTTTTGTTCATTTTAATAATATGGAATAAAAATATCTCCATATTCATTTGTTGGTTTGAAAAGTGTTGCAATAAATCTAAAGAAAGTAATAATTGTAGGAATAAATGTCCAAGAAAATAGGATTGAAAGAATACCTTTTAAATTTTTCCCTTCGTAGAAATAATGAATTCCAAAACCACCTAAAAAGAACATTAATACTAATAAAATTACTTTATTAACATATCTACCTGGAATGTATCCACGATTGTTATTAGGATCATAATAGTAGTTTGACATATTGAGTTCACCTCACTTATTTTTAGTTATCGTAACATAGAGTGAAAATACAAGCAATTATTAAAATGAAAAAAATAAATCCCTTCATCTTTTACGACGAAGGGATATTTCTATAATTGATAAAAAATTCCAATTAAGATCGTTAGTAATGTTGCGTACCAATAGAAATAAGTACCAATTCGGCTAGGTTTCTCAGATTTCTTTAAAAGAATATGATACAAAATCGGAACAATTCCACTAATTCCAATTAGAACTAAAGCAAATAATGAAAAGTGATCACCTAAAATATAAAAACTAATTGGATAAGCAATAAGCCAACATAAGTTTAATACAAATGATAAGAAGAGGCTCCAAACTGGAAATTCTAACTTTTCAGAATGATGACGTTCAATTGCTTTTTGTTTAAATTGAATGATACCAATTCCAAAAATTGCATAGCAGAGAAATACTTGGAAAATACTATTTGGAATTTCATGTGTAATTGTATAATACATTAAAAAATTTCCAACTGTGAATTTTGCTAAAGCATTCAATAGTACATGATATGCATATGCCGGATGATTTGATTGTAAATGGAAAATCCAACTATGATTTACTCCAACAACTAACGCTGCGATAATTCCAATACGAATTCCAAAAGTTTGTACAAAATAAACAATTGGAAGAAGTAGCAAGAAGTTCGTAAAGAGTAGTACAACGGATTGTCCACGTTTTGGAACTTTATAAAATTTAGAATACATCATTTCTTGTAAGTTTAGAATAAACAAGAAAAAATATAATACGAGTACATCAGAAATTGGAATAGCATTTGTTTTAATGGCAAGAAAAAATCCTAAAAATGAAAAACTGATAGGAGCTAAAAAGAAACTCCATAATGGATTTGTCAATTGCTTCATATAAGGTATTTCTTGATGTGCCAATGTATTTACGGACATATAAATTACCTCGAATTTACTTTTTTATTTTCATGATAGGTAAATTAATCCAGCTTGTCAAGCAGAATTTAAACGATTACATAACATTTTCACAAAATAAATGTATAAAAAAGAGAAATAATACTAGGAATTTTGAAAAATAATGCTATAATAGTTGAGTCTTAAAAAAATATGATATTCCCGAGAGGATACACAATGTGTAGATGCCTTGTAACCGGAATTGAATGGGGGAAAAACAATGGAAAAAATTTTATTTACATCGGAGTCAGTTACTGAAGGACATCCCGATAAAATCGCAGACCAAATTAGTGATGGAGTATTAGATGCTATTTTAGCTCAAGATCCAACTGCTCGTGTTGCCTGCGAAACAGTCGTTAATACAGGTTTAGTCGTATTAGTTGGTGAAATTACAACAACAGCTACAGTCGATTATCAACAAATTGCAAGAGATACCATTCGTAAAATTGGTTATGCTGATCGTAAGTATGGCTATGATGCGGATAGCGTTGCTGTTATGGTTTCTTTAGATAAGCAATCACCTGACATTGCTATGGGGGTTAATGATGCTTTAGAAACTCGTGGACAACAAGAAGAGTTTGGAGCAGGGGACCAAGGATTAATGTTTGGTTTTGCAACAAATGAAACAGATACTTACTTACCAATGCCAATTTACTTAAGTCATCAATTAGCTTATCAATTAGCAAAAGTTCGTAAAGAAAAACAATTAGATTATTTAGGGCCGGACGGTAAAGTTCAAGTAACCGTTGAGTACACTAATGATCATAAAGTAAAACGTATTGATACAATTGTTGTAAGTACACAACATGATGAAGAAGTTTCTCAAGAACAAATTCATCGTGATGTTTTAGAATTTGTAGTTAAACCAGTTGTACCAAGTGAATTGTTAGATGATGAAACACGTTACTTCATTAATCCAACAGGAAAATTTGTAATCGGTGGACCAGTTGGTGATTCTGGATTAACAGGTCGTAAAATCATCGTAGATACTTACGGTGGATATGCTCGCCATGGTGGAGGAGCCTTCTCTGGAAAGGATGCAACGAAAGTTGACCGTTCTGCAAGTTATGCTGCTCGTTATATTGCTAAAAACGTAGTAGCTGCAGGTTTAGCTGATAAATGTGAAATCCAATTAGCTTATGCGATTGGGGTAGCTCAACCAGTATCGATTTCTGTGGATACTTTTGGAACAAATCATGTTTCAGAAGAAAAATTAATTGCTGCGATTCGTAAAGTGTTCAAGTTAACTCCAAAAGGAATTATTGAAACATTACAATTACGTAGACCAATTTACCAACAAACTGCTGCTTACGGACATTTTGGACGTAAAGATGTAGATTTACCATGGGAACAATTAGATAAAGTAGAAGCTTTAAAAGCGGAATTTTAATAAAAAAACGATTATAACTCAAATGTTATAATCGTTTTTTTACTATTTATAATTCATTACAGTCATTGCAAATTGGAATACGATAACTCCTAATGTTGCTAGTAACATAAACCATACAACAACACGAGTAATTTTTTCCATTGTTGAAAGATTACGTTTTTGTTTTTTTCTCGGTTTTCTTGACACTAATATCTCTCCTTTATTTTAAATCATTGTTAGTTTACATGAATTGTAAGAAATACTCAAGTAGTATTGTCATTGAAAATTTTCTTTAAGTGCAAATAGCTTTCCTAAAATTGCAAATTTTGGTATGATGTGTAAGTAAATTAAATTGAAAATTGGAGGAATTTTAAATGTCAAAACAACAAATTGGTGTCGTTGGTATGGCAGTAATGGGTCGTAATTTAGCTTTAAATATTGAAAGTCGTGGATATTCGGTTTCAATTTTTAACCGTTCATCTTCAAAAACAGATGAGGTGATTGCATTACATCCAGACAAAAAATTAGTTCCTACTTATACAGTGGAAGAATTTGTCAATTCATTGGAAAAACCAAGAAGAATTTTATTAATGGTTAAAGCTGGTGAAGCAACAGATAAAACTATCCAAAGTTTATTACCACATTTAGATAAAGGAGATATCTTAATTGATGGAGGAAATACATTCTTCCAAGATACAATTCGTCGTAATGAAATGTTAGCAAATTCAGGTATTAACTTTATCGGAACTGGAGTTTCTGGTGGGGAAGAAGGAGCATTAAAAGGTCCTGCTATTATGCCTGGTGGACAAAAAGATGCTTATGAATTAGTAGCACCAATCTTAGAAGAAATTGCTGCTAAAGCTGATGATGGTGCACCATGTGTGACTTATGTAGGTCCAAATGGTGCAGGTCATTATGTAAAAATGGTTCATAATGGTATCGAATATGGTGATATGCAATTAATTGCTGAAAGTTATGATATTTTACGTCGTGTAGGTGGATTAACAGTTGAAGAAACTGCAGAAGTATTCAAATCTTGGAATACTGGCGAATTAGACAGTTATTTAATTGAAATTACTGCAGATATTTTAACGAAAAAAGATCCTGAGACAGGTAAACCAATGGTTGAAGTGATTATGGATACAGCTGGAAATAAAGGAACAGGTAAATGGACTTCTCAAAGTGCATTAGACTTAGGTGTTCCACTTCCATTAATTACAGAATCTGTATTTGCACGTTATATTTCTACATTAAAAGAAGAACGTGAAGTGGCAAGTAAAGAATTATCTCCAATTAAAGTTCCTGATTTATCAAATACTGAAAAACAAGCGTTAATCGAATCAGTTCGTAAAGGTTTGTATTTCTCTAAAATTATGAGTTATGCTCAAGGGTTCGCTCAAATGCGTGTGGCGAGTGAAGAGTTTGATTGGAACTTAAATTATGGGGAGATTGCGAAAATTTTCCGTGCAGGATGTATTATTCGTGCTCAATTTTTACAAAAAATTACGGATGCATTTGAACGTGATCCAGAATTGAAAAACTTATTATTAGATAAATACTTCTTATATGTAACTGAATCTTATCAAGAGGCAGTGCGTGAAGTTGTTGTGACAGCTGTTCAAGCGGGAATTCCTGTTCCAACATTCTCAAGCGCATTAGCTTACTATGATTCTTATCGTTCAGAAGTGTTACCAGCTAACTTAATTCAAGCGCAACGTGACTACTTTGGTGCCCACACTTATAATCGTGTGGACAAACCAGGAGTTTTCCATTTCGAATGGGCGCAAGAACGTGAGATCGAACAATAATTACAATAACAAATATTTTAAATAAGACTAATCTATAGTAGCTAGGGCGGCAGCAGCCTCGCAAAAGCGAGTCTCATGCCTAAATTTCGAGCCTAAGGTCTCGAAATTTCCTGTACTAGAAGCCGAGTGGCTTCTAGTACTTGAGCTACTATGGGTAGTCTTTTTGGTTTGTGTAATTTCTTAAAATAAAAAAAGCATCTCTTGGAGATGCTTTTTTTATTGATGTGATTGTGGGGCTGTTTTTGTTGGTTTCATGAAGACATGTTGAATTAATACAATCCCGCATGAAATTAATACTCCAACGACTACAGCATTTGTAAAGTTATATGGAGATTGTGCTAATGCAGAGCCTAAATAATAGGTTACTTGACTTAAAATAAATCCCCAAACAAAAGTTACGAGGTATTTCATTTCGACACCTTCTTTCATTTTCATTATAGTCAATCCTACTAATTCATACAAGTAAAATTTCTTGAAGTTTGCATGAATCAAAATATAAAAAAACAACACCACAATATTTGTACAAAATTCTATTCAACCGTTATAATAAATGAGAAGAAATGATAGAAAGGAATCATTATGACATTTACGATTTTACAAGTTACTAGTGGCTATAGCTTATTGAAAAGCACGATTGATTTATATAAATATGTAATGACTGCAAAATCTTTAGGTTATCAAAAATTATCCTTAACCGATGATGGTGTCTTACATGGGGCAATAGAATTTTATAATTTATGTCGTAATCAAAATATTGAACCAATTATTGGTTGTGTCTTCCAGTATAAGCAATGGAGAAATGCAGAAGTGTTATCCCAAATGGTTGTTTATGCAAAAGATGAAATTGGATATCAAACGTTAATCGAATTATCGACTCAATATCAAATGTCCAAAGTTGTTTCTAAAAATATGGAACAAAGAATCAAAGATGCTTCCAATCATTTACAAATAGTATTTCCACAAGAGAATAGTGAATGGGCATTGGAATGTTCGAATGGAGAAGTAGCTTTTCAACGATGGTTGTTTGAGGCTGAAGAACGTTATTTTCCAAATGTTCATCTAGGAATTGAATCAAACCAAGCTTTACCATTTTCATTAGAACAATTGGAAGAATGGGGACAAGATTTCTCCATGAAACTGCTACCTTTTGTTAAAACTTTCTATTTAAAAGCTGAGGATGATTTTAGTTATCGAGTATTAAAAGCTATTGGAGATGGCGAGACGCTTAGCACAACTCAAGCTGAAGTGAGTGGACAATACTATTTACAAGATGAGAAGACATTAACACAACATTGGTCGACTGTGTTAGAAGGAAAGTTAGTCCGTCAACTACAAGAATTTGTTGATTCCTTAAAATGGGAACTCCCGAAACATGAACTTTTACTTCCAAAATTTAAAACTCCTGAAGGGAAAACGAGTCAGGAGTATTTACAAGAAATTTGTCAGCAATCTTTAAAAGACAAAGAATTAATAAAGGGCGAGTATCAATCTCGACTCAATTATGAATTGTCCATTATTCATCAAATGGGATTTGACGATTATTTCTTAATTGTATGGGATATTATGAAGTACGCTCATGAAGAATGCATTCAAACAGGCCCTGGACGTGGTTCGGCGGCGGGTTCATTAGTATCTTATTTACTGAATATTACTAAGGTAGATCCAATTAAATATCAATTATTATTTGAACGATTCTTAAATCCGGAACGATATACAATGCCTGATATCGATTTAGATTTTCCAGATAATCGAAGAGAAGGTATATTAGACTATGTTCGAAGAAAATATGGAGAAAATCATGTCGCTCAAATTGCAACTTTTGGAACATTTGGAAGTAAGCAAGCATTGAGAGATGTATGTCGTGTGTTAGGGCTAACAACAGTGCAAGCAGGAGAATGGTCTAAAGCTATTCCAAATCAACTAGGAATTAATCTGAAAACAGCTTATGAACAGTCAAAAAGTTTACAAACATTAGTTTCGAGAAGTCCAAAGAATCAATTGATATTTGAGACAGCGTGTCGAATTGAAGGATTGCCTCGACATCTATCAACTCATGCTGCTGGTGTAGTGCTATATGATAAACCGTTAACGGATGTCATTCCTTTAATCTATAAAGACCAACAAATGCCAATTACGCAATATACAATGAAATATGTCGAACAAATTGGTTTATTAAAAATGGACTTTTTAGGGTTAACAAATTTATCGATTTTACATGATTCAATTGAATTAACAAAATCAATTTATCAACAAGATATTAGTTTAAATGAAATTCCATTAGATGATAAGAAGACTCTCGAATTATTCCAGATGGCTGACACAAATGGAATATTCCAATTTGAGTCGGATGGCATCCGTAGAGTATTAAAAAAATTACGACCAACGAATCTTGAAGATATTGCTGCGGTAAATGCTTTATACCGACCTGGTCCTATGGAACAAATTGATACTTTTATTAAACGTAAGCATGGACAAGAAGTAGTGAAATACCCACATCCTATATTAGAGTCGATTCTTCAATCTACTTATGGAGTCATGGTATATCAAGAACAGGTTATGCAGGTGACTTCTCAAATGGCTGGATTTACATTAGGACAAGCTGATATTTTAAGACGAGCTATTGGGAAAAAAGACGGTAAGGTGATAGAAGAAGAAAAAGCTCATTTTATCGAAGGAGCAATTGAAAAAGGCATTGATGTAGCTAGTGCAACAAAAGTTTATCAATATATTGAGAGATTTGCTAATTACGGTTTCAACCGTTCGCACGCATTTGCGTATTCGTTATTAGCTTATCAATTAGCTTATTTTAAGACACATTATCCACGTGCTTTTTATACGGCGATTTTAAGATTTGTTGGAGATCGTTCTCCTAAATTACAAACCTACTTTATAGAAGCCAAACAAAGAGGAATTTCGATTAAAAATCCATCGATTAATACAAGTTTAGAAGAATATACTGCAACAATAGATGGGATTTTTATTGGATTAAATGCCATTAAAGGACTAAGAAGAGATTTTATTCAAGAAATTCTTACTCAACGTAAACAAAATGGTCCATTTATTGACTTTATGGATTTTGCATTTAGAATTGGTAAAAGATTTTGTAAAAAAGAAGTGTTGGAAGCATTAATTGATGCTGGAGCTTTTGATGAATTAGGAAAAAATCGTGCTACATTACGAGCTACGATTGATGCCGTTATTGAAAGCGTCAAGTTCCATGGAAGTAATCTTTCTTTAGAATTGAATGAAGAAATGTATCCAAAATATTTCGAAGAAGAAGATGGCAATATTATTGAGCGAATTGAACGAGAAATTGCTGTATTAGGATTTCCCGTATCAGCATTTCCAACAGAACCGTATGAAATATTGTATAAAGAGCAAAAAGCGAATCGAATTTCATCGATTTATGAATCAAAACAAGTATCAGTTTTAGGAATTCTAAAAAATATTCGAAAAACTCGCACTAAAAAAGGTGAACCAATGGCATTTGGGACGATTCAAGATGAAACGGGTGAAATGGAATTTGTTGTATTTTCAGAAGTTTATCCATTGGTATTTTCATTATTAGAAGAAAATCAATTAGTTTTACTAAAAGGAAAATCAAGAAAGAATATACAGTCTAAATGGCAAGTACAAGTTCAACAAGTATTAAGCTTGTTTGAAATTGAAGGATTAGCACAGGCAACTTCGATTAAATGTTACATTAAAATCACTGAGAAGTTACAAACTAAAGAAGTGTTCGATCAAATTAGAAATGTCATTATTAATAATCCGGGAGACACAACCGTTCTTTTATACATCGAAAGTAAAGATCAGGTTCTAAAAATGAATTTTAACTCTGGAATAGTTGTCGATGCTGAGACATTAAAAGCCTTTTCTAACATTGTCGGAGAAGAAAATGTAAAAATTATAAAATAAAAACCTTTTCAGTAATGAAAAGAAAAGACATTTTTGTAGAAAAGTGGTAAAATAGGAAAAGAAATTGGAAAAGAGTTCCAAAATTAACTTTAAGAGGTGAATAGCTTGAAACGTATTGCTGTTTTAACAAGTGGTGGAGATGCACCAGGTATGAATGCTGCAGTTCGTGCCATCGTTCGTAAAGGAATTTATGAAGGATTTGAAGTCTATGGAATTAACTATGGATTTGCAGGATTAGTTGCAGGAGATATCCGTAAAATGGAAGCTTCTGATGTAGGAGATATGATTGGCCGTGGAGGTACTTTCTTATATTCTGCACGTTATCCTGAATTTGCACACCGCGAAGGCCAAGAAAAAGGGATCGAACAATTGAAAAAATTCGGTATCGAAGGTTTAGTTGTTATCGGTGGAGATGGAAGTTACCAAGGTGCTGTAGCTTTAACAAAATTAGGTTTCCCAACAATTGGAGTTCCAGGAACAATCGATAATGATATTCCAGGTACAGATTATACAATTGGTTTTGATACTGCTATTAATACAGTATTAGATTCAGTAGACCGTTTAAGAGATACTGCAACAAGTCACGTTCGTACATTTATTGTTGAAGTAATGGGACGTAATGCAGGGGATATTGCTCTATGGACTGGTATCGGTAGTGGAGCAGAGCAAATTTTAATTCCTGAGCAAGAATTTGACATTGCTGAAGTTGCAAAAGAATTAAAACGTGGTCGTTTAAATGGTAAAAAACACACAATTATTCTTTTAGCTGAAGGAGTAATGAGTGGTGAGGAATTTGCTAAGAAATTATGGGAATACGATGATGACTTCCATACTCGTGTAACAGTATTAGGACACGTTCAACGTGGTGGTTCACCAACTGCTCGTGACCGTGTATTAGCAAGTCGTTTAGGTGCAAAAGCTATCGACCTATTAAAAGAAGGCGTTGGTGGAGTTTGCGTTGGTGTTCGTGGCGAAGAAGTTGTTTATAGTGACATCGTAGAAACATTAGCAAATGGGAAACATGTACCAAACTTAGAATTATATCAATTAAATAAAGAAATTTCATTTTAATAAGGAGTAATTTTTATGAAAAAAACTAAAATTGTATGTACAATTGGACCAGCAAGTGAATCAATTGAAAAATTAACAGCATTAGTAGAAGCAGGAATGAACGTATCACGTTTAAACTTCTCTCATGGTGACCATGAAGAACATTTAGCACGTATTAACAATATCAAAAAAGTACGTCAAGAAACTGGTAAAATGATTGCTATCTTATTAGATACAAAAGGACCAGAAATTCGTACACATGATATGGAAGGTGGAGCTTTAGAATTCTTCACTGGCGATGTTTTACGTATTTCAATGACACAAGTTTTAGGAACTAAAGAAAAAATTTCTATTACTTATCCAGAATTAATTAACGATGTTCAAGTTGGATCTACTATCTTAATCGATGATGGTTTAGTAGGTTTAACAGTTACTGAAATTGACCATGCTAATGGAGAAATCGTAACAGTAGTAAATAACAGCGGTGTTGTTAAAAACAAAAAAGGTGTTAACGTTCCAGGCGTAAGCACTAAATTACCAGGAATCACTGAAAAAGATAGAGCAGATATTATCTTCGGTATTGAAAATGATATTGACTATATCGCAGCAAGTTTCGTTCGTCGTGCATCTGACGTTCAAGAAATCAGAGATTTATTAGAAGAATACAATGCAACTCATATTCAAATTATTCCAAAAATTGAAAACCAAGAAGGTATTGATAACATTGACGAAATCTTAGCTTTATCTGATGGATTAATGGTTGCTCGTGGAGACATGGGTGTTGAAATTCCTGCAGAGGAAGTTCCAATCGTTCAAAAAGCTTTAATTAAGAAATGTAATGCTTGTGGTAAACCAGTAATTACAGCTACACAAATGTTAGATTCAATGCAACGTAACCCACGTCCAACTCGTGCGGAAGCAGGGGACGTAGCGAACGCTATCTTCGATGGTACAGATGCTGTAATGTTATCTGGTGAATCTGCAGCAGGGGACTACCCAGTAGAAGCTGTTAAAACAATGGCAAGTATTTGTGTACGTACTGAACGTGAGTTACGTGGACAAGATAAATTTAAATTAAAAACTTATGATACATCAGACGTAGCTGAAGCAATTGCTCGTTCAGTAGCTCATACAGCTAAAAACTTAGATATCAAAACAATTGTAGCTGCAACTCAATCTGGTCATACTCCGAAAATGATTTCTAAATATCGTCCAAGTGCAAATATTATGGCTGTGACATACACTGAACGTCAACAACGTGCTTTAGCATTAGTATGGGGTGTTCAACCTTTTGTAATTGATAGACCAGCTTCAACTGATGAAATGTTCAATCTTGCGAACGATATCGTATTAGAAAAAGGATTTGCTGAAAAAGGAGAATTATTAATTCTTACTGCAGGTCTTAAAGTTGGAGAAACAGGTTCAACAAATATGTTGAAAGTTCAAAAAACATTTTAATATTTGAAATAGACTTTTCTATAATAGCGAAGGACGCCAGCAGACCTACGGTCTCATGGCTAAAATTTGAGCCTAAGGTCTCAAATTTTCCTGTACTAGAAGCCAACAGCTTCTAGTACTTGTGCTATTATGAAAAGTCTTTTCTATTTGGACGGATGGTTACGGGAGAAAGTTTTATGTAATTAGACTTTCCTTGTATAGCAGTATTAGGACGCTAGCAGCCAGCGTTGCTGTCTCATAGCTAAAAGTTGAGCCTAAGGTCTCAACTTTTCCTGCGATAGAATCTGTTGTGACAGATTCTATTGCCCATACTACTATGGAAAGTCTCTTATCATTTAATGAATATTGATGATAGTACGTAAAAATGTATAGCAGTGTTAGGATACTAGAAGCATGGACAGTTTATTAACATCTTTTACTAAGAAAGGTACTTTTTTAAAACGTATATTGATTAGAGTACGTTTTAATGTAATTATACTTTCCTGGTATAGTAGTTTTAGGACGCCAGTAGCCAGCTTTGCTGTCTCATACTGCTATGGAAAGTCTTTTGCATTTTAAAGAATATCTATGAGAGTACGTTAGAGAATAGACTTTCCTTGTATAGTGATATTAGGATTCCAGTAATTAGCTTTTCTATTTTTTTACTGGTATGGAAAGTTTTTTTAAAAACAAAATAAAAAACTCTTCGTTTTAAAAACAAAGAGTTTATCATTGATAAATCATTAAAAAATTCGATTACGATAGAGGCTGACTACTTTTCCTAAGATGGTTACATTCGGTAAGATAATCGGATCGAGTTGATCATTTTCTGGCTCTAAGCGAATATGGTCAGATTCTCTGTAAAATCTCTTACAAGTAGCAGTGTCCTCTTCAGTCATTGCAATCACAATTTCACCATTAGAAGCAGTGGATTGTTTTCGTACGATGACAGAATCGCCATCAAAAATTCCTGCGTTAATCATACTGTCTCCTTTAATGGTTAACATGAATAAATCTTCTGCATCTTGTTGCAAGTCTGGTGGGATAGGGAAGAATCCATTTGCCTCTTCAAATGCTAAAATAGGAGCACCTGCAGTAACGGTTCCCAACATAGGGATAGCAGTAGCTCTAGCGCCAATAGTTTTTAGTCCAAAGTGTGTTAATTCAATCGCTCTAGGTTTACTAGGATCTCGTTGAATATATCCATTTTTTTCTAAACGAGAAAGGTGTCCATGTACAGTCGAGGTTGAAGAAAGTCCAACAGCATTACAAATTTCTCGAACAGTTGGTGGATAACCATGTTCTTTAACTTCTTCATAAATAAAACGTAAAACATCGATTTGTTTTGAATCTTTTCCATTTGACATTGTATCACCTTCTCTATTTCTTTTACGTAATCATAGCACAAATTGATTACTAAATCAAACAAATGTTCGTATGTTGGAATGTTTTCTTTTTATACAAATAATGGTATGATAAAAGAGTAATTACAGAATTTTAGAAAGGAAGTCTGAAATGTTAGATCCTAAAAAAATTGAAAGAATCAATGAATTAGCTCGTAAGAAAAAAACAGTTGGATTAACACCTGTAGAGCAAGAAGAACAATTGTTATTACGTCAAGAATATTTAGAAGTGTTCCGTGGAGGAATGAGAAATCATATTGAAGGATTAAAAGTTGTCGATGAAGACGGTAATGATGTAACTCCTGAAAAATTGAAACAAATTCAAAGAGAAAAAGGATTACATAATCGTAACGAAGAATAATTTATTCATCAAAATAGGAAATAAATAAAATCATCATTTGAATAGGAGTGTTAATATGTTTGATAAAGTAGATCAGTTAGCAGTAGATACGATTCGTACAATGAGTGTGGATGCCATTCAAGCCGCAAATTCTGGACACCCAGGTTTGCCAATTGGTGCTGCTCCAATGGCTTATGTATTGTGGTCAAAATATTTAAAAGTAAATCCAAAACAATCTAAATGGGTCGATCGTGATCGCTTTGTTTTATCAGGTGGACATGGTTCAGCGCTCTTATATTCATTATTACATTTATCTGGTTATCAAGTTTCAATTGAAGATGTAAAAAATTTCCGTCAATTTAATAGTAAAACTCCAGGGCATCCTGAAGTTGGTCACACTGATGGAGTAGAGGCAACAACTGGACCTCTAGGACAAGGATTTGCCAATGGTGTAGGGATGGCAATGGCTGAAGCGCATCTAGCTGCAACTTATAATCGTCCAGGATTTCCTATTGTAGATCACCATACTTATGTGATGTGCGGGGATGGCGATTTAATGGAAGGAATTTCTTATGAAGCAAGTTCACTAGCTGGTACTTTAAAATTAAATAAATTAATTGTATTATACGATTCAAACGATATTACATTAGATGGCGAATTAACAAAATCATTTAATGAAAGCGTGAAGGATCGATTCATCGCTCAAGGATGGAATTATATTCGAGTTGAAGATGGTAATGACTTAGATGAAATTGCAGAAGCGATTGAAGAAGCGCAAGGTGAAACTGAAAAACCAACATTAATCGAAGTAAAAACGATTATTGGATACGGTGCTCCAAATCAAGGAACAAATAAAATTCATGGTACTCCTTTAGGTGAAGAGGGCATTAAAATCATGAAGCAAAATTATGGCTGGGAGTACGCTACATTTGAAGTTCCAGAAGAAGTAGCTCATCGTTTTGAAAAATTATTAGTTCAAACAGGAGAAAATGATTACCAAGAATGGCAAGAATTATTTGAAGCATATCGTAAAGAATATCCTGAATTAGCCAAACAATTCGAAGAAGCTTTTTCTGGAAAAGTTGAAGTAGATTGGAAAGAAATCTTACCAAAATATGAATTTGGTAGCCCAGCAAAAGCTTCACGTGTGACAAGCCAAGAAGTGATTCAAGAATTAGGAAAACATATTCCATCATTCTGGGGAGGATCAGCTGATTTATCTTCTTCAAACAACACAATGAATAAGGCAGATACTGATTTTGAAGCTAGTAATTATGCAGGACGTAATATTTGGTTTGGGGTACGTGAATTTTCAATGGGTGCAGCACTAAATGGTATTTTATTACATGGTGGTACAAGAGGATATATTGGTACATTCTTTGTATTTGCAGACTATGTTAAACCAGCTATGAGGGTAGCAGCATTATCTAAATTACCAACCATTTATGTTTATACGCATGATTCTATTGCTGTTGGGGAAGATGGCCCAACTCATGAACCAATTGAACAATTAGCAGCATTCCGTGCTACTCCAAATACAAATGTCTTTAGACCAGCAGATGGAAATGAAGTAGCTGCAGCATGGAAAACAGCTTTAGAAGATACTACTAGACCATCCTTATTAGTCTTATCAAGACAAAATCTTCCAGTATTAGAACATTCATTGGAATTAGCTTTCGATGGAGTGGATAAAGGAGCTTATGTTGTGAGTCCACAAGAAGGAGAAGTTCCAGAAGGAATTCTGATTGCAACTGGTTCTGAAGTGAATTTAGCAGTAGAAGCTCAAAAAGTTTTACGAGAAACAGGACATGATGTTTCAGTAGTTTCAATGCCAGCGATGAATCGATTTGAAGAACAATCAAAAGCATATCAAGAAGCAGTATTGCCAAGTTCAGTTCGAAAGCGTGTTGCCATTGAAATGGGAGCAAGCTTAGGATGGCATCGTTATGTAGGATTCGATGGAGAATTAGTAACGATTGATAAATTCGGTGCATCTGGTAATGGAAATACTGTGATGAAAGATTATGGGTTCACAGTTGAAAATGTTGTGGCAACTTATTTGTCATTGAACTAATCCAATAATGAATGAATACCGACTTAATGAACGAGAAATACTCTCAGTTGATTGAGTCGGTATTTTTGTATTTACAAAAAAATATGATTTAAAAAATATTTTTTGTCCTTTTTTGCGTATATATAAGTGAAATGTCATTTCTAGTGAACATTCACTGGAAGATGCTTTCAAAAAATAGAGAGAGGACGAAAGAATATGAAAGAACGAATTGAAGGGGCAAGACCAATGATGGACTTAATGGCAAAGAAGATTTTTAGCAATACATCAGTTACTTCGCAGTTTATACGAGACATATTTGACTTGCCAGTTGAAAGTGTAAAAATTTTAGAAAGTACTCAAATACATGAATTTTATTTGGATGAATTTCCGTATTCAACCCATATTGACGTGTTGGCAGAGCTGGATGATCACACACAAATTATTATAGAAATACAAGTAGCCTTACAGATTGACTTTATTAAGCGTTTGTGTTTATATTTATGTGAACAGATTTCTAAAAATATGAATATGCATAAAATGGATGGCACGCAAACCTATCATCTCGCAAAAGAAATGATTCCAGTATACGCTATCGCAATTACGCAGGAGAGATATTTTGAAGATGATCGTATGTATCACTCATTTAGCTTAAGAGATGATGAATCCTACGAAGAATTAAAAGTATATTTTAAAGGAATCAAAGAAAAGCGTAACTTAATGCGTATGGCATTTTTAGAATTAGATAAATATGATCCAACTAAAATAAAACAATATAAAAAAGTTCGATGGATTGAGTTTTTTGGGAACAAACCTTATACACAAAATCCTGAGACAATTTTAGAAACAGCAGATATGATTATGAATCGAACTGGCTGGACGGAGGAGGAACGAACGATGTATGATGATCGAACAAGAAAACTGGATGGTTACTATGCGCATTTAGAGTATGTGGCAGAAGAAAAACAATTAGCAAGAATGGAAGGAATCGAAGAAGGAATAGAAAAAGGCAGAGCGGAAGGTGCTATCACAACCATTGTCGGATTAATTAAAGATGGAATTCTTACAATCGAAAATGGAGCTAAGAGATTAAATATATCTGAATCAGAATTGACTGCGTACTTATCGTAGGAGGAATAAACGATGTATGATGATCGAACAAGAAAACTGGATGGTTACTATGCGCATTTAGAGTATGTGGCAGAAGAAAAACAATTAGCAAGAATGGAAGGAATCGAAGAAGGAATAGAAAAAGGCAGAGCGGAAGGTGCTATCACAACCATTGTCGGATTAATTAAAGATGGAATTCTTACAATCGAAAATGGAGCTAAGAGATTAAATATATCAGAATCGGAATTAACTGCGTACTTATCGTAGGATGAACGAACGATGTATGATGTTCGAACAAGAAAACTAGGCGGATAAGATTGTATCGGTTCAAAATAGTCGAGAATTAGATACAGAGAAAGCACAAAGCAAAATGGATGAAGCAGGGTATGAGATTGAATCCGCAACACGGAATTTAGAGGAATTGTTTAAGAATTAATGAAGTATAACAGAAAAAATATCTGTATTGGTAAAAAGCTTGTTTACAATATATCGTATGCAAGCTTTTTGTTTGCAATGGTTTGTAAAAATTTATCGATGAGCCTTTTTAGTTGAGGGAGTAAAATAGAGCGAATAAAAGTTTTGAGAATCCATTCCCTAAACTTGATAAAGATAAAACTAGTACGTGAAAAGCAAGGTGAACCAGCAACAAAAACTATCGCATCTTATGTAGGAGTATTAAAAGAATCTTATATGTTGTATGATGTTAAGCGATTCGATATAAAGGGAAAAGAATACCTAAAAACACTTGGTAAGTATTATGTTGTAGATATTGGATTAAGAAACTATTTACTTGGTTTTAGAGATAGAAGACATGCGTTAGAAAATATAGTTTACTTTGAATTGCTAAGACGAGGTTTTGATGTATCAATTGGAAAAATTAATAATTTAGAAGTTGATTTTATTGCTACAAAATGCAAATGAAAAAATGTATATTCAAGTAACTGAAAGTATGAAAAATGAATCTGTAAGAGAGAATTAAAACCATTACAAAATAATCATAAAAAAATAGTGATAACTTTAGATAAAGCAATTGATGATGAATATGATGAAATTGAATCAATTGATATTATTGAATGGTTATTAAAATAGTGAGAAATACATGCATCTACAGTAGTACTTGCTTTTATTACGTATTAATTTTTTTCTTATAGAAAAATTGGTGTTTAATACTTTACAGAAATCAAAATCCCCTTAAACCTTGATGTAATGATGTTTTAGGAGTTTTATTTTCGAGTCGGAAAATGCGTACTTTTCTATTTGTGTCTCATTGAGACATTATCACTTGTGTTTGACATTTGGAGAGAACTTGGATTTGTCGAGGTTTGCAATTAATTTTGTTTTTGGTATAATAAAGATGCAAAAAGAGCCGAGCTGGAACTCGACTCTAATGTAGACCGTTAAAAAGACGGTGGCTAATTAGGATGAAATAACATCACTCAATCAGGCAAAGTTATGAGCGGTGTTATTTTTTTGTTAGTAATTCTATAAGTTTAACAATGAGTGCTAATAATGCAACTAATAAAGATGCAAAAGAACACACTAATGTCAAAGTTTCATAGACTGACAAAATACAACCTCCTTTCGATAGATTTTGAATAGATGCTCATAAGCATCACCTACCTTTATAGAGATTGCCACCGCTTTAAAACTTTCTACGCAGAGAGTGTATCATAAACGAAATGGAAATAACAGCAGAATGTGTGGAAAATCACATTACAACTTAAAATATTTTTATGAGATTAATAGATCATTATTTGAGGACAGTATCACGTGAGTTTGACATATGAAAAATATAACTTGTAAACGTATTGATATAATTTATTAAAAACAATACAATATAAATAAATTAAAGAGACGCTGTAAAAAGTATTTTTTGGACTCAATATATCTGTCAAAACACGTTTAAAAGTATAAAATACAAGAAGAAAAATTATTTGTAGTGAAAGTAAAAAATCTAGTTTGCTGGATTTTTTACAGATAAAATTCGAGAGTAAGGCTCGAATTTTAGCCATGAGACCTGCAAGGGCTGCTGGCGGCCTCACATACAAAAAAATTTTTCTTCTTGTATTTTATTACGTATTAGTTGCAAGCTTGTAGAAGATTAGGTACACTGTCATTTGTATATGAATGAAAAGGAGTTAAGGAATGAAAGAGTGGAAACAAGCATTTAAATTATCATTGCCCATTTTCTTTGGTTATTTATTTTTAGGAATTGCTTTTGCCATTTTAATGGTTCAAGATGGTTACTCAGGTTGGTGGGCAATTTTTTCTAGTATTTTTATGTATGCTGGATCAATGCAATTTGCCATTGTCAGCTTTATGAATGCCGGTTTAGGACTTGGGATGATTGCTATTATGACTTTACTTATTAATGCTCGTATGATGTTTTATGGCATTAGTTTTATCGAATTATTCAAGCGATTAGGTTGGAAGGCTTTCTATTTAATTTTTGCATTATCAGATGAAACATTCTCTGTAATGGTTGGTATGAAACAAGAAGAAGAGGGAACTTATTCTGATATTGTTCACGTCTATCTTGCATTTTTAAATCATGTGTACTGGGTATTCGGGACGATGGTTGGTGTTATAGCTGGAAACTTTATTCCATTTTCTGCAAAAGGCATTGATTTTTCAATGACGGCATTATTCGTATTAATTGTTGTGAATCAAATCATGCAAAGTGATCGTTACTATCCGTTTTTAATTGGTGGAAGTAGTGCTTTATTCTGGTTAATTACAGTCGGACCAAAATACTTCTTATTACCAAGCCTAGCTTGTACCGTTATTTTATTAATGATCATTTTTGAAAGAAATATGAAAAACAAATTGAAGGAGGAAGTATCAAAATGACACCAATGATGATTTTTTTAAGTATGATGGTTGCAACGATTGTAACATTCGGATTGAGATTATTCCCCTATGTGATGTTCCGTCATCATGATGTATTACCTCCTCGTCTCCAATTTATTGCACAAGTACTCCCTAAAGCAATTATGACGACATTAGTTATTTACTGTGTCAAAGATGTAGCATGGACACAAGCGCCATTTGGGGCAGCAGAACTCATTAGTATTGCTTGTGTAGTAGTGTTACATTGGTGGAAGCAAAATACCTTATTAAGTATTTTTGTTCCAACGATGATTTATATGATTTTAATTCAAGTAGTATTTGTATAATTAGTTATTGAAAACTCTTATGGTCTATTCGAAGACTTTAAGAGTTTTTTTGCATTCTATTCGAATTTCTTTCAGCAAAACACTATCATTTCAAAACATTTGTTGTTACACTAATAGAAGATGAAATAGAAAGAGGAGTCACATGAAGTTATTATTTGTTGGAGACGTTGTTGGAGCTCCAGGCCGTCAAGCTATTGAAGATTATTTACCAAAATTAAAGAAAAAATATAAACCTCAAGTAACGATTGTCAATGGAGAAAATGCTGCGAATGGAAAGGGCATTACTGAGAAAATTTATAAGCAATTATTACAGGCTGGTGCAGATGTTGTGACATTAGGAAATCATGCATTTGATAATCGTGATATATTTGAATTTATTGATGATGCAAAGAAAATGGTTCGTCCAGCGAATTATCCAGCAGGAGTTCCAGGGCAAGGGATGGTATTTGTTAAGTGTAATGAAGTGGAAGTTTGTGTGATTAACTTGCAAGGTCGTGTCTTTATGAATACATTAGATGATCCATTCCAAGTCATTCAGTCACTCATTGAAACAGCTCGTAAGAGAACACCGATTATTTTTGTAGATTTCCATGCAGAAGTGACAAGTGAAAAGCAAGCAATGGGTTGGTTTTTAGATGGAAAAGTAACCGCCGTGATTGGAACGCATACGCATGTACAAACGAATGATGCCCGTATTTTACCTCAAGGAACGGCTGTGATGTGTGATGTAGGGATGACAGGTCCTTATAATGGAATTTTAGGAATGGAAAGAGAAGCGATTATTGGTAAATTTTTAAACCAATTACCAACACGATTCGAAGTATCTGATCCTGATGAGATTCAATTATCCGCTTGTTTTATTGAATGCGATGATACAACTGGAAAAGTGAAGAAAATTTTACCCATTAAAATTTCACCAGATCAACCATTTATGGAATAGATAAAGGAGAAAATTTTACGAATGCCTCAAAAAACGAAGAGAACACCCATGATGGAACAATATTTTTCGATTAAGGAACAATATCCGGATTGTTTATTGTTTTATCGTTTGGGAGATTTTTATGAATTATTTTATGATGATGCGCTAGAAGCTGCTCGTCTATTAGAAATTACATTAACATGTAGAAATAAAAATGCAGAAGATCCAATTCCAATGTGTGGAGTACCTCATCATTCTGCAAAAGAATATATTCGAACATTAATTGAATATGGGAAAAAAGTTGCGATTTGTGAGCAATTAGAAGACCCTAAATTTACTAAAGGAATGGTCAAAAGAGATGTTGTTCAAGTCTTAACACCGGGAACGTATACGGAGTACTCTCAACAGCATGCCAATAACTATTTAGTAGCGATAAAACCATTAGCACAAGATTCTTATGCTTTAGGCTATGTCGATGTTGCGACAGGCGAATTAAAAGGGACTTGTGTCCAATCAATGGAAGAAGTTCGTAGTGAATGTTCGAGTTTAAAAACGAGAGAATTAGTGAAAGTTGGAGATTTTTCTTCAGAAGCATTAGAAGAAATGTGCTTGTATTTTGATATTTTACCATCTACCTTAGCAACTGAAGATATTCAAAGAGGAAGTTTTGATGCGTTACTAGAAGATATCGAACAGGAAGATGTTTATGAAGTGCTGGAAGGCTTATTATCTTATTTAGCGAAAACTCAAAAGAAAAGTTTTACTCACCTTCAAAAGGCGAGGTATTACGAACGAGATTTTTACTTATTCATGAACTATGAAGCGAAAAGAAACTTAGAGTTAACGAGTACGATTCGTACGCAGCAAAAACAAGGTTCACTTTATTGGTTCTTAGATGAAACTCAAACAGCGATGGGTGCTCGTTTATTAAAGCAATGGATTGAAAAACCATTAGTTCTTCAAACTGATATTGAAGAACGACATGATTTAGTCGAAAGTTTGACGCAACATTATTTTGAACGGATAGATTTTATTGAAGCGTTAAAAGGTGTATATGATTTAGAGCGAATAGTTGGGAAAGTTTCATTTGGAACTGCTAACGCGAGAGATTTATTACAATTAAAACAAACATTAGCGAAAGTTCCTGTTTTTAGAGCGATTGCAGATAGTTTGAATCATCCGAAGTGGCAAAAGTTAAAACAACAATTACATGCGATTCCAGAATTATATGAATGCATTGAAAGAGCCATTGATGAAGATGCTCCGGTATCTTTATCAGATGGAAATATTATTAAAAAAGGCTATCATGAAAAACTAGACCTTTACCGTGAAACAATGGCACATGGGAAAGAATGGATTGCTCAATTACAACAAACAGAGCGAGAAGCTACAGGAATTAAGTCCTTAAAAATTAGTTATAATAAAGTGTTTGGTTATTATATTGAAGTAACAAAAGCGAATCTTTCTCAATTAGATGATAGTCGTTATGAACGAAAACAAACATTAAGTAATGCAGAACGTTTTATTACACCTGAATTAAAAGAAAAAGAAGCGTTGATTTTAGAAGCTGAAGAGAAATCAAGTTTACTAGAATATGAATTATTTGTGGCTGTTCGTGAAGAAGTGAAAACTTATACGGAGCAATTACAAGAATTAGCAAAAGCAGTAGCAACGATTGATGTGTTGCAGTCGTTTAGCACCGTCAGTGAAGCGTATCAATTAACAAGACCTACGATTTCATTAATGGATCGTTCGTTAGAAATTATCGATGGTCGTCACCCAGTTGTTGAAAAAGTGATGGGACGTTCTAGCTATGTTCCTAATTCGATTCAAATGACGCCAGAAGACCATATTTTATTAATTACAGGACCAAATATGTCTGGTAAATCAACGTATATGAGACAGTTGGCGCTTTGTGTGATTCTATCTCAAATTGGTTGCTTTGTTCCAGCGACAAGTGCAAAAATTCCAATTTTTACAAAAATCTTTACACGAATTGGAGCAGCAGATGATTTAATTTCTGGTCAAAGTACCTTCATGGTAGAAATGATGGAAACCAATACAGCATTACGACAAGCTGATCCAACAAGTTTATTATTATTTGATGAAATCGGAAGAGGAACAGCTACGTATGACGGAATGGCTCTTGCGCATGCCATTATTGGATATATTCATGAACATTTAACTGCGAAAGTCCTTTTTTCAACTCATTATCATGAATTAACAGCTTTAAGTGATACGTATGAGGATTTAAAAAATGTCCATGTTGGTGCGATTGAAAAAGATGGCGAAGTGGTCTTCCTTCATAAAATTATGGAAGGGCCAGCAGATAAGAGTTACGGAATTCATGTTGCTAAATTAGCTGGATTACCGTCATCATTATTAAGTCATGCGGAAAATATTTTAACAATTTTAGAAACTAATTCGCAAGCGAATGTAAGTCTTCAAGAAGACGCTCCAGTGGAAAAGGCTGAAGTGGAAATTGTAGAAAGTAGTGCTACTGTTGAAGTTCCACGTGTTGAATCAGAACAATTGGATTTATTTACAAGTAATCTCGATCAAGAAGTATTAGAGGAGATAAAATCTGTTCGAGTGATGAATTTAACGCCACTTCAAGCGTTGCAATTCATCGACCAATGGCAAACAAGACTGAAAGGGTGAGTCTATGGGGAAAATTAAAGAATTAAGTGCTTTATTAACCAATCAAATTGCAGCAGGAGAAGTCATTGAACGACCGTCATCTGTTGTCAAAGAATTATTGGAAAATGCGGTAGATGCTGGCAGTACAAGAATTGTCATTGAAATTGAAGAAGCAGGATTAAAACTCATACGAATTACCGATAATGGTTCAGGGATGAGTCGTGAAGATGCCGTCTTATCGATTCGCCGTCATACGACGAGTAAAATTTATTCACCTGAACAATTATTTCGCATTAAAACATTAGGATTCAGAGGAGAAGCTTTAGCAAGTATTACAGCAGTTTCAAAGGTGACTGTAACGACTTCTACTGGAGAAGACGTGGGAACTCAGTTAAAAGTTGAGTCAGGAACTATTGTAGAAGAAACTCAAGTACCTCCGTTAAAAGGGACAACCATTGAAGTTTCAGATTTATTTTATAATACTCCTGCTCGTTTGAAATTTGTTCGCACACTTCAAACGGAAATTGCTCATATTACAGATGTTGTGAGTAAAATTTCTCTCAGTCATCCAGAAATTTCTATTATTTTAAGAAATGAAGGAAATGAATTAATTCGAACAGCAGGAAATGGTGACTTGCGTCAAGCTATTGCAGGTAATTTAGGTCCTACTAACGCTCGTAAAATGTTAGTATTTAGTGGGGAAGATGATGATTTCAAAGTCAGTGGCTATACTTCTTTGCCAGAATTAACAAGATCCAATCGAAATTATATTTCGATTTTTATCAATGGGCGTTCGATTCGTAATATTGCGATTTCTAAAGCAATTGTGGCAGGATATGGTTCTACTTTAATGGTGGGACGTTTTCCAATTACAGTGATTGATATTGAAATGGATTTCCAATTAGTCGATGTCAATGTGCATCCAACAAAGCAGGAAGTGCGTATTAGTAAAGAAGTGGAACTCTCAGCCCTTATTCAAAAAGCAATCCATGAGTCGATTCAAGGGGTACAACGAATTCCTGAATCATTAGAAGATTTACCATTTAAACGTAAATCAACGGAATTGACAACTGCCCGACCGGTAGTGGAACAAGAAACGTTAAATTTTGACTTAAAACCAGTTCAGCCATCCATTCGAGTTGAAATTCCTAACGAGTGGATACAAGAGGATGAGACTTCTTCGTATACGAGTGAAGCGGTAAGTTATGAAGACCTACCTTTAGAAACTGAAGAGAGTCCATTTGAGAGAGAGATTTCTGAAGAAATAACAGAGGAAATTCCAGTTCAAATAACGGCTCATAACATAGAGGTCTGTGAAGATTGCCGAATAGATTTTCACCAAGAAAAAGCGAATTATTGGAAATTATCTCAAGAATTGGATGAAGAAAATTTTGAAACTGATTTTCCAGAATTACATTATTTTGGACAAATGCATGGGACGTATTTATTTGCGCAAAATGAAAAAGGGTTATACATGATTGATCAACATGCTGCTCAAGAACGGATTAAATATGAAATTTTTAAAGTTTCTATTGGAGAAGTAGCGCCAGTGAGTCAATCATTAATGATTCCGATTGTCATGGAATTTTCGAAAAAAGAAGCGCTCAAATTACAAGAGTCGTTAGAAATGATTCGTGAATTTGGAATAGAAATCGAACCATTTGGTACGCATACTTTTCAAATTCAATCCCATCCTAGTTGGATGAAACAGGGGGAAGAAAGAGAAATTATCGAAGAGATTATTGATTTAATTCTCTCAAATCAAAAAGTAACGGTTGCTCAACTGCGTAAGGCAACTGCCATTATGATGAGCTGTAAAGGTTCGATAAAGGCGAATCATCGTTTAACAACGCTTGAAGCGGAACAATTATTAGTGGACTTAGCAAAATGTAAAAATCCGTATAATTGCCCTCATGGTAGACCAGTATTAGTTCATTTAAGCAATAAAGATTTGGAAAAATTATTTAAACGAATTCAAGATCCACATCAATCAAAGTGGAAGTTTGAAGATTAGGAGGAAGAAAAATGTCAGAATTTTCAAAAGAAGCATTAAAACAACGATTAACAGAAATTCAATATGAAGTGACGCAAAATGAAGCGACAGAACGTCCTTTTTCAGGAGAATATGATGAATTTTTTGAAGAAGGAATTTATGTAGATGTAGTGAGTGGTGAACCATTATTTAGTTCAAAAGATAAATTTGATGCAGGTTGCGGATGGCCATCATTTTCAAGACCGATTCAAAATACAACATTAACAGAAAAAGAAGACCATAAATTAAATCGTGTTCGTACAGAAGTTCGTAGTCAAAAAGCGGATTCTCATTTAGGGCATGTATTCCCAGATGGACCTGAAGAGTTAGGTGGATTACGTTATTGTATTAATTCTGCTGCATTAAGATTTATTCCAAAGGTAGATTTAGAAAAAGAAGGATATGGAGAATTTCTTCAATACTTTTAAAGAGGGAGACTACGAAAGACTTCCAAATATAGTAGCAAAGGACGGCAGCAGCCCTGCGGTCTCATAACTACTATGGGAAGTCTTTCTACGTTTTGCGTATGGAGATGAGAGTACGTTTGAGATGTAGACTTCCCAATATCATTCCTAATAAAAGAGAAAGAGAGTGAGAAAATGAGTCGTACTGTTCATACTGAATTGACAAATATGTGTATGATTTATGACCAAGAGGGAAATGTTTTAGTGCAAGAGAAAAATTTGAGTTATGCACAAGGATTAATTTTCCCAGGAGGTCATGTTGAACCAATGGAATCCATTGTAGATTCGACGATTCGAGAAATTAAAGAAGAAACAGGTCTAACGATTAGTCAGCTAGAGTTTTGTGGAATTAAAGATTGGATTCGACCAGATGGAACACGTTATATTGTGTTTTTATACAAAACAAGTCATTATACTGGTGAACTTCGTTCTTCTTCTGAGGGAGATATGTTTTGGATTTCTTTAGAAGATTTGAAGAAGCGAGAACCATTATGGCATTTGGATCAAATGTTAGACATTTTTGAACAAAAGGGACCTACTGAATTGTTTTTCAATTATGGAGATGAGGAATATATCCCGGAATTGAAGTAGGATAGAATTTTTATTGGAAACTACGAAAGACTTCCAAAATAGTAGCAAAGGACGCAAGCAAACCCTTTGGGTTTCATTGCTAAATTTCGAGCCTTGGTCTCGAAATTTCCTAATAATAGTAGCCGAGTTTCGGCTACTATTATACATGCTACTATGGGAAGTCTTTCTCCGTTTTACGTGAGGAGATGAGGGTGAGTTTGAGATGTAGACTTCCTGTTATAGTAACATGAGAGAGAAGGTAATTATTCTTGATTAGCACGTGTAACACGTGCTATAATATTTGTGTCAGGAGGTAGAGCGCTATGCCGATGACACAAAATGAGATGGTCAAACTTCTTATCACTCATGGTTGGTCAAAAACAAAGGGTGGTACAGGTTCCCATGTAAAAATGGAGAAACAAGGAGAAAGACCTATCATAATTCCCCATGGTGAGTTAAATAAATTCACTGAAAAAGGGATAAGAAAGCAAGCTGGGTTATAATACTCAGCCTCTGCTTTTCTAATTGGAGGTATGAAAATGTTAGTGACTTATCCAGCGTTATTTTATTATGATGATTCAGATGATACAAATTCACCTTACTTTGTACATTTTCCAGATTTTTCAAATATGTCTGGTACTCAAGGAAAAGATATTAGTGATGCATTGGAAATGGCAAGTGAATGGCTAGGCATGAATGCTGCTGATTGTATCGAAAATGATATAGATTTACCTAAACCATCAGATATAAATTCTTTATCTTTAGTGGAACACAATCCTTTTAAGAATGATAAAGATATTGAATTAAAATTTGATTCAAAAAAATCGTTTATTTCTATGGTAGGAGTAAATGTAAATCACTATTTAGGAAATCAAGAACCAGTAAAAAAGACTTTAACGATACCGAGATGGGCTGATAAGTTAGGTAGAGAATTAGGTTTAAATTTTTCTCAAACATTAACAGAAGCAATTGTTGAAAGAAAAATTTGATAGCGCACCAAAAAAAGATTTCTGATGTGTTGCTTCTGTACCGTTAAAATTTTAAAATCACAAAACAAAAGCAACTTTTCTTGGTTAGTATAGGAAATAGATATCCTACCGAATAATTTGACAAATGTGAGAGATTTTCTTATACTAAATGAGTATTGTCAGTCAGATAAAAGAATTTTAATCGTAGAGAGGTCTAGCCGGTGAAAATGGCCACAAAATTTATGCTCCTGATTGGATTTTTGTAGAAATACAGACGCTTCCCGCGTTATCGGAATGAATGAGGATGAAATGCTGTTTCATTGTAAGCAAGGTGGTACCGCGTGGTAGACGCCCTTGTAACAATGGGGCAGTTTTTATTTTTTTATAATAAACGAAAAGGATGGTAAAGATGAAAAAATTATCTAGTAGCGAAATTCGTCAAATGTATCTTGATTTCTTCCAAGAGAAAGGACATAAGGTGCATCCAAGTGCAAGTTTAATTCCTGTAAACGATCCAACATTATTATGGATTAACTCTGGGGTAGCTACGTTAAAAAAATATTTTGATGGAACAGAAACACCTGAAGTTCCAAGAATTACAAATGCTCAAAAGAGTATTCGTACAAATGATATTGAAAATGTAGGTCATACTGCAAGACACCATACATTATTTGAAATGATGGGGAACTTCTCAATTGGAGATTACTTCAAAGAAGAAGTAATTCCATGGGCTTGGGAATTTTTAACTAGTGAAAAATGGTTAGCATTAGACCCAAATCGTTTATATGTAACGTATTATCCAAAAGATCCTGAAACAAAATACTTATGGATGGAAAAAGTGGGATTACCAGAAGACCATATTATTCCAGTAGAAGATAACTTCTGGGATATCGGTGCTGGACCATGTGGACCAGATACTGAGATTTTCTATGACCGTGGTGAAAAATATCAAACATTAGCTGAAGATGATCCTGAAAACTACCCAGGAGGAGAAAACGAACGTTACTTAGAAATTTGGAACTTAGTATTCTCTCAATTTAACCATATGCCAGATGGAACATATCCTCCATTACCACATAAAAACGTCGATACGGGGATGGGATTAGAGCGTGTAGTTTCTGTTATTCAAGATACTCCAACAAACTTTGAAACAGATTTATTCATGCCAATTATTCAACAATTAGAACAATTAAGTGCTGGTAAAAAATATAATGCTTCAAAAGATTTAGATGTTTCATTTAAAGTTATCGCTGACCATATTCGTGCAGTAAGTTTTGCGATTGGTGATGGTGCGTTACCTTCAAATGAAGGACGTGGATATATTATCCGTCGTTTAATTCGTCGTTCAGTAATGCATGGTCAACGTTTAGGAATTCAAGGTTCATTCTTAACAAAATTAGTTCCAACTGTTGCAAGCATTATGCATAGTTACTATCCAGAAGTAACTGAAAATATGGAGTTCATTCAAAAAGTAATTGCAAATGAAGAAAATCGTTTCCAAGAAACCATTCATGATGGACTTGCAATTTTAGAAACAGTATTTGCTGAAATGAAAGAGCAAAATCAAACAGTTTTATCAGGTGAAAATGCCTTTAAACTATATGATACTTATGGATTCCCTTATGAATTAACATTAGAATATGCTAGTGATAATGGGTATGAAGTGGATGAAGAAGGATTCCAAGCTGAAATGAAAGCACAAAAAGAACGTGCTCGTGCAGCTCGTAATACTGAAACTTCTATGAATGTTCAATCAGCTGTTTTACGTGATATTACTGTAGAAAGCTCATTTGTTGGATATGATCGTACTACAGATAATGGAGTATTAAAAGCTATTGTATTTGAAGATGAATTAGTAGAATCAGCTTCAGAAGATACAAGAGTACAAGTTGTCTTTGATCAAACGCCATTCTATGCAGAAATGGGTGGACAATTATCTGACCATGGTGTCATTAAAGATGAATCAGGTCAAATGGTTGCAACAGTCGTTCAAGTGAAGAAAGCTCCAAATGGTCAACCATTACATACAATTGATGTCGTTGCTCCAATGCAATTAAACTCAACTTATGTATTAGAAGTAGATCAACAAGAACGTGCTAAATTAATTAAAAACCATACTGCAACTCACTTATTACACCAAGCATTAAAAGAAGTATTAGGAACACATGCAAACCAAGCAGGTTCATTAGTAGCTCCAGGATACTTACGTTTTGACTTTAGCCACTTTGGACAAGTAACAGCTGAAGAATTAGCTGAAATGGAACGTATCGTAAATGAAAAAATTTGGGCAGCTTTAGACGTAGTGACTATTGAAACTACATTAGAAGAAGCGAAAAAATTAGGTGCAATGGCTTTATTCGGTGAAAAATATGGTAATAAAGTTCGTATGGTAAACATTGCAAACTGGTCTATTGAATTATGTGGTGGGGTTCACGTTTCAAACACTCAAGAAATCGGTCTATTCAAAATTATTTCTGAATCTGGTATTGGTGCAGGAGTTCGTCGTATTGAAGCTGTAACTAGTCAAGAAGCATTTGAGTTATTAGCAAAACATGAATTGTTATTAAAACAAATTGCAAGTGATGTTAAAGCTGTTCAATTAGATAGCACTCCAGAACGAGTTTCACACTTACAACAAGAGTTAAAAGAAGCTCAACATGAAATTTCATCTTTAAAAGCTAAATTAATGAAATCTGAAGTAGCAGACTTATTCGAATCTGTTTCTACAGCAGGAAATTACTCATTTATTACTGTTCACTTACCAAACAAAGATATGAATGAATTACGTCAATTAGCGGATACTTGGAGACAAAAAGCAGCAAGTGATGTATTTGTAGTTGCTACAAATGAAGGTGAAAAAGCGAATTTATTAGCTGCAGTTTCTAAAGATGCGAATGAAAAAGGAATTAAAGCAGGAGATATTATCAAAGCAATTGCCTCACATATCCAAGGTGGCGGTGGTGGCCGTCCAGATATGGCTCAAGCAGGTGGTAAAAATCCAGCAGGTATTCCAGCTGCGTTAAAAGCGGTAGAAGAATTCTTAACTCAAGCTTAATCACTAAATCGAAATGGAGTAGGATGTAATCCATTCTACTTCATTTTTTTAAGGAAAGTTTAATCTCTATCGAATTGATTGTAGTTTTATGAAAAATCTAGTAGAATGAAGATACAAAGAAATGAGGTGTTAATATGAGTTCAATGGATGAAACAGTTCTATTTAACTTTCATGATAAAGATGAAAAAACAGTACAAGAGACACTAACAATTGTTTATGATGCATTAAACGAAAAAGGTTATAGTGCAGTGAATCAAATTGTTGGGTACTTATTATCTGGCGATCCAGCTTATATTCCTCGACATCGTGATGCTAGAAATCTAGTAAGACGTCACGAGCGTGATGAAATTATCGAAGAATTAATCCGCCATTATATTCGTTCGACAGGTAGAGATTGTTAATGAGAGTAATGGGATTAGATGTCGGCAGTAAAACAGTTGGAGTTGCGATTAGTGACCCATTAGGTTGGACTGCTCAAGGTGTTGAAACGATTGCGATTAATGAAGCTGCAAGTGAATTTGGCTTTAACCGTGTGGTGGAATTGGTTAAAGAATACGAAGTTGAAAAGATTGTTATCGGTATGCCGAAAAACATGAACAATACAGCTGGACCAAGAGCAGAAGCTTCACAAAAATATGGTAGAAGTTTAGAAAAGCGATTAGAAATTCCAATCGTTTTTCACGATGAACGGTTAACAACGATGCAAGCAGAAAGAATGCTTGTTGAGGAGGCAAATGTTTCTCGTAAAAAGAGAAAAGAAGTCATTGATAAGTTAGCAGCCGTCATCATTTTACAAAATTATTTAGATTTAAATATTAAATAGAAAAGAGGAAACGTAATGACAGAACATACACATGAACATGATGGACATGAACATATTACAATTATTGATGAAGAGGGAAATGAAGTCTTACACGAGGTTTTATTTACTTTCGATTCAGAAGATTTTGGTAAATCATATGTTTTAGTTTACCCAGCAGGAATTCCTGAGGGTGAAGAAGTTGAACTTCAAGCATTTTCTTATGTGGAAGCTGAAGATGGTACTGAAGGAGACTTACTTCCTATTGAAACTGAAGAAGAATGGGATATGATTGAGGAAGTTTTAAATACTTTCTTAGATGAAGAAGAAGAATAATGATGTGAGAAGACGCCTGATAGAATGCTATTTGGTGTCTTCTTTCCTTTTAATATACAAAATCTGACTTTCCTGAAGTAGCAGTGGATGCCAGCAGCTTCGCAAGCGAATCTCATGGCTAAAAATCGAGCCTCGGTCTCGATTTTTCCAGTAAATAAAGCCATGTTGGCTTTATTTACGTATGCTACAGCGTCAAGTCAATTTTGTTTGACGTGTGTATATGATGGGTGTTTGAATGATGGGACTTGCCTTGGGTAGCGAAGGATGCAAGCAGCCAGCTTTGCTGTCTCATTGCTAACGCTACGTCGTCAAGTCCATTTCGCTGGACGTGTGTTTATGAGAGGGCGTTTAAATGATGGGATTTTCCTGAAGTAGCAAGGACGCCAGCAGCTTTGCAAGCAAATCTCATTGTTAATAGTGCTACAGCGTCAAGTCTATTTTGTTTCGTTGTTAGAAATTGTAATATAATTGTATAACTCCTAGTCTTCAAATGTTATAGGAATTCATGTATAATGACAACGAAGTTAAAAGGAGGCGGAATATGTCAAAAAAAGAACGTTTTAGAACAGAATTCATCTATGAAAATGATGAACTAAGAGCTATCCGAAAGAAAGAATCTAAAATAACACGAAATATTGTCAGATTTTTTGCGTTGATATTTACAGTAGTAATCCTTTGTGGTGGAGCATATGGTTATTATTATGTTTCTAAATCATTGAAACCAGTAGATGTAAAACAAACCCAAACAGTAGAAGTGGAAATTCCAACAGGATCTTCTGTGAAACAAATCGCTAAAATATTAGAAGATAATAAGCTCATTCGAAATGCGAAAATTTTTAATTTCTATATTAAATTCAAAAATGTAGCTGGATTTAAAGCAGGATTTTATCAATTATCTCCATCGATGGATTTGGACCAAATTTTAGGACAATTAGCAGATGGTGGGAAAGATAAATCTGCCAATGTTGCAAAAGTTGTTGTACGTGAAGGGGAAACTTTAACAGGAATTGCTGAAGAAGTGGAAAAATCTACGAAATATTCGAAAGATGATTTTATGAATAAAGTACAAGAACAAGCTTTCATTGATCAATTAGTGCAAAAATTTCCACGATTATTTAAAGATGCTCAAAAAGCAAAAAATGTTCGTTATTTCCTAGAAGGATATTTATTCCCTGCAACTTATGATGCAGATGAAAATAAAACATTACAAATGATTATAGAAGAAATGGTTGCTAAAACAGATAATGTCTTATCAAAATATTATGCAAAAATTTCTCAAGGAGACTATAATGTCCATGAAATTTTAACGATGGCTTCTTTACTAGAAAAAGAAGGATATAAATTAGAAGACCGTCAAAAGATTGCCAGTGTTTTCTATAATCGCCTGCAAAAGAATATGATGTTACAAACAGATATTTCTGTTCTTTATGCTCTAGGTGAACATAAAGAAGTCGTAACATTAAAAGATTTAGAAGTAAATTCTCCATATAATTTATATAGAAATAGAGGAATGGGTCCTGGGCCGTTTAATAGTCCAAGTGAAGAAGCAATTTTAGCTGCTATTGATCCAGCTCAAACCGATTATGAGTACTTCGTAGCAGATATTCAAACAAAAGAAGTTTATTTTGCAAAAACATATGAAGAACACTTAGCGTTAAAAGCTAAATACGTTGATAAGGAGTAATTTATGAAAAAGAAGCCGATTGTGATTGGAGTGACTGGTGGTTCAGGTAGTGGTAAAACTACCGTTAGTAGAAAGATTTTGGATCATTTTCCAGAATTAAGTATTGTAAAAATTGACCAAGATTTCTATTATAAAGACCAAAGTGATATGCCGTTTGAAGAACGTTTAAAAACGAACTATGACCATCCATTTGCATTTGATACGGATTTATTAATTGAACATATGAATAAATTAATTAATTTCGAATCGATTGATGAGCCAGTTTATGATTATGAAAATCATACGAGAAGTGATCGTACCATTCATCAAGAACCAAAAGATGTCATTCTAATTGAAGGAATTTTAATTTTGGAAGATGAACGTTTACGAAATTTAATGGATATTAAAGTGTATGTTGATACGGATGATGATATTCGTATTATTCGACGTATTAAACGTGATATGGTTGAACGTGGTAGAACACTTGATTCGATTATTCATCAATATATTACAGTTGTAAAACCAATGTATCATCAATTTATTGAACCAACGAAGAAATTTGCGGATATTATTATCCCTGAAGGTGGCTCAAATGCAGTAGCAATCGACTTAATGACAACAAAAATTGCTTCTATTTTAAGTGATTTAGCATAAAATTCTTAGAAATTTATAAATAATGCTTGCATTCTTCTTCATAAAATGGTATGTTTTTACCACTGTCAAAGCAGTAAAATGGAAAAGAGGGAGAAGCCAAATGACTGAGAAATTATATCCAATGACGCTTGAAGGTAAAGCAAAATTAGAAGCTGAATTGGAAGAACTAAAAGTAGTTAAACGTAAAGAAATCGTTGAGCGTATTAAAATTGCTCGTAGTTATGGTGACTTATCTGAAAATTCAGAGTACGAATCAGCTAAAGATGAACAAGCCTTTGTTGAAGGAAGAATTACAACTCTTGAAAAAATGATTCGTTTTGCTGAAATTATCGATGATAATAATGTCGAAAAAGATGTCGTTTCATTAGGACGTAAAATTACTTTTATTGAATTACCAAATGGTGAAGAAGAATCTTATACAATCGTAGGAAGTGCAGAAGCAAATCCTATCGAAGGAAAAATTTCAAATGATTCTCCAATTGCAAAAGGAATTCTTGGTAAGAAATTAAATGACGAAGTTGTTATCCAAACTCCTGGCGGAGATATGAAAGTAAGAATTACAAAAATTGAATCTGTATAAGAAATCATTTGCGAACTGTAAGAGAAGACTTTTCTCTTGCAGTTTTTTTGTGTTGTTAGATATGCTATAATCATTTTGAGATTACACGAACAAGGGTGGAGAAGAATTGAGAAAATTAGTGAAAGTTTTTGTGACTGTTTCGTTACTATTTATAGGGTGTTCCATGAACACAATTGGGGCAGAAACAGTAGATGTTGTTGAATTAACAAAAAATGAAGGTTATGACGTTAATCCAGCTGACATTCCGAAAGCTTCTATTGTCGTAGATGCATACACAGGAAGAATTTTGTGGCAAGATCATATTGATGAAGTGCGTGATCCAGCCAGTATTAGTAAAGTGATGACCGTTTACTTAGTGATGGAAGCTATTGCTAAAGGGGAATTATCAATTCAACAAAAAATTACAGCTACAAAAGAAGACCAAGCAATTTCAAATATTTATGCAATTAGTAATAATAAAATTGTGGAAGGTGTTGAGTATGCGATTGAAGAATTGTTGAAAATGACACTTGTTCCCTCCTCAAATGTAGCAACACTCATGTTAGTAAATGCAATTACAACTGATTCTGCAAAATTTATTGAAAAAATGAATGCTAAAGCAAAAGAATTAGGAATGAATCATACACATTTTAATAATGCTTCTGGAGCGGTAGCTGAATTGTTCCAAGGGTATTATCAACCAGAAGGGTATGATGCATCTAAACCGAATCAAACAACAGCTCGAGATTTAGCGATTTTAGCAATGGATTTAATGAATCGATATCCGCAAGTCTTACAATATACTAATTCACCTGTTGTGAAAACAATGGAAGGCACACCTTATGAAGAAAAATTCGATACGTATAATTATTCAATTCCAGGTGCTAAATATGGAATCGAAGGTGTCAATGGATTGAAAACTGGCTCGAGTGGCTATGGAGCTTTTAACTACGTTGCAACTTATGAAAAAGATAAGATGAAACTAGTAGAAGTCGTTCTTGGTGTAGGAGATTGGTCGAATCAAGATGGAGAATTTATTCGACATACATTTGGAAATGCGATTTTAAACTATGTATTAGAACATTTTTCATATCAAACAATTTTACCAGCTGGTGAGCATGATTTTGATGGTCATAAAATAACAACGAATCAATCTCTTGAGATGATTATGGAAAAAGGGAAAACTCCTGAATGGCAAGTTGCTAATAAAAAGGTGAGTGTAACGTTAAAAGGAGATTTCTTAAAAGAAAACCAAAAAAATCCGAGTGTAGAGGTAGTCGCAGAAAGTGGTTTTGCTGATTTGCCAAAAGAACCTGAGAAAAGACAACAAACGCTTCAAGTGTATATTATTCAAAATGCATTTGCTTTTGCAGTAATATTAGGTGGTTCTATTTTATTTTTATTAGTTTTATGGGGAGAACGTCGAGCAAAAAATCGTAGAATGAAAAAAAGAAAAAAGAAAAGCAGTGAACGGAAAATTTCTGATTAAAATCTGAAAAAATAAAATTAAGGCTAGACATTGAGTGTGTTTTGTGACAAAATACACTCGTGGGGTGCTATAGCTCAGTAGGATAGAGCAAACGTTTCCTAAACGTTAGGTCGGGGGTTCGAATCCCTTTAGCACCGTGATGATGATTATTTAATACAAAATGGGGATTTAGAAAGAAATAGTTTGATCAAGAAATAACAGGAGATTGAAGGGTAAATCATTCTTCATTCACAATTAATTTGGTATGGGTGATAGCTATGTATGCGATGAATCGTCAGTTAAAATCATTGAATTTATTGATAGAAATTATTGAAAAAGGTCATAGTATTGATTTTGAATTTAATGGAAATCGTTATTGTTTTTCATCCGTTAATGATGAATATGTATTAATTAATTACACGACTAAAAATGAATTACACTTCAACTCAATTGATGAAGTAATGGAAGTTGAATCCGATGGTTTGAATTTCCAAAAGATTTGGAAGAAGTTAAAAATTCTGTCTATACGATAGTCATCAGTTTAGTCTAATTTAAAACTATACTATTATTGTGTTGGGTATTAGTAATACAGTATTAAATAGAATAATCATCATTTTGTTAGCCGAATTCTTCAAATGGGTAGTGGGGATGAAGCTGATTAAATTAAGTGGATTGATAACTTTTATGTTGTCATCCACTTTTTTTATTTTAAAATTTCTTAACTATTTAAAAGTTGCTATTTAAATTAGATGGGTGTAAACTATCCTTAGTTCACAAAAAAAGAAAGTGGTGATTACATGAACGTTCAAGAATTAGATATTCTGAACGCAATTCGAAAGAATCCTAACGTGAATCAACGAGAAATTGCAAATCAATCAGGATACTCATTAGGATTTGTTAATCGTGTAGTAAAAGAATTACAGGAAGAAAAATGGTTATCTCCTACTGGAGAATTAAGTGAAAAGGCTAAAGCATTTATTAAAGAAAATCAGCCACAGCGTGCGATTATTTTAGCAGCGGGATTTGGGATGCGAATGGTTCCAATTAATACGGAAATTCCAAAAGGCTTAATGGAAGTTAGAGGAGAAGTCTTAATCGAAAGAATGATTCGTCATCTTCATGAAGCAGATATTACAGATATTCAAGTAGTAGTTGGATTTATGAAAGAAAGATATGAATATTTAATCGATGAATATAATGTTCAATTAGTGGTTAATTCTGAATACCAAGTAAAAAATAATTTACATTCATTAAGTAAAGTAAAATCATCATTAGACAAAACGTATATTATTCCATGCGACATTTGGGCAGAAGAAAATCCGTTTAGTGATTTTGAACCATATTCGTGGTATATGGTTAGCAACGAAATGTCTGTTGAAAGTACCGTTCGTGTGAATCGCAAAAGAGAATTAGTCGTGGTGGATGAAGAAGAAGATGGCAATCAAATGATTGGTCTTTGTTATGTAATGGGACAAGAAGCAAAAACTGTTCAAAAAAAATTACAAGACTTTTCAAAGAAATCTTCTTATGATCATGAGTTTTGGGAATGTACTTTACAAGATAAAAATAAATGGATCATTCCTTCTAAAGTGGTAAATGCAAAAAAATTGATTGAGATTAATACGTATGAACAACTGCGAGAAATAGATGGGAATTCAGCTAACTTACAAACAGATGCGATTTCAATTATTCAAGATTGTTTTAATGTTGAAGTTGATGAAATTAAAAATATTACCGTTTTGAAAAAAGGGATGACGAATCGCTCGTTCTTATTCGAGTGTCAAAATAAAAAATATATTATGCGAATTCCTGGTGAGGGAACAGATCATTTAATTAATCGCAAAGAAGAAGCAGACGTTTATCAAGCATTAGAAAATCGACAAATTTGTGATGATGTTTTATATATGAATCCAGAGAATGGGTATAAAATTACTGCTTATTTAGAAGATGCTACGAACTGTGATGCAGAAAATTGGAATGAAGTAGAAGCTTGTATGACGAAACTTCGAGAATTCCATGAATTAAATTTAAAAGTAGAACATCGTTTTGATATTTTTGGGCAAATTGATTTTTATGAAAGTTTATGGAATGGTGAAAAATCTTATTTTAAAGATTATGAAAAAACAAAAACAGCTATTTTTGAATTGAAAAAATGGATTGATACATTAGAGAAGAATGAAACTCTTGTTCATATTGATGCTGTTCCAGATAATTTCTTATTTACAAAAGATGGTATTCGAATTATTGACTGGGAATATGCAGGAATGCAAGATCCTCATGTTGATATTGCGATGTTTAGCATTTATTCCTTATATTCAAAAGAGCAAGTAGATCATTTAATTGATTTATATTTTAAAGGAGAAGTTTCTCCAGTGATTCGCACTAAAATTTATGCGTATATCGCAAGTGCGGGATTATTATGGAGTAATTGGTGCGAATATAAGAGAAGTTTAGGAATTGATTTTGGGGAATATTCATTATGTCAGTATCGCTATGCAAAAGAATATTCTAAATTAGTTTTAACTGCATTAGAGAAACTATGAAAAGAGGAGAATTATGACAAATACAATTAAACGAGCCATTTTAATGGCTGCAGGTCAAGGAACAAGAATGAGACCTATTACAAATCATACTCCAAAACCGCTTGTAAAAGTAAATGGAGTTCGAATGATTGATACGGTTATTCAAGCACTACATAAGAATGGAATTACGGAAATTTATGTAGTAGTTGGATATTTAAAAGAACAATTTTATGCATTAGAACAAGAATATCCAGGATTAAAAATTATTGAAAATCCGTATTATGATACGTGTAATAATATTTCTTCTCTATATGTAGCAAGAGAACATTTAGAAGATGTGATTATTTTAGATAGCGACCAATTAATTTATAATCCGGAAATTCTTCATGCTGACTTTACTCATTCAGGATATAACTGTGTTTGGACTGAAGGGCATACCGATGAATGGTTGATGACCGTCGATAATCAGGAAAAGGTCATTCATTGTTCACGCACTGGTGGAGAAAAAGGCTGGCAATTATATAGTATTTCTCGTTGGAATAAAGAAGATGGACAGCGTTTATCACGTCATTTAGAACAAGAATTTGATGTAAAACAAAATCGTCAAATTTATTGGGATGATGTAGCGATGTTTTGTTATCCAGATGAATATGAATTAGGAATTTATCCAATGGAAAAAACAGATATTGTGGAAATCGATAATTTAGAAGAATTATTAGAATTAGATCCAAGTTATCAAAGTATCTTGGATGAAGGTGAGGAAGTTTAACATGCAAAAAAGATTACATCAAGAAATTGACTGGGTATCTACTATAGTACCTTTGTTAGGAGTTTTGTTACTAGGAGTACTATTTTTAGTCATTCCAGAACAATCATCATTAATTCTAGGCGGGATTCGTACTTGGCTAGGAGATCAATTTAGTATTTATTATGCGCTTTTAGGTGTGGGAATTTTTAGTTGTAGTATGTATGTAGCCTTTTCAAAATATGGTTCTATTGTTTTAGGAAAAGGAGAAAAGCCTGAATATACATCTTTCCAATGGGGAGTGATGATTTTTACTTCTACAATGGCGGCAGATATTTTGTTCTATTCTTTATGTGAGTGGGCACTATATGCAAATGAAGATTATGTGGCTCAATTAGGTGGTATTCAAAGATGGGCTCCTACGTTTCCATTATTCCACTGGGGACCAATTGCTTGGGGATTTTATATTATGTTAGCTGTGGCATTTGGTTTTATGTTACATGTACGTAAAGTTGAAAAACAAAAGTTCTCTGAAGCTTGTCGTCCTATTTTAAAAGATAAAGTAGATGGATGGATGGGGAAAGTCATTGATTTAATTGCAATTTTTGCCTTAATTGCTGGAACTGCAACTACGTTCTCATTAGCAACTCCTTTATTATCAGCAGCAATGGGACATGTTTTTGGATTTGAAAACTCAACTGGTGCAACAATTGTTATTTTATTATTAATTGCTTTAGTTTACACTTCAACAGTGTTATTAGGAATGGAAGCTGTCTCTAAATTAGCAACTTACTGTTCATATTTATTCTTTGCTCTATTAGCTTATTTCTTATTTGCTGGTGGAGAAACAGTATATATTTTAGAAACTGGGTTTAGCTCTATTGGGAATTTAGCGCAAAACTTTATTGGATTATCAACTTGGTTAGATCCATTGCGTGAAACATCATTCCCTCAAAAATGGACAATTTATTATTGGGCTTATTGGATGGTTTGGTGTGTCGCAACTCCTTTCTTCATTGGTAGTATTAGTAAAGGTCGTACCATTAAGCAGACTATTTTAGGGGCTTATTCTTGGGGAATTGCTGGAACATTTACTTCATTTATTATTTTAGGAAATTATGGTTTAGCACAACAATTAAAACATGGGTTAGATATTTCTAGTGGATTAGTGACGGATACTCCAGATTATGCAGGTATTATTTTGAAAATTTTTGATACAATGCCTTTAAGTCAATTAGGGTTAATTTTATTAGCAGTTACAATGGTTGCTTTTTATGCGACAACATTTGATGCATTGACTTTAGTGATTTCTGCTTATTCTTATAAGACATTAGAAGATACACATGATTCTGATAAGCGTGTTCGTATGTTCTGGGCAGTAGTGTTTATTATTTTACCGATTGCATTAATTTTCTCAGAAAATTCAATGTATAATTTACAATCTGTTGCGATTATTGCAGCATTCCCAATTGGATTAATTATTGTTCTAATTGTGGCAAGTTTCTTAAAAGATTTGAAAGCTTACGAAAAAGAGATGTAATATTTTAGACTTCCAAGGGGAACAGTAGTATTAGGACGCCAGCAGCTTCGCTAAAGCGAATCTCATGGCTAAAATTCGAGCCTTTGGTCTCGAATTTGCCTGTAATATAAGCCGAATTTTCGGCTTATATTACCCATACTACTATTTGGAAGTCTATTCTGCTGACTTCATTCTAAGTAAGAGATGTTTAAAAAAAGATTGAGACTTCGGTCTCAATCTTTTTTTATTTTGGCTTTTATGATTTCTGTGTTAGAATAGGAATGCTAAATAAGTAAAGGAGGGAAAGCGATGACAAGTGATTTATCTACTATTATTCAAGCTATTGTGACGGATGAAAATGATAAAGCGTACTTTGTTCAAAAACAAGGTGAAACGTATCGTGTTTCAAAAAATCCCGATGTAACATTAGCCATCGGAGATGTCGTGAAGGGCTTTGTATATGAAAATAGTGATCGTAAGAAAATCATGACCCTTGATATTCCAGAAGTAACTAATGAAACTTATGGATGGGCAACGGTTACTCAAGTGAGAAAAGATTTAGGCGTATTCGTATCGATTGGATTACCGGATAAAGATATGGTTGTTTCATTAGATGAATTACCAAACTTAAAAGAATTATGGCCGAAGAAAAATAATCGATTATATGTAACTTTAATTAAAGATAAGAAAAATCGTACTTGGGCAACAATGGGAGATGGAACAGAGTTAAAAGCTAAATCCATTAGAGCAAATCATACATTGAAAAATAAAGATGTATCTGCTACTGTAACAAATGTTAAATTAGTCGGAACATTCTTAATGACAGAAGAAGGCTATCGATGCTTCTTACATCCAAGTGAACGATTATATGAACCAACACTTGGTGAATTAGTTAATGTACGAGTGATTGGTGTTCGTCCAGATGGTGTGTTAAATGTATCCATGAGACCAAGAGCGTTTGAAGCAATTGGAGATGATGCAGAAATGATTTTAACAATGTTAAGAAATCGTCCAACGCATACATTACCGTATTGGGATAAAACAGATCCAACGATTATAAAAGAAATTTTTGGAATTAGTAAGGGACAATTCAAACGTGCAATTGGTTCCTTATTAAAAGCGAAAAAGATTACACAATCAGAAGGATTTATTCAATTAGTAGAAGAAAAATAAGGATTGAAATGGAGGGATAGGACTGTGTTAACAATGGAAGGCATCAAAAAGAAATTGCAGGAAGAGGGATTTAAGTTAACTCCTCAAAGACAAGCAACAGTTGCAATTTTATTAGAAAAAGAAGATGACCATCTGAGTGCTGAAGCTATATATATGCTCGTTAAACGGAAGTATCCTGATATTGGATTAGCAACAGTCTATCGAACTTTAGAAATATTAACAGATTTAAATATTACTTATCGGGTTGTGTTCGATGATGGATTAGCTCGTTATGATTTGAAACGAGATGGTTCGAATCGTTTCCACCATCACTTACTATGTAATAAATGTGGGAATATTGAAGAAATTCATGAAAATTTATTAGGTGAAGTGGAAAAAGTAGTTGAAGAACGATTTCATTTCAAAGTGGAAGATCATCGTTTAACTTTCCATGGCATTTGTCAAAAATGTAGAGAAGGTGAAACTCATGCAACGTAATTTGGATTACTTTGTGGATTCATTAGCGATTCAAGGATTATCTCAAAATACAGTGATGAGTTATCAAAGAGATTTAATGAAATTTTACCAATTTTTGAAAGAACATCAGATTCGAGATTGGAAAGAAGTCGATTATTCTCTAATTGTATTATTTTTACAAAACTTAAAACAGGATGGTTATGCGACAAGTTCTACTAGTAGAATGATTAGTTGCTTAAAGAAATTCTTTAAATTTTTACAGCAGGAACAATTGGTTGAAATAAATCCAGTACAACCACTGAAAATTCCTAAAAAGAGTAAGACGTTACCAAAAGCATTAACGGTTGATGAAGTGACACAAGTATTAAATTCCTGTGATACTTCAACGGTATTAGGATTAAGAGATAAAGCAATGTTAGAACTCCTTTATGCAACAGGAATGCGTGTCAGTGAGTTAATTACTTTAAAACTAAGTGACTTGCATTTAGAATTGGGATTTCTTCAAACGATTGGTAAAGGAAATAAACAAAGAATTATTCCTATTGGACAAGCAGCCACTAATTGGGTTCAGCATTATTTAACTTATGCAAGAGTGGTGTTAGAGCAAGAATCGAATCCAGTGGAATATTTGTTTTTAAATCATCGTGGAAATGGATTTACTAGACAAGGTTTTTGGAAGAATTTAAAGAAAATTGTACAAGAAGCAGGCGTTCATAAAGAAGTAAGTCCCCATACATTGCGTCATTCCTTTGCAACGCATATTTTAGAAGCAGGGGCTGATTTGAGAATTGTGCAAGAATTATTAGGACATAGCGATATAAGTACAACTCAAATTTATACACACTTAACAAATGAACGAATGAAAGAAATTTATCAACAAGCGCACCCACGTGCGAAAAAATAAAATTTTTTGAAGAAAGAAGAATGTCAGATGAAATTTAAAAGAATTCACGTAATTGTTATGGACTCAGTAGGGATTGGAGAAGCACCGGATGCTGCTGCATTTAATGATGCAGGTTCTCATACATTAGGACATATTTCAGAACGAGTTGGTTTAAATGTTCCAAATATGCAAGCTTATGGATTAGGAAATATTGCACCTTTAAAAACTGTACCTCCAGTTGAAAATCCAAAAGGAAGCTATACTAAATTAGAAGAAGTTTCTGTAGGAAAAGATACAATGACAGGTCACTGGGAATTAATGGGATTAAATATTAAAACGCCATTTAGAGTATTCCCTGATGGATTCCCTCAAGATTTATTAGATAAAATTATAGAATTCTCTGGTAGAAACATTGTATGTAATAAACCATATAGTGGAACAGCTGTTATTGATGATTTTGGGAAACATCAAATGGAAACAGGCGATTTAATCGTTTATACAAGTGCTGACCCAGTATTACAAATTGCAGCTCATGAAGAAATTATTCCTTTAGAAGAATTATATCGTATTTGTGAATATACAAGAGAAATTACTAAAGATGATCCATATATGATTGGTCGTATTATTGCTCGTCCATATGTAGGAACTCCTGGTAACTTCCAACGTACTTCAAACCGTCATGACTATGCATTAAGTCCATTTGGTCAAACAACATTAGATTTCTTAAAAGAAAAAGGGTTTGATGTTATTGCAATTGGTAAAATTAATGATATCTTCAACGGTCAAGGAATTACTGAATTTGTTCGTACGAAAAACAATATGGATGGTGTCGATAAATTCGTAGATATCTTGAAAAAAGATTTCACTGGAATGAGTTTCTTAAACTTAGTAGACTTCGATGCTGCTTATGGACACCGTAGAGATACTGTTGGATATGGGAATGCATTAGAAGAATTCGATGCACGTATTCCAGAAATTTTAGAGCATATGCATGAAGATGACTTATTAATTATTACAGCTGACCATGGTAATGACCCAACATTCCCAGGAACTGACCATACTCGTGAGTATATTCCAGTGTTAGCAATTAGCAAATCTCTTCAACATCCAACACGTTTAACTCAAGGACATTTCTCAGATATTGCTGAAACAATTTCTGAAAACTTTGGCGTATCTTCAACAGGAAACGGCCAAAGCTTCTTAAGTGAATTACAATAATAAATTGTGGAAATTCAATGAGTTCCATTATTGGATTTCCACTTCTTTTTTAAATCATCTAAAAAAAGAGAGGACAGAGTAGCATGGCTTTATATGATCAATTATTAGAAACAAAACAATTTTTACAAAGTAATGGAGTTCAAAGTATTGATTTTGGACTAATTTTAGGATCTGGACTAGGAGAATTAGCAACGGAAGTTGAAAATCCAGTTATCTTCGATTACAAAGATATTCCAAACTTCCCAGTATCTACAGTAGTAGGTCACGCTGGTCGTTTAGTATACGGCGAATTATCAGGTAAAAAAGTTTTAATTATGGATGGACGTTTTCATTTTTATGAAGGATATCCAATGGAAACAGTTACGTTCCCAATTCGTTTAATGAAATTATTAGAAGTTGAAACAATGATTGTGACAAATTCAGCTGGAGGAAGCAATGCAAACTTCAAACCAGGGGACTTAATGTTAATTACAGACCATATTAACATTACAGGAACAAATCCATTAATTGGAGCAAATGATGACCGCTTTGGACCTCGTTTCCCTGATATGTCACATGCTTATCATGTCTATGGACAAGAAGTTGTTCGTAAAGCAGCTAAAGAAGTTGGAGTTCAATTACAAGAAGGAGTTTATACAGGATTATCTGGTCCGACTTATGAAACACCAGCGGAAGTTCGTATGGTACAAGTATTAGGTGGAGATGCAGTTGGTATGTCAACGGTTCCTGAAGTCATTATTGCGAATCATTCAGGAATTAAAGTGATTGGTATTTCTTGTATTACAAACTTAGCAGCTGGATTACAAGCAAACTTAAACCATGAGGAAGTAGTAGAAACAACTCAACGTGTAAAAGAATCATTCAAAGGTTTAGTTCGTAAAGTTATTGAAATTTATTAATTAGAATAGGAGTAGAGAAAGTGGATGCGTTAACGCTACGAATTGGGGAATTTGAAGGCCCAATGGATTTGTTATTACATTTAATTAAAGAGATGAAAATTGATATTTATAACATTCCAATGGTGGAATTAACGCATCAATATTTATCCTATATTCATTCCATGCAAGAAATGGAATTAGAAGTAGCTAGCGAGTATTTATTAATGGCAGCAACTTTATTAGAAATTAAAGCAAGAATGCTTTTACCGAAACCAAAAGTAGAAATTGATGAAGTTGAGGTAGAAGAAGATCCTAGGGATGAGTTAGTTGAAAAATTAATGGAATATAAGCAATTCCAAGAAGGTGCCAAAAAATTAGAAGAACTTTCTGTCCAAAGAGGGATGCATTATGGAAAAGAAGCAAGTGATTTATCTGCTCTTCAAGAAATTATTCCATTACAAGAAGGTCAAGTAACGACTCAAGATTTATGGAATGCATTAAAGAAAATTGCAAGAAGAAATCTTGATAAAATGCCTCTACAAGCAAATATTCAACATGAAACACATACAGTAGAGGAAATGATGGATTCGATTTTAACAAAAATTCAAGAAAATCCTCAAAAAAGTATTCGATTTGATAAATGTTTTCCTTCGTTTCATCGTCATGCCATTGTAACAACATTTTTGGCGATGTTACAATTAGTAAGAGAACATAAAATTCGTTTGGTACAACATGTTCCTTATGAAGATATTGTTTTAGAAACTTGCGATAAAGGTGGTGCATTTAGTGAATAATTATTTAGCAGCAACTCAAGCTTTATTATTTGTAGCAGGAGATGATGGCTTAACACTAGAAGAAATTAGTTATGTCGTTGGCATTGATAAAACGGCAGTTCGTCAATTATTGGAAGAATTAATGGAACAATTAAAAGATGAAACAAGTGGCTTAGAATTGATTTTAACGGCGCAACGATATAAATTTGTGACGAAAGCATCGTTAAAACCCTATCTTGAAAAATATGCTGTTTCTCCATTTTCTTCTCAATTATCTAGTGCAGCTCTTGAAACATTGGCGATTATTGCTTATAAACAGCCGATTACTAGATTAGAAGTAGAAAGTATACGTGGAGTTCAATGTAGTGGAGCGATTCAGAAATTATTGTTAAGAGATTTAATTGAAGAAGCAGGTCGAATGGATAGTCCAGGTCGTCCAAAATTATATCGTACGACTACTTATTTTATGGATTATTTCGGATTAGAAACATTGGATCAATTGCCAGATGTTGAATCATTACTAGAATTAAATCAAGAAGAAAGTAAGCAATTATTTAAAAATAATGAAGACTTGTTTGCAGAATTAGAACAAATGCATCAAGAAGAAGGAACCATTTCGTAAGGGAAGAAGGAGTATCTAGTGGAAAGATTACAAAAAGTCATGGCACATGCCGGAATAGCATCTCGTAGAAAATGCGAAGCCTTTATTGAAGAAGGTCGTGTTAAAGTAAATGGCGCAGTTGTGAGAGAATTGGGATATAAAGTGTCTCAATCGGATAAAATTGAAGTAGATGGCATTCCGATTTATAAAGAAGAGCCTGTTTATTTTATGTTTTATAAACCAAAATCTGTATTATCAAGTGTAACAGATGATAGAGGGCGTACCGTTATTAGTGATTATTTTAAAGATATCCCTCAACGTGTCTATCCTGTAGGAAGATTAGACTATGATACAACAGGATTAATTTTATTAACGAATGATGGAGAATTTGCGAATTTAATGACCCATCCAAAACATCATGTTGAAAAGAAATATATTGCTAAAGTAAAAGGTGTTCCAACACCACGCTATATGAGACAATTAGAAAGAGGTATTTGGATTGATGGCAAGAAAACTTCTAAAGCAGTTGCCAGAATTTTATCCGTTGATACTGAAAAAAATACAGGAATTGTTTCTTTAACGATTCACGAAGGTTGGAATCACCAAGTGAAGAAAATGTTTGAAGCGGTAGAATTACCCGTTCAAAAATTAAAACGTGAAGAATTCGGATTTTTAACATTAGAAAATTTAAGACCGGGAGATTATCGTGAACTTCGTGCATTTGAAGTTCAAAAATTAGTTCGTTTAGCAAAAAATGAGATTTAATTGACTTTTCTGAAGTAGTTATGAATGCCTGTAGCCAGTTTTTACTGGTTATGGGCAAACTACTAGGTAAAGTCATTTTTGTTTTTCATACTAATCAATCACTGAATTATGTTATAATGTTTTTGAGGAATTTTCACTGAAATGAGGAAAAATATGACGATCACAATTCAAACGACATCACAAGAAGAAACAATGAAAATAGGAGAATTATTAGCAAAAGGTGCATTTGCTAACAGTACAATTATTTTATCAGGAGATTTAGGAGCTGGTAAAACGACTTTTACAAAAGGATTCGCTTTAGGATTAGACATTACACGTGTCATTAAAAGTCCAACCTATACTTTAATACGTGAGTATACAAAAGGTCGCTTGCCTTTATTTCATATGGATATGTATCGTATTGAAGAAAGTGGAGGAGCAAGTGAAATTGGTTTAGAGGAGTATTTTCATCGTGAAGGTGTCGTAATGGTTGAATGGGCAAATTTTATTGAAGAAGAATTACCTATGAATCGATTAATTATTTCTATCGAACAAACTTCTCTCACTACTCGAAGCATTACACTTGATGCTATAGGAGAAGAATATGAAAAATGGTTGAATCAATTCGAGAGTTGGTGGATAAATGAAAGAGAAAGTTGAATTAGAAATTGAAGTTGTATCAGTAGAAGATGCGGAAGCCTTAATTGAATATACAAAAAAAGTTGGAAAAGAAACGAATTTTTTAAGTTTTGGTGAAGAAGGATTAGAGTTAAGTATTCAACAAGAAGAGTTATATATTCAATCTGTTTTAGAAAGTGATAATCAAATGATGCTACTTGCTAAATTAGGACAAGAAATTATTGCAGTTGCCTCAATTGGAGGAAATTCTAAAGAAAAATTTCAACATGTGGGTGAATTAGGTATTAGTATTTTAAAGGAATATTGGGGTCAAGGATTAGGAAGTGCCTTAATGGAAGAATTATTATCATGGGCAAAAGACTATTCACCTCTTGAAAAAATTAAATTAGCAGTTGTTAAAGAAAATGTTGCAGCGATTGCTTTATATAAAAAGTTTGGATTTGAAGTAGTAGCAATTGAAGAAAAAGAAATGAAAGTAAATGGTCAATATTATGATGTCATTCAAATGGCCTATTTCGTAGAAAAGGAGTAATATATGAAAGTCGGAATTATTGCAGCGATGGAAGAGGAAAAACGTCTTCTATCTGAAGAAATGACAATTGAACAGGAAGTAAAAATTGCAGGATGGACATTTTTAGAAGGAAGTTTAAATGGCGTATCTATTGTATTAGTGCAATCTGGTATTGGTAAAGTAATGTCTAGTGTAACAGCTGCTTTATTAATTCACCATTTTAACGTGACCCTAGTCATTAATACAGGATCAGCGGGTGGATTTGGAACAGAAATGAATATTGGAGATATTGTGGTTGCTACAGAATTAGCGTACAGTGATGCAGATGTAACAGCTTTTCAATATGAATATGGACAAATGCCAGGGATGCCTGAACGCTTCCAAGCTCAACTGATTGAAGATAATGTCATTGAAGAAATTCAATCTGAATTGAATTTATCTGTTTTTAAAGGATTAGTCGTTTCAGCAGATAGTTTTATTCACCGTGAAGATCAACGATTATTAATTTTAAAACATTTCCCAGATGCTTTAGCAACTGAAATGGAAGGAGCTTCTATTGCACAAGCGTGTTATGCATTACAAACTCCAGTCATTGTTGTCAGAGCAATCTCGGATATGCCACAAAAAGGGACATCAGCAGTTGATTTTGATACATTTATTGTTGAAGCAGGTCGTAAATCAGCGTTGATTGTTCATCAATTATTACATCATTTAAAAGAAGATTAATGATTAGGGGGAGTTCTCGTGTTAAATATTGGAGTAGTTGGAATTGGTGCGATTGCACAAAAAGCCTATTTACCAGTAATGCGTTCAATTGGTAATGTGAAATGGTATATGTGTACTAGAAATGTAGAAGTTTTACACCGAGAATCAAAATTATTAGGGCGTTGTATTCCATGTAGTAGTGTAGAGGAGTTATTACAGTTTGATTTAGATGGGGTCATGATTCATGTTTCGACAAAGGCTCATGTTGAAGTTGCAAAGCAATTTTTAGAAAAAGGAATCCCTGTTTATTTAGATAAACCGATTGCTCCTAGTTATGAAGAAACGCTTGAATTATACCGATTAGCAAAAGAAAATCAAACTTTCTTAACAGCTGGATTTAATCGACGTTTTGCTCCAAAAGTAGTCGAATTAAAAAATGTCCCTCATAAGAAGAGAATCATAACAGAAAAGAATTGTACGATTCCAAGTTTTGATAATCGTACACGTATTTTTGATGTGTTTATTCATCCTTTAGATACAGCATTATTTTTAATGGATGAAAAACCAAAACGTGGGTCATTTTATTATAAGAAAAATCGTGGCGTTATTGAACAATGCACAATTTATTTAGAAAATGAGGAACAATCAGCCATTGTGATGATGAATACAGAATCTGGAGCTAATCTTGAAAGAATTGAAGTTCAAGCTGAAACGGGTACTTTTTCATTACAAAATTTAACAGACTTAACCATTTATCAAGGTGGAGAAGAAATTAAAGATCATTTTTCATCATGGGATTCAACTTTATATAAGAGAGGGTTTGAAAGTATTGTTCATTCCTTTATTATTACTGTTCAAACTCAGGGTGATAATCCAGTTACTCCTATTTCTAGTTTATTAAGTCATTTTATTTGTGAGAGATTAGCACATGCAAAAGCATCTGAAGGCTTTTTATCATTTGACGTAGAAACTGATGAATAGTATCATTAAAAAGATATTGCATAATAGGAGAGAATAAGATGAAAGATTGGTGGAAAGAGCAATTTCCAGAAGTAAAAGTATGCTTCCATGAACCTTTAAAAAAATATACTTTTACTAAAACAGGTGGGGAAGCTGAATGTTTAATTTTCCCAAAAGATAAACATGAAACTGCCAAAATTATTAAAGCTTTACAAGAAAAACAAATTCCTATTACAGTACTAGGAAATGCGAGTAATGTTATTGTTAGAGATGGTGGCATTAAAGGAGCGGTTATTTTATTAAATGAAATGACTGCTATGAAAGTAATAGGAAATAAAATTTTAGCAGAAGCTGGTGTGTCTTTAATTGAAGTGACAAGATGTGCATTAGAACATTCGTTAACAGGATTAGAATTCGCATGTGGTATCCCAGGAAGTGTTGGGGGAGCCATGTATATGAATGCAGGTGCTTATGGCGGAGAAGTTTGTGAAGTAGTAGAATTTGTAGATGTTGTCACTCGTACAGGCGAAATCAAACGTTTAACGAATGAAGAATTAAAGTTTTCATATCGTCATAGCGCCCTACAAGAAAGTGGAGATTTAGTGATTGATGTTTGCTTTAATCTAAGTCCAGGGAAAAAGGAATCGATTCAAGTAAAAATGGAAGAATTAACTCATTTACGTGAAAGTAAACAGCCATTAGAATATCCTTCTTGTGGAAGTGTGTTTAAACGCCCAGAAGGTCATTTTACTGGGAAATTAATCCAAGATGCAGGGCTTCAAGGATTCCAAATTGGTGGTGCTCAAGTGTCTAAAAAACATGCAGGTTTTATTGTAAATATTGATCATGCTACAGCAACGGATTATTTAGCGGTGATTCAACATGTTCAAGAAGTTGTATTTGAACAATTCCAAGTAGCACTTGAACCAGAAGTAAAAATTATTGGTGAAGAGTCAAAATAGAGGTGAAAAATGATGAAAGAAAATAAATTCATAAAAACAGGTCTTCTTCATATCGTTTCATTAATTGTTTTAGTTCTTAGTTATCACTATGTAGGAATTACATTACCTATTTTTGAAGGAGTGGAGATTAACTTCTTTTATATTTTACTAGCGATTGTGGCTGGTTTGGCAGGTTCGTTATTTGCTGCAGTTGTTGGTATTTCAACGATTTTAATTGATTTGTTATTAGGAACGACAGAGCAATGGATTGCGATTGCGATTTCTGTAGGGATGCTTGGATATGTTTTTGGTTTAGGCATTCGTCGTAAGTCATTTTTAGCGGGTACTTTTTCTCGTCATGATGCTTTGCGTTTTAATGTGATTCAAGTGGTTGCGAATGTGATTATTTTTGGTTTGATTTTGCCGACGTTAGAGGTCTTTTTCTATCAAGCTTCTACGGCAGTTGTTTTTATTAATGGTTGGATTTTTAGTATGATTAATTCAATTTTGATTGCCATTTTCGCAACAGCTTTGTTTAAATTAATTGCGAATCGTGTGAAAAAGAATTAAAGAATACTTTTCAAATAATTCTAAGTAAATAAAGAATCCAAAAAAGTTTCCTAATTAGCTAAGACGCCAGCAGCTTCGCAGAGCGAATCTCATGGCTAAAATTTGAGCCTAAGGTCTCAAATTTTCCAACAGTGATAGAAATACTTCCCAGTATTTCTATCACTCAAGCTAAAAAGGAAACTTTTTTGTATTCTTTATTTTTTACGTAGTGAACATTTGGTAGCTGAAATGATAGGAATGGTAATTGCGTTTATATCATAAAGGAGAACTTACGATAAAACATCAAAATTTGATTTCTGTTTTTATATGATGCGTAAGAAAAGTAAATAACATTAATAAAGAAATAAAAAATAATTTTTTATAGCTGAGGTGATAGAATCGCTGGATAGCGATTCTATCACAAAGGAAAATTTGAGACCAAGGCTCAAATTTTAGCCATGAGACCGCAAGGTCTGCTGGCGTCCTAGCTACATCAAAAATTATTTTTTATTTCTTTTTTCTACGCCCAAAACTTTTACGTTCCAATGATTTTCTCTTGCTTATTGTTAGAAATCGTGATTGAATAAAAGACAAGCAGATTCAATTTAGAAATGGAGGTCATTTGATGACAAAAGAATTTAACAGTTTTACACTCGTAGAACAAAAACCATTACCAGATATCCGTTGCGATTACTATTTATACAAACATGACAAAACAGGCGCTCAAGTCATGTACTTAAAAACAGATGATGACAACAAAGCATTCTCCATCGCATTCCGTACACCACCATATGATGACAACGGAATTGCGCATATTATCGAACACTCCGTATTAAACGGATCAAAAAAATACCCAACAAAAGAACCATTCGTAGAATTATTAAAAGGATCCCTACAAACATTTTTAAACGCATGGACATTCTCTGATAAAACAATGTATCCAGTAGCTTCAAGAAATCAAAAAGATTTCGAAAATTTAATGGACGTATATTTAGATGCAGTATTTTATCCAAATCTTTTATCAAACCCACAAATTTTAATGCAAGAAGGATGGCATTATCATTTAGAAAATAAAGAAGATGAATTAACGTATAAAGGCGTTGTTTATAACGAAATGAAGGGAGCATTTTCTCAACCAGAATCAGAATTAAACCGTCTAGTTGAACCAACATTATTCCCTGACACATTTTATAAACATGTTTCTGGAGGAATGCCAGCTTCAATTCCAACACTAACACAAGAAAAATTCATTGATTTCCATCAAACGTATTATCACCCAAGTAATGCTCGAGTAACTTTATATGGAAATTTAGATTTATCAAAAGCAATGGAACAATTATCAGAATACTTTGATGCTTTTGAAGCAAAAGAAGTTCCATTTATAGGATACCAACAAGAACCATTTACAAGTGTTAAAGAACTAACAAGTACGTATTCTGTTTCTAAAGGCGACTCAACTGAGAATAAAACATTGTTAGAATATGCTTGGGCTACAGGAACGAGTACTGATGGAGAAGAAGGAATTGCTTTAAGTATTTTAGATGAATTGCTATTAGGTAGTAATACCGCACCATTGAAGAAAGCTTTATTAAAAGCGAATATTGGTAGTGATGTTATGGGTGGATATTCTGCTTATACGTATTCTCCAACATTTGAAGTAGTTTTAAAAGATACAGATGCTGATAAAAAAGAACAATTTGTTCAAATTATTCAACAGGAATTACAACGTTTAGTGAAAGAAGGAATTTCTAGAAAAGCGATTCAAGCTGCTTTAAATAAAACAGCTTTCCGTTATAAAGAATTAACAGCTTTGGAAGGTAGTACACCAAAAGGTGTTATGTATGGAATGAATGCTTTAACAAGTTGGTTATATGATGGAAGTCCATATGTATCATTTGAATACCAACAACATTTAGATGCCATTCAAGCTAAAGTTGAAGATGGATATTTCGAAAATATTATTCAAAAATATTTATTAGACAATACTCATGCTGCAATCATTACCCTAAAACCAGAACCAGGTTTATTAGAAGAAAAAGAAGCAGAATTAGCTAGAAAATTAGCAGAGTATAAAGCAAGTCTAAGTGAAGAAGAGTTAGATCAATTAGTTGAAACGACTAAAAAATTAATCGAAAGACAAGAATCTCCTGATAAACCAGAAGATTTAGCAAAAATTCCGACACTATCCATTGATGATATTCAAAAGAAAGCAACTCAATATCCATTAACCGTTGAAGAAGGAAACGATACACCGACTTTCTTACATTATGAAGACTTCACAGCAGGAATTTCATATGCGAAATATTTCTTCGACATGAGAGGAATTAAAACAGAAGAAATTCCGGTAGCTGCTTTTGTCACTGAATTATTAGGTGAAATTAGTACAAAACATTTTGCTGATGAAGATTTAAATACAGAGATGGATTTCTATACCGGTGGAATTTCAACAAATGCTTTTGTCATGACAGAAGATATTGCGAAAAATGTGTATTATCCATTCTTCACAGTTTCAGGAAAAGCCTTATCTCAATATTTACCAAAATTAATTGAATTGGTGGAAGAAATTGTCTTCCGTTCAAACTTGGAAGATTATGATAAGATTAAAGAACTGTTATTAAATACAAAAGCGAATTTAGAAATGCATATGAATTATGCTTCGCATACCATTGCAGTACGTCGATTAGAATCTTACTATTCAGAAGGAGCAAAATATGCCCAAGCATTAGAAGGTATTGATTACTATGATTATATTTCTGATTTAGTGAAACATTATGATGAAAGAAAAGAGAGCTTTAGTCAACAATTAAAGGCTGTACTTCGTCAAATCTTGAACATTCATGGAGTAACTGCAACATTTGTTGGAAGTAAAGAAGATTTTGAACAATTTAAAACTTTATCTCAATCATTCTTCCAACATCTATCACAAGAAGTAGTGACACCACAACCATTTACAACTCCTGTTGAAGTATTGAATGAAGGATTTAAAACTGCTCAAGAAATTCAATATGTAGCAAAAGGTTACAATCAAACATTACTAGGTGTTCCATTTGAAGGGTCAAATGCATTCTTACAAACTGTTTTAGGGTTAGATTATTTATGGAATACGGTTCGTGTCAAAGGTGGAGCTTACGGTGGAATGAGTGTGATTGGTGGAAAAGGTGAAGTAGCTGCTGTATCCTATCGTGATCCAAACTTAGTGGAAACTCTAAAAACTTATGATGGACAAGTTCAATATTTAGAAAATTACAATCCATCAAAAGAAGAATTTGAGAAAAATCTCATTGGAACATTTAGCAGTATTGATCGTCCACTTTCTGCAAATCAAAAAGGAAATATTGCCTTTACTCGTTACTTTACTCATGTGACAAATGAACTTGTTCAAAAGACTCGTGATGAAGTTTTAAATGTAACACCTGAAAAAGTTCGTTCATTTGCTCCAACAATGGAAAAAGTATTAGCTCAAAATGCCTTTGTAGTAGTGGGTAATGATGTGAAAATTGAACAAAATAAAGAAATTTTCAAAACAATCCGTTCGTTATTCAATGACTAATTGTTTCAGTTAAGTTCATGTATCGTTAAAAGAGGAATTTTCTATTTAGTAGAAGTTCCTCTTTTATTTTTTTGAACAATTATGAGGGGGGGATATTTTAGGATTTTGTTTGAGTTTTTATGCGTTTAATTATACAATGGCAAAGTGAGAGTTTAAGAAAAAGGAGATTTACAGTAAATGAAATTAAGAAATATCGCATTATCATTATCTGCGTTAGTATTATTCACTTTACCAACGGTAGGCGCTCAAGAAGAAAAGTCTGCGCAAGGTAAAGGATGGCAAACGATTAATGGACAACAATATTTTATAAAAGAAGATGGATCAAAAGCAACTTCTTCATGGATTGATCGTTCTTATGTAGATAAAGACGGTAAAAAAGTTGTTGGTTCTTTCATTTATGATGAAACTTATAAGTCTTATTTTTATTTGAGAGCAGATGGAAATTACGCTGAAAATCAATGGTTAGAAATTGGTGGCAAATGGTACTATTTCAAAGAATGGGGCTATATGGCTAAGAGTGAATGGAAAGGGAATTACTATTTAAATCCAAGTGGTGCCATGGCGAAAAAAGAATGGATTTATGATAATCAATATAATTCTTATTTCTATTTGAAAGCGGATGGGAAATATGCTGATAAAGAATGGATTCAAGATGGAAATAAATGGTATTACTTACTATCAGGTGGTTACTTAGCAACTCGTCAATGGGTCAGTGATTATTTTGTCAACGGTGAAGGAGCTATGATGGCAAAAGAATGGTTATTTGATCCACAATATAATGCAATGTTCTATTTAAATGCTGATGGAAAATATGCTCGCAGTCAATGGGCTCAAATTGATGGAAAATGGTATTACTTCAAAGCGAATGGTGCTAGAGCTGAAAAAGAATGGGCAGGCAATTATTATTTAGGTGAATCCGGCGTAATGGCAACAGGAGTTGTAACGGTTGGAGATACGAAATATATCTTCTCAGATACTGGTGAAATCCAAAAGCAAGAACGATTAGAATGGGGTTGGGTACAAAAAAATGGCCAACGTTATTTCTTAAATCGCCGTCAAGAACAAGTGGGCGGAAGTGATGCGAAAAAAGTCATTGATGTCAGTGAACATAATGGAAAAATCCAAGACTGGAGTAGTGTTATTCGTGAAAATGGCATTGATGGAGTAATTGTTCGTCTAGGTTATTATGCATATGATGAAGATAAACAATTAGCATATAATATTAAAGAATTAAACCGTCTAGGAATTCCTTATGGAGTATATTTATATACGTACGCAGAAAATGAAACAGACGCAGAATTAGAAGCAAAACATACGATTAAATTAATGGAAAAATACCATATTCAACCAAGTTATCCAATTTATTATGATGTTGAAAATTGGGAGTATGTAAATAAAGCAAAAGCTGCACCTAAAGATACAAAAACATGGGTGAAAATTGTGAATAAATACATGGATACAATGCATAAAGCTGGCTATACGAATGTAAGAGTTTATAGTTACAGAAATTTATTACAAACCCGTTTAAACCATCCAGATATTTTAAAATATGTGGACTGGGTGGCTGCATATACAGATGCATTAGATTGGAATAATCCTTATTATTCAGGTTCAAAAGGTTGGCAATATACTTCAAGTGAATACTTAAAAGGAATTAGCGGTCGAGTAGACGTTAGCGTTTGGTATTAAAAAAAGAAAGCCTAACTACCTTAAATGGTGGTTAGGCTTTTTAGTGATGACAACAACGACATTGACCTGGTATACAAGTACAAGCTAGACGTTCAGGAGCATTTATTTCTTTTTCTTGTAATAATTTCTGTAATTGATGAGTGTCCTGTTTGGTTAATTGAGCTTTTTGAATGAGGATTGATAATAATTCGCCTTGTTTTTTTTGACAAACGTGACTTAATAAGTCACTGCATTCTAAATCTAATAATTCTTCTTCTGTTAAAGTTGCGACATACTGATAAGGTCGTTTTGAAGTTGGGATAATAAATTCCTTTTTCAACAGTCGATTGATAAGAGTTTTAATTGTGGCAGCTTGCCAGTTGAAATTTGTAGATAATGCTTCAATGATAAAACTACTCGTGCATTTTGGGTTTGCCCAAATTACTCGAAGAACTTGTCTTTCTGATGCGCTAATGGTATGAGAAAGTGTCATTTTTCTTCTCCTTTCTTTGATATTGATAAGTGTAAATCTGAAAAATCTCTTTGTCAATATATTGATAGAAATTAAACTTTATTACTATATTTTGTGCTAATAATTTTATAGAATACTAAATGTAGAATTTATAGGTTGATATAAGAGGAGAAAGTAGCTATAATGATAAAGTATGAAAAATAGAAAAAGTAGTTTTAGATAGTTGTTTACAGATTTTTAATAAAGGTTAACCTAAAGACTATTATAGATGGAATTTTTCTATTGGAATGATGCAATTTTAATAAAGGAAAAGGTGAGCGAACTTGGATAGTCCAAAATTAATTAGTAAATCTCAAGAAGTAACATATTTTTCATTAAATAATGAATTGAACCGTCCGGTTGATGGGAAAATTCCTTTACATAAGGATAAAGAAGCAGTACGTGCATTTTTCTTAGAACATGTTAATCCAAACACGGTGTTTTTCTATACATTAGATGAAAAATTAGATTATTTAATTGAACATGATTATTTAGAAGAAGAGTTTTTAAATAAATATGACCGTGAATTTGTAAAAAGCTTAATGCAAGAAATTTATAAGAAAAAATTCCGTTTTCGTTCATTTATGTCAGCCTTTAAGTTTTATAAGCAGTATGCTTTAAAAACAAATGATGGCGAACGTTATTTAGAAAGATTTGAAGATCGTATCGTTTTTAATGCTTTATTTTTAGCAGATGGAGATGAACAATTAGCTAGAGACTTAGCTGAAGAAATGATTCATCAACGTTATCAACCAGCAACACCAACATTTTTAAATGCCGGAAGAAAACGTCGTGGTGAATTAGTGTCTTGTTTCTTAATTCAAACAACGGATGACATGAATAGTATTGGTCGTACGATTAACTCTGCTTTACAATTATCTAGAATTGGTGGGGGAGTTGGAGTAAGTTTATCTAACGTTCGTGCAGCTGGAGACCCAATTAAGAAAATTGAAAATGCTTCTAGCGGGGTTGTTCCAATTATGAAATTATTAGAAGATAGTTTCAGTTATTCAAACCAATTAGGACAACGTAATGGTGCAGGAGCCGTTTATTTAAATGTTTTCCACCCAGATATCGTATCATTCTTGTCGACTAAAAAAGAAAATGCGGATGAAAAAATTCGTGTTAAAACATTATCATTAGGGCTAGTAGTTCCAGATAAGTTTTACGAGTTAATTAAGAATGATGATATGATGTATTTATTTAGTCCATATGATGTGGAACGTATTTATGGTGTTCCTTTCTCTTATGTCGATATTACAAAAGAGTATGAAAATATGGTCAATAATCCAGAAATTCGTAAATCAAAATTACGTGCGCGTGATTTAGAACAAGAAATTAGTAAATTACAACAAGAATCTGGTTATCCATATATCGTAAATATTGATACAGTGAACAAAGCAAATCCAATTGATGGAAAAATCATTATGAGTAACTTATGTTCAGAAATTTTACAAGTACAAAGTCCTTCGGTCATTAATAATGGACAAGAATATGAAGTACTTGGAACAGATATTAGCTGTAATTTAGGTTCTACAAATATTGTTAATTTAATGCAATCACCTGATTTTGAACGCTCGATTGAAGTGGCGGTTCGTGCATTAACATTTGTCACAGATCATTCAAGTATTGATGCAGTTCCAACCGTTAAAAATGGAAACCAAAAAGCTCATACAATTGGTTTAGGAGCAATGGGATTACATACATTCTTTGCGCTAAATCAAATGGAATATGGTTCGCCTGAATCGATTGAAGTAACAGATTTATACTTCCGTCTATTGAATTTCTATACATTAAAAGCAAGTCATAAAATTGCGAAAGAACGTGGCGTAACATTTGATGGCTTTGAAAAATCTGCCTATGCATCAGGGACTTATTTCGATGCTTATACAGAATCAGATGTAGAAATTAAATCTGAAAAAGTAAAAGAAATTTTTGCAAACTTACCAATTCCAACGGCAGAAGATTGGAAACAATTAAAAGCAGATGTAATGGAAGATGGACTATATCACCAAAATCGTTTAGCAATTGCTCCAACAGGCTCAATCAGCTATGTAAATGAAACAAGTGCAAGCTTGCATCCAATTACTCGTTTAATTGAGGAGCGTCAAGAGAAGAAAACTGGTAAAACATATTATCCAGCACCATTCTTATCAAATGAAACATTACCATATTATAAATCAGCTTATGATATTGATATGCGTAAAGTAATTGATGTATATGCAGCAGCTCAAAAACATATTGACCAAGGAATGAGTTTAACATTATTCATGCGTTCTGAATTACCAGAAGGTTTATATGAATGGAAAAATGGACGTACAAGAAAAATGACAACAAGGGATTTAAATATTTTAAGAAACTATGCTTGGAATAAAGGAATCAAATCAATTTATTATGTTCGTACATTTACAGAAAATAATGATGAAATTGGAAGTAATGGTTGCGAAAGTTGTAGTATTTAATTCAAAAAAGGAGACTTATCATGAGTGAGAAACGATATTTTAATGAAATTTTGTCACAAAATGCTTCTGCCCCAGTAGCTTATTATAAAGCGATTGACTGGAACCAAGTAGAAGATATGATTGATAAAATGACATGGGAAAAGTTAACCGAGCAATTTTGGTTAGATACTCGTATTCCTGTTTCAAATGACTTAGATGACTGGAGAACATTATCCCCAGCTGAAAAAGATGTTGTAGGGAAAGTATTTGGAGGATTGACTTTATTAGATACATTGCAATCTGAAGAAGGTGCAAGTCTGATGAAAGACTATGTTCGTACACAACATGAAGAAGCAGTATGGAATAATATTCAATTTATGGAATCTGTTCATGCGAAAAGTTATTCAACGATTTTCAGTACTTTACATACAAAAGCTGAAATCGAAGATATATTTGAGTGGACAAATAATAATGAGTTTTTACAGTATAAAGCTCAAAAAATTAATGAAATTTATCAAAGTAGAGATGCACTAAAAATGAAAGTTGCTTCAACGATGTTAGAAACATTTTTATTCTATAGTGGATTCTTTACACCATTGTATTATTTAGGAAACAATAAATTAGCCAATGTAGCGGAAATTATTAAATTAATTATTCGTGATGAATCAGTTCATGGAACTTATACAGGCTATAAATTCCAACAAGGATATAATGAATTACCTTTAGAAGAACAAGAAACTCTTAAAATGTGGGTTTATCAATTATGTTTAGAATTGTATCAAAATGAAGTGAAGTATACACAATCAATTTATGATCAAGTTGGTTGGACTGAAAAAGTAAAAGTATTCATTCGTTATAATGCGAATAAGGCTTTACAAAATTTAGGCTTTGATCCATTATTCCCAGATACAGCTGAAGATGTGGATCCAATTGTGATGAATGGTATTTCAACAGGTACAAGTAACCATGACTTCTTCTCTCAAGTAGGGAATGGTTATTTACTTGGAACAGTAGAAGCCATGGATGATGACGATTATTCTAAATGGATGTAATTAAAATAAAGACTTTTATGCACCGCATAAAAGTCTTTATTTGTGTTTGAATGGACAAGAATCAAGGTGATCATTGATGATGCCAGATGCTTGTAAAAATGAATAGAGGGTAGTTGGTCCGATAAACTTGAATCCAAGTTTTTTAAATTCTTTACATAATTGATCGGTAAGTGGAGTAGAAGATGGTACTTCTTCCATCGTTTCCCAGTGATTGATGATTGGAGTGTAGTTAAACTTATTCCATAAAAATTCATGAAAACTTCCGTATTGAATTTGTAATTGCAAAATAATTTTCGCATTTTGAATAGTGGCTTCAATCTTTTGACGATGACGAATGATGTTAGGATTTTGGAGTAAGTGTTCTACATCGTTTTTTGTAAATTGACTAACTTTATAGATTTCAAATTGTTCAAAAGCTTCTCTGAAACCTTCTCGTTTTTTCAAAATGGTCGACCAACTGAGTCCAGCTTGCATCACTTCTAAAGTCAAAATCTCAAATAGTTTTTGATCATCAAAGCAAGGAACTCCCCATTCTTCATCATGATATTTTTGGTCTAGTACAGAAATAGTTGCCCAAGCACAACGCATCAAATTCTCCTCCTTTAATAATGGGAAAATTATATCATGATGAAGTGGTAAAAGCTAACAAATGATTGATATAACTTGACTTTTGAAGGAAAAATCAGTAATATTAATGCAGTAAATATGACGTGGAAAATGAAACAATCATTCTAAATATGGATAGAGAGAACGGGATAGGTGGAAGCCGTTTGATAGAGAATGAATTGTGGCGCATTGGAGTCAATAGCAAATGAAGCTTAGAGTTTTCTAAGAAATTAGGGTGGAACCGCGATGAATCGTCCCTATGTATGCTTTTTTAGTGTACATAGGGATTTTTTTATAGGGAAAAGGAGGAAAGACTTCGTTTTACAATAAGAGATTCAAGATGAATTTTATCCTGTCATAAAAATTATAGAAAGTAGGAATACTATGTCAAAAAAATTAACAGTACAAGAAATTATTTTAACATTACAAAATTATTGGTCAAATCAAGGCTGTTTATTATTACAAGCTTATGATACTGAAAAAGGTGCTGGAACAATGAGTCCATATACTTTTTTACGTGCGATTGGACCAGAACCATGGAATGCTGCCTATGTAGAACCATCTCGTCGTCCAGCTGATGGTCGTTATGGTGAAAATCCAAACCGTTTATTCCAACATCACCAATTCCAAGTTGTGATGAAACCATCTCCTGAAAACATTCAAGAGTTATATATTGGAAGTTTAATTGCATTAGGGATTGACCCATTAGAACATGATATTCGTTTCGTTGAAGATAACTGGGAAAATCCATCATTAGGCTGTGCTGGTCTTGGATGGGAAGTATGGTTAGATGGAATGGAAGTCACTCAGTTTACTTACTTCCAACAAGTAGGGGGATTAGAATGTCATCCAGTAACAAGTGAAATTACTTATGGATTAGAACGTTTAGCTTCTTATATCCAAGAAGTAGAAAGTGTTTATGATTTAGTCTGGACTGGTGATGTAAAATATGGAGATATTTTCAAACAACCAGAATTTGAACATTCTAAATATGCATTTGAAGAAAGTAATCCTGAATTATTAATGCAATTATTTACTGAATATGAAAAAGAAGCAACAATCCTAATGGAAAAAGGTCTTGTTCACCCAGCTTATGACTGTGTATTAAAATGCTCTCATGCCTTTAACTTAATGGATGCACGTGGCATTATTTCTGCGACAGACCGTGCAGGATTTTTAGGTCGTATTCGTAAAATGGCACGTACCATTGCTAAAACATTCGTAGCTGAAAGAGAATCGTTAGGATTCCCATTATTGAAAGACTAATAGGATAGATTAGTAACATTAGGAGGACAATTATGACAAAATCATTATTATTAGAAATTGGTTTAGAAGAATTACCAGCGCAATATGTTCGTACAAGTTCAGAACAATTAGCAACTCGTGTAGAAGACTTTTTCAAACAAGAAAACTTAGCATTTGAATCTGTAGAAGCTTTTGCAACACCAAGAAGATTAGCTGTTCGTGTAAATGGATTAGAAGAAGAGCAAGAAGATCGTGTTGAAATTTTTAAAGGTCCATCTCTAGCAATTGCACAAAAAGATGGAGCATGGACAAAAGCTGCTGAAGGATTTGTTCGTGGAAAAGGTTTAACAACAGACGATATTTATGTAGAAACTATTAAAGATGTGGAATATATTCACGTGAAACAATTATTAGAAGGTAAATCTACAAAAGAAGTTGTTAAGAAATTATCTTCAGTTATTACTGATATGAAATTCCCAGTTACAATGCGTTGGGCTGCTCATACGTTTGAATATTTACGTCCAATTCACTGGATTGTTGCTTTATACGGAGAAGAAGTCATTGAAGAAATTCAAGTATTAGATGTAAAAGCTGGACGAGTTTCAAGAGGACATCGTTTCTTAGGAAAAGATACTGAGATTGCTAGCCCAGAACAATATGAAAAAGCTTTAGCGGAACAATTTGTAATTGTAAATCAAGATGAAAGAAAAGCATTAGTTCGTAAACAAATTGAAGCATTAGCGGCTAAAAATGCTTGGACAGTTCCAATTGATGAAGAATTATTAGAAGAAGTAAGTTCTATTTTAGAATATCCAACAGCATTTGCTGGAACATTTGATGAAAAATATTTAGTCGTTCCAGAACCAGTATTAGTCACTTCTATGAAAGAACATCAACGTTATTTCGTAGTGTACAATGCTCAAGGTGAATTACAACCTTACTTCATTTCTGCTCGTAACGGAAATGACTACATGATTGAAAATGTGGCAAAAGGAAATCAAAAAGTATTAACAGCTCGTCTAGAAGATGCTTTATTCTTCTATGAAGAAGATAAAAAAGTTCCAATGACAGCATTCTTGAAGAAATTAGAAACATTAAACTTCCATGCTAAAATTGGCTCAATGACTGAAAAAATGAATCGTGTTCAATTATTAGTTGGACGTATTGCAAATGAATTAAACTTAGATGCAAAAGATGTTGAAACAGCTCAACGTGCAGCTGAAATTTATAAATTTGACTTAGTAACGAATATGGTTGGTGAATTCCCAGAATTACAAGGAATTATGGGTGAAATTTATGCGAAAAATTATGGAGAAACTCCAGAAGTAGCTAGAGCGATTCGTGAACATTACATGCCAATTAGTGCAGATGCTGAATTACCTTCATCAGTTCCAGGTGCATTATTAGCGATTGCAGATAAATTAGATACATTCTTAAGCTTTACAGCAGCAGGTATGTTACCAACAGGATCAAATGACCCTTATGCATTACGTCGTCAAGTAATGGGATTAGTACAAATTTTAGAAGCGTTCGAATGGCACTTAGACATTGATGATTTCGCTAAAACCTTATTAGCATTGGATTATGCATCATTCTTAGTGGATAAGAAAGAAGATGTTCAAGCATTTATTTTAGGATTTATTCGTGAAAGACTTGCTCAAAGAATGACCACAGTAACAAAACGTCATGATATTATTGAAGCGGTATTGAATTCTAACTCTAAGAGTGTACCAGAACAAATGAAAGCTGTAGCTGTGTTAGAAAAAGAAGTATCTAATGCGGCAATCAAAGATATTACTGAAGCATTAAACCGAGTGATTAATATTAGTGCAAAAGGATTTGCAGAAGCTCGTCATTCTTCAGAATACTCATTAGATAAAGTTGAGACAGAAAGTGAACGTCAATTAGTAGAATCAATTGCTACTTTAAGAAAAGACTTCGAGAACTATTCAGCTCAAGAAAAATTTGCTGCATTTGCATCGATTACTCCAAAAATTCATGAATTCTTTAATGAAAATATGGTCATGGTCGATAATGAAGAAATTCGTACAAATCGTTTACGTTTCTTACGTGAATTAGCACTAATGATTTTAGAGTTTGCTGACTTCACAGAGTTAATTGTTAAATAGTCACTAAAAATATGAAAGGAGAGAATCCTAATGGCAGTTTTTTATGATCGTGCGACGATATGGGTGAAAGCCGGAGACGGTGGTAACGGTATGGTAGCATTTAGAAGAGAAAAATACGTCCCAGATGGAGGTCCTGCTGGTGGAGATGGCGGACGAGGCGGTAGTGTCATTTTTAAAGTCGATTCAGGACTTAGAACGTTATTAGATTTCCGTCACAAACGTCATTTTAAGGCAAAACCTGGTGAAAATGGGATGAGTAAAAGTATGTATGGTCGTGGAGCAGATGACTTAATTGTTAAAGTACCTGCTGGAACGATTGTTCGTAATGCTCAAACAAAAGAATTGATTGCAGACCTAGTAGAAGTAGATCAAGAAGTAGTAGTAGCAAAGGGTGGTCGTGGAGGCCGTGGAAATATTCGCTTTGCTACTCATAAAAATCCTGCTCCAGATATTGCTGAAAATGGAGAACCAGGAGAAGAATTTGAAATTGAATTAGAATTAAAAGTATTAGCAGATGTTGGTTTAGTTGGATTCCCATCTGTAGGAAAATCAACTTTATTGTCGGTGATTTCTAGTGCAAAACCAAAAATTGCGGATTATCATTTTACAACTTTAAATCCACAATTAGGGATGACACAAGCTCCAAACGGTGAACAATTTGTTGTAGCCGATCTTCCTGGATTAATCGAAGGAGCTCATATGGGTGTTGGTTTAGGAATCCATTTCTTAAAACATATTGAACGTACAAAGGTATTACTGCATGTTATTGATATGGCTTCAATGGAAGGAAGAAATCCTTATGAAGATTATCAAGTGATTATGCAAGAACTAGGTTCTTATCATTTAAGATTACTAGAACGTCCAATGATTATTGTGGCAAATAAAATGGATCAACCACAGTCTGAAGAATTATTAGAACAATTTAAAAAAGATTTACAAGAAAACTTACCAGATGGTCAAGAAATGCCTGAAATTTTCCCGATTTCTGCTTATCGTAAAGATGGCTTACAAGCACTACTAGCAAGAACAGCAGAAATACTAGAAGAAACAGAATTCTTCCCGTTAGATGAAGTACAAGAAGCTCAAACGCATATGGTTTATGGGTTGGAAGAAGAACGTCCATTTGATATTACAAGAGATCCTGATGGTACATGGGTATTATATGGAGATAAATTAGAAAAATTATTCTTAATGACGAATATGGAACATGATGAATCTGTGATGCGTTTTTCACGTCAATTACGTGGAATGGGTGTTGATGCTGCTTTACGTAGTCAAGGTGCTGAAAATGGAGACATGGTTCGAATTCGTAAGTTTGTTTTTGAATTTGTCGATTAGGTGATGTCATGATTGATAGAACTGAAATTGAAAAACGAGATTATATCGCAGCTTTTGATGGTTTAAGAGCCATTGCGATTATGAGTATAGTAGGCCATCAAATGATGGCTTACCGTATTCCAGGTGGATTTCTAGGCTTAAATATCTTTTTACTATTATCAGGCTATTTTATGACTGCTAGTCTAATGGATTCTTTAATGAAAAATGGAAAAGTACCATTAAAATCATTTTTAACGAAAAGATTAAAACGAATTATTGTCCCAACTTTTGCGATGATAGTAGCAGTAATTTTCTATTTACTGTTATTTCAAAGGGAACTTTTAGTGAATTTAAGAAGTACGATGGTTTCCAATTTATTCTTTATGAATAACTGGTGGCAAATTATTCAGGAAAATGATCATGCGATAACGGTATTAACGCAATCGCCATTTTCTCATTTATGGTATATGTCATTAGCAGTTCAATATTATTTATTGTGGCCAATTTTATTTGTATTTTTAAGTGTGATGATTAAAAAACATCAAGTGTTACAAAAGATTGTCATTGTATTGTTAGTGGCTTCCGTATTATTAATGATGACGAAAGATTTTTCAAATGCCCATTTCTTAAGAATTTTCTTTGGAACGGATACACGAGCTTTTTCTGTTTTAATGGGAGCAGTTGTAGCGTTAGTATTTCCGATTCAAAAATTTTATGGAGAATACAAGCAAAAATATCGTTATGAGTCAGTGATTCGTTTTGTACCAATTGTATTATTAGTTCTATTCTTGTTTACACTGAAAGAACATAGCTCTATTACATTTAGAGGCGGCATGTTTATTTTTGATATTATTGTGGCTGTTTTATTGATGATTTCTTTACATCCTAAATCAGTGACCTCTTTATTCTTCCGTTTAAAACCTTTAACGGTTATCGGTAGAAGAAGTCTTTCTTATTATTTATGGTACTTACCATTATCGGTTTTATACCAAGCTAAGATTGGAGATACAAGTTCTACCCCCGTTTTACATAGAATGGTAGAAATTGTGTTATTAGTTATTTTAGGAGAACTTTGGTATCAATTATTTGAAAGAGGAAAATTCACTAAAGTAATGCAACGATTAACATCACAGTGGAGTCACTCAACACGTAAAACAGTAAAAATAGTGTATCATTTTTCAATTATCATGATTTTAGTAATTGGATTTATTCAAGCAAGTCCAAGATTATCTGCTCAAGAATCAGCTTTACAAGAAGTATTATTAACTAGTGAATCTTTATCAAAAAATACTCGAAATACTGATAAAAAAATCGTTAAAACAATTAATAATATTCAAGGACTGAGTCGAGAAGAAACGGTTTTTAGTTCGAATACTTCTATTACTTTTATTGGTGATACGATGTTATTAGCGATGGCTCAAGAAATTCCAACATTATATCCAAATGCCGTGATTAGTGCCAATCGAGATCTTCAAGTGTATGAACTCGGTGGAATGATTGACCAATTGAAACAACAAAAACAATTGGGAGATATCATTGTATTAATGGTTGGAAGTAATGGAGCTTATACTAAAGGACAATTAGATGCTGTTTTGAAAAATATTGGTATGGATAAACAAATCTTCTTAGTGTCAAATACGATTAATCGTACATGGCAACGTGAAATTAATCAAATTTCGAATAATTTGGCTGAGAAGTATTCAAATGTTTATTATATTGATTGGAAAACAGAATCAAGTACGCATCCAGATTGGTTCTATGAAAAAGCGTCTATCGTGAATACAACTGGGGCACATCAACAAGGTTTGTGGATTGCTAAAATGATTTATCAAACATTAAGAGGTAGTTAGGAGCCATTATGGAATTACAATTTTTAGGTACAGGTGCTGGAGTTCCAGCCAAAATGAGAAATGTTTCGTCAATCGCTTTGAAACTATTAGATGAAAGAAATGAAATCTGGTTATTTGATTGTGGAGAAGCAACGCAACAACAAATTTTAAACACAACTATTCGACCAGGAAAAATAAAAAAAATATTTATTACGCATCTTCATGGAGATCATATTTTTGGCTTACCAGGTTTATTAACGAGTCGCTCATTCCAAGGTGGAGAAGATGAATTAACCGTTTATGGACCAAAAGGTATTAAACGTTTTATTGATGCAAGTATTTCAGTTTCATATTCTAAACTTAGCTATCCATTGAAAGTTATTGAATTTGAAGAGGATGGAGTATTATTTTCGGATCAACAATTTAAAGTAGAAGCGATGAAGTTAGAACATGGCATTCCTTCTTATGGATTTCGAATCACAGAAGCTGACCAAATTGGTGAATTAAAAGCTGATGAATTAAAAGCGCTAGGAGTGCCGTTTGGGCCTGTTTTTGGTCGCTTGAAACGTGGGGAAGTGGTCACATTAGAAGATGGTCGTGTGATTGATGGAAAAGAATATGTCAGTGAAGATATTAAAGGACGTATCGTAGTCATTTGTGGAGATACAAGATTTACTCCTAAAACGATTGCTTTAGCACAAAATGCAAATGTTCTCGTTCATGAAGCAACTTATGAAGCGGATAAAGAAAAAACTGCTCGTCAACATTTCCATTCAACAAGTAAACAAGCGGCAACGATTGCTTTAGAAGCGAATGTTCAACAATTATATTTAACTCATATTAGTGCGCGTTATTTAGGGCATCAAGTGAGTCAATTAGAACAGGAAGCTCGTAAAGTATTCCCGCAAACAAAAGTAGTCAAAGATTTTGATACATTTACGATTGGAAGAAATTAATATGGTAAAACGTGAACAGTTTTCAATAAATGGGAAAATGGTATTGATTACAGGAGCTAGTGGAGGCTTAGGCGAACAATTAGCTTATGAATGTGCCAAACAACAAGCTGGTTTAATATTAGTGGCAAGACGTGAGGAAGTTTTAAAACAAGTAGCCAACAATTGCCAACAATGGACGAATCAACCAGTTTATTACTATGCCTGTGATTTATCGAATGCAGTTGAAGTAGAATTACTATTAGAAAAAATTCAATCCATTGATGTCGATATTGTCATTAATAATGCAGGTAGAGGCTATTTAAAACAAGCCGTTGATTTATCAAAAGAAGAAATTGAAGAAATGTTACAATTGAATTTATACACTTTAATTCAAATCACTCAACAATATCTTCCTAAATTAATTCAGAAAAAATCAGGAATGTTTGTACAAATTGCTTCTCAAGCAGGGAAAACAGCAACTCCAAAAACTTCGGTTTATTCAGCTTCAAAATTTGGAGTGTTAGGTTATTCCAATGCTTTACGATTAGAATTAAAAGAACAAGGCATTCATGTAATGACGGTTAATCCTGGACCAATTGCGACTCAATTTTTTGAAAAAGCAGAACCAACAGGAAAATATTTAGCAAGTGTGTCTAGGTATGTTTTAACAAGTGAGGAAGTTGCTAGAAAAATTGTTCGAGGAATGAAACTTCAAAAAAGAGAAGTGAATGTACCGTATAGTATGAATCTTGCAGCAAAATTAAACTTTTGTTTCCCAAAAATTGGAGACTTTAGTATTTTAAAATTATTTAATAAAAAATAAGTTCTGGAGGTGATAGGATGTCTTTTGCAAATGCTAAATGGGATTTGGTCAATAAAGCAATAGAGGAAAGCTCTAAAGAAATTGCGAAAGCATTAGGACTTTCTCCTTTATTGATTCAAATTTGTAGGAGAAGAGGATATCAAACTGAGGAACAAATTCAAGAATTTCTATCATCTTCACCGACATTATGGCATGATCCATATTTAATGTATGATATGGAAAAAGCGATTCAACGGATTCAACAAGCGATTGAAACGGATGAAAGTATTTTAATATTCGGGGACTATGATGCTGATGGTATTACTAGTACAGCGGTATTATACGAAACATTAGAAATGATGGGTGCACAAGTAGAATATTACTTGCCGAATCGTTTTATAGATGGATATGGTCCGAATACTCGTGTTTTTGAAGAGTATCTTGAAAAAGGAGTATCTTTAATTATAACGGTTGACTGTGGAATTGCTGCTCATGAAAGTGTTGAATGGGCAATGGGTCAACAATGTGATGTTATTGTAACAGATCACCATGAGATTCCTCCTGTTCTCCCTAAAGCTTATGCAGTGATTCATCCTCGCCATCCAGATGGTGAATATCCATTTGGAGATTTATCTGGGGCAGGAGTTGCTTTTAAATTAGCACATGCCTTATTAGGAGAACTTCCTGTTGAATTAGCTGAAATTGCCTGTATTGGAACAATTGCGGATCTAGTTAGTTTAACAGATGAAAATCGTAGTTTAGTAAAATTAGGTTTACAACAATTAAATCAAACAGAGAGAATTGGATTAAGTTATTTATTTCAAGCGTTACAATTAACTCCTGGTTTAATAGATGAGAAAACAATAGGGTTTCAAATAGGACCTTGTTTAAATGCTCTTGGAAGATTAGGAGATGCGACTCCAGGTGTTGCTTTATTTACGACTTTTGATGATGAAGTCGCCCAAGAAGTTGTAACTTTAATGCAACAAGAAAATGCTAAGAGAAAACAAATTGTAGATGATATTACAAAAGAAGCATTGGAATTAGCTAAAGCACAAATGAATCAAAAAGTGTTAGTATTAGCTCAATCTAATTGGCATGAAGGTGTGCTAGGAATTGTTGCAAGTCGAATCGTCGAACAATTACAAAAACCGACGATTGTTTTAGGAATTCAATCAGATGGATTAATGGCTAAAGGTTCTGCAAGATCTTGCGCACAGTTTAATCTCTATGATGCACTATCGGCTTGTCAAGACACTTTGGCTAAATTTGGTGGACATCATATGGCTGCTGGACTCAGTGTAGAAACAGTGATGCTACCAGGATTTATGGAAGCTATCGAGACGTATGCGAAACAACATCCTGAATTATTTGAAGAAGAAAAAGTGATTAATATTGAAGAAGCATTATCACTTTCTCAAGTAAATGTAGAATTTATCGATTCTCTTCAAGCATTAAAACCTTATGGAACGAATAATGCTGAACCGATTTTTAAAATTAGTTCCGTAATAGTAGGTCAAAAACAAAAGATTGGAGCTCAACAGCAGCATTTAAAATTAACGTTGAATTCTGAACAGAATCAGTTACAGGCTTTAATTTTTAATAAAGGAGAATGGGCGGATAGCTTAAATCTTCAAGCAGAGGTTGAAGTCATTGGAACTTTAGAAATCAATGAATGGCAACAAAATCGCTTGCCTCAATTAATGTTAAAAGATATCGCTGTTAAAGATGCGTTAATTTTTGATTGGCGCACAAATAAAATTCGACCGGAACATCTATCAGTGAAGAAGGCAGCTTATTTAGTTGAAAGAGATGCTCTAAAACCATTAGTAAGTGAAAGAATTGATACAAGTTCTAAAGTCTTTTCAATGGAAGAATGGATAAAAGAAGAAAAACAAGCAGATTTTGAATCGATTGTAGTATTTGATTGTCCGCAATCTAAAGAAGTCATTCAAGAATTTCGTAAACATTTGTATACGCAAAAAATGTATATTATTGCGTATACACCTAAATCTATTATGACAATGGGAATCCCAACTAGGGAACGATTTGTGGCTGTTTATCAATATTTAAAAACACATTCAAATGTACCCTATAATGAAAAAACAGGAGAATTAGCCACTTATTTAAAAATTCCTTTAGATCAATTTAAAGTAATTTTAAAAGTGTTTTTTGAATTAAAATTTGTTATAATAGAAGACGGCTGTTTAAAATTAAATCCAGATTCCACATCTATGGATTTAATGCAGTCAACTTTAATGAAACAATTGCAAGAAGAACTTTGGCTCGAAAGAGTATTTATCTATAGTCAATTTTCTGAATTAACAAATTGGCTGACAAATATGGAGGAATAAAAATGAATTTGAAAAATTACATTGCAAGTGTACCAAACTACCCTAAAGAAGGTATTATTTTTAGAGATATTTCACCTTTAATGGCAGATGGGAAAGCATACCAATATGCGACACAACAAATCGTAGATTATGCAAAAAGTAGAGGAGCTGACATGATTGTTGGTCCCGAAGCTCGTGGATTTATCGTTGGATGTCCTGTTGCCTATGAATTAGGAATTGGGTTTGCTCCTGCTCGTAAAAAAGGTAAATTACCTCGTGAAACAGTTTCTGTTGAATATGATTTAGAATACGGTACTGCTGAATTACATTTACATAAAGACGCTGTAAAACCAGGACAAAAAGTATTAATTTGTGATGACTTATTAGCGACAGGTGGAACTATGGATGCTTGTGCAAAATTAGTTGAAAAATTAGGCGGAGAAGTAGTTGGTTTAGCATTTTTAGTGGAATTAACAGACTTAAAAGGCCGTGAAAAAATCGAAGGATATGACATCTTTACATTGATGGAATATACTGAAGATGAGAGATAATTAGAAAAATAAAAATAGAAATAGACTTTTCTGAATTAGCGGGGATATCCTTTTGGATTCTCATAAATGAACTAATCAGAAAAGTCTTTTTTATTGGTTGTTTGACAAATCCTGTTGGTGAGAAATCACCGATAGGATTTTTTACATGCAAAAAAGAGAAATCCAAGTTATGATTCAGTCGACTAAAAGCAAAAATCAAAGGAGGATTTCTCTCATGGACTATTGTAGGTTGTTCGACAAATCCTGTTGGTGAATCAATTTGATCACCTTCAGGATTTTTTGAAAAACCCAAATGTTTAAAAAAAATAATAGGATTAAAAAAAAAAAATTTATTGACGATTAAAAATTTTTTTAAA
>NZ_CAUPXD010000003.1:0-91715 GCF_963515095.1 uncultured Granulicatella sp. | reverse complement strand
AAATTGTACATTTTTAAATTCCCACTTTTGTACATTTTTAGATTGACGTTTATACATAATCTTCCGTCAAGAAAAGAATAGACTTTTCGAAGTAGCGAATGTACTAGAAGCCAACAATTGGCTTCTAGTACTGGAAAATTCGAGACCTTAGGCTCGAATTTTAGCCAAGAGACCCGTAGGGGCTACTGGCGTCCAACGCTACATCAGACAAAGTCTAATTCTTTTCCACTTGTAGGCGGTACATCTGCGCGTACATTCCGTCTTGTTCGACTAATTCAGCATGATTCCCTTGTTCAATAATCTCACCCTTATCCAACACGAAAATTTTATCCGCATGAACAATCGTAGACAAACGATGCGCAATCATAACTGTCGTACGATCTTTCGACAGAACTTCCATCGCCTGCTGAATCATCCCTTCCGTTTGCGTATCCACATGAGAAGTCGCTTCATCCAACACTAAAATCGTTGGATTAAATGCTAACGCTCGCGCAAAAGAAATTAACTGACGTTCCCCAGACGAATACTCTGACCCTTTATCTTGAATCGGGATATCCAATCCTTCTTCAGAACGCTCTAAAATATGCTGACCACCCACTTGAATCAACGCATTTTCCATCACTTCAGTGGTAATTGCTGGATTCTCCATCCCAATATTACTTCCTAAAGTCCCAGCAAATAAGTACGGATCTTGTAGCACAATACCCATCTTCTCACGCACTTTCCGCTGATTCGATAACGCAATATTTTGATGATCAATCCAAATTTCTCCATCCGTTGGATCATAAAATCTAAATAACAAATTCATAATCGTAGACTTACCAGAACCAGTATGCCCTACAAAAGCAACTGTTTCACCCGCTTCAATCGTAAAAGAAATATTTTTCAACACAGGAGTTTTTCCATCATAAGAGAAAGATACATTTTTAAATTCAACTTTTCCATCTTCCATGACAAAATCAGCATCTCCCGATTTTTCGATTGGTGTTTCCATTAATTCAATCACTCGACCACCTGCAGCAAAAGCATGTTGCAATCCCGCAAAAATCTGTACTAAATTATCAATTGGATCATATAGACGATTAATATAGTCCACAATCGCATAAATAAATCCAGCCGTTAATCCTAATGTTCCTCCTAAATATTTCACACTTAAATATAAAACAGCAAACATTAATGTAACATTTCTTAGAAAACCGACGACACTCCAAGCTAAGAAAGATTCTACCTTTAATTCTTCAAGACCAATTTTTTTCCAATCTTGAACGATTGCTTCATACTCTTCATTCACTAGTTTCTCTTGTTGAAACACTTGAATAATAGACATACCTTGAATGATTTCATTTAATTTTCCATTCATATTACTAAAGCTCTCACGTAATGGACCTGTAAAAGCTCCAGCCTTTTTACTAAATACCAGTTGCCATAAAAGAATGGCTGGAATGACTAATAATAAAGCAGCTCCTAATCGAATATTAAGAGAAAAAATGACGACATAAATTCCAACAATAATGATAATACTATTTAACACATTGGCAGTTGCTGCAACAAAGAAGTTTTGACGAACAACTTCCGTATCATTCGTAATTTTTGATACAACTTTCCCTGCTGGTAAGGAATCAAAATAACGAATCGGTAAATGTTGAATTTTATCAAATAATTCATCTCTTAAACGTTTTGTTAAACGATTCGACATCACACTTAAGATAAAACGTCCAAAATAAGCCGATAACGCTGAAATGAGCAATAAGCCAAAATATACTGCGGCAAATTGAGTAATCTGCCCCCAATTAATTACACCTGAATTTTCTGATGGTGTAATGACCAAATCAATAAATTGTTTTGCAACAATTGGAGCATAAACTCCTGAAGCTGAAGCGAGTAATAATAAAATAAATCCAATAAAAAAGGAACGTTTTTCATAACGAATATAGCTTAATAACCAAAAAATTGTTTTTAGCATTCTTCGCTCACCTCTCCTTCTTCTAATTCTTGTTTCAAGTATTGTTCATAATACCAGCCTTTTTGTTCGAGCAAATCTTCATGAGTTCCCCTTGCCACAATCTGACCCTCTTCAAATACTAAAATACAGTCTGCATGTCGAATTGCAGATAATCGATGCGCTGTAATAATATTTGTTTGAGCATCTCTTTCTGATTTTAAATGATCCACAATTTGAATTTCTGTTTTAGCATCAACAGCTGATAGAGCATCATCGAGTAATAAAATTTCAGAATTTCTCAGTAAGGCACGAGCAATGGATAATCGTTGTTTTTGCCCACCACTTAAAGTAATCCCTTTTTCTCCGATCATTGTCTCCAATTGTTCTGGCATTCGACGAATATCTTCCGCTATCGCAGCTTGTTCTAGCACATCCCATGCAACTTGTTCTGTAATTTCCTTATTAGCAAGTTTTAAGTTTTCTAAAATGCTTTTTGAAAATAACACATGTTCTTGTGGCACATACGCCATTAAAGTATCCACCGATTGACGTTTCCAATGAATCAATTCCTTCTGATTCAGTAAAACTGTTTCATGATGGTAAGGATATTGATGTAAGAACTGTTTTAAGAAGGTCGTTTTACCCGAGCCTGTTTTTCCAACAATTCCAATCGTTTGTCCTTTTTTAATACTGACTGAAATATTTTTCAATGTTGGACTTTCTTCACCAGGATAAGTAAAGGAGAAATTTTCAAAACGAATTTCTTCGAATTGCCCTAATTCTTCCTGTCCATCTTCTTCTAAATCATCACTTGTTTCGAATAGTTCAAAAATTCTTTCAAACGAAACTTTTCCTTGTTGAATCATTACGACAATGTCTCCAATTAAATACAATGGAAAGACTAATAAACCGATATAAATTGGAAACGAAACTAAGCTCCCTAATAAAATTTTCCCTTCTTGAACAAGTCCTCCACCATAAATCAACCCAATCAACATACAAATTCCTACAACTACTTGTGCTAATGGAATAAATAACATTCCCAATTGAGCTACTGCAATATTTTTTTGAAGAGAATCTTCTGTTTTCTGCTGGAAAATTTGACTCATTCTATCTTCTTGCCCATAAGCTCGAATAACATAAGTTCCATCAATCATTTCTAATACTTCCGCATTCATATCAGAAATAGCCTTTTGAGCATCCCCAAATACTATTTCAATTTTATCCGTTAGACGATAGAGTGCATAGGCTAATACCGGCATCGGTAAAACGGAAATCAGCGTCAATTCCCACCAAACATTCATCACCATATTCGACAATACCGATAAAGTAATAAAGAATGCATTTAGAAACGCATATACTCCAAACCCTACTAAACTCCCAATCGTTTCAAGGTCTTCACTTGAACGAGTTACAATATCTCCAACTCTAAATTTTGTATAAAATGGTGCTTTTTTCCATAATAATTGCTTCATCGTTCCTAATCTTAAATTGGTAATATAGTCAAAACGCGCAAACCATATCCAATACATTAATACAGAATCCAACACATAAACTCCTACTAATGATAGGAAAAAGAATCCTATATATCCCAAAAGTTGTGATTGTGTCAATGATTGATCTACAATCGCATTGACAATTTGCCCTAATATTTTTGCAGGAACGACTAATAAATAACTATTTAAAATCGCACTACATACAATAATGACATATCTCACCCAGTGCTTTTTAAAATAAACCCCTAGGTGTTTCATAATGACTTTCATATATCCTCCTTACTCCCACAGAAATTTGACAAAAAAAGACTAGTTCCGTATACATATATACACAACTAGTCCCTCCACTTTTATCTATGAAAAAAAGCTAACCACCTACCACAGCAGACAGTTAGCCTCATTTCGCAAAACCAAAAATAATTAAAGTGAGTATATTAATACATTGTCATATTCTGTAAGGAGATTTTAGTTGTTTTGTTCAATTGTTGATGTTTTCCATTTAAGTTGTTCATTACAACTACCTCCTTCATATTATTTGTTAAACACTTTTGCTTAACACACTCATCGTACACCCAAATGAGATTTTTTGCAAGTGAAAACTTACACGCTTATACCATATAAATTTAAAAATGATACAATTCTCTCTTCTGGCGTTAATCGATTAAACGTTGGTAAGTTATCTACTTGCTTAATTTTAATAGACATTCTTTTTGCTAATGGGTTTAAGACATTACTTAAGTAAACTCCAAATAATCCTGAAACTAAAATCGTTGTTGGTTTAAATTGAAATTCTGCAAACATTTCTAAAAATTCTTCTTGAATTATTTTTGGATCAATTGAATCAATTAATTTTGTATAAGCAACAGCATCTTTATCCGCCATTTCAATGACAAATGGAATATTTTGTTTCAATATTTCAGAACTCACCAACTCTTGAACTCCAATTCTAACTTGCATCGAAACATTTACGGTCACTTCAATGCGTTCCATAAAATCAGCAAACTCAAATTCAGAAATTTGTAATTCAGCTGGTGTATTTGAAACATAATATTGATATTTTGGAATATCTTTTAATACTAACATTTTTTCTTGTTGAACATAATTTATCTCTTTTGTTCGTTGATTAAACGTAAATACTGGGTAAGTTTGATAATAGTTTTTTTGTTGCTTATTCCAAACTAACTCTAATTTTTCAAGATTTCCTTCTTGTAAAACTAGGGTGAATACTTGTTCAACAAATTTTCTATTTTGATTCGTTACAGCTGTATTTTTCCCAATATTTTCTTCAGTAAAATTTAAAATATTCGGTAATACTTCAAATTTCTCAACTTCAATTCCTAATCTTTCCATTCTTTGAATCTCAGTATCATAAATAATCGATTTCTTATCAAAACGAATTTGAATGCCTTTTGATAACCATTGTAAATCCAATTCTGATTGACGAGTCGCTCTCTCTAAGCGGCATTTCTTTTCAACAGTTGTTACAAACGCTAATTCTTCTTCATTTTTTAATAGTTGAATTACTAAACCTTTAGTATGATTCTTTTCAAATTGAAATACGAACTTTGTTTCACCTTTTAATGTTCTAAAAACAACATGCCCTTTTTTGGATGAAATCTTATTTAATTCTTGCTCTAATTGCAATGCTAACTCATACATTGATGAAGCCATCTAATCCTTCTCTCTTTAATAAATTTCCTACTCATATTACCATAATTCAACTGAAATATCATTGTATTTATGAAATTAATTGCATAAAAAAAGGATTAACGGTCATTCCGTCAATCCTTTTATCGCTTAATGTCTAATAAAATTAGCCAGCAACAACTTGTGTACCGCCATCACCTTTTAATACTTCAGCGATATTTTCTAATGAAGTAATGATAGCTTTACCTTGTGGGTAGTTTTCAACGAATGCAATTGCTGCTTCAACTTTTGGTAACATTGAACCAGGTGCAAATTGATTTTCTCCAATGTATTTTTTCAATTCGCTTGTTGTTACAGTTTCTAATTTTTGTTGATCTGGTTTATTGAAGTTTACATATACATTATCAACACCTGTTAACACGATGAATAAGTCTGCTCCAACTAATTCAGATAATGTTTGACTTGCAAAGTCTTTATCGATAACTGCTTCAACACCTGTTAAGAATTTAGTTTCTGGGTCTTCAACAACTGGGATACCTCCCCCACCTGCTGTAATTACAACAGTACCAGTAGCAATTAAGTTTTTAACTGTATTTACTTCTTTAATGCCAACTGGTTTTGGTGAAGGAACTACTTTACGGTAACCACGGCCTGCATCTTCTTTAAATGTTGCACCAGTAGCTGCTGCTTGTTCTTTAGCTTCTTCTTCAGTTAAGAATGGTCCAATTGGTTTAGTTGGATTAGAGAATGCTGGATCGTCTTTTGAAACGATTACTTGTGTTACTACTGCAGCTACATCTTTTTTAATGCCACGTGCTTGTAATTCATTGACTAATGCATTTTGTAACCAGAATCCGATTGATCCTTCTGTCATCGCAACACATGTATCTAATGGCATTGCTGGATTTTTTTCTGAATCAGCTGCTGCTTGTTGTAATAATAAGTTACCAACTTGTGGTCCATTACCGTGAGTAACAACTAATTCGTCTCCATTTTCAATGAATTGAACTAAGTATTTTGCTGTTTGAATTAATGCTTCTTGTTGTGCTTTTGCTGAAGCATCTGATGATAAAATTGCGTTACCGCCTAACGCTACTACGATTTTACGTGACATATTTATAAACTCCTTTATGATTAAAACTAAATCTTATACTATTTTTTACCTGCTAGTCGATATACTGCTTCGGCATAAATATCCATTGAATCAAATATATCTCTTAGCGACATTTTTTCATTTTCCATATGGAATGTAATTGGTGAATCTGGGAATACTGCTCCATAAGCCACACAATTTTTCATCGTACGAGCAAATGTTGCTCCTCCTGAAGATTGTGGTAAATGTGTTGTGTCACCAGTTTTTTCTTGGTATACAGCCATTAGTGTATCTACTAGAACACTATCTAATGGAACATACAATGGTCCTAAATAATCATATTCTTCATACTCTAATCCAAATTCTTTCGCTTTTTCAGATAAAGTTTTTACAATTGCATCTTTATCTGCTAATACTGGAATACGAATATCAATACGAATTTCTGATTTTTCTGGTGTAATGGTCACACCTGCTACATTGAATGTCAAACCACCTGATGGCTCATCTTCAATGTTCCCTAAAATACTACTTCCTGTAGCATCTTCTCCAACTACTTCTGAAATAAATGCTAATGCTGAATGATCAACAGCTGAATGAAGTCCTTTTACTAAGTGCACTAATGCATTCACACCAAGTGGTGCATCTTTTGCGTGTTTAGAAACTCCTAGAACAGTCACTTCATCCCCTTGCGTTTCATATTCAAATTTTAATGAAGATAATTTCTCTACTACTTTTGAGAAATACTCTCCTTTATAAGATGCTTTACCTGGTACTACATTGAAAGCATCTCCTGAATGAAAGTTTAAGGCGCTACTTCCTGGCCCATGTAATTTTACTTGTAATAAACCTTTTTCAGCATAGGTTAATGGGAATTCCGCATCAGGTGCAAATCCCATTGTCGCTACTTCTTCTAACTCGCCATAACGAGCTAAACAACGCCATAATGTTTCTTCATCAGTCCCAAAAATGAATCGAATTCGTTTATCAAATTCTACTCCTGCATCCATCAATGCTTTTACCGCATATAAGGCTGCCATTGAAGGACCTTTATCATCTTGAGTCCCTCTTCCATATAAGAAACCATCTTTTAAAACAGCTTCAAATGGAGGAGTATCCCAATTATTCAAATCTCCTGCTGGAACAACATCCAAATGACATAGAATGGCTAATGATTCTTCACCACTTCCCACTTCAGCATAACCATAATATCCTTTCGGATCAATGTAAGTGCTAAAGCCTAGTTCACGACATAATGCCAATGCATCTTCTAATGCAAATTGAATATCTTTTCCAAAAGGAGTGTCTCCTTCACCTTCATTTAGGACAGAAGGAATACGAACCAATCGTTTAATCGATTCAATACATTCTTCTTTATGTTTTTCTGTAATAAATGTGCTCATCGTATCCTCCTCAAGAAATAAGAAATCCCCCCTTAAATCGAGGGGAGTTCTTTTAATGTTATTTTACTAATTAAATATTAATGAATGTTCCTAAGATTAATAATAGGATTGAAACGCCCATTACAATACCTACTAATTTAGCAACAAATTTCCACCAAGTTGTAATTTCGATACGTCCTAATGCTAATGCACCCATTACGATACCAGAAGTTGGTGATAGTAAGTTTAGTACCCCATTTGCTGATTGGAAAGCAGTAATTACTAATGATTGAGATACATTTACGAATTCTCCTAAAGGAGCTAAGATACCAATTGTAGCACCTGCTAAACCTGAAGAAGAAGGAATTAAGAATGATAATGGTAAGTAGAAGATGTATGTTAATACGATAAACACTTGAGCTGATAAACCTGATAATGCATTTTCACCGAAGTTCAAGATTGTAGCTGTAATCATACCATCGTTCATAATTACTTGGATACCACGAGCTAATGCACAGATTAAAGCAACACCTAATAAATCTGCAGCACCTGCCATGAATACTTGAACGAATTTTTCTTCTTTCATTCTGTAAGTAATACCTACTAAAACAGCCATCATTAAGAATAACATTGTAATTTCAGGGAAGTACCATTCACCTAAAGGTAATGATTGACCGAATACTTGACCAATAAATGGAATACCAACGATAACTTCATTAATTTTTTCAAATACATGAATATTAAATTTAGCCCATGGAATTAAACTTAAAATCATGATAATGAATGTAAATACGAATACTGTTAATACAGCTTTTTGTTTACCACTTAATTCAGCATCTGTTTGTTCAACATTGAAGTATGATAAATCAGCTTCACGTGTAGCAAATGTATAAGATTTAGAATGATCTTTTTCTACTTTACTTGCATAGTTATATACATAGAATGCAGAAATTGCCCACATTACAATGAAGAAGATTAAACGTAATCCAATACCTTCTGCAACACTAATACCAGCTGCATCTGAAGCAACCCCTGTTGCAAATGGGTTAACAGTTGAAGCTAAACATCCGATTTGAGAACCAATTAATACAATTGCTACCCCGGTAATTGTATCAAAACCTACTGCTAACATTACAGGAACGATTAATGGGTAGAACGCCATTGTTTCTTCACCCATACCATAAGTTGTTCCACCTAATGCAAATAAGAACATTAAAACTGGAATTAAAGCTTTTTCGCGACCTTTATATTTACGAACGATTGAAGCAATCCCTACATCTAAAGCTCCTGTTTCAGTAACAACTCCTAAGAATCCACCAACCATTAAAATAAAGAATGAAACTTGAATCGCACCATCTGTTTTTAATGTGATTTCATTAGGTTCACCTTCGTTTAATTTATGATCACGTCCTAACATACCATATACTGGAGACATAACAACATCATAAAAACCTTGAGGGTTTGAATCAACTTGTTGGTATGTACCAGCGATTAAGTTGCCATCTTCTGTTTTATCATATTGTCCAGCTGGAATAATCCAAGTAAATAAAGCCATAATTGCAATGATAATAAATAAAACAGTATATGAAGAAGGCATTTTAAAACCTTTTTTTTCAGCTACTTGTTCTGACATAATAATATCCTCCATCTATTTATAAAAAAGACCATTCTGATTCTGATTCAACATCAGAACCAGAACGGCTTTCTCAGTTAGTTTTGTTATTAAACTTTGTTTACAAATAAGTTACCTGCAGTTAAAGCCATAATTGCTTTAATTGAGTGCATACGGTTTTCTGCTTGATCGAATTGACGAGCATATTTGCTACGGAATACTTCATCAGTAACTTCCATTTCTTTAATACCAAATTCTTCAGCGATTTTTTTACCGTATTCTGTTTCAGTATCATGGAATGCTGGTAAGCAGTGTAATACGATTAAATCTTCGTTTTCAGCTTTACGAACTAAGTCCATGTTAATTTGGTAAGGTTGTAATAAGTTTACACGTTCAGTGAATTTGTCTTCTTCACCCATTGATACCCATACGTCTGTGTATAATACATCTGCACCTTTAACAGCTTTTTCAGCATCGTCAGTAATTAATACACGAGCGCCGCTTTCTTTAGCATATCCTTCAGCTAAAGCAACTACTTCTTCTTCTGGGAATAATTCTTTTGGTGAGAAGATATGAACGTTCACACCTAAGATTGCACCTGTTACTAATAAGCTGTTTGCAACGTTGTTACGTCCGTCACCACAGTAAACTAATGTTAATCCTTCTAATTTACCGAAGTTTTCTTTAACAGTTAAGTAGTCAGCAATCATTTGTGTTGGATGCCATGCATCTGTTAAACCATTCCATACAGGAACGCCAGCGTATTTTGCTAAATCTTCACAGACTTGTTGGCTGAATCCACGGAATTCGATTCCATCAAACATACGGCCTAAAACTTTAGCAGTATCTTCCACTGATTCTTTCTTACCTAATTGGATATCGTTTTTACCTAAATATTCTGGGTGAGCACCTAAGTCAATTGCTGCAGTTGTGAAAGCTGCACGAGTACGAGTAGATGTTTTTTCGAATAATAAGGCAATGTTTTTACCTTCTAGGAATTTATGTGGAACACCACGTTTTTTCAAATCTTTAACGTGCGCTGAGAAGTCGATTAAATATTCGATTTCTGCACGAGAAAAATCTTTTTCTTTTAAAAAGCTACGGCCTTGGAACACTTGTGTCATATTTGGAATGACTCCTTTCAAAATTGTAATTCTAAATTAATTATATCATAAAAGATTCTTTTTTAAATTATAAATCTTCACGTTCGAATGGCATTGACATACAACGTGGGCCACCACGACCACGAACTAATTCACTACCGCGAATTTTGTGTAATTTAATACCATATTTTTCTAGGATTTCGTTTGTAACAACGTTACGGTCGTATACAACTACTTCTCCTGGTGCAATTGTTAATGTATTAGAGCCATCATTCCATTGTTCACGAGCAGCTTCTACTGGGTCGCCTCCACCGCAAGGGATTAATGTTACAGAAGGTAAACCTAATGCTTTAGCTAATACATTTTCTAATTTATCTTCAGTTAATTCAATGTTTAGCGCACCATTTTCTCCTTTTGTAATAGAGAATACTTTTAATCCGCCTTGAATTTCTGGATGGATAGTGAATTTATCATAATCGATATGTGTAAATACAGTATCTAAGTGCATGAATTTACGGTTTTCACCAATTACGAATGCTAATACTTGTTTGAAATCAGTTTCAGCAAATAATTTTTGAGCAATTTTTTCAATTGAACGAGCATCTGTACGTTGAGAAATACCTACAGCTAATACTTCTTTAGAAAGAACTAACTCATCTCCACCTTCGATACGAGTATCTTCAGTACGATCATAGAAGAATGGAACTTTTCCATTTCCGTATACTGGGTGATAAGTGAAAATATATTTACCATAAATTGTTTCACGGTTACGTGTATCTGCATACATGTGGTTTAATGAAACACCGTTTGCCATTGTAGCAAATGGATCACGAGTGAAGTATAAGTTTGGCATTGGATCAACTACAAATGGATAATCTGTTTCGTACATACCTGCTAAAGTTGTAGCTTCTGCTTGAACTTCAGTTTTACGGAACCCTTCCATTGTTTTCAATACCAAGTCAAATGTTGGTAATGATAGTAAGTAATCTTTAATTGCTTTTTGAGAAGCAACACTTGCTACACCAGCTTCTGATAACCATTCATCTACAAATTCTTCACGAACGCCTGCAGCATCAATTGCTTCAGCTGCTAATTGTTCTAAGTATAAAACTTCTACTCCAGCGTTACGAAGAGTTTCAGCAAATGCATCATGTTCTTTTTGAGCATCTTCTAAATATGGAATATCATCGAATAATAAACGTTCTAGATAGTCTGGCATCAAATTTTCTAACTCTTTACCTGGGCGATGCAAACAAACTTTCTTTAAGCGTCCAATTTCAGAAAATACGTGAATTGGGTTTGACATAATAGCCACCATCCTAATTAAAAATTTGAACAGTTATGAATTCATAGCTTAGGAAATAGAACCATAAGTTGATCAGACTTATTTTCATGCCATTTCCTTATACACCTATCTTACCGCTAAATGAATTCGTTTTCAAGTTAGTTTTTAGTTAAAATAATCTTTTTTGAATTTATTTTTACATTTGAATCAAAACGAGTTATTTCACTTTATTTTTTTGTTTTCTTTCATTTCATTTTTGCCATTTTTACTATCATTTAGGCGTTAAAACTTTTTGAAAGTATTCATAAAATCATTATCTTTCATAGGAAAATGATTTCTTTTTATGAAATGTCTTTCTTCGTTAATTCTTATGTTTTTTATATCTGAAAAAACTCATTTTATTTAATTACATTTTAATGTTTTTAACCTTTTTGTTAATTATACCTATAGTTTTTCTACAATTTTTCTTCTACCAACTACTTTCAAGCCGTTTATTTCCATATATTCCCTATAAATAAAGCACAAAAAAGACGATAGCCTATTCTTCTATCGTCTTTACACATCTAAATTTATTTTCGAATATAGATTTTTTGAATGAAACTTCCTAATAAATTGCCAACAAGAGAAATCACTCCATATACTACAATATAAAAAGTAGCCGTTTCATTGTAATAAATATAAATTATCGGAATAAAGAGTGCCATTACTAAAATGGAATACACTAAAGAAAACGAATATTTTATACCGTATACAATAGCACTCAAAAGACACACAAGAGGAAACAGTATTAATAATGTTAACATTCCACTTTCTCTATCGATAAGGGGGAATCCATAAAAAGCTAAAACCATAAATAATAAGTAAGGAATTTGATTTTGTATTTTCTTCATGTGCTCACTCCTAGATTTTATTCTTCAATAATAAATCATAAAAATATTTTTTTCAATCTAATCTTATACTTTCCCCTTCATCTTTACCACCCAAACCATTCCACACCTAAACTCATCACTAATAGTTGGGCTATCACAATAAAAGGAACAAATGCAACTCTTTCTATTCGCTCTTTTTTAACAATCAACAATAACCCCAATATTCCTCCACCTACTACAAATGAAAGTAAACCAATGAGTATAATTTCTTTTATCGGATACCACAAAGCAACTGTCGCTAAATAATAACAATCTCCCAGTCCAAATACTTCTTCCTTCCATAGTAAATAACCGACAGTATAAATCCCTCCATAAAATGCTCCCGCAACTAACACAGACTCTAGATAAATGTTACCCCGTAAACAACCGATTCCAATTACAATATGAAGCAATCCGATTATCACCAAACCTTTCGGATAAATCACTTGCTCTTGCAAATCCGTTAAACTACAAAACACGGCTAAACTTGCCAACAACCACAAATCTAGTAATCCCATCCATTCTCTTCCATTCCAGATTCCTGTCATAAGTATGAACATCAATCCTGATACAACTTCTACCATCCAATAACGAGGTGAAATATTTCTTCCACAATAACGACATTTTCCTCTTAACCACATCCATGAAAGAACTGGGATCAAATCTTTCCAACTTAATTCATGCAGGCACTCAACACAATGAGAATGCCCTCGAATAAAATTTTCTTCCTTCTGTAATCTTAAAGCGACTACATTCAAAAAACTCCCAATACAACAACCAACTATAAAACTCCATATCCACACAAAAAAGCACTCCTTTCGATATCAGCTTTCGTTATTTTTCTTCTATCTATAACTATGCTTTTTTTCGAAAAAAATGCTTTTTATTGTTAATTTTCTATTAAAATTTCTTCTTTTTCTATGTCTTCCTTATACAAGCCAGAATATTCTTTATACCAATCAAATATATGAGTAATAATGACTTTCAAGACTGCATAACCAGGAACGCCTAATAAAAGTCCCACTAAACCAAAAATTTTACCTGTTGATAGTAATACTACTAAAATGGTTACTGGATGAATTTGTAATGAATTTCCTAAAATTAATGGTGAAACGATTCTTCCTTCTAAGGTTTGTTCGATTACAAATACAATAAATACTTGAACAAACATCCAAGGTGAGATAACAAAACCAACAATTAATGCAGGTAAAATTCCAAAGAATGAACCCACATATGGAATCACATTTAATGCACCTGCTAAAATCGCAATCGTTACCCCATACGGTAAACCGATAATCGCATATCCAATCGAGAACATAATGGCTACCGCAATCGCAACCGTTAATTGTCCTCGAATATAAGAACTAATTTGTTGATTCATTTCTATTAATACGATACTCATACGTCTACGCGAACGAGTTGGAAAAACTTGTAGTAATGCAGGTAAAATTTTCTCCCCATCTTGTAATAAATAGAATAGAAGAATTGGCATTGTAATAATTCCAATCATAAATTCTCCAACTGCTCCAACGACATTTCCAATTCCGCTAAACGTTACATTCAACAGACCATTCACTCTTGTTCCTAATGACTGTATAAAATCCATATTAATTCCATTCAACTGTTCTTGCACTGCTGAAAAAGTATTACTTTGTACCACACGTTCGACTTGTTGACTAATAATTTGGTAATAAATTGGTAATTGCGTTACCAATTCTTTTAACTGTTTTTCTACTATAGGAATAAAACTAAAAATTGCTGCCAATAACAAGACAATTAGTAAAATAAAGTTCAGTAAAATTGCCACAGATTTATGAACGCCCTTTTCCACTAAAAAATCTTGAATCGGTTTAACCATATAAAATAAAATTCCGGCACCTACCATTGGAAATCCAATAATGGAGAAAAATCCTTTTAATGGAGAAAAAATGTAAGAGATTTTAGTAAAAACAAAAATATTAATTAAAAGGAGTAAAATCACCAATAATGTACTCACTAATTGATTATTTAAAAACCATTTCCAAAACCATGATTTCGTTGAAGTTGTTTGTTCTGTTTCTTCCATTCAAGGCACCTCGTTTTCTAAAATTTAGCTCTAGTGTATCATATTTTCAACTAAATAAAAATTTTTGAGAAGGAATTTTTTATTTTTTTTTTAAACCGTGCTACTATATTCTCAATGATACATTAAGGAGTTGATTGATATGACTGAAAAGTTCTTTCTAGGGACTTATACAAAACGTGTAAGTAAAGGAATTTATTCTGTTCAATTAGATACTGAAAAAAAACAATTCTCAAATCTGACTTTAGAAGCAGAAATCGAAAACCCAACTTATCTAGCATTGAATACTGACCGTTCACTACTCGCAGCAGTTTCAAAGGAAGAAACTGGTGGAATTACGGTATTCAATACACAAGCAGCAGAGACTTTAACGAAAGTTTCTCACTATCATGATACAACAGCCGTTCCTTGTTATATTGCATTCAATAAAGAATCCAATCATTTATTAGCCGCTAATTATCACGAAGGACATGTTTCTTCTTATCAATTTGATGCAGCAGTGACATTAACAGATCGTGTCATCCATCCTTCTCTTGAAGATAAGCAACCGCATGTTCATTACACGGACTATACACCTGATGAAAAATGGATTGTAGTCTGTGATTTAGGAAGTGACATTGTAGCTACTTATCAACAAGATGGTGAAAAACTTCAAAGAATTTCTACCTATAATAGTAGAAAAGGAGCAGGTCCTCGTCATTTAGCTTTCCATCCCACTCTTCCAATTGCGTATTTAATTTGTGAATTGAATGCTAGTATTGAAGTGTTAGCGTACGACGCTAAAAATGGGAGCTTCACTTTTATTGAACAGCACTTATTAACAACAACTGAACAACAAGCATGGGGTGGTGCTATTCATTTAACAACAAATGGGAAATTCCTATACGCTAGTAATCGTGGTTACGATCGTATTTATGTTTTCCAAATTCAAGAAAACACAGGATTATTAACATTTGTAGCTGATTACGATACTTTCGGAAGTGTCCCACGGGATTTCCATTTAAGTAAGGATGAACGCTTTATCGTAATTGGACATCAAGAATCCGACAATTTAACTCTTTATGAACGTAATATTGAAACGGGAACATTAACCCTTTGTCAAAAAGACTTCTTCGCACCAGAAGTAGTTTGCGTCATTCCATTTTAGACAAAAATATAACTCCCCTGAAAACCTCAGGGGAGTTTCTTGTAAAAGTGTTCATGAATTATAAAAATGAGAAAAGTCTTTCGAATTCATATTATAAGTTAACTGTTGCTTCACCAATTTTAAAAGATGCTGATGTGCTTCCTGTTGTAATTGATAAGTTTGCAATTTTATCCATATTTGTTAAAGCTACAATCATAGGAGTATCTTTACCAGCTGCTTTTACTGCTTCTAAATCTACAGTAGAAATCACTGTATTTTGATCTACACGTTGTCCCACAGTTACAACTGTATCAAAAGGAGCCCCTTGTAATTCCACTGTGTCAATCCCCATATGTAATAATACTTCTACATCATTATCTGTTTTAATTCCTACAGCATGTTTTGTTGGGAAAACATTAATTACTTCCCCAACTACAGGTGAAGTAATCACTCCAGAAGTTGGTAATACTGCATAACCATCTCCCATGAATTTTTGAGAAAATACTGGGTCATTAATTTCTGTAATGGCTACTACTTCTCCTTCAGCAACTGCAAATAATTCTAACTCAGGGGTTACTTCTTTTTTTGCTTTCTTTTTGAAAAATCCGAACATCTAATCATCCTCTCAACTTATTTACCGCTAGTATAACATATTTCTGAAATTTTTTTGAATAAAAATCCTATTCCTTTTATATTTTTTTAGATTTTTATAGAAATTTTACTCGTAAACCTTTATACTTACATTCAGACATAATAAAGGAGTGATATTTTGATTACAATGATTGAAATCATTAAAACAATAATTCTTGGAATTATTGAAGGAGTAACAGAATGGTTACCGATTAGTAGTACAGGACATTTAATTTTAGCGAATGAAATTTTACAATTAGACGTTAGTCCGAAGTTTCAAGATATGTTTAATGTAGTCATCCAACTGGGCGCCATTTTTGCCGTTGTGATTTTATACTTTAACAAATTAAATCCATTTGAAGGTAAAAAAACTCGCAAAGAATTTTTAGCGACAATTGAGCTATGGAAAAAAGTTATTATCGGTTGTATTCCTGCTATCGTTGGGGGATTATTATTAAACGACTTTATGGATGAATACTTTAATAAAGCAATCGTGATTGCAACAACTTTAATTGTTTACGGGATTGCATTTATTGTCATCGAGCGTCGTCATAAAACAGTTGAACCTCGTATCCATTCATTTGAAGAACTAGATTATGTAACAGCTATTAAAATTGGTTTATTCCAAACTCTAGCATTAATTCCAGGAACATCTCGTTCAGGTTCTACCATTTTAGGTGGATTATTAGTTGGCACTAATCGTTTTGTTGCGACTGAGTTTTCTTTCTTTATGAGTATTCCAATTATGTTTGGAGCTAGTGGGTTAAAATTATTAAAATTTGGATTCCACTATACAAGTGCAGAATTGATTATTTTATTAGTGGGATCAGTAGTTTCTTTCTTCGTTTCACTAATTGTTATCAAATTCTTATTGAGCTATTTAAAACGAAACGACTTCCAAGCATTTGGTTGGTATCGTATTATTCTAGGGATTATCGTATTAGCTAGTTCGTTTTTCCTTAAATAACAGTCGAAAAGGTATTTTATTGTAGTATTAGGACGCCAGTAGCCCTTCGGTCTCTTGGTTAAAAACAGCCAGCAGAAATTTCTGCTGGCTGTTTTTTCTCTTTCCGCTTGTATTTAATAAAATCCCTTTCTACAATCATTTAAAATATTCTATCATAACGAAATTTTAAAGCCCTAATTCTTTCTTTAAAGCAAATTGTAAAACACTAGAAAAATTGATAGATTTTTCTTCTGACAAATCATTTAACCATTTGGGGATTGTTAAAGTTTTCTTAACAGATTGTTGATTTGCTTTGTCTTTAATTGGCTCTTCCCATATATCAATATAAATCAACATTTCCTCATCTTTTGCTTTATATCTTGATGGTTTTGGGATTTCGATATTATTTTTATACATCGTAAAAAGCATAGCTTTTAAAACATCTTTTGCATTCTCAATCACTTCTTCTTCACTTTCTCCATCAGTAAACACATTGTCTAATCCTGGAAAATCTGCATAATAAACATCTTCTTCTTTTGTAATAACGCACGGGAACAATAACATTTTGTTGAACCTCCTAAAATTTAAGATAAAGGGCTAAAATTTTAGCCCTGTTATCTTTTCTATCTTCATTAGAGTTCCTGACGAAATATCTTTTTTGTACATTTTACTGGACAACTAATTCCGTCTTTTGTGTAGATTTCATGAGAACCAGAAGTGTGATCTAAGATCCATCCAGCTTTCAAAAGCATCTTTCTAACGAGTTTGTAAGGTTTTACTTTTGACATATGTCGCCTCCTTACATTTATAATTATACGTATTTTAAACACGTATTTCAAATCTAACCTAGACCAGAAGTTGTATTTTCTTGCTGTTTTTTGTTTGTTTTTTGATTTCATTTTAGGTACATACTTATAGATTAGAAGTCATCGAAGGTACAGAGTTGTATAACTAGGTGACCTTTTTTGTATATTGGAGTGATATTTCATGACCGATAGTATTATTGAGTTAAAAGATTTCAAAGATTACTGAACTTTTATGATTAATTTTTCGAACATACTTTTTATATAAAAAAACTACAAGTAGTTTTGTTCTACTTGTAGTTTTCTGATTACAGTTGTTCGACAAATCCTTATTGACAAGCGATTGCTTGGATTTCTACTAATGCATTTTTTGGTAATGCTACTACTTGGAAAGCTGCACGTGCTGGGCAGTTTTCTTTGAAATAAGTCGCATAAACTTCATTCATTTGTTGGAAATGAGCAATATCACTTAAATAAATGGTTGTACTTACTACATTCTCTAATGTCATTCCAGCTTGATCTAAAATCGCTTGAATATTTTTCAATGATTGATGAGTTTGGCTAACAATATCCTCACCTGCAAATTCTCCTGTTTCTGGTACGATTGGTAATTGTCCTGAAACGTACAAGAAATTTCCTGAACATAATACTCCTTGCGAATAAGGTCCAATTGCTGCGGGTGCTTTATCTGTATGAATAATTTTTTTCATGTTTCTCTCCTTTAAATAAATACATATTTTTTCATTCTCTCACAAGCTTCTTGAATTCTTGTAAACGGTAATGCTACATTTAATCGAATATGAGTTGGACCATTGAAGATTCTACCATCTTGCCAAGCTACTCCCACATCTGATCCTCGTTTTTGTAATTCATCAATTGTAATACCATTTTTTTCTAAATACTCTTTACAATCGATAAAAATCACATAGGTGCCTTCTGTATTTGTCACAGATACTCCTTCAAAATGATCACGAATATAGTCACAAACATAGGTCATATTTTGATACAATACTTGTCTTAATTCTTCCAACCACTCATATCCTTCTGGTTGATAAGCGCCCATTAAAGCGTGCATCGATAATACATTCATCACATTATAATGAGACTTACTACCTTTTGCATTAATTCTATCACGTAATAAATCACTATAAATTATATGATAAGCAGCTACTAAACCAGCTAAGTTAAATGTCTTACTTGGTGCATAAAATGCAATCGTACGATTCTTGGCATCTTCAGACACACTTTGAGTTGGAATATGTTTCACTCCTGGCATGACTAAATCCGACCAAATCTCATCAGAAATGACCGTAACATCATGTTTTTGATAAATCATCATTACTTTTTCTAATTCTTCACGATTCCAAACACGACCTGTTGGATTATGTGGTGAACAGAAAATAGATACATGAATACGATATTTGCGAATTTTTTCTTCCATATCTTTATAGTCGATACGGTAAACTCCTTCTTCATCTTTTACTAATGGACTTAGTACAATATTAAATCCGTTATTTTTTAAAACTTCTGTAAATCCTCCATAAGTTGGACTATGAACTAAGATAGAGTCTCCTGGTGATGCAAAAGAAGTTAATGCTGAAACTACTCCTCCTAGTACACTATTGTGATAGCCAATATGTTTTGCAGTTAACCCTTCCACTTGATGGTGAAATTGGTGCCAACGAATAATGGCATTATAATATTCTTTTGGTTGCATGAAATAACCAAAAACTGGATGTTCTAACCGTTCTTTCATCGCTTGAATCACTGTTGGAACTGTTGCGAAATTCATATCTGCAATCCACATAGGAATTACATCGAACCCTTCCTTAGGTGGGTTTGGTGCTTTACCTGGAATCAATCCTAATCCGTCAACAGCCATCGCATCTTTTCCATGACGGTTTATTTCTGTTGTAAAATCATATTTCATCTCATTCATTCCTTTCCTCTCATATAGCAGTACTAGTATAGCAGAAAAGCTCCCATGAAAAAAGAAAAGCTACTAACTTCTATCAAACAAAGAAATAGACTTTTCCAAAAGCCTTAGCCTTTTGGAAAAGTCTATAATTTATCCTCTATTTTTTCATTGACGAAATAATACGATATCCTCTTTGTGCGATAAAGTCTGCTACTTCATCTGGATTTTCAGAATCTACGTGAAGTACTACTTGTACTTTTCCTTCACGGTGATACACAGAAATGGTATCTACATTGACATTATGATCACGTAAAACATTTGAGATATCTTCTAATGGTCCAGGTTTATCTTCATTAATTTCGATAAATAAACGAGAACCCGGAGTGTTATAACCTGAAATATCAATGAACGCATCCATAATATCTTTATCAGTAATAATTCCTACTAAGTTTCCTCTGGATTCAAGAACTGGTAAAACGCCAATTCCTTGTTGTCTCATAATAGAAGCAGCTTCTTCTAAGACAGCAGTTGGTTTTACAGTAATGACTTGTTTCAACATAATATCTTTAGCAGTTGTTTTATTTAATAAGTAGTTTAATTCATGCACACTTAAACTTGTTGCCATTGAAGGTGAGTTTTGAGCTACTAATTCAGCTGTTAATAATCCTACTAATTTGTCTCCTTCAACGACTGGAAGACGATGCACATCATGTTCTTTCATTAAATCTAATGCTTTCATAACCGTTGTATTTGGTTCAACCGTTATTAAGTTTGTTGACATATAATCTTTTACTTCCATGATTATCCCCCTAAATATGCTTTTTGAACATCTTCACTTTCAAGTAATTCCTTACCTGTACCTGATAATACCACAGATCCTGTTTCTAATACATACCCTCTTGATGCAATCGATAATGCCATTTTTGCATTTTGCTCAATTAGTAATACAGTTGTTCCTTGTTTTTGAATTTCTTGAATGATATTGAAGATTTCTTTAATGAAAATTGGTGCTAATCCCATTGATGGTTCATCTAATAACAATAATTTTGGACGAGTCATTAGCGCACGTCCCATCGCTAACATTTGTTGTTCCCCACCTGATAATGTCGCAGCATCTTGATTTTTTCGTTCTTCTAAAATTGGGAATCTCTCAAAGATTGCTTTCATATCTTTTTGAATTTCCTCTTTATCATTTCTTAAAAATGCTCCTAAATCAAGGTTTTCTTTTACCGAAAGTCCTCTAAATACGTGACGACCTTCTGGAACTTGTGCTAAACCTAATGAAACAATTTTTTTCGCAGGTAATTTCGTAATATCTTGACCTAAATATTCAATTGTTCCAGCGCTTGGACGTACCAAACCTGATAAAGTTTTTAAAATGGTTGATTTTCCAGCACCATTAGCACCGATTAGAGAAACAATTTCTCCTTCGTTAACAGTAAAGCTTACATCTTTAACGGCTTGAATCATGCCATAATGTACACTTAAATCTTTTACTTCTAACATGATTACTCTCCTCCTAAGTAAGCACGAATAACATCAGGATTTTTCTTAATTTCTTCTGGTGTTCCATGTGCTAATAACCTTCCATATTCTAATACATATAGACGTTGGCAAATTTCCATCACTAATGACATATCGTGTTCAATTAATACAACTGTTAATCCGAATTGTTCTTGGATTTGCGCAATTAATTTTGTTAGATTTGCTGTTTCTTGCGGATTCATCCCTGCAGCAGGTTCATCTAAAAATAAAATTTTTGGTTTTGTTGCTAAGGCACGAACAATTTCTAATTCACGTTGTTGTCCATAAGCTAAGTTTTTTGCTTTATCTTGAGCAAATGATTCTAAGTTGAAAATTTTTAATAATTCTAGCGCTTCTTCTTTCATCATTTTTTCTGTTTCATAATAAGCTTTTGTTCTGAATAAACTTGAGAATAATGAATTCCCTTCATGCGCATGCATCGCTACCATTACATTTTCTAATACTGTTAAATCTTTAAATAAACGAATATTTTGGAAGGTACGTGCTAATCCTAATTCTGTAATTTTATTAGGTGCAATTCCATTTAATAATGTTTTACCATTTTCAGTTTCTAATTCAATAGTTCCTTCTGTTGGAACGTATACCCCTGTTAAAAGGTTGAAGAATGTTGTTTTACCGGCACCATTTGGTCCAATTAATCCAATTAATTCTCCTTTTTCAGCTTTAAGAGAAACGTTTGAAACAGCTGATAATCCACCGAAATTTTTTGTTAAACCTTTTACTTCTAATAAACTCATTCTGTTTCTCCTTTCTCTTTTTTCTTCAATTTATTACTTAAGAATGTACCAAAACGAAATTCCCAAGTTCCTAACAATCCACCTGGACGGAAGATCATAATTAAGATTAACGCTACTGCGTAAATAATCATACGTAATTGTCCAAATGGTTGTAAGAATGTATTAATAATTCCAAGTAAAATTGCTGCTACAAATGAACCTGTAAAACTACCGATTCCTCCGAATACAACAATAATTAATACATCAATTGATTTCATAAATGTAAAGTCACTTGGTGTTACAGTTCCTAAATAAGTGGCTGTTAATGTTCCACCAATACTTGCTGTAGCTGCTCCAATGATGAAAGCTAACATTTTATAGCGAGTAACATTTACCCCCATTGACTCTGCTGCAATTTCATCTTGTAATACAGCATAAGTCGCACGACCTGCACTACTATTAGCATAGTTTAATACTAAAATAGTTGTTAAAACTAACGCAATATAAACAATTGTCCATGTTGTTGTTAATGGAACCCCACTAATCCCTGCAGCACCATTTGTAATTTTCATATTATTTAATGCTACACGAATAATTTCTGCAACTCCTAATGTTGCAATGGCTAAGTAGTCCCCTTTTAAACGAAGTGTTGGTAAACCAACTAAATAAGCAATCACGATTGAAATGACTACTCCAACTACCATACCAGCAAATAAACCAGCTAAACCACTAACCGCTTTACCGATAATAGCAGCACTATAAGCACCAATCGCAATAAATCCAGCATGCCCTAGTGAGAATTGACCTGCAACCCCCAAGATTAAATTTAATCCGACTGCGAAAATAATATTAATCATGATGTTAATAAAAGTACTTTCATAATAGAAATTAATCACTCCTACTTGAACTAACACTTGAAGTAATAAATAAATGACTACTGCAGAAGCTAACCAAATAAGATTTTTCTGATGAAATCGTTGCATGTTTCTCACCTACACTTTCTCTTTAACATTTTTACCAAACAAGCCTGCTGGTAATACTAATAAAATAACAAATAATAGGAAGTAAACTACTCCATCTTTATATGGAGAAAATCCTAAATAGCTAACTAAAGTTTCTAATAAACCAATGACATAGCCACCAATCATAGCACCTGGAATACTACCAATTCCACCTAATACCGCTGCTACGAAAGCTTTCAACCCAGGTACAATTCCCATTGTTGCAGAATACGTATTGTAGTATAAAGCTACTAATACCCCTGCAATCCCTGCAAGACTTGAACCTAATGCAAATGTAAATGAAATCACTTGATCCACATCAATCCCCATTAATTGAGCTGCATCTTCATCAACTGCAACTGCACGCATGGCTTTCCCCATTTTTGTGTAATGAACGATGAATTGTAATAATGCCATTAAAATGACTGTTGTAGCAAAAATTAAGATTTGCTTCCCATTAATCGTAACATTGCCAAATAAAGTGTAATTTGTTGTTCCAAAATCAGATGGGAATGGACGAATTTCCGCTCCGAATAGATAACTCATTACATTTTCAAGTAAAAATGAAACCCCAATTGCTGTAATCAAAGCAGCAACACGAGTTGAACGTCTTAAAGGTTTGTACGCTACTCTCTCAATTACTACTCCTAAAACAGCACAGCTAACCATTGCTAATAGAAGAGATAAGAAAATATTTAACCCCAATCCATTCATTGCATAAAAACCAACAAACGCACCCATCATATAAACATCACCATGAGCAAAGTTGATTAATTTAATTGTTCCATAAACCATTGTATAGCCAAGTGCCACTAAAGCATAAATACTTCCTAGCGCAACCCCATTGACTAATTGTTGTATCAATAGCTCCATTTTAAGCTCCTTTCTCTTTAAAACCGAATTTTTCTGATATTGTTCTTAATTTGCCTATCATGTGAAAAAAGAGGCGGGGTTCCCCAACTGCCTCTCTTTCCTCAAAATTTTATATATTATTGTGCTGAATATTCTTTCGCACTTACTTCTTCACCATTTTGGAATTCGATAACAACTGCTGATTTTAGAGGAGTGTGATCTTTACCCATTGTGAATGTACCAGTAACACCATCAAAATCTGTAGATTCTGCTAAAGCTTTTTTAATTGCTTGAGCATCAGTTGAACCTGCTTTTTCAATAGCTTTCATTAATAATTGTGCTGCATCATAAGCTAAAGCTGAGAATGAATCTGGCGTTGTATTATATTTTTCTTTATAAGCTTTGATGAATTCTTGAACATCTTCATCTGTACTCTTAGCAGAGAAGTGAGCTGTATAGAAGACATTTGTTAAGTTTGCTTTGTTACCCGCTAATTCTGCTAATTTCTCACTTGATAATCCATCTCCACCAACGATTGGTTGAGTAATTCCTAATTCACGAGCTTGTTTGATGATTAAACCAACTTCTTCGTAATATCCTGGGATATATAATACATCAAATGATTTTGATTTTAGTGAAGTTAATACTGCTTGGAAATCTGTATCTTTTGATTGATAAGTTTCTTTTGCAACAATTTGTCCACCGATTTTAGCATCTGTATAAGTTTTTTCAAATGCTTCTGATAAACCTTTTGAGTAGTCACTTGCTGAGTCTTGTAAAATTGCTACTTTTGCATTTGGGAATTTTTGGCTTACAAATCCTGCTCCTACAACCCCTTGATAATTATCAGAGAAACATACACGGAAGATGTAGTCATATACTGATTCTGGGTTTTTCGCATCTTTTAATGTAATTCCGTCCCCTGTTGTTGCTGGGAATACAGCTGGAATTTTCGCTTGTTCCATGATTGGAATTGAAACTTGAGCATCTCCTGTTGTTGCTGGTCCGACAACCCCAACAACTTTTTCAGAAACTAATTTTTTAGCTACAGAAGCTACTTCTGTTTTTTCTGACTTGTTATCGTAAGAAACATATTTTAATTCTTTATCTAATAACTTTCCTTTTTGTTCAACGGCTAATTTAACAGCATTATCCATAGCTGAACCATAAGCGGCAACGTTACCTGTCAACTCGAAGTTACCCCCAAGTTTTACTGTGTTACCATTTGATGCACCACCTGCACTACATCCTGCTAAAATTGCTGCTGATACCAATCCTAATCCAAATTTTTTTAAATTCATCATAATCCCTCATTTCATAATCTGTTTTTTTAAGTGATGAGAAGATTATATAATATTCTGACAATTCATGCAATTGTTTTTTTAAATTTTTTTGAAAAATTTTTAAACTTTTTTTAATTGTTTTTTAATTCCTGACAACTTAACGCTTACATTTTGTGAAATCCATCATTTTGATGAAAGATAGATTTCTTATTTCCATAAACTTGTCTTTTATACTACATCAGGAAATCCCATACCTTTACGCAATTTCCCCCATATAAAAAAAGTAGGAATTGACTTCCCGTAGTAGTATCGGTAATAGAAGCCACAATGCTTGTGGCTTCTATTACTGGAAAAATCGAGACCTAGGCTCGATTTTTAGCCATGAGATTCGCGATAGCGAAGCTGCTGGCGTCCATTACTACTAAATTAGGAAGTCTATTCCTACACATCCATTTCTATAAAAATCACCTTCAAATAATCACTCAACGGTGTATGTGGTGCCACTGGAAAATCCATCGGCAATTTCTTCTGGTGCGCTATACGATACCTTCTTCCAGAAGAGCGAAGCCCCTTATGAATCATCTCTAAAAATTGCTTCTCTGAAACATTGGCCGCATTCGTCGACAAAATTAAAGTCCCCTTCTTAGCCGTTAACGGAACTAATTGCTCTACTAACCCTGCATAATCCTTCGCAACCGAAAAAGTTCTCTTCTTTGTACGAGCAAAACTAGGAGGATCTAAGACAATCGTATCAAACGTTAAAGCCTTCTTTGCTGCATATTTAATATAATCAAACACATCCATTACATAAATCTTTTGCTCAGATACATTAATTCCATTTGCCTCGAATTGTTCCCTAGTCTTCTCTAAACTTCGATTGGCAACATCCACACTCGTTGTTTGAACCGCACCACCCATTGCTGCAGCTACAGAAAACGCTCCTGTATAACTAAATAAATTCAAAATGGTTTTCCCAGCACTATAGTCATCTCTTAACAACGTACGAACTTCACGTTGATCTAAAAAGATACCTGTCATCAATCCTTCATCAAGATACGTTGCATAACGAACCCCTTCTTCTTGAACAATCAGTGGCTCACTCGCCTTCACTCCTCTTACAAATTGACTTTCCGGTAATTTATCTTTTGAAGCATAACGAATTTTTTCATAAATACCTCGGATACTTGGAATTGCTTCTTGTAGTTGTTCTACTATCAACTCTTTCCATTGATAAATTCCTGCACTATACCATGAAACTACTACAAATCCATCATACCAATCAATCGTAATTCCACCTAATCCATCTCCTTCTCCATTAAATAGACGAAAAGCTGTCGTACTTTCATCCATCAGTAAAGAAGAACGTTTTTGTGCTGCCTTTTGGAAGATTCCTTTTATAAATTGAGGAGTTAATTTTTCACCATCTTTTTTAGAATAAACCCATCCAATCCCTTTATGTTGAAACCCTACATAAGCCATTGCTAAAAATTCTTTCTTTTCATCACAAACACGAACACATTCGCCTTCTTTTGCTTCGAGAGTTTTTGCTAAATCCTCTTGATTTAATAAAGGAGACCCTTTTTTCACTAATTTAGCTGCTTTCGTTTTTAAAATGATTTCTTTCATAATTCTAATCTCCTTTTTCTTTCTTGATATTTTTTATAACACCAATATCCCAAAACACTTCCCAACGCATTACAAATCACATCATCAATATGAGTGACACCTGTTGAAAATAACCATTGACTAATTTCTATTATAAGAGAGATAGATAAACCAGCCCAAAAAGATAGTTTATAATGACTTTTCTCCTTTAATAAAATCCCACAAAATAAACCCATTGGCATAAACCAAATAATATTCCCAAATACATTATAATATGCTGCAAATAGTGATCCATGTGTAAATAGTTTTACACTATCTACAAAAGGTATCCAATAAATGTCTTGCAAAGGTCGTGGTGAGATCCTCATTAGATTAAAAATACTCGATTGTCGAAAAATCGTAATATTTAATAATACGAGTAAATAAAAAATAAACAAATGAAGATAACTCTCTAATTTCCAATCAATCTTTTGTTTGTGATATTTTCTAAATAAGAGAGAAATCGACCATACTCCCAGCCATCCAATAAAGAATATGAGAGCATGATCGATACTATTCATTAAAAGACGAATCAAAGGGAAATGATTTATTCGTCCGTCCAATAACTGTTCTAGCCATTGATAGATTGGTTCTAATAACAACATTTCCCGATTCATCCCTTTCCTTATTCTTTTTCTTCTTTTCCAGGGAATGTAAGTGTAAATGTCGTTCCCTTTCCAACTTCACTATCTGTCTGGATTGTTCCATGATGACTGTTCATTAATGAATGAACAATCGCTAAGCCAATTCCAGATTCCCCATATTTTGTACTCTTTCTTGAAACATCTGCTTTATAAAATCTTTCCCAGATTGCTTCCACTTCTTTTTTACTAATTCCAATTCCATCATCAATAATTTGCACAATGGCATTCGACTCTTCATTCCAACCTTTAATAAGAATATGACCTTTATCCGTAAATTGGTTCGCATTTTTCGTCATATTCACTAAAATTTGAATAAAGCGATCATAATCCGCATAAACTTTAAAATCTTCTGGACATTCACAACGTAAGTCATTCCCCTTATTTTTAGCCAATTCTTGCAATTGATCGACAACATTTTGTAAAGCTTCTGCTCCTGAGAAATTTTGCTTCACTAATACAATTTGATCGGAACGAATTTTCTCATAATCTAGATTTTCATTCACTAATCGGATGAGACGTTGTGTTTCATTCGTAATTAATTCTAAACTTCGCTCGCGGCGAGATTCAGGAATCATATGGTGAATTAACCCTTCCAATAATCCATTCATCGTTGTTAGTGGTGTTCTCATCTCATGAGCTACATCCATCATTAATTGACGTCTTAAATTCTCTTGTCGTTCAATTTCTTGTTCAGACCTCTGTAATGACTCTGCCATCTTATTAAAGTCCATGACTAAATCATCAAATTCATCTCGTTTTTGAGTCGGTAGCGAAATATCATAATTTCCTTCAGCAATTTCGTGTGTCGCTTTTCTTAAGCGATTAATCCTTCTTGTTTGATAATTGGCAAATAAGACACTCAGAATAACTCCTGCCACTGCTGCTGATGAAAATCCTACTAAAATAGAATTTCGTAATTCTGCCATTTCCGTTTCAATACGACTTAATGGACTAGAAATCGCTAGAAAACCATTATAAGTTTGATTATTAAAAATCGGATAATAAATCGTCACTAAATCAGCTGCTTCACCTACAAAGTTATGCTTTGTTTGCTTCATATTAATTGCAGAACCATCTTGAAGATGTTGTAATTCATCATCAGATAATGAACTTTTAACATTTAATACTGTTGCTGGATAAGTCATTTTATTTTCTTTATCAAAAATCGCAACTCCTAAATGTTCATCTTTCAACAAGGATAAGCTGCTATTAATTTGTTCAGCTGTTAAATCATTTACTAAAATCGCTTTGGCATATCCAAATAGTTGTTGCGACCGTTGCATGAAAATTTTATTCGTCATGACATTATAAAACAATAATCCACAAACAACAACGGATACTAATACAACCGATAAAAATCCTACTAATTGTTGGTAAAAATATTTCATCTTCTAAATCCCACTATCATCAAATTTATATCCTACACCCCATACCGTTTGAATAACATGAGGTCCTACTGCTTCGATTTTTTGACGTAATTTTTTAATATGTGCATCAATCGTACGCTCATCCCCGTAAAATGGATCTTCCCAAATCTTCGTTAATAAGTGTTCTCTTGAGAATACTTGACGAGGATGTTGTGCCATTAAGACTAATAAATCAAATTCTTTTGGTGTCAAGCCATCAATTTTCACCCCATCAATAAAGGCTTCATGAGTTCTTGTATTAATCGAAACATGTTTGGTTTCTATATCAAATTGTCCCGAATTTGTTGGAGTTTCACTAGAAATTCCTCGTCCAATACGACGATGTAATGCTTTAATACGAGCCATCATTGTTAATGGACTAAATGGTTTTGCCACATAATCGTCGGCACCAATTTCTAACCCAATGACTTGGTCACTTTCTGAATCTCTTGCTGTTAACATGACAATTGGTACTTGCTCATTCATTTGACGAATTTGACGACAAATTTGCATGCCATCCATTGAAGGTAAATTTAAATCTAAAATCACTAGATCCCATTTATCTTGATGATTCACAAAGGCATCATAGCCTTCTTTTCCATCATGATAAAACTCTGCTGTCCACCCCTCTTTTTCAAAAAACATTTCCATCATTTCACATACTGCTTCTGTATCTTCAATCATTAAAATATGCATCTTACTTCCCCCTTTTTGGATGATTTCACACTTAGTATACCTTAATTTTATGAATCCGTTAACTAGAAAGTATGAAGATTTTGTGAAGATGAAAAAGAGACGACCGAAGTCGCCTCAGAATTTTCGTTTTATTTGAGCTTTAGTAGTAATTTAATGACGTTTTTTAAAAATTTTCCAGCAAATGATCCCAACAATAATAACGAACACTGTTCCCACAATCATCATCGCTCTAAAATGCTCGACAAAAATAACTCCACTAGGCCTTGGATCTGAATTTTCACTTTCCATTGCCAACACAGTCGAACTTCCTAAAGTTAATACCAACATTCCTAGTAATAAAGTGATTATCTTTTTCATGTTGTTCTCCCCCAATCTTCATGTTCAATCATTGCATCTTACTATTTTATATCGTATATATCGTTGTTATTTATGTATGAAAAATTCACTATTAAAGCATTCTTCCTAGGTCAACAATCAACACTTATGTTTTCATCTACCCCTCCTGTTATATAACTTCTATATTTCGATTCAATTGTACTGCAACAAACACATTTTGTAAACGATTACTTTTTATGAAATACAAAAGAGCCAAGTTCACCCACTTAGCTCTTTCTCATCTATAAACTTTCAATCTTTTTCTTGTAATTTGAATCGTAAAATATTCAATTTATCCATTTGTTCATCGCTCCATGGTGAACGACGTCTGGAGATTTCTTGATATTGTCTAGATAATTGATCTTGCTTTTTCTTACTTCTTTGAATTTCTTTAAAAAATTCTCTTGCAGATTTTCTTAAAGCACCCTTTTGAAAAATGACCCATTGTTCTGCTAAATCACTCGTTGCTACAGACACTTGAATGACTTGCGTATTCATTTCGCTAACTGTTCTCTCAATATATTCATCTGCCGTTTCATCTTCTGCTGTAAAAATAACTTTTACTTGAGAAGATTCAAATGACTGAGTAATGCCAGGAACAAATTGTGCATCAAAAACAATCCACACTTCAACGTGTTCAAATTTTCTAAAATTGGCGCAATGATGGATAAGTAAATCACGAGCACTTTCTAAATCACCTTGTTTTTTTAAACTCACTAATTCAGGCCATGCTCCAATCATATTATATCCATCAATAATATATAATTGTTTCTTCATAAATCACCTATTAATGACGAGAGCGAAAAACTTCATACATCATTAAAGCACTTGCGACACTCGCATTTAAACTTTGAACATGTCCGGTCATCGGAATCGTAATCATCTCATCTACGGCATCTTTAACAATACGAGATACACCTTTTCCTTCATTCCCCATGACAATCGCAATTGGACCTTTTGTATTCCATTGACGATAATCCGTTCCTTTCATATCTGTTCCGAACACCCAAACGCCACGTTCTTTTAATTGTTCAATTGTTTGAGTTAAATTCGTCACACGAACAACGGGAACATGCTCGATAGCCCCTGTAGAAGCTTTTGCTACGGTAGAAGTTAAAGAAACACTTCTTCTCTTCGGAATAATAATACCGTGAACTCCCGTGGCATCTGCAGTACGTAAAATACTTCCTAAATTATACGGATCTTCAATTCCATCTAAAATTAAAATAAATGGATCTTCATTTTTTTCCTGAGCTTTTTCAAAGACATCTTCTAAAGTCGCATATTCATACGCTGCAATCGAAGCAACCACTCCTTGATGGACAACTTCACCCACAAGATCTTGTAATTTAGCTTTCGGAACATTTTGAATTTGAATACGATGTTCTCTTGCTAAATCAATAATCGGTGTAATTTCCTTTCCAGATAAAGCTTCTTGAACCCATAATTTATTCACACGTTCTGGTTGTTGTAATGCTTCTCTTACTGCATGACGTCCATATACAAAATCTGTGGACTCTTGCTCATTCGAAGAAGTTTCCGGTGTATATTTTGGACGAGGTGCTTTAGCCTCTTTTTTGAAGCCCTTTGGTTGGCTTCCTTTTCTTCTATTCGAATTTTTTTCTTGTCTAGCCATGTTTTTCCTCCACTTGTTGAATACACCATGCGATGACTTCCTCTAATCGCTCTTTTTGTCCACTTAAATATAAATAGCCAATCATCGCTTCAAATCCTGTAGACATACGATAAGTAATGACATCCGCATTTTTTGCCTTAGTATGACTCTTAGCATTTCTTCCACGTTTGAAGTATTCTAATTCTTCTTCTGTTAAAAATGATTCGCTATCCAACATTTGTTGAATTAAATTTGCTTGAGCTTTGGCAGAAACATAACGAGTAGCTTCACGATGTAAGATATTTGGTTTCGTCTTTCCAGTTCTTAGCACATGTTGACGAATATATAATTCATAAATACCGTCACCCATATAAGCTAGTGTTAAGCCATTTAATAAATGCCAATCTTTAATGATTTCCATTATACTCTTCTCCATCTTGTTCCTTGAGCAGTATCTTCTAACACAATTCCTTGAGCTTTCAATAATTCTCTAATTTCATCGCTTCGTGCAAAGTTTTTCGCTTTTCTTGCTTCTAAACGTTCATCAATTAATGCTTGAATGTCATCATCTACTAATTCTTCTTGAACTTCTTTCATTCCAAAAATCGCAAATAATTGTTCAGCTTTTTCTAATAATTTTTCTAAAATAACACGTGATACTGCTTCACGCTCTAAATATACATTCCATTCTTTTACGAATTGATATAACACTGTCATCCCATTAGCTGCATTAAAATCATCATCCATTTCTTCTTGGAATTTACCTTCTAATGCTTCAAAACTAGCCCATACATCTTGGTCATCTTCCAACGAGTCAACTGCCTGTTCTAAACGGTAACGTGTATTGCTAAAGGTTGTTTGAATTTTTGACACATTAGCTGTTGCTTCTTGCAGTGAAGACTCACTGAATTTCAATGGTCTACGATAGTGAGCACTTGCTAGGAAGAAACGTAAAATTTGAGGGTCAATTTCTTTAATAATATCGTGAACTAATACGAAATTACCAAGAGATTTACTCATTTTTTCTCCATCTTCACCCATTGTTACAAAGGCATTATGCATCCAATAACGAGCAAATGGATGACCTGTTTTCGATTCACTTTGCGCAATTTCATTTTCATGGTGTGGGAATGCTAAGTCTTGTCCACCACCGTGAATATCAATCGTATCTCCTAAATGTTTTGTCGCCATTACAGAACATTCAATATGCCAACCTGGACGACCTTTGCCCCAAGGAGAATCCCAACTAATTTCCCCTGGTTTAGCACTTTTCCATAGAGCAAAGTCTAATGGATTTCTCTTTTTAGCATCATCTGCACTTTCCGTTCTTTGGCTAGCTCCTACTTGTAAATCTTGAATACTTTGATCACTTAATTTTCCATAATCTTTGAATTTTTCAGTGATGAAATATACATCTCCACCAGATTCATACGCTGCTTCTTTTTCGACTAATGCTTCTACAAAGGCAATAATATCATCCATTGTATTCATAACGGTTGGATTTAAAGTTGCTTTTTTTACATTTAATGCAGCTGTATCTTCATAAAAAGCTTCAATATATTTTTTAGAAACTTCTTCAGGTGTCATTCCTGTTTCATTCGCTGCTTTAATAATCTTATCATCCACATCTGTAAAATTCGAAACATAGTTCACATCATACCCACGGTATTCAAAATAACGACGGATAGTATCAAATGCAACCGTACTTCTCGCATTTCCAATATGAATATAATTATAAACTGTTGGTCCGCAAACATACATTTTTACAATGTCAGGTTCTAGTGGTTTAAATTCTTCTTTTTGACGTGTTAAAGTGTTATATACTTGAATCATAATTTCCTCCATATTCTGTGATTTCTCGTTCTTCTTTTGAATGAATCCGAACAACTTTAGCAGGTAAGCCTACTGCTGTTGTATGAGCTGGAATATCTGATAATACTACTGCTGCTGCACCAATTTTGGAACCTTCTCCAATTGTAACAGGTCCAATTACTTGAACATGAGCAGACAATAATACTCCATCTTCAATAGTTGGGTGACGTTTTCCTGTTTGCTTTCCTGTTCCGCCTAATGTAACACCGTGGAACATTTTCACATCATCTCCGATAATCGCAGTTTCACCAATAACGATTCCCATTCCATGGTCAATAAAAAAGCGACGACCAATTTGAGCTGCCGGATGAATTTCAATTCCAGTAAAAAATCGACTAAATGTACTCAGCATGCGAGCAAGAAGTCTACATCGGCAAGTAGTATGTAACCAGTGTGCTAGTCGATGCAACACAGTCGCATGATAGCCTGGATACGTTAAAATAATTTCTAAACTACTTCGTGCCGCTGGATCGTTCTTTTTATAGGTTTCCATATCCTCTTGAAAACTCCCCATCTTCTCACTCTCCTTTACTCGTACTATTTTTTTATTATAGCATATTTTCTACCGTTTTTTCGCTTTCTCAAATTAATAAACAAAAAACAGTAAACCTTTTTTGATTTACTGTTACTAAAACTATTATATTCAATTATACAAACTGGAATTTAAAGTGCTATCTTCTTCCATTTTCTAATTTTTGTTCTGAAAGTTCCAAAAGGTGCAACTGTATTGACATGAATAAATTTATATACTTCCCATACTGCTGTTTTAGTCGCTTCATCAGCCCATTTTCTCATATGTGGTTTAAATAATTCTTCCTCACTCAACGAATCAATCATTACACAAATAGAATTAACATTTGCTTTTAATTTTAGTTTTAACTCTTGTATAGATAAATGAGCATAAGTATCCGTAAACCACTGATATAATTCACCAAGTTGATTCCATTTGAATTCATTTGATGGTGTTTTTACTTGAAGTCCATTTCTTTCATCTTCCTCCCATTTAAGAACTAAGCTTGTCCAGCCTACCTGATAAGCAAGATTTTCAGCCGGAGTTCTATCGACTTCATCAAATTTCTTATCTTTTAAACTTTCCGGAATATCCTCAAATTCTGAAATATATTTGCCAAATGCTTTATTTATTTCAAGTTTGAGTTCTTCTTTATTTTCGTATGCTCTCAAAAGCTCACCTCTTCAACTTCTAATTTGTTTCACTCAATATTCCCATGATATTATAGTATATTCTTATCAAGTTTTATAGGTCTAACTCTTATTTTTTTACCTGTGTTAGTTTTCTTTCAGTAATTTCTCTATACAACTTCTAACTCTTTCAGCTTGTTCAACTTCTTTTCGTAGGTTTTGCTTTCTCCTAAATGTTCTTTGAGGTATTTTTAGCCATGAGATTCGCTTTTGCGAAGCTGCTGGCGTCCTTCGCTATATTACGTAAATCATCCTAATATACATCCCTCATCAAAAAAAGTAGAAAACAGAAAATGATTTTTTGATGCTGCATTAGCAATATAAGCCACTCCATTTGTGGCTTATATTGCTGGGAAAATTCGAGACCTTAGGCTCGAATTTTAGGAATGAGACTCGCTTTTTTGCGAGGCTGCTTCCGTCCCTTACTACATCATAAAAATCATTTTCTGTTTTCATACGGCAACACTAGGTTCAAAATAACCCCTGCTAATGCACATAATGATGTACCGGACAATGTCACAGGACCTAATTCTAAAATTGCTCCACCTAATCCTAACACTAACATTGAACTCGCAATAATCAAATTACGCACTTCTCTAAAATCTACTTGCTTTTCAATTAACACTTTCAAACCATTACTTGCAATAACTCCATATAGTAAGATAGCCATCCCACCAAGCACTGCATTTGGAATAGTAGAAATCAACGCTGTAAACTTCCCAAGGAAACTCAACCCAATCGCAAATAATGCTGCATTACGAATCACTGAAACACTAGCAATTCTTGTCATCCCTACAACACCGGTATTCTCACCATAAGTTGTATTCGCAGGACCACCCATAAATGCTGAAACTGCAGTCGCAACACCATCTCCAATTAATGTACGATGTAAGCCCGGTGTTTTCAAAAATTGTCTTCCACAAATTTGACTTAAAACCGTATGATCTCCAATATGTTCTGCAATGGTTACAACGGCAACTGGTAAGATTGCCCAAGTTTCAGGTCCAAAATACCAATGATATTCTTTGAAAAATCCATTTGTCGAAAATGGTAAATATAATTGCGGAATCGCAATCCAATCTGCTTCTAATACTGGAGTGAAATCAACCAATCCAAACAGTACAGCTACAATATATCCTCCAATAATTCCGAATAAGAATGGAATAATTTTTAAAAATCCTTTAGCTTTTGTATTAATAAATGCTGTAATCAAGAAAGTTACAATCGCTACTGTTATTTGTTGAACTGTACCATCTTTAATAAATCCTGCATTTGTCACGGCTGAATTTGCTAATCCTAAACCAATTACCATAATCATTGGTCCAATGACAATCGGTGGTAATAAACGATCAATCCATTTTGTTCCAATTAATTTAACCGCTAATGCTACTATTACATAAACAAGACCTACAAGAACAACCCCTGACTGAGCCGCTGAAACATCTCCATTCATTTGTTTCATTGCAAATGCCATCGCTGAAATAAATGCAAATGAAGAACCTAAGTACACTGGCACTTTAAATTGAGTTGCTACCATGTAAATCAGAGTTCCTAAACCTGAAGCAAATAATGCTACAGAAACAGGCATCCCTAAAATTAATGGTACTAAAATCGTTGCCCCAAACATCGCAAACACATGTTGCAAGCTTAGTAATAAGCCTTTGGCTAAAGGTGGATTTTGATCCACATCAAGTAATAAGTTGACTTTTGAAGTTTGTAACTCCATCATTTCCTCTTTTCCGGGCCTTTTTGTGCATACAAAAAAGCAACCCTATCAAATTTTGTTTGCAAAAGGGCTGCTTTCATACAGAAGAATTCTCTCTATGCATAAAAAATTCTCCTAGAAATATAAACTTGAACTATGATCGCCTTTTTCACCTCACGGGATGAATTTAAAAGCCCTCGCTATGCGAAAGTATACTAGACTTTTCATAAAATAACAAGTGAATTTTTTCGTTTATTTAAAAATTTGTCAAATTTTACACCACGAGTATATCTGTCTCTTAGTTTTAATATTCATTGTATTTTGCTTAAAAATTAATTATAATACAAGCATAAAAGAAAGCGATTTTTTGGCGACTCTTTTATGTATAACTGTATAAGTTATATTCTGCAAATTTTTCTAATCAAAGAAATATAATAGTAAGTGTTAAAGATAAAAATATTGAATTAGGGGATGAATATATGAAAAAGAGAATATTAACGAGCTTGATAACCGTTTTAGGAGTAGCCTTATTTTCTTTTCTAAAAAATTATATGAATGTATCACTAGTAATGAGCGCAGTAATTTCCTGTATTTTTATAGTTTTAGGTGTATTTATGATAGAATTTCGATGTAATAAATAATTCTGAAAAAACGTGTATCTCAATCCTAAGTGAGAAAGTTATATAGTGAGCTTCTCTCGGCTCTAAAATCAAGAAAGTTATCAGTAATTTTTTGCTACTTAAAGTGTGTATATAACAACAGGGACAAAATACTTGCCCCTGTTTTTTATCTTTCTATACCTTCTAATTCAAAAATTTTCTGTTGTCCATAAATGCTATTATTTCCATTTACGACAAATGCGACAATACATACAATTGCTGCATATGGCATCATACTATATCCGAATACTTCACCGATAATAAAAATAGGGGCTAGCCAAGTATTTGTCGCACTTCCAAATACAGCTCCATAACCTAATGCAGCTGCTACCATTGGAGAAATTCCTAGCCAAGAACTCATTACAATTCCTAAAGAAGACCCAATTGAAAAGAGTGGAGTTACTTCCCCACCTAGAAATCCTGCACTAAGAGAAAAAACTGTTAATCCTAATTTTAAAATCCAATCTTGTACAAAAATTGTCTCACTATAAAAACTAGCATGAATTAAATTCGTCCCTAATCCTGCATAACGGCCACTACCAAAAGCCACGATTAAAATACTGACAACAATTCCTAATAAAAATATTCTTAAAGTTGGACTTGGAATTTTGGTACTCCAATATTTTTTCAAATACGCCAAACTCACACTAAATAGTCTTCCTGTTAATCCAAAAGCAATTCCTAAACCTACCATCTTTAATAAAGTTTCATCGAATTGAATTTCTACAGGAATGCCCACCATAAATTTCTCTAATCCTAAACTTTGAGCTACATTCATCGAAATAAAACTGGACAACAATGCATAAAATAATGCATCAATTTGTAATTGCCCGACAATCATTACTTCAATCGCAAAGAACGTCGCTGCTAGAGGAGTTCCAAATAATCCAGCAAAACCACTCGCCATCCCAATCATTAATAAAATTTGACGATTTCTCTTAGAAGAAAACCATTGTTGAAACTGATTTGCAACCGTTGCTCCTAATTGAACCGCAACTCCTTCTCGACCCACACTTGCTCCAAATAAATGAGCTAGCCATGTTCCAATCATCATAAAAGGAATTAACCATTTTGAAATACGATTGTCCTCTCCTTGACCAATTCGAAAGACAATATTCATACCTTCTACTGCATTTTTCCCATATTTTAAATAGACTGTATGAAATAAAAATCCTACTACTGCTAAAAACGGAATCAAATACGCAAAATATTCTACCCGTAATTCGGATACTTTTAATAATACTTGCCCAAAAAAGGACGTTAAAACACCAGTAATCACTCCGACGATGATACTAACCATTCCTAGTAAAACTTTTTCCTTAATTGTACACGAATTCACTAATTAACCTCCTTTAGAATAAAAAAGACTGAAGAAATCTCTCCAGCCTCCTATTTAACCTTCAACTTTTTAATCTATAATTGTGAACTTTTCAATAAATAATGGACTTACTGAACGATTTTCATGAATACGTCTAATCGCTTCAGCCATTAATTGATCCACGCTAACTTGTACAATTTTTCCACCTGTTTTTTCTTCAGGAACTTGAATGGAGTCCGTTACAACTACTTCTTTAATTACAGAAGCATTTAAACGATCTAATGCTGGACCCGATAATACAGGGTGAGTACAACAAGCATAAACTTCTAATGCCCCCGCATCTTGTAAAGCTTGAGCTGCTAATGTAATAGTTCCAGCTGTATCAATCATATCATCGATTAATACGGCAACTTTCCCTTTAACATCCCCAATAATATTCATCACTTCTGCAACATTTGCTTTTGGACGACGTTTATCAATAATCGCAATTGGAGCATGTAAGAATTCTGCTAATTTACGTGCACGAGTTACTCCACCATGATCTGGTGAAACAACGACGATATCTTTATCTTTGAAATTATTTTCTAAGAAATAATTGGCTAATAATGGAGCTCCTAATAAGTGATCCACTGGAATATCAAAGAATCCTTGAATTTGAGCAGCATGTAAGTCTAATGTTAACACACGGTCAGCACCTGCTTGTGTAATCATATTTGCTACTAATTTTGCTGTAATTGGTTCACGTGATTGAGCTTTACGATCTTGACGTGCATATCCATAGTACGGTAATACAACGTTAATTGTTTTTGCACTTGCACGACGTAATGCATCGATCATAATTAATAACTCCATTAAGTTATCATTTACTGGATACGATGTTGATTGAACAATATAAACATGATCTCCACGAATACTTTCATCAATGTTAATTTTAATCTCTCCATCACTAAACTGAGTAACGGATACTTTCCCTAATTCTACCCCGACTTGATCTGCAATTTTTTGAGCTAATGGACGATTTGAGCTTAATGCAAAAATCTTTAAATTTGGATCGGAATAATGTTCCACAATGATAACCCCCGAAGAATTTTATTTTTGTTTTTTCACTACTATAATAATAAACGTTTTTGATTCGTTTTTAAAGAACTAAATGTATATTTCTATGAATTTTTTTGAGCTGAAGGTAATTTTTCAGCATAGTTTTCTTTATTTTCTTGACGAGAACGAGCAATTGCTAATGCTCCATTTGGAACGTCTCTTGTAATTGTAGAACCCGCTGCAATAAAGACATCATCTCCAATTGTAACAGGTGCTACTAAATTCGCATTACAGCCGATAAACGCACGGTCGCCTACAGTGGCTCTATGTTTATTTTTACCGTCATAGTTTACAAAGATTGTTCCACAACCAACATTAATTTCTTTTCCTAAATCAGCGTCACCTACATACGTTAAATGACCGACTTTTGTACCTGTTCCTAAAGTTGCATTCTTCACTTCTACGAAGTTTCCAATGTGAACAGAATTTCCTAGTACAGCTTTTGGACGAAGATGTGCAAATGGGCCTGCATTACTATGAGATTTCATCAATGATTCTTCAATATTTGAACTTGTGACTGTTACATAATCTTCTAAAATAGAATCACGAATGACACTTCCTGAAGTAATATGGCAATGTTGTCCAATGACTGTATTCCCTTTTAAATACACTCCTGGTTCAATGACTGTATCTGAACCAATCACTACTTCTGAGTCAATATACGTTTGTTCAGGGTCAATTAATGTTACACCGTTTCTCATATGTTGTTCATTAATACGTTGACGCATTGATTTTTCTGCTTTTGATAAAGCAACTCGGTCATTAACGCCCATTCCTTCATCCACATTTGGCATTTGATACGCAGAAATAATTTCTCCACGTTTTTTCAAAATTTCTAATACGTCCGGTAAGTAATATTCCCCTTGTGCATTATCATTTCCAACTTCGCTTAATGCGCTGAATAGAGATTGATTATCAAAGCAATAAGTTCCTGTATTAATTTCTTGAATCACTGCTTCTTCTGGAGTAGCATCTTTATGTTCTACATTTTTTAAAACTGTTCCATCTTTCTCACGAACTACATGTCCATATCCAGTCGGGTCGTCTACCCAAGCTGTTAAAATCGTTGCTTTTGCTTTTGTATCTTCATGAACTTTCATTAATTGTTCAAAAGTTTCAGCTGTTAATAGCGGTGTATCTCCACAAACAACTAAAGTTGTTCCTTCTTTGTCTTTCAACAATTCTTCTGCTTGTAAAACGGCATGACCTGTTCCTAATTGTTCTGCTTGCAATGCATAAGAAACACGTTCCCCTAATTGTTGTTGTACCATTTCTGCACCATGTCCAACAATGGCTACAATCGTTTCGGCTCCTGCACGTTCTACTTGATCTACCACATGCTCTACCATTGGTTTTCCACAAACTGGATGCATCACTTTATAAAGTTCAGATTTCATTCGTGTGCCTTTTCCAGCTGCTAAAATAATTCCGTATTTTTGATTCATATTATCCCTCGCAAGTTCTATTTTTACTTCTTTATAATAGTAAACTATGATGTTTTTTGCAAGAAAGTGTCTTGAATATTGGTGAATTTATAAAAAAAGATTCGAATGACATATTTCTATCATTCGAACCTTTAATAATTTAACGTTCTTTATACAACTGAATTAATTCTTTGGAAAATAATTGAACCATTTCAGTCATTGCCATTTGATCTTCAGCATGAATAAAAAGTAGAGATAGTTCAGTCTTTTCTCCTGCAGCTTCTTTTTGAATTAAATCTGCATGAATTTTATGCGCTTGAACAAAGCATTCTTCTGCTTCTGTTACTTTTTCATCAGCACCTTTAAAATCCCCTTTTTTCGCTAATTCCACAGCTTCCATATAAGAAGATTTTGCTGCCCCACTATTCGCAATCAACTGAAAACATACTAATTCCATATCTTCAGACATATTATCCCTCCACTAATGCCAAAGCTTGATCTAAAACTTTCGGTCCATTCATCATGCCATAATCTCTCATGTCAATTGCAGCAACTGGAACATCTCCTGCCAATGATTTTACATTTTCAAGTTCATATCGAATTTGAGGACCAATTAAAATAACATCCGCCTCTTGTAAATTTTTCTTAGCTTCTGTTAGTGACTTGGCTTCAATATGTACTTCAATAGAACGTTCTTCGGCACTTGATTGCATCTTTTTTACTAACATACTTGTAGACATTCCTGCATTACAAACTAATAATATATTTTTCATATTAATCACTAACCTTCGTATTGATTTTCCATGACACGATCATGAACTTTGATAAACGGAATATAAATTAGAACTCCTAAAACTAGGATAATCGCTTGAACAACTACCGCTCTCCAGTCACCACCAGTTGATAAGAATGAGCTAGCAAAAATTGGTGTAGTCCATGGAACTTGTACCACACTAGGACTCATTAATCCAAGACTTGTTGCAACATAGCTAATTAAAATTCCTAAAGCTGGAACTCCGATAAATGGAATTGCCATAGATACGTTATAAACAATTGGATAACCAAATAATACTGGTTCATTAATGTTAAATAATCCTGGAGCAAATGCTAATTTTGCAACATTTCTACTTGCAGCATTTTTACTTACTAAGAATGTAGCAATTAATAAACAGATTGTTGAACCACTACCACCCATTAATGCATATGTTTGAACTTGTGATACATTAATAATATGTGGAATTGCTTCCCCAGCATTATAAGCTGCTGTATTTTCAAGAATGTTGATAATTAATAATGGTTCTAAAATAGAACTATAAATAACGGCTTGGTGAACACCAAATAACCATAACATATTTCCTAATGAGTAAAGGATGATTGCTCCCCATAGACCAGTACTTACGTGACGTAATGGTTCTTGAATAAATGTAGTAATTAATGTAATTAAGTTAGTTCCCCAAATATTGAATAATAGTGTTGATACTAAACCAAAGACTGAAACTACTAAAATAACTGGTACTAAAACGTTAAATGATTTTTCAACTGCAGGTGGAACATTATCCCCTAAATGAATTTTCAATGCTTTAACACGTGTAATTTTAATAAATAATTCTGAAGCTAATAAAGCAACAATAACCCCAGCGAACATTGCTCCTGTACCTAAGTTAGAGAATGTTAATACTCCAGACACTGAAACAGGATCTTTTGCTCCATTTGCCACAACTTGAACGGCATTTGGCATCATCGCAATTAATGAAACTGCTGAAATCATAGCTGCCGCTAATGGATTTTCATAATCACGATTTTGTGCTAAATAATAACCAACCATTACTGCAATTAAAAGACTTGAAATATTCAATGTTCCATTTGCTACAGTAATTCCCCAATATTGAACATTTGATAATGTAGTTGGATCTGAAATAATCCATTTAAATACAGTATTATTTAATAAAACAACCAACCCTGCAAGAATATAAAGTGGCATTACTGTTGCGAATGCATCTCTTAATGTTTTTAGATGAATTTGGTTTCCAAGTTTCCCAGCAAACACAACAAATTTATCTACAAATTTTGAATTTTCCATGTTTATTCCTCCATTATAAATATTTATCTACGTCAATCGTAAATCCATTTTTATTACTTACTTCTTTGTACCAATATCCCGATTTTTTAATGGTTCTTTTTTGTGTTACTAAATCTACCGAAATAAATCCATAACGATTTTTGTATGCATTATTCCAAGACCAACAATCAAAAGCTGTCCATGTATGATAACCGAAACAGTTACTTCCTTCTTCTATCGCTTGATGCAACCACAATAAATGCTCTTCATAGAACTCAATACGATAATCATCCTGAATCATTCCTTGACTATCCATAAAACGTTCTTCACCTTCAACACCCATTCCATTTTCACTAATAAACCATGGGATATTGTGGTAATTATTTTGAATATTTTTAGCAATATCATAGATGGCTTTAGGATAAATTTCCCATCCTCTATAAGGATTTATTCTACGTTCTTTCCACTCATAGTCTGAGAAATATTTATCTGGCATCCATTTTCCATTAAAGGCTTCAGAAGATTCAGGAGCTTGAACTCTTTTTGGATGATAGTAATTCACTCCTAGAAAATCTACCGTATTCTCTTTTAAAATATTGAGTTCATCTTCTGTATGTTCCCAAAGTACTCCATCCTGTTCTAATATTTCTACTAAACTTTCTGGAAATACTCCATTCACAGCTGGCTCTAAAAATGAACGGTTGAAAAAATCATCAGCAAAATGACCTGCTTCAACATCCTCTTTTGATGAACTTCTTGGATAAGCAGGCGTTAAATTTAAAATAATTCCAATTTTTCCATTTAAATTTAAGCTACGATATAATTGAATCACTTTCGCACTAGCTAAATTTAAATTATAAATAATTTGCACTGCTTCTTTTCCATAATATTTTTTATTTGGATAATGAAATGCATATAAATATCCTGCTTCTGGGATTACCATCGGTTCATTAAAAGTAGTCCAATACTCTACTACATCTCCGAATTGTTCAAAACAAGTTCGAGCAAACTTTACAAACAAATTGACTACATGCTTACTTTCCCAACCACCATATTTTTTCAATAAATCAATTGGCATATCAAAATGATGTAAGTTTAGTACCAATGTAATTCCACGCTCCTTAGCTTCTTGAATCACATTACGATAAAACTCTACTGCTCTTCCATCCGCTTCTCCCGTTTCGAAGTCTTTAATCAATCGACTCCATTGAATTGAAGTTCTAAAAGAATTAAATCCTATTTGCGTCATTCTCTCAAAATCTTCTTGATAGTGATGATAAAAGTCACTGGCTACTCCTGGACCAACTTGATTAAAAAATACTTCTGGAGATTTTCTATACCAATAATCCATTACATTTTCATGAATTTTATCTGTACTACCTTCTGTTTGAGGTCCACTAGTAGCAGCTCCCCACCAAAAATTTTCTGGAAATACAATATTTTTATCCATATTTATCCTCCTTCCTCAAATATTTACACCATTAGTATATCACTTTATTTTCATTTGTCTAGACATATTTTATAAAAGTTATAGTCAAATTCTTTTGTTTGTTGATTGTTGTGTATCTGTTTGTTATAATTTTCTTATTAAGAATGAAGGAAAATGAACATGAGTACAAAATATTTAAAAATATATCAACAACTACGTGAAGAGATATTACATCAAGATACTCCTTCTAATACGCAATTGCCTGATGAAATTTCATTAACAAAAAAATTTCATTGTAGTCGTATGACCGTAAAAAAAGCTTTAGACATGTTAGTGGATGAAGGTTTAATTTATCGCAAACGTGGGCAGGGCACTTTTATCATGCCTCAAGTTGAACAAAAACATAAAATTATTGTCCCTGAAAGAGATATTCAAGGTTTAACAAAAATTTCTAAACAATCGCATGCACAAGTGCATTCAGAAATTATTCATTTTAAATTAGAATTCGCTACAAAAAGCATCGCTGAAAAGTTACAGATTTCTGTATCTTCTCCTATATACAATATATTTCGATTAAGAATTATTGATGATAAACCATACGTTTTAGAACAAACTTACATGAGTACTGATTTGATAAGTGGTATTACTGAAGAAATTCTTCACCATTCTATTTATTCTTATATCGAAGGTACTTTAAAGCTACGTATCGCAAGTGCAATGAAAATTTTACGAGCCTCCATTAGTACGGAAACAGATCAAAAATATTTACACTTATCCCCTACTGAACCTATTTTTGAAGTAGAACAAATTGCCTATCTAGATAATGGAACACCATTTGAGTATTCTATCTCAAGACATAGATACGATTTATTTGAATTTAGTTCATACGGATTAAAAAAATCATAAAGGAGCCGACATCATGCAACCTATCTTTTTAAAACCAGTCCTACAAGAAAAAATTTGGGGCGGAAAAAAATTACAAACAGAATTTAACTTAACCTTGCCAAGTGATAAAGTTGGTGAATCTTGGTCGATTAGTGCTCATCCAAATGGACAATCAACTGTTCTTTCTCCTTCTGAATATCAAGGAATGACATTAACAGAACTATATGCTGGGCATGCTGAATTATTTCATCAACAAACATTGCCAACTTTTCCTTTGTTAATCAAAATTTTAGACGCAAGCGACGACTTATCTATTCAAGTTCACCCAGATGATGCTTATGGATTAGAACATGAACACGAATTAGGGAAAAACGAATGTTGGTATGTTATCTCTGCTGAACCAGGTGCCAAAATTATTTATGGACATACCGCACAAACAAAAGAAGAATTTGTTCAATTAATCCAAGAAGAAAAATGGAATGAATTATTTACAGAAGTTCCTGTCAAAGCAGGAGATTTCTTCAATGTTCCAAGCGGCACAATTCACGCTATCGGAAAAGGCATCGTCATTTTAGAAACACAACAAAACTCTGACACTACTTACCGTGTCTATGATTACGATCGAAAAGATGATGCAGGAAATCCTCGTCCATTACATATTCCACAAACGATTGATGTTACTACAATTCCACATCAATTACCAAGTTTTGAACAAATAGTTGAAAATTTTGATGATGCAACGATTACCCATTTCATTACAAATCACTATTTCTCTGTTTGGAAATGGGAAATTGATGGAACTTACGCTACTACATTAGATGACAACTACTACTTAGCAACAGTTATCGAAGGGGAAGGAACGCTAGTAGTAAATGACGAATCATTTGCACTTAAAAAAGCAGATTCCTTTATCTTACCAACACCAATTCATGATGTAACTGTAAAAGGAAATCTAACACTAATCATTTCTCGTTCAGAAGAATAAGACAAAACAAAAGAGTGAAATCAACCTTCATCGATTTCACTCTTTTTTACTTTACCCTAATAAATACAAAATCACTGCAACAATAGTACTTGTCAAACCTACTAATGCTTCGTAAGGAATTAATTTCATACGATCTTCAATACTCATAAAGACTGAGCCTCCAGTAGCATGGAAGAATGAGCCATGAGGAAGAGAATCTAACACTGTTGCCCCAGCATGAATCATTGCCGCTGCTGCCACTGCAGGAACTCCAGAAGAAACTAGAGGAGCTGCAAACGTTTGAGAAGCTATCGTAGCACCAGCTGTTGTAGAAGCTGTAGCTGCTCCCATTAAAATACCTGATAATGGTGCTAAAACGAATGATGGCATATTCAAAGCTTCCAACACATGAATCATATCAACTTGTAGCGAAGAAGCTTTAATAATTCCTGCAATCGTTCCTGTTCCAATTAATAAAATCGATACACCAATTACTTTACTCAATCCAAATTCAGTATATTCTACGGTATGTTTTGAATGCCCTGTTACTAAAATCGTTACTAATCCACCAATTGGTAATGCAATTAAAGGATCCACGCTTACTCCGACTAATGAACGTAAAGCTAATAACGCAATGACCACAACCGGTCCAAGAATTGCTTGGAAAAATGGTACAGAATTGTGATGTTCTGCTTCCTCTTCCATATTGTCAAAAGCATGATCGACTTTCTTTGCTAGAAATCCTGCTAATACAATACTCACAACTAATGCCACTAATGCTGGAATAATATTTTTAGCCATTAATGCTGTTAAATCTAATTGAAATGCTTCTGAAGCAGCAATCGTATTTGGATTTGGAGAAATAATATTTCCTGCTTTTCCCCCACCAATCATCGCTAATAAAATACCTGCTTTTGATAAATTTGCTTTTTTTGCAATCGCAATAGCAATCGGTGCTACTGTAATAACAGCAATATCAATAAATACTCCCACTGCACAAATAATCATTGTAGCAATCGCAATCGCTGCAACAGCTCTTTTCTCCCCTAACTTCTTCACAATTGTTTCAGCAATCGTTTCAGCAGAACCTGTTTTAATTAAAGCTCCTGCTAAAATACCAGAAGTCATAATTCTTAATACCGGAGACATCATTCCTTGTGCTCCTGTTACCATCGCACTAACGGAATCTGCTAACCCTGCTCCACCAATCACGCCCCCTACTAAAGCTCCTAAAATTAAACTATAAGCTGGATGAACTTTTTTAATAATCAGTATAATTGCGAGAATTAATCCAACTAAAGCTCCTAATGTACTAATTTGACTAACCATTTTATTTTCCTTCTTTCATCATTTCTACTACCCTAAAAACTTGTTCCACTGTATCCACCATATTTTGATGAGCGACTTCTTTATTCATTGCTTCTTTGAGTGTTACAACTCCTCTTAAAATTGGGAAAAATGCATCAATTCCATGTTGATTACATTCTTTTGCATCTGGTGTAACAGCTCCTGCAAAAGCTAACACTTTCTTTTGATACTTTTTAGCTAAGGCTGCTACTCCTATTGGAGCTTTGCCTAATGCCGTTTGACCGTCAAGTCTTCCCTCTCCTGTTACAACAAAATCAGTAGTTGTTATTAATTCTTCTAATTTTGTTTCTGTTAATACAATTTGAACACCTGATTCTAACGTTGCATTAGTATAAGTTAAAAATGCAAATCCCATACCACCAGCTGCCCCTGTTCCAGGATAAAATCTATTTGAATGAGAATTAATGTTCTTAGACAATTCAGCATAGTGTAATAATAATTGATCCAATTCTTGAACTATTTCAGGAGTTGCTCCTTTTTGTGGACCAAAAATAGCACTGGAGCCATTTTCACCACATAATGGATTCGTTACATCACAAGCTACTTTGAAAGTACATTCTTTTAATGTTGGATGTACATTGCTCTCTTCAATACTCGCTAATTCTCTGAGTCCATTTCCTCCATAAGAAATAGCCTTGCCTTCTTGTGTTACAAAATCATATCCTAATGCTTGTAACATCCCAACTCCACCATCATTTGTCGCACTTCCACCAATTCCAACAATAAAATGTCGACAACCTCTTTCGATTGCATCTAGAATTAACTCACCAACTCCATAAGTAGTCGTATTCATTGGATTGCGGCTTTCTTCAGGAACTAATGTAATTCCTGCTGCAGCCGACATTTCAATAATGGCTGTTTTACTCAAATTATCCTTTGATTCAATAATTCCGTAGACTGCTTCTACTTTTTCTCCTAATGGTCCTGTTACTTCTTTAGTAACAAAGACTCCTCCCATTCCTTCAACTAATGCTTCAACAGTTCCTTCCCCACCATCTGCTAATGGACGAACTACTACCTCCGCATGTTGATAAACTCGTTTTACGCCTTCTGCTATCGCTTGCCCAGCTTCCATAGACGATAAGCTTCCTTTGAACGAGTCAATGGCAACAACGACTTTCATATTCAAGCCTCCCTTTTCATAGATTAATACACTATTTTAGCAAACGTTTACAATTTTTCATAGTATTTTTAGAACATTTCTTAAAAATTCTTTTAATAAACAAAAGAAGGATGAGAACCCTCATCCTTCATCAAATTATATCTCATTATTTGTTTGCTAATAAGTCACGGATTTCACGTAAGTAATCTTCAGCTTTTGGTTCTGGAGCGACTTCTTTAGCAGTTTCTTCTTGTCCACGTTTCGCCAAGTCTTGAACAGCGTTCATTCCTTTAACAACCATGAAAAGAACAAAACCTACAATGACAAAGTTAATAACTGCTGCTGCAAAAGCACCTACACCAAGTGTAGCTGAACCGATTTGAACAGATACTCCTGCAATTGAATCTGCTTTGAATACCATTGCAATAATTGGTTCGAAAATGTCTTTTACTAATGAATCAACGATAGCTTTGAAAGCTGCCCCGATGATTACCGCAACTGCTAAATCAACAACATTCCCACGCATTAAAAACTCTTTAAATTCTTTTAACATTATAATTCCTCCTATATTTAAAATATTAATTTTGAATATAGTACAAGAATTTTCCAGAAAATACAACAAATCTGATTTCTGTTATATTAGTTTTTGGATATAATTTTCTGGAGTATAAGAATCCACGTTAAATAAAGGTGTATCACCAAGTGACAACTGTGCTAATAATGCTCCAATCCATACTCCTGAAGTTAAGCCTGAAGAACCTAGACCGCTAGCGACAAATAGTGTTTCTTCACCAGGAACACTCCCAAAAAATGGTAAGAAATCAGAAGTATATGCTCTTGTTCCAATTCGACTACCAAGCCATTTAGCTTCTTTTAACGGTGGGAATACTTCACACGCTTCTTCATACATTTTTTGTTGTAGATCTTGGCTATCTCTTAAATCAAACCCTTGGTCATTCTCATGTGTTGCGCCCACAATGATTTTACCATCTGCAAATGGTAAAATATCAATTTCTCCGTGTAACATACAAACAGGCCATTTCTCTGTTTCTTCAGTTGTCTCTAATTCTAATTCAATTAATTGTCCCTTTTGCGGGCGAACGTCTACATAATATCCTAGTGGTTCAATTAACTCTTTTACCCACGCTCCACTTGATACAATAATTTTATCGAACGGTTCCAATCCGTTATTGGTCTTAACAACTACCTTACCATTTTCATCTCGTACTAAGCTCACTTTTTCTTGTTGAACATTAGCCCCATTTTGTTGTGCTAAATACAATTGCTGTTCGACTAAAAGTTTCCCATCAACTCTTCCTCCACCAGAACAATGAATGGCTCCATGAGTTCCATTCCATCCAGGAACATAAGAGGAAATATTTTCAGATTCAATTTTTGTTAAAGTACCAATTCTCTCTTCTTCTTTTCTTCTTTCAGCAGCAATTTTTTCTAACTTTTCTAATAATTCTGGAGTCTTTTTAAACACTAACGCTCCTACTTGCTCATATGGTAATGGCGTTACACCATCTTCTTTTAATTGTTCCATTAATTCTGGATAATAAGAAGCTCCTCTTGCGGTCAATCGATACCAATCTTTATTTCTTCTTTGAGATAACCATGGGCAAATAATTCCTGCTGCTGCTTTTGTAGCTTGACCAACTCCATCATCATAGACGACTAATTCTACTTCTTTATTTTTTGATAATTGATATGCAGCCGTTGCTCCCACAATTCCTGCTCCAATAATTGCAATTCTCATCCTACTTCCCCCTTAACCTTTTCGATTCCATTGATGTTCTTGTTCAAAAATTTCTGCAATTTGTAATAATAAATCTTCTCGTCCTTTTGCAGCCATCACTTGCACTCCAACCGGTAGTCCTTCTTGTGTACAATAAATCGGTAGGCTAATCGCTGGTTGCCCAGTGATATTGGCTAATTGAGTAAAAGGCGTTAACTCCAATGTTTTTTCAAACATTTTCCAAATAATTTCTTGTTGCTCTTTTACTGAATATTGTTCGATAGACTCTAGTGCTACTCTAACAGATTCTTTCATTGGATACTGATCATGTTTTGGAGCGACATCATTCACACATGGAGTTAAAATCACATCATAGTCTTCATGACACTCTTGCATTTGTTTTGTCCAATAATCCCACTGGTTCAATGCTGCACTGTAATCTTTCGCTAAAATACGCTGCCCAGATTGGTAAATACCCCATGTCATTAATTCCATATCTTCTTTTGTAAGTGGACGTTGTAGCATTTTTTCAATTCCATCCATCATCGTAGCAGTTTCTACACTATTCATGATATAGTAATTTTTCATCACTTCAATACCATCTACTGGCCATTGGATTTTTTCAATAGAATGTCCTTTTTCTTGTAAAAAGTTTACTGCTCGATTCAAAGCATTTTTTGCAGCATCTTCTACTTTATTGCCAATCGGTGAATCTTCTATGACCGCAATTTTTAGCGGTCTTTCAATGATACCATAGAGTTGATGTTTCGATAATTTTGGTAATATAAACGGGCTTTCCATTTGTTCTACTTGCAAGACTTCTAGTAATTTTCTTGTATCACGAACGGTTTTAGTTAAAGCAAAATTTACTGAAGCTCCTTGCCAGCCACGATAGCCATTTGGACCAACAGGGATTCTACCACGACTTGGCTTTAATCCTATCAAACCAGTAAAACTAGCCGGAATTCGAATCGATCCTCCACCATCACTTGCCATCGCAATTGGAACCATTCCACTCGCCACTGCACTTGCTGCACCACCACTCGATCCTCCTGCATTACGACTGATATCATAAGGATTTGAAGTAACTCCCCACAAACTCGGTTCTGTCATATTTTTAAATCCAAATTCAGGTGTATTTGTTCGACCAATAATGACAAATCCTGCTTCTTCTAATTTAGTGACTAATGTATCTTGATGTGTTTGAAGGATATTTTTAAATAAACGTGAACCAGCAGTAGAAGGTTCTCCCTTTTGACATTGTCCTAAATCCTTCAACAATAAAGGAACACCTGCAAAGGGCTTATCACTAAAATTGCGTGTTCGAGTTTCTCTTAACGCTCTTTCTTCTTGCAAATGCACAACTGCATTTAAAGTTGGATTCAATTGATTTACTTTAAACAAAGCATCTTGAACTAATTCAACAGAAGAAACTTCTCCATTTCGTACAGCTTCTGCCATTGCTGTTGCATCTTTGAATTCTTGCATGTTTATTCCTCCCTCCATTTACTCTTCTTTATTGTACACACCTATTTTCTATTCGTAAACCTCATAATCATCGTATTTTAAGATATCTTTTGAAAAATAAACGACACCTTTGTTATACTAATTTCAAACTAAGAAAAAAGGAGTTCTATTTATGAAAAAATCTCATTTGCTACTAGGGCTGGGAATCTCTATTAGCTTATTAACAGCTTGTCAAAATTCAAGTTCTAATTCTAACTCTGCTACAACAGAAGCAGAAACAACTACTCAAACAACCGTTGCACCAAAACCTGTAACGGATTATACATTGTATAATTCAGTCCTTAAGGATTATAAGGAAGTCGTTGAGAATGTTACTAACAATAACGGACAAAAAAATCAATTACCAAAAATCAAAATATTAATTCAACTGCTTATTCCGTAAAAAGAGTTTATGATGCTCCCGGTATTAGCTATACGTTAGAGGATTTTGATAAAAATGGAGTAGATGAATTAGTGATTTCTATGGGACCTAGAAGAGAAGATCATACCACTTTAGACATTTATACTATTTCAGATGGAAAAGTCATTCGACTTACTAATAAATTAGATAAAATTGGGGATAAATCAAACTTATATCCATTAGAAAATGGTAGTTTCTCTTATGTTAGTACCGATACAGCAAGTACTTCTCCATATGCACACTATCACCTTAATAAAAAAGGAGATTCATTTGAAATCGTAACAGAAGGTACAACTGAGGATACAATTAAAAATCTCCCTCAAAAATTAGATTTAAAACAAAAAGAATGGAAACCAACACAATGGTACATCACTTCTCCTGAAAAACAAAAAGAGGTTGCTCAGAAAAAATTAGATATTCAAGCGATTCAAAATGGAGATTATTCAAGCCTAAAAGGCACTTGGGTAGACGGTACTGGGCATACCTTTATTTTTGATGAAAAAGGTCTTGTAGATGAAAATTATGAGATGATATTATCTTATTTTAAAGAATATAAAGGCACATTAATTGGAAAATATGGTCCTAAAAATTTACCAGTTGGTGGTGCAGCTGTTTATATTATCCCCGGAGGAGTTCTAATAGCAGATGATAGAAATAGTACTTTCGTAGACCCTATCCAAACAGATAAAGATCGTATTTTTGCTGGACAACAATTTCCACGATTCGCAAGTGAGTTTCATTATCGAATTGATGATTAACTAAAATTTTAACAAAAAATCATGACCACCATTTTTACGATTAGTCATGATTTCTTTGATAATAATATTCTTTAATCTACATCTAATATTAGTACCATTTATTATTTACTAGTATTATCTGGAATAATTATGAATTTCTTTTTTTAATAACTACTATCTTTAAAAGTAATTTCATCACTATATTCTAATGCTCTGTAGCCTTAAGAATAATTGTAGGATTAATTTTTGCATTATTACTCTTTTCTAGGGTAATCTTTTTGACAGCTTTAAAATTACTATTATTCTTTTGACTATTTGTAACTACCTCGTTTGATTAATTAATGTGTTTTCTCACAACTATAGCATTTGATTCTTGAGAATTACTTTTGTTCGTAACAGCCTTTGAAATATCTTCTATTTCACTCTTATTTTCTAATTTTTAACTATTTTTAATTCATAAGTCAAATACCTTACTCTATCTTCTACAGATGGTTCAATCACTTGTTTTAACGCATATTGACTGACCTTTAATTCATTTAATTGAGCATCAATATTAGTAGGATTGAAGAATGCTATTTTTAACTTATTCAATTCTTTTTGAATAGTATATATTCCTTTTTCTTTTAAAATAAGATTATCTTCCAATTTCAACTCAGAATCATCATATTTAACAACCCCATAAGTATTATTTAGTTTGTCATAAATAACTTGATTCGTTTCTGAATTCTCAATTACAGTAATCTCTTCTCTGCTGACTTCTTCTGCAAATTCTTTTTCATCTCTATTCGGATAAAGAACGTAGGCATAACTATTTCTAACCATATCATGTGGTTGTACAATTTTTAAAAATGTATTTTCTACACTCTTATTACTTTGACTTTCATTGATATCTTTCCAAGTACCACTTCTTGTTTCTTTTTTCAGATTTAATGAAGTTGTGTTTAAAAATTTGTATCCAATATTCATTTCTTTATTGGAAGATTTTAGGAAAATATTATTTGCTTGTAATTCCATTTCATTACTATCTACTGTTTTCTCTTTACCATCCACAATTACCTTGTAATCTTCTTTCTCCATACTACAGTTTTTAGAATTTCTTTTAATCTTTCTATTTTCAATAACAGTATATCCATTTGTGCCACTTGCATCCTTTACTCCCGAACCTAAGAATACTACTCGGTCTCCTAAGATAAACCAAGATTTTTTAGCACTCATTGTATTATCTAAATTTGAAAAATCCATTGCTACTGTTCCGAATTTTTTATTTAAAGAAGTAGAACCAACAAATGAATTTTTCATTGTTGTCATTCCTAAACCTTTTTCTCTTGCTTTATTATTTTCTGTTATCCCAGGCAACTTATACGGATCAACTGTAGCCCAGTAATCATCACTAAAATGACTCAAGTCATCATTATATAAATAAGAAACGCCATCACTTGTATACCATCCTTTGGCATTTTCCTTATTCATAAACTCATAATTTTGAATCTTATCAGAATGCATACTAATTCCAAAAGCAAAGCCATGTTCTTTATTGTAGTAGGCAACTTTATTCATATCATTATACAATTTTAAATAAGTATTTCTTTCAATTTCTCCCACCATATTATTCGATAAAAGAGTTTCAAAAAGATACACATCATAGAATGATTTTAACGATAAGAATGTATCATAATAATTATCTGATTGAATAATGTTTTTTACAATTTCTTGTAACTTATTTTTTTCAGATGGTTCACTTACTTCAGCAATTCTCAAAATACCTCTTAATACTTCAACTGCAGCAATATGGGCAGATTGGGATTTTCTACTAAGTGATCTTCCTCTGGTCATATCCATCAATTCGCCTCTATAAATTAACGGTAGAAAACCTTCATGAATCCAGTTATATAAAATTTTTAGTTTATTTTGTTCAATTTTATATGGACTAGTTTGGATAATTGGAAGTAATTGAGAGAATCCATCTATTAATACATTTCCATAAGCTCCTGTATACGCTATATTGGTGTGATCTACATACGAACCATCATAGTGAAATCCTTCTCCTTCAGAAACCACCTCTAAGACATTACTCACAGTATTAATCGCTACTTCTAATTTTTCGTTATCCTCTAATAAAATTCCTTCAATAACTTTTACTTTTCCTAAATCAGAAAGATTTCCTCCAAAAGCTTTTTTCCCTCTATTTTGGCTTACCATTATTTTTGAAGGGTCAGGTACCATTTTAGAAATTGGGAGTAATAGTTTCACAATTTCTTCTTTACTAAAATATTGATTCATAATGGTTAAAATATTATTAATAGCTCTTGGAGCACCAATTTCATAATCCCACCAATTACCTTTTGATTCAGTGTTTTCATTATAATAATTATCTTCCATTAACTTCATACTACGTTTTACTGTACTTATGACTTCCTTATCATTGTAGTATTTAGATTTTGGATTTGTAACTGATTTTGCAATTTGTTCAAGACGACGATAAGTTTTCGTTAAATTAGCTGATTTTGAATAATCAGCTAAATCATCCCAAATTTTCTTATCATCTTTCTGGATTTTTTCAAGATATGTTGTTATCTCTATTTCATTTTGTTCAAAAATTTTATTCATACGACTATTGTCAGTATTAAAATATTCTAGGCCTAAAATAATCGAATTCCATTTTTGTAAGAGTTGGAGAAAAGTTTGATTATCCTCCTCAACAACTAATGTTACTATTTTATCTTTTCTTCCTGGAGAACTAACTACTAATTCTGTTTTCCCTATATTTCTTGGAACTACAAAACCATCCTCCAATGAAGCAATACGTTCGTCTCTTATTTTGTATGTATAGTCTGAATTTAATAACCATCGCTTATTACTATTTAGTGTAATAGATTTATCAAGCTGAAAACTTTTTGTTTCAGTATACTTAGAATTCATTTTCTCCTTCTGCTTTATTAAAAATTCATCGTTCGTTACAGTAAATTTAAAAGTACCATTTTTTACAAGATTAACAAATTGATTGCCTATATTTTCGGAAAATACTTGTTTATAATTAACAATAGCTAAAATAAATATCATTACAAAACAATATATTAATATATACAATTTACTTTTTTTCATTAAACTTATCCTTTCCAATTTTTAACTTTATCTATTAATCTTATAAGAATATTATACAAAAATATCCTATTTAAAAATAGGATATTTTTTGACTTCCTCTTTTATTGTTTCTTCAAAATATACTTCTAAATGCTTTTCAAACTAAAAAATGCCCCTATAAAGGGACATTAAGATTTAAAACTTATTAATCATTAGAATAATTCTTTATAGAAAGCAATTGTTTCTTCTAATGTTGGCATGAATGGGTTACCAGGTGCACAAGCATCGATTAACGCATTTTTAGATAGATATTCGAAATCAAAGTCTTTTTCTTCAATTCCTAATTCAGTTAATTTCTTAGGAATACCTACAGTTTCAGATAATGTTTCAATTTCTTTAATAGCATAAGCTGCACATTCTTCATCTGATTTACCTGCTGGATCTAATCCTAAAGCTTTAGCTACATCACGGAATGCTGCAGGAACACGTTTTGCATTTTCACGTTCAATAACTGGTAATAACATTGCACAGCATACACCGTGTGGTAATTTATAAACCGCACCTAATTGGTGAGCCATTGAGTGAACATAACCTAAACCTGCGTTGTTGAATGACATACCACCTAAGAAGATAGCATTTACCATTCCTTCACGAGCTTCGATATCATGACCGTCTTTTACAGCACGTGGTAAGTATTCTTTAATTAATTCAATTGCACCAATTGATAATTTTTTAGTTACTCCATAAGCACCTGGTGTTACTAATGCTTCAACAGCGTGAGTTAAAGCATCCATACCTGTTGCCGCAGTTAATGGAGCTGGTTTAGAAACCATTAATTCTGGGTCATTAACTGAGATTAATGCTAAACTATTTTTATCAACCATTACCATTTTAACTTTACGTTCTTCGTCAGTAATAACATAGTTAATTGTAATTTCTGCTGAAGTACCTGCTGTAGTGTTGATCGCTACTACTGGTAAACCTTTTTTAGCTGATTTGTGTAATCCTTCATAGTCTTGAGGTTTTCCACCATTTGTTGCGATAACTGAAATACAGCTTGCAGCATCTTGTGGAGATCCACCACCTAAACTAATAATGAAGTCACAGTTATTTTCTTTTAATGCGCTAACACCATCTGTTACGTTTTTACAAGTTGGGTTAGGTTCTACATCTGAGAATACAACATAATCAATCCCTGCTTCATCTAAAGGTTTTGTAACTTTAGGAAGAATTTCACTTGATTGGATAAATTTATCCGTTACTAATAAAGCTTTATTGTAACCTAAATCTTTTACATAAGAACCAATTTCGTTTACTACTCCTCTTCCGATTAAGTTAATTGCTGGTACATAAAATGTTGACATAATGTTTCTCCCCTTAAATTCGTTTCATTAATTTTTTGTGTTTTTTAGTGTTTATAAAACACCTTTTTTAAGAATGATATTGCCATACAAGGCACTTTCGCCCGTTTGAATGACTAGATAAGCTTTTTCAGCTTGATCGTAAAACTCAAAACGTTCAAATTCTTTAATCGCTGCACCTGGATGACTTTCTTCTAATAATTTTTTATATTCGTCCCAAATAACTGGAACTGTTGTATCTCCCGGTACTACTTGCATAAGTCCTGCTTGGTAAGAACTATATGTGTCTAATGGTAATAATTGTAGAATTGCTTCTAATACTACTGGAACTCCATGTCCGTCCATACGAACAACACGTTGTCCAATGCGGTGAGCTGGAAAATTCGCATCCGCGATTACCAGCTCATCACCATGACCCATTTCCATTAAATATGCCACTAAATCAGGACTCAAAATTTTAGGAATTTGTTTTAACATGATGAAATTCCTTTCTTAATTTGTTTGAATTTTTGTTGAATATTAGTAAATCCTTCAACAGGTTGAGGCTCATAACGAGTCACAACTTCTGAAGCTTTAATTAGATTTTGTGCTTCTTGACGTGAATGAATCACTTCTAGTGTCAATAATTGAGAAAGGATATTTCCTAATGCACTTGCTTCCACTGGTCCTGTAATGACAAGACGATTTGTGAAGTTTGCAGTAATTTGACACAATAGTTTGTTTTGGATTCCTCCACCTACCATTTGTACGGTTGTCATTTCTTGTTTTGTTAAGTCTTCTAATTGTTCAATTGTTTCTAAATAAGTTAATGCTAAACTTTCAATTACAATTCGTACAATATGTCCTTTTGTTTGAGGAACAGCTTGTCCTGTTACTTTACAAAACTCTTTAATTTTACTTTCCATATCTCCTGGTGAAGCAAATACTGGATCGTTTGGATAAATCCATGTTTGATTATCCGTTACTTTTTCAGCTAATTGTACCATGTCAGCAAAGCTTACTTCTTCACCTTGACTTCTCCAGTCACGTTGTAATTCTTGGATAATCCACATGCCAGTTGTATTTTGAAGTAATCTATATTTACCATCGAAGCATCCTTCATTTGTTAGACCTGATTCAAATGCTTCATCCGTAATCACTGGTTTATCAGATTCAATTCCTACTAATGACCAAGTACCACATGAAATAAATACAGTACCTTTTTCATTTTCATAAGGAATTGCTAAAACTGCTGCTGCTGTATCATGTCCAGCTCCTGCAATTACTTTAAACGGTTCAACTTTTAATTCTTGAACAATTCTAGGTGATAAATCTCTTAATACAGATCCATTTTTAACTGGTTTTGAGAACCATTTGGTTGGAATTCCAAGCTTTTCAAAAATTTCTTCTGAAAAATCTTGTGTGAATACATCGAGTAACCCACTCGTACTTGCGATTGTATATTCGTTTGCAAGAACACCCGCTAATAAGTAATTAATTAAATCTGGGATAAACAAAACTCTTTGTACGACTTCTTTTAGCTGTGGTTTTTCTTGTAAATCTGAATAAACTTGCAAGATTGTATTATACGTTGCAGGTTGAACTCCTGTTTTCTTAAATAATTCATTTTTTGAAATTAATTGATAGAACGATTCCTCATAACGCCCCATTCGATTATCTCTGTAGCAATGCGGTTGATAGAGCAAATCTCCATTGTGATCTAAGTATGCATAGTCCACTCCCCATGTATCAACAGAAATGGAACGAATCGGAATAGAATCATTTGAAGCTTTTTTAATTCCTTGTTTGATTTCACCAAATAGGTGTAACAAATTCCAATACAATCCATCGTTAAGATTCACCGGCTCATTTTTGAACCGATGAACCTCTGATAACTGGAGGGAGCTGCCATTGTAAACGGCTTGCATGACACGACCTGAACTTGCTCCTAAATCAATAGCTAACACTTTCATTAAGCTCATGCTTTTTCCTCCAAATTCTTTAAATTTTATTCATATAATAATGCTTTGATATCTTCTTTGTCGATGTTTGAAGCATCATACCATTTAGAACCTGTATCTACGTCTTTAACTGTTTCACCTTTAGCTGAAGCAATTGCTAATTTAACAGCTTGGTAACCAATTTGAACTGGGTCTTGAGTAACTGAACCTACAAATACACCTTTACGGATAGCGTCTTGTTGTAAAGCACCTGAGTCAAAACCAACAGCTAAGATTTTATCTTTGCCTAACTTAGATTCTTTGAAACCACCGTTTGCGTTGATGATTGCTTTAGCAGCAAATTCATTTGAACCATAAATTGCGATAGTATCTTCTTTTTCTAACACTGTTGAAGCTTCTGTTTTACCAGCAGCATCATCTACTTGTGCAGGAACACGAACTTCGATAACAACTTTAGCATCTGCTTCTGCAACATTGTTTTTGAATTTGTCATGTCCAACTACAGCTGTTTTAATACCTTTTTTCTCTAATAATTCAACCATTTTATCAATGAAACCACTTGTTCTTTGTGTGATTGATAGAGAGTTCACTTCTTGAGAAACAACCCCAATACGAGCTTTTTTATCTCCAACTTTGCTTTCTAATAATTTGAATAAGTTTTCTGCAGCATTTCCCCCAGCAGCATGGTTGTCAGTTGAAGCTGTTGCTTTAATAGCTCCTTCTGGTGCACCAGGTACCCCTGAGTCAAACCCGATAATTGGAATATTTTTGCTTTGAGCTTGTTTAATTGCATCTAATTCAGCTTCTGTATCTAAAGCTGCTAATGCAATAGCTTTTGGATTTTTATTAATTGCGTTGTTTAATTGTTCTAATTGTTCAGCAATTGCTGTTTCATTTTGAGGTCCTACGAATGTAATTTTAGCACCTAATTCATCTGCTGCTTTTGAAGCACCTTTATTAACTGCTTTCCAAAAGTCATGTTGGAAACCTTTCGCAATTACTTCAACTTTAAAATCTCCACCTTTTGAACCTGATGCTGATCCACCACCTGATTTAGATGAACAGCCTGCTAAAATTGCAGAAGCACAAGCAAAAGTGGCAATTGCAAATTTCAATGATTTTTTCATAAGATTTCTCTCCTTTTATTTATCCATTTTGGATGTATACTAAAATTTTGAAACACTCAATACTTTTTAACGCTTATTTTTTCTTGTTTTGACGGATTAAGATATCAGAGTAAACCGCTACAATTACAACAAATCCTGTGATGAATAATTGATAGTGTGGTTGTAAGTCGATATATGGTAAACCAATCTTCAATACTGACATGATGAATACCCCAATAATTGTACCAATTACTGAACCAACACCACCGGCTAATGAAGTACCACCGACTACTACCCCTGCGATTGCATCAAGTTCCATACCGTTACCAGTACCAGGAAGAATTGTTGAGTAAGTTGCTGCATATGCGATACCAGCTAAACCAGCTAATAATCCACTAATAACATACGCTGTACCTTCCCATTTGATAACATTAACCCCAGAAAGTCTTGTAGCTTCTTTGTTAGAACCAATTGCGAAAATGTAACGACCAACTTTTGTTTTATTTAATACAACTGCTGCTAAAAGTGCTACAACAATCAGTACAATCAACCCTGTTGGAAGATTATCTTGCGTTCTGAATAAATCTTTATACCAACCTTCACCAGTTCCACGTAATGGGAAAGTGATACTTTGTACATTAGATACGATTGAACTTAAACCACGTGAAATCATCATTGTACCAAGTGTTGCAATGAATGGTGGTAAACCAAATTTCGCAATTAATACTCCGTTGAATAATCCGAATACACCTCCAATCACTAAAATTGCTAAAAGTGCTAACCATAAAGGCCAACCCATTTTTGTATGGAGCACACCACCAGTAATAGCAGCACACATCATTACAGTACCGATAGATAAGTCAATCCCACCAGTGATAATAACGAATGTTACCCCAATAGCTAAAAACCCAATGTAATAAGATGCATCTAAGATGCTGACTGCTGTATCAAATGAACGGAATGATTCACTTGAGATTGCAAAAAATCCGAAAATAACAATCAATGCGATTATTGCGATTAATTTTTGTAGCCCAACTGTTTTTACTAGTTTAGTCCAGATGGAGTTTCTCTCTTCCATATTTATACACCTCTTCAATTATCGATCTGTAGCTAAAGCTAAGATACGTTCTTGTGTTGCTTGACTAATGTCAAGTTCTCCTGTTTTACGACCTTCACACATAACAACAATACGGTCACTCATACGTAGTATTTCTGTTAATTCTGAAGAAATCATAATGATTGATTTTCCTTGAGCAACTAGCTCGTTCATTAATGTATAAATCTCACTTTTTGCCCCAACGTCAATTCCTCGAGTTGGTTCATCAAAGATTAAAATATCACTATCTTGTTCTAACCATTTTGCGATAACAACTTTTTGTTGGTTACCACCTGATAAGTTACGAACTAATTGTTTTGAGGATGGTGTCTTAGTTCTTAATGATTTAACAAATTTATCACTTGCTGTAACAATTTCTGCATCATTAATTAAACCACCATGTACATACTTATCTAAGTTTGTCATTACTGTATTATTAGCAATTGTCATATCCACGATACATCCATAACGTTTACGGTCTTCAGACAAGTATCCAATACCTTCACGAATAGCATCTTGAGGTGATTTAATATCAACTTCTTTACCATTAACTTTAATGGTACCGCTATCTTTTTTATCCGCACCAAACAGTAAACGTGCTACTTCTGTACGACCTGCCCCCATTAAACCGGAGAATCCTAAGATTTCGCCTTTTCTTAATACAAAACTTACATCTTTTACAGAACTTCCTGCATTTAAATGTTCAACTTCTAAGACTACTGGTGCATCTTCTGCTACTGCTGATGCTGCTTTTGGATCTTCATAAATTGTACGTCCTACCATCATCGCAATAATTTCATCTTTAGTTGTGTCTTTTGTATTTACTGTACCAACATATTCACCGTCACGCATAACAGTTACACGGTCAGTAATACGAGCAATTTCGTCCATACGGTGAGAAATATAAGTAATTCCTACACCTTTTTGACGTAAATCATCAATAATCACGAATAATTCATTGATTTCTGATTCTGTTAAAGCTGCAGTTGGTTCATCAAATACAATTACTTTTGCATCCATTGATAACGCTTTTGCAATTTCAACCATTTGTTGTTTCCCAACTGTTAAATGACCCACTTTTTCTTGTGGATTAATATCCAGTTTTAACAAGTTGAATAATTCTTTTGCCTTTTTATTTGCAGCATTATCATCAATAAAGAAACCTTGACTAATTTCTTCACGACCGATGAAAATATTTTGTGCTACTGTTAAATCATTCATCATATTTAATTCTTGGTGAACGATAACAATACCATCATCCATTGCTTCTTTTGGTTTTGAATATTCCACTTGTTTTCCGTTATAGTGAATCGTTCCTTCATTTGGTTTATGAATCCCTGTTAAAACTTTCATTAATGTGGATTTTCCTGCACCATTTTCACCCATTAGGGCGTGTACTTCTCCAGCTCTTAAGTCGAAATCTACACCTTTTAAGGCTTTTACTGGTCCAAAGCTTTTTACGATTCCCTTCATTTCAAGAATAACTGGATTACTCATGCGTTTCACCTACCTGTTCCAGTTTGTTAACGCGCTCTTGGAGCGCTTTCATTTGTGCTTGTTGTTCAATGACGATGCCAACCATTTCGACGAGTAAGTGACTATTCATAAAGTGATCCTGTGCATGTACAGCTAGTAATGTTGGAGCACTTGCTTCTCCTTTAATTTCTAGTTGAATCATTTCTGTTTGAATATTGTGAGCTTCTACTCCTTTAACTTTCGCTTCATCGAGTAATTCTCTTGCAGATGATATATCACCTGCAAGAGCACTCTTCATGGATTGCATTGCTAAAGTTGTCACTTTACTACTTTTTACTATGAGTTGCATCAATCGTCCTGTTTCTGCTTTTTTAGTATCACTCATAAGTTTATCCTAATAATTCAATACCTTGTTTAAGAACTTCTTCTCCACGCATATTTTCAAAATCTTCATCTGAAATAACTGCAACTGGAATTTCAAGGTTTGCTTTTGCTTTTTCTTCAAGATAAGCTAATTGAGGTGATAATAGTAGAACATCTACATTTTTTAAATTATCAACACCTGTAATTCCTACTGAGTAGAAAGAATAATCTAATTTATCACGATAAATTACTTCATGAATTCTTTCTACTAACATACTTGTTGTTAATCCGCCAACGCAGGCTAAAATAATTGTTTTTGTCATTCTAGTTACCTCTTTTATTTATGAATTGGACCTAATAATTGACAAGCACGGTAATCAGCTGATTCTAAATCTTCTGTTCCGAATAATGACCAATTTTTCGGTCTGAAAATATCTTCTTCATCCACATTGTGCATATTTACTGGAATACGTAGCATAGAAGCTAATGTAATTAAATCTGCTCCAATATGTCCATAAGAGATTGCACCGTGGTTAGCACCCCAGTTGTTCATCACATCGTATACTGACTTGAATGCGCCTTTTCCTGTTAAGCGAGGTGCAAACCATGTTGTTGGCCAACCTGGGTCTGTACGATTGTCTAATGTATGGTGAACTTCTTCTGGTAATTCTAATGTGTAACCTTCAGCAATTTGTAATACTGGTCCTACACCTTTTAATAAGTTTAAGCGAACCATTGTTACAGGCATATTTCCTTTTGTTAAGAAGCGAGTTGAGTAACCGCCACCACGGAAGTATTCTCTGTTTGCTGCTGGGAAATCTGTATTTTCAAGCATTGCATCTACTTCATTTTGAGATAATTCCCAGAATGGTTTCATAACAGCTTCTCCATCACGAGTAGCTTGACCTGTACCGTCTAAAGTACAAGAACCTGAGTTAATTAAGTGTAAGAATCCATTTTCTGCATGACCTTCTAATTTATGTCCTGTTACACGTTCAACTGCTTCTGGACTCCAGTAAGTACGAACGTCTGCGAAAATTTGTGGTGTATTTGTTAATAAGTAGTTGAATAACATTGATACACCATTTAATGCATCATTTTCTGTAGCGAAAATGTAAGGACGACGGATACCATTCCAGTCAAATTGAGTATTTAAGAATGTTTCCATAAAGTCCCCATTAGGGAAGTGGTCTGTCCATTGACGTTGACCTTGGAATCCACCTACTAAAGCATAGTGACCAACAGCTTCTTCTTCAAAACCAAGTTCAGCTAAGCGAGGGTTACCAACCATCAAGTCACGACCAATCATGAACATTTTAATAACAAATTCCCATTGTTTATCTTTTTCTTCACGACTTAATACTAAATCTTCACGGTTACGATCGAAACCTTCTTTAACATTTTCTTTTACCCAAGCTAGAGCACGTTCAAATTCTTCATGGTCATAAATACCACGGTCGATACGACGAGTAAATTCTGTCATATCCACTGATTCATTACGCATTCCTAAATATTCTTGGAAGAAATCAGGATCTACGATTGAACCACCGATACCCATTGAAACGCTACCCATTGATAAGTAAGCAGTGTCTCTCATTAATCCAGTTGCTAATGCTGCTCGAGCATAACGTAAAAGTTTTTCTTTTACATCTTCTGGAATTTCTGTTGTAGATGCTTCTTGAACATCTTTACCATAAATACCAAATGCTGGAATTCCTTTTTGAGCATGAGAAGCAAGAACGGCTGCTAAATATACAGCTCCTGGTCTTTCTGTTCCATTGAATCCCCAAATAGCATGTGGAATATCAGGTGACATATCCATTGTTTCACTACCATAACACCAACATGGAGTTACTGTGATTGTTGCACAAACGTTTGATTTTTTGAACAATTCATGTGAAGCCGCAGCTTCTGGCACACGTCCAATTGTTGATGGTGAAATCACACATTCAACAGGTTGTCCGTCTGGATATTTCAATGTTGACTCTAGCAAAGCTGCCACACTTTTGGCCATATTCATTGTTTGTACTTCTAAAGATTCGCGAACCCCTTGACGACGGCCATCGATCGTAGGACGAATCCCGATACGTGGATGTTGTATCATTTTTTCCTTCCTCCTTGTTTTACCTTTTGTCAGTATCATTCAATCCATATTTTGAACGCCTGACTTTTTAACTTCCTATCTTTTAAAACTTTTGTTTTAAATGTTTCCCCCTTCTTATTTTTATTGATACTTGTTGGCGTTAAGATGAAGGTATGATCATCAAATGTCATAATAGTACCATCTATTTCTTGATTTCATCATACCAATATTAGAAAGCGGATACAATACATGAAAGCGCTATTGGAATTTCTCCAAAATTTGTGCTATAATTTGTTCAAAAGTGTTCAAAATTATTCAATGTGTATTATATCAGGAGGGGTTAATATGGTTTCTTACGAACGAATGTCAAAAATATTAGATATTTTATCGAAAAGAAAAATGATTTCTACAATACAATTGGAATCACTCATGTTCTGTTCTACTTCAACTTTAAGAAGAGACTTAATTCAATTAGAAAAAGATGGAAAGATCATTCGAACTCATGGAGAAGTGAGACTAGTAACAACAAACAATGTTGAATATACTTATGAGAGTCGTAAACAAGAAGAAACTTCAGGGAAAAAATATATCGCTGAAACAGCTTCAACATTTTTAACGGATAATCAATCGATTTTTATTGATAGTTCATCAACAGCCGCAATGCTCGTTCCATATTTAGCAAATTTACAAAATTTACGTGTGATAACAAACGGACTAGAAATCGCACGGCAACTGAATAATTATGACAATATCACTTTATTTTTCTGCGGTGGCCACATTGATTACGGGACAAATTCAGCATTGGGAGATTTCGCCAACCATTTTATCAATAATTTTCATGCAGACATTTGTTTCATGAGTTGTAGAGGTCTCGATCGATTTGGTTCTTATGAAGCAAACTATAATCAAGCTTTACTAAAACAACAAATGATTGCTAATTCAGATTTGACGGTATTATTAGCAGATTCTTCTAAATTCCATACAAGTCACTATTTTAAATTAGCCAATTACAATGTAATTGATTATATTATTACAAACGAAGCACCTGTAGAATCATTCCAAGATACAGTTAATAAACAATGCGAGATTCTTTGGTAATGATTATTAAATAGTTATAAAAATCTTAGACCTTTTTTGTATTTGATTTTTCATCAAAGCAAAAAAGGATTTTTTAGTTAAAAAAGACTTCCCATAGTAGCATTAGTCCAATGAGACTCGCTTTTGCGAGGCTACTTGCGTCCTCCTGCTACTATACAAGGGAAGTCTATTCGTAATTTTATAACATTATTACAGCTCTCTTCGTCCTTCAATTGCTTTGAATAAAGTCATTTCATCTGCATATTCAATATCACTACCAACTGCAAGACCATGCGCTAAACGCGTCACTTTAATTCCAGCTGGTTTAATTAAACGAGATAAATACATCGCAGTTGCTTCACCTTCTGCAGTTGCATTAGTGGCAATAATCACTTCTTCTACAGTAGGATCTTGAAGACGCTGAATAAGAGAAGCCACATTAATATCATCAGGTCCTGTCCCTTCCATTGGAGAAAGAACACCATGAAGAACATGGTACAAACCTTTATATTCCTTCATTCTCTCTAAACTCATCACATCTCGACTATCTTCAACAACTAGTATTTTGGTTCTATCTCTAGAAGCATCTTGGCAAATCTCACAAGGATCTTCTTGCGTAATATTCCCACAAACAGAACACATCGTTAAATCTCGTTTACAACTAATGAGTGCATTGGCAAAATTCATCACTTCTTCTTCCGGCATTTCCATGCTGAAAAAAGCTAGACGAGCTGCTGTTTTCGCCCCGATTCCAGGAAGTTTCATATAACTATCCATTAATCGAGCAATTGGTTCTGGATATTGCATCCTCTCACCTCAACTCATTAAAATCCAGGGATATTTAATCCTCTAGTAAATTGTCCCATTGTTTGCTCATTTGCTTTTTCAGCTTGCTCTAAGGCACGATTTGTTGCCATTAATACTAAGTCTTGTAATAATTCAACATCATCTCCATCAACCGCTTCTGGTTTAATCGATACAGAAAGTACTTGACGTTTTCCATTCACTGTCACTTGTACTAAGTCACTTTGAGAGCTTCCTACATATTCTGTTTGGTTTAACTCCTCTTGAGCTTGTGCCATTTGTTTTTGTAATTTTTGCATTTGTTTCATCATGCCTTGCATATTTCCCATTCCACGCATGTTGATTCCTCCTTAATTGTTTTCTGTTTCTTCTGAAATATGAACAATTTCTTCTCCAAACAAATCAATCGTATTTTGAACTAATTGTTCTACTTCATTTTTTTCTTCTTCATCAGTCGGTTGCTCTTCCATTTCTGTTGCATGAGTCACACCTTCTGCTTCTTGCTTTTCTTTCTTATCTCGTAAATAATCTTGTCGAATTTGTACCCATTGTTCTCCTGTCACACTGACAAAATTCCCCGGATACTGCGCTAATGTTTGACAATGACGAGCAATATCTTCATGAAGTTCTACACTTTCCTGCGCTCTTTGACATAAAATTTCATAATCGAATTTTAAGACGAATCCATTTGGACTAGCTGCTACAGGTTCACTTGCTTTCAATAACGCTCTTTGAGTGGTCGAAAGCATTTGTAATAAATCGCCCCACAATTCTCGAATAAAAATTAAATCTTTACGAGTTGCAGCATCAAGCACTTTATACACTTCACCAATATTTGGTTTATATGTACTTGCTTTTGCCTGTGGAGTTGATGTCACTTTTTTAGGAGCTACTACTCCTTGTCCTTGTAATAATTGAGACATCTGTTGCTGTAAACTTTGCAACTGTTGTTCCAATTGTGAGACATATTCCTGATTAGCTGGAACTGCTTGCTGAGTTACCGCTACTACTGGTTGTGCCATTTTAATTGTAAAGACTTCTAAACTAATAGTTGGTTTTGTCGTAAATCGCATTTCTTGTTGCGTTTGATTTAAAGCATCCATAAAGCGATATAAAAAGGCTTCTTCAACCTCTTTTGCAAACTCTACAAAAGCTTCACTTCTACCAATCATATCTCCTGTTTGCTTAGCAACTAATAAATCTCTAGAAAATTCTAGCCATTCTTCAATTAAACGAGATGCTTCTTTTCCTAGCAATAATAAGTCTTGTAATTGTAATAATGCTGCTTGTGCTTGTTGCTGAGTCAATAATCGAACAAATTCAATCATTAAATCATCCGTTAAACTTCCAGAAACTTGAATGGCTTGTTCAAAACTCACTTTATCATCACTAAATGAAATAACTTGATCTAATAAACTTAATGCATCACGCATTCCACCATTAGCACAACGAGCAATAACACTTAGTGCTTCTTCTTCATATGCAATCTCTTCTTGCTCTAAAATATAACGAAGTCTTTGAATAATTTCATCATTCGTTATTCTTCTAAAATCAAATCGCTGTGTTCGTGAAATTATCGTTGCTGGAATTTTATGCGGTTCAGTCGTTGCTAGTATAAAAATGACATTTTTTGGAGGTTCTTCCAGTGTTTTTAATAAAGCATTGAATGCTCCTGTTGATAACATATGCACTTCATCGATAATATAAACTTTATACGTTGCTTGAGTTGGCGCATAACGAGCTTTATCTCGAATATCACGAATTTCTTCTACCCCATTATTACTCGCCGCATCAATTTCAATAACGTCCCCAATCGTTCCTTCTGTAATGCCTTTACATAATAAACATTCATTACAAGGTTCTCCATCTTGAGGATTCAAACAGTTAATTGCTTTAGCAAAAATTTTCGCAGCACTTGTTTTCCCAGTTCCTCTTGGTCCTGTAAATAAGTACGCATGACTTGTTTTATGATGGATAATCGCATTTTTCAATGTTTTTGTAACTGCAGTTTGTCCCACCATATCTTCAAATTTTTGTGGTCGCCATTTTCGGTATAACGCTTGATAAGCCATCGGTCTTCTCCTTTTGACTTTATACTAAGAAAACACAACGCTACAATTGTAGGTTATGTTTTCTATCCTTTACTATTTTACATTTTTTTATGAGATTTGACTACCGGAATGTTCCAAAAACAGACATTGGTGCTTTAGAGTTTGCAATAAAACTTGTCACATCTGGAGTCGTTAAAATATTCAAGCGATGTTTTGCACGAGTACAAGTTGTATAGAACATAAAGCGTTCTTTCATCGTTGCATAGCGATCTTTTGTAGCTTGCCAAATAAATACTTGGTCAAATTCTAGTCCTTTAGCAACTTCAATCGTTGTCACTACTAATCGACTACCTAATGATTCACTTGTATCCTCTAATAATTCAGCATCATACTCGACTAACTCTTTTTGTAAAGCTTTTGCTTCGTCCATTGTACGGCAGAAAATAGCATTTGTATGATAACATTCAGGTGTATCTTCAACTAATTTCTTCAATCGTTCAATTGAAGGTTCTTCATCAACAAATACCCCTACTTCTTCACCTGTACGTGGAAAGACATTTTTATCTAATTCCCAACCTAAAATACCATTAGCAAAACGAGTAATTTGCGCCGTACAACGGTAACTAATTTCTAATGAACGATGTTCTAATACACGTTCTTTGAAAAAGGCTGCTACTAATTCTGGATGACGTTCTTCTAAAGAGAAAATCGTTGTAGCTGTTGAGAATGATTGGAATGTATCTCCTACTACTGTAAATTTTGCACGGAAATAATAATTGGATAATGCTGCCATAAATAATAATGAAACATCTTGAACTTCATCAATAAATAAGTGAGTATATCCTTGATAATCACGAATTGGAGCAATCATTGTTGCTACGTAAAGTAACACTCTTACTCCTTCTGCTGTTACTTGAAGACGTCCTTCACCTGTATCTTTTAAAGGTAACTGAGCATTATCTACTTTTCCTAATTCTTCTCTACGCTGTTTTGCTAGTGGCATCCAGTCTTGTAAATGTTTAGCAAAATTGACAAAAGCAAACATTTCTACTTGTTGTTCAGCATCCTGTGATTGTTTTTCAAATACTCGTTGTCCTAGCATTTGATAATATTCTGTCTCACTATTAAATTCTTGATTTTTCATTAATACTTCAATTTGCATAGGAGACATTTCTTCATATACACTTTTAGCGACTTCAGAAACATAAAAACGATTTAAACGACGTTTTAAGTTCTTTTCTAACACTTCCTGAATTTGTACCAATTGTTGATATAATGTTAATTTAGGATTTACTTGTTCAATAATTTTTTGATAATCTTTTTCACCAAAAATTCTAAATCCTTTAATTGAAATCGGACGGAAATATAAATTCGCTACCGATAAAGCTGGCAATTGTTCAGCAATAAGAGCCGCCCATTCACTATCTGTTAAATACGCTCTTCTCGTTTTAGTTGGTACTAACATAGTTGTTTTATTTAAGAAAAACTTTTTAAATAATTCTACTGTATGTTGTGCTAATGTTTGTTGATATAATTCACTACCTGTCAAATTTGGAATAACATGTGAAATATACTTAGCAAATAATTGGTTACGTGATAACAATAACATATCATTATGCGTTTGATCTTTTGATTGGTACATCAAATACGCAATTCGTTGTAATAAAATCGTTGTTTTCCCACTACCTGCACAACCATTAACGATTAACCAATCTTTTTGTTTATGGCGAATAATTTCATTTTGTTCCTTTTGAATTGTTGCTGTAATTCCTTCTAAATGTCCATCACGATTCGTAGGTGCACTTAATGTTTCCATTAATAATGATTCTTCATTTTCAACATCATAAACCGATTGAATTTTTCCTTTTTTAATGACAATATCACGTTTTAAAAAAGCTTGTCCATGTTGAATTCCTGAAGGAGTTTGATACGTTAAATCTCCTAAAGTTCCTTCATAAAATAAACTCGCAATCGGCGCTCGCCAATCATAAACTTGCACTTGTTTTTCTTCATCAAAAAATGTAGATGAACCGATATACATTTTTTCCACTTCTGGTTCACCTTCAAACTGCACATCAATTCTTCCAAAATACGGAGATTCTTTTTGTTCTTCTAATTGATGAATTGAAAAATCAATGAAATCTTGACGTTGTTGATCTAAATGTTCATCTTTTAATCTTTGTTTTTCAGATTGTATTTTTGCATCAAATTTCGATTGAACTTCTACTAAGTGCTTTTCTTCCTCTTTGAATCCTTTGTTTTTCACTAGAGAGCTCCTCCATCTATTCCAAAATACTTACTTATAAAAACAGGCTGGAACACTAGCCCCAGCCTGTAATTTCTTCTATGTACATACAGCACATAACGAACGATACTTATAGCTGCTTCCTTCCGGACCTGACTCGATTCATATGTTCGCTATTGCCATATGGCCTAACGGCAGATATTATTATACTCTACTTTTCTGAAAATTGCAACAGTGCAAAGAAAATAGTTTTCACGTTGTGTTTCTTAGAGTGTGCATGGTGAAAAATTAAGATTGACATTTTGTATACAAAGATATATAGTTTATACGTAATATTGTTTTTAAAATTAGATATACGTTAGTATCATTATTGTACTTTAAGGATGGTTGATTTTGGAGAAAATATACAGAAGAAGCCTAGTTGCGGTTATTTATAATTTAATAATAATGATTTTTGGAGCACTTGTTGCATTTTTAATTTCCGGAGTAATTGGAGGATATAAAGTTGCAATTATTATATCTTCTATCATCATTATTTTGGTTGTAATAAGTATATTTAGGCAATTGAAAACTAAAGTAATTATAAATGGAAATCGTTTATCGATAAACGATGGGAAAAAGGAATTTAACTATAATCTAAATGAAGTTCATATTTCTTCAGAACAAAGAAACAATGACTCGTTTTTCTTATATCTTTATACAGAAGATGGTAATAAGGAAATGTTTGATTTATCTTCGCTAGGAAAAAGAAAATATAATGAACTTATTGAAGATTTAGGAGTGGTTGGAGTAAAAAGCAAGACAATTAAATTAAATGATGTTAATAAAAATAATTAAAAAGGAGAATGAAAATGGATAAATATTTAGAAGCATTTTTTTCAATGGGAGTATATGCCTATGTTGTGATTGCAATTTTTATATTAGCGGCTGTTTTTTCGTTTGTGTCAAATAAAATGAACAAAAATGCCTTGAATAAATGGTTAGCTGTACATCCTAATGCGGTGAAAATTGAGCTTTCTTCCGGAAATAATGTAATCACTCAAAAACAATTATATGCTAGAGTAATCAGTGGTGAAGCTGCTATTTTTAATGAAAAAGCAAAATATATAGTTTGTGCAGATCCAGGAGATATTGTTTTAGAAGTAACTTACACATATACTAGACCTGGAGTGTTACATAAAAGCGTTACTACAACATGGGGCCCTGCAAAAGTGGAGCTTAATGTTGAAAGAGGAAAAGACTATTTACTAAGTTTTGATAAGAAAGAAGAGCAATTTAAGTTATCTAGTAAATAATTATTTGATTGACTTGAGTTGAAGGAATAGCTATCGTTCAAAAATTTTGTATTAAAGATAGTTATCATTTAATATTATGTATCAGTTTAATTAACAGCAAATCAAACAGGTTTGCTGTTTTTTGTTGTTCAAAATAAGGCGTCAATAAATGAGAAAAGGTACTTGACAAAACGCTTCATGGGAAACGACAAAAGATATTCAGCCGTATGTGGATGAAAAGTCCCAAAATAATATCTTACTTACTCAAACTGAGCGATTAACAATAAATGGAAGACCGGCAAATCCAAAGTATGCAAGAAATAAAAATGTACTTGTTATAGGTGATTCTGGTTCAGGAAAAACGAGATTTTATGTAAAGCCGAACCTAATGCAAATGCACTCTTCATATTGTGTTACAGATCCTAAGGGAACGATAGTCGTTGAATGTGGCAAGATGCTGAAGAAAATGGCTATGAGATAAAAATCTTAAATACCATCAACTTCAAAAAGAGTGTCAAACACAAGTGATAATGTCTCAATGAAACACAAATAAAAATAATCAAAAGAATATTATTATAACAACGTGATTTTTTACACATTTCACTGTTATTTTCATTTCGTTTATGGTACACTCTCCGCGTAGAAAGTTTTAAGGCGGTGGCAATCTCTTATAAAGGTAGGTGATGCTTATGAGCATCTATTCCAAATCTATCGAAAGGAGGTTGTATTTTGTCAGTCTATGAAGCATTGACATTGGTGTGTTCTTTTGCGACTTTACTAGTTTCATTAGTATCACTTGTTGTCAAGCTGATAGAAATCAAGACAAAAAAATAACACCGCACAAAACTTGGGTATAGTTTGCGGTGTTATTAAAACATCATAAACAAGCCACCGTCTTTTTAACGGTCTACACAGAGTCGAGTTGCAGCTCGGCTCTTTTTGTATCTTCATTATACCAAAAAGAAAACGAATTGCAAACTTCTCAAATCCAAGGCCCCTCTCATGATCAAACACAAGTAAAAATGTCACTAATCATATAAACATTCATTTCTATAACCATTCACGATATTTCTTAATATACACTTTTTTTACAATCGTTACTAATAACATATAGCTTACTGTAATTAAAATTAAAGCTAAGAAATACATCCCATTTAAAGTAGCTAGTTTTAGGGAAGTTGCTAATGGTGTATACGGTAATACTGTCACGATAAATAACGCAAATAATGATGTCACTAATAACGAAAAGGCTGGTTTTGATTGAATAAATGGTAATTTAGGAGAACGAAGCATATAAATTACCATTGTTTGAGTCCACATGGATTGAATAAACCAACCTGTTTGGAAAACCATTAAGAAGAATGCAGGATTTGTTGACTCAGCATAACTACTTCCTGTAATCATTGGCGCAATTCCAAAGAACATCACTGCAAATGTAATAATATCAAAAATAGAACTAGTTGGTCCTAACCATGACATAAATCTTGTAATCGATTTAGCAGTCCATGCACGTGGTTCTTTTAAGAAATCATCATCTACATTATCAAATGGCAACGCTACACAACTCAAGTCATAAATTAAGTTAAGCACAATTAAATGTACGGGAGCCATTGGTAAAAATGGTAAAAATACACTCGCAAATAATAATGAAAAAATATTTCCAAAATTAGATGAAACGGTCATTTTGATATATTTTGTCATGTTCGCATATACTTTACGACCTTCAATTAATCCTTTTTCTAACACTAATAAATCTTTATCTAAAAGAATGACATCCGCTACTTCTTTGGCAATATCCACTGCTGTATCTACAGAAATACCTACATCTGCTACTTTTAGAGACGGTGCGTCATTAATTCCATCTCCCATATATCCAACTTTATGACCATTCGCTTTTAATAATCGAATAATGCGAGCCTTTTGTTCTGGAGAAAGTTTTGCAAAAATAGTTGTCTTTTCAGCTTCTATCGCTAAAGTTGCATCATCCATCTCTTCTATATCTGTCCCTAATAAAATATAATCAACAGGTAATCCTACTCGTTCACACACTGTTTGTGTTACTTTTTCATTATCTCCTGTTAAAATTTTTGTCATAACACCATGTTCTTTTAACGCTTGAATCGCTGGTGCTGCTGAAGGTTTTGGTGGATCTAAGAACGCTAAATATCCCATTAAAATCATATTGGATTCATCTTCTACTGCGAATCGATGTGAATTATTTGGATAGAATTTCTGACTAACTCCTAATACACGAAGCCCCTGTTCATTTAATTGAGAAACAGCTTCTAAAATATTTTGACGGATTTCTTCTGTTATTGGATAAATTTCCTTTCCATCTTGTACATAAGAAGAAATACTTAGCATTTCTTCAAGAGCACCTTTTGTTACTAATAATGCTCCTTCTTGCGTTTCTTCTTTTACAATCACACTCATACGACGACGTTCAAAATCAAATGGTAATTCATCAATTTTTTTGTAACGAGTTGAAAGATCCCGTAAATCTTCATGCTCAATTGATTCTTTTTCTGTACGTGTAATAATGGCACGGTCTAATAAATTTTTAAGTCCTGTTTGGAAATAACTATTTAAATAACCAATTTTTAGTACTCCTAAATCAAGATTCGCATGAATATCTAGTGGATATTCCAAAATAATTTCATCTTGTGTTAACGTTCCTGTTTTATCGGTACAAAGAATGTCAATAGCGCCCAAATCTTGAATTGCATTTAATTTTTTAATGACTACTTTTTCTTTTGCCATAATAACTGCACCTTTGGCAAGGCTTGCTGTAATAATCATTGGTAACATTTCTGGTGTTAACCCAACCGCAACACTGAGCGCAAATACTCCTGCTTCTAGCCAGTCACTATCGGTTAAACCATTAATCACAAATACAACAGGAACAAGTACTAACATTAAACGAATTAATAACCAAGAAATTGTATTCATTTCTTTTTCAAAACTTGTTGGTTCATCAAAATTATTTAACGTCTTTTCAATACGACCAATCATCGTATCATTTCCTGTTACTAAAATAACCGCTAGTGCACTACCACTCACGACATTCGACCCCATAAATACAAAGCGTTCACTTTCTAATACAGTTTTTTGAGTTTCATCTTCTGACGGAATCCACATTGCTTTTTTCTCAATGGATTCACTTTCACCTGTTAAGCTTGATTGTTGGATAAAGAAGTCTCTTGTTTCAAGTAGCAAAGCATCTGCAGGCAACATATCTCCTGCACTTAATTTAATCATATCTCCTACTACTAATTCTTCAATAGGAATTTCTTGCTGAATTTCATCACGAATCACAGTAGCCGTATTTACAATTAAGCTAGATAAATTACTTGCTGCTTTATCACTTTTTAATTCTTGGACAAAACGAATCCCTCCTGAAATTAGGACTAAAACAACAATAATGATGGATGTTGTCGGATCTTCTTCTCCAGGTTTGGCTAAAATCACATTCGTCATTAACGAAATAACAGCAATGACTAATAAAATTACTGTAAATGGATTAATAATCGATTCATAAATTTTCTTCCAAAGTGGTACTTCTTTTGCTTTCGTTAATTTATTTTCTCCATAAGTTTCACGAAGTGTCTCCACTTGTTCTTCTCGAACTCCAGTAATAGAAGTTTCTAAATAATCTAGTACATCTACTACTGAATTTGTCATTGCAAAATCAAATCTTTCTTTTGCTGTTTTCATTTTACTTCACCTCTTTTGTTAAGTCAGATGAAGCAATGGTGATTATCATGCAATCGCCTTTGTTCATCTGCTAAATTTTGCTTACTATCCGGTTCCGGCATTTCTAATCACCCCTTTTGAAAAATTTCGGCAAATGAAAAACATCTTGTTCCGTGCTTAGACGTAACAAGATGCCTTAAAATACAAAGTTCTTATTTCCCCGTCCAAGCTTTAACATCATGGAGCAATGAAATGACATTAGTTTCTGCCTTCACGACAGGAACTGCTAACCAACGAATAGTGTCTCCACTACTTTGCGGTAGCCATCCGTATCTCCATGGTAGTCTCACCTACCGATTTACATGAACAGTATACTGAATTCCTTTATCTACTGTCAAATAAAAAGAATACAGCGCCTTCCTAAAGTATCAAACACACGGAATAACTTCTCTCTAGAATCCTAACCGTTTATTTTTATATACGCTAAACAACTAACCTTCATACCCAATTTCAAAAAACGCTAGCTCTAAAGACACTGCACGATTCCAACGTTCTTGAAGTGCTGAAACAGTTCCTTTATCCTTACAAATTCTATTCAACTCATTAACGAGAAATTGAACCCATTCTTCAAAAAATTCTCCTCTATGAAGATGAATCCACTCCAGATGAACATATTTCTCTGGAAGAGGTAATTCCTTAGAGCCCCAATCTAAATATAAACCTTCTGCAATGACTAACATCACTAAAAGTTGAGCATAATCAGATGAATCTACTGCTGAATACATTAGTTTTTGAAACTCTTTTGTCACAGGATGTAACGTTACTTCTAAATATTCATTTTCTGCCACTCCTAATTCTTTAAATGCTTTTTGAAAATAGCCATCTTCATCTGCTTCTAAAAATCCTAATTGTTTTGCAAATCGTAATTTTGCTTCAAGCGTGTCAGCATGTGCCACACAAGCCCCTAGCATCGATAAAAAAGCATCAAAAAAATGATAGTCTTGAATCAAATATTTTATTAGCACTTCATCCTCAATCGTTCCTTCAAAAAGCTCCTTTACAAAACGATGATTGACTGCAGCTTTCCAATCTTTCTGACTATTTTTTAGCAATTCTTCCACAGCATTTCCCGTTTTAAAAGCATATTTTCCCATATATAACCATTCCTTTCCTATTCCATATTTTGCAAAAATCCTCTTTCATTTACCAAATGATGAGGCAAACAAAAGAGGATATTAGATGATTATTCAAATATAAGTCTTTTTCCTTAATCTATCCTATGGATTAGACATAATTAGCGAATCATTTCCCTTCGACAGTACGAACTGCATCAGGTTCAATGGGTATCATCTCAGCCATAAAGGCACCCCAAATGTTCTCTCATTTCATTCGAAACCAGTATAACAATACAGGGATTTAATGTAAAGTTTTTGATTTTTGAATTTGTAAAACCTTTATAATACTTCTTCATAATTCTACTCCCACTTGAAGTTCTCCAAATAAAAAGTTGTCATTTGTTCAAATCGTTCAATGAGCTAAAATGTACAATTTTACTCATTACATTTATAATAATAAATAAGTAAATGATTTTAGGAGAACATTATGAAAGAAAAAAGACCTAATTTTAAAGATATCCATTCATTTGAAGAATTTAATCTCTATTATTGGTACCGAGAAGAACTATCACAAATTTGTAAATCCCTTGGATTAGAGTATAGAGGTACGAAGCAAGAATTGAATGATATCATTCATCAATATTTTTTAGGAAATAAAGTAGAAAAAAGTGTGGGGAGAAGAAACAAAAACGAAGTCGAAGTTATAACTTTGAATACTCCATTACTTTATTGTGGTTTTTCTTTCAACCAAAAATTTCGTGATTATTTTTCTGCTGTAACAGGTATTAGTCCGTTTAAATTTAGTGCTAATATGGCAACAGCATGGAGAAAAGTAAAAAGAGATAAAGATATAACATTCACGATTCAAGATATGATTAAAATATATTATGGTGAATCAGATTATGCCAAATATGATAGCTCAGCTTGTCAATGGAATCAGTTTCTAAAAGATTTTTGCTCAGATGAATGTAGCAAATTTTATTCAAATAAGTTAAAAGTTGCATCTATTCTTTGGAAAGAAGTTAAAAATTCGACTAATGAAAAAATTTATTCTAGAGAACTTTTAAAAGAATATGAACATAAAGTAAAGGAATATCGTAAGGAGACAGATTCCAACTGATTAAGTTAGATACTTCATTAGAAGAGAGAGGTGTCATAAAAAAACGATGAGTAACCTAAGGTCATTCACCGTTTTCTAATTTCTTTTGTTCTTTTCGTCTTTTGTTTCGTTCTCTTAATCCTTTAAAGAAGTCTTTTAAAATTTGTTGACACTCTTCTTCTAACACGCCATGTTCGACTTCTACTTGATGATTAAACCGTTCATCTTGTAATAAATTCATAAATGTTCCTGCTGTTCCGGCCTTAGGATCAAAAGCTCCAAATGTTACTTTTTTTAAACGAGATAAAATCATGGCTCCACTACACATGGGGCATGGTTCTAATGTTACAAATAATTCGCAATCTTCTAATCGCCAACTTCCTAGAACTTGATTTGCTTGTCGAATTGCTTTGATTTCCGCATGTAAGGTTGCATCTTGTTCTTTCTCACGCAAATTATGTCCACGTCCAATAATTTCCCCATTTAACACAACGACTGCACCAATAGGAACTTCTTCCTTATCATAAGCTTTTTGTGCTTCCTTTAAAGCTTCCCTCATGAACATTTCTTTTTCCATTTGTTCGATGATTCTCACCTCGTTTATCCAAAAGTTTCAACGCTTCTTCTCGTTTGATGACTAATTCTTTTACAAGATGATAGAGAACTGCACAAAATGGTGTGAAAAATACTAATCCTAGAATTCCAAATAAATTCCCACCAATCAAGGCTGCGGCTAATGTTAACACTGTTGGCAATCCAATCGAATTTCCTACCACACGAGGATAAATAAAATTCCCCTCAATTAATTGTAATCCATAGAAAACACCAATCGAAATTAACGCTTGAATTGGGCTTACTGTAAAAATGAAAATAGCCCCTAACATACAAGCCGAAAATGGTCCGATATATGGAATAAATGACAACACTCCTGCCAATACACCAGTAATTGCTGCATAAGGCAATTGAAATACACTATATGTAACAAACACTAATGAACCAATAATCATCGCTTCGATTAATTGTCCCATTAAAAATTTATCATAAGTATCTAATGTTACTTTACCGATATACTGAAGTAATTCATATCGATTTTCTGGAAGAATCACCTTTAATAATCGATTGATTAAATATTGTAATTGCTCTTTACTTCCTAAAATATTTAACATTAAAAATACTGCCATTAAAATCGTAAATACATTAGAAAAAATTCCAGTAATATTAGAAGTAAACCCACCTAATAATGAAACAACGCTAGAAACAATATTACTTTGATTAATAAATCCAGTAATTCGTTCTACATCCGTTGCTTGTAACCAACCAGAAGTCTGAATCCAATTCACACAAAAATCCATTAAGTAATTAAAACTTTCTCCTAATTGAACAACCGTATTCGCTAAAGTTGGAACAATAATCCATGAAATAGCCACCATAATCGCAATAAATATGAATAGTACTCCTAAAATTGCAATCCCTCTTCTAAAAGATTTAGGGACTTTAACCTTTTCTAATTGTTTTTCCATATGTTTCATTGGAACATTAAAAATAAATGCCATTAATAATCCTAAAACAATCGGAGATAGCATTCCTAAAAAAGTATTCACTCCTGCGTATAAATACCTAATATTTAATACGAAAAATAAACTCGCCGCAGCTACTGCAATTAATATTAATTGTTGTTTAAAATTTTTCTCCATTACTTGTCTCCATTTTTCTGTAATTTCTCTTGAATTTCTTCCATTAAAGCTTCGCAACCTAAACAAACATCTTGATATGTTTGTTCAAAATCCCCGGTATACCAAGGATCTGCAATATCTCGCTTGCTCCCTGCAAAACTTAATAAAGATGCAATTGTGGCAGAAGTCTTTCCTTGCATCATTCGTTTAATATTCATCATATTTTCCGAATCCATTCCAATGATGTAATCCGCATCGACATCTACAGAGGATAATTGTCTAGAATACATTCCATCTGTCGAGATTCCGACTTTTGCTAATTGTTTTCTAGTACCAGAGTGAACAGGATTCCCTTGTTCCCAAGAACTTGTTGCTGCAGAATCAATGATGACTTGTTGTTCCAACCCTTTATCTCTTACCATTTGTCTAAACACAGCTTCTGCCATTGGTGAACGGCAAATATTTCCTAAACATACAAATACAACTTTCATCTGCAACTCTCCTTTTCTCTTTCTGTCAGTATATCATATTTTAGAAAAATCGTCCTTTTAATTCCATAACAAAAAGCACACGAACGACAGTTTCATTGTCTTTCGTGTGCTAGCTATTCATATCATTATTCCACTGTTACAGATTTTGCTAAGTTTCTTGGTTTATCCACATCTAATCCTTTACCAAGAGACGTGTAGTAAGCAATCAATTGTGTTACAACAACACTTAAAATTGGTGCTAATTCCATTTGTACTTTTGGTAATACGATATCGTCGCCTTCACGTTCGCTTCCTTCCATGGCAATCACCATTGTTTTAGCTCCACGTGCTTTCACTTCTTCGATATTTCCTCTTGTATGGCTTGCCACTACTGGTTCACTTAATAAAGCAATAACAGGTGTGCCTTCTTCGATTAAGGCAATTGTACCATGTTTTAATTCTCCAGCAGCGAAACTTTCCGTTTGTACATAAGAAATTTCTTTTAATTTCAACGCTGCTTCCATTGCTACATAATAATCTAAATGACGACCAATATAAAAGGCATTCGCTGTATCTAGTAAGTTTTGATCGACTAATTCTTTTACAACAGATTTTTCATCTAATACACCTTCGATTGCAGAAGCAATAACAGCTAATTCATGACTCATATCAAATGTTTGAGGACGTCCTTTTGTACGACGTAATACTTCTGCTAATACAGCCATTACTGTAATTTGTGCTGTATAAGCTTTTGTTGAAGCTACTGCAATTTCTGGTCCTGCATGAAGTAATAATGTATGAGTTGCTTCACGAGATAAAGTTGAACCTTTAACATTTGTAATCGTTAATGAAGGATATCCTTTTTCATTCACTTTTACTAATGCTTGACGGCTATCTGCTGTTTCCCCACTTTGTGTTAAGAAAATAAAGAATGGTTTTTCAGATAAAATCGGTTGATGATATGCAAATTCACTTGCTAAAAATACTTCAACAGGAATTCCTGCTAATTGTTCTAATAAATATTTTCCAATCCAACCTGCATGGTAACTTGTCCCACAAGCTACAACATAAACACGATCACTTTGTCCGATTTCTTCTAATAATTCGCTAGGAACTTCTAATTCACCAGCTTCATTTGTATATTCTTTAATAATGCGACGTAAAACAGCAGGTTGTTCATCCATTTCTTTTAACATGTAATGAGGATAAGCACCTTTTTCAATATCATCTGCATCTAATTCTGCTTTAAATGGTGCACGTTCTACTGCTTCACCATTAATCGTTTCAATCTCTACTTTATCTTTTGTAATCGTAATTAATTCTTCATCTTTAATTTCTAAATAAGTATCCGTTTGAGAAATAGTCGCCATTGCATCTGAACAAATAACATTGAATCCATTTCCTACTCCTACTAATAGAGGGCTTTTATGTTTTGCAGCATATAATACTCCTGGAGCTTGTTCATCTAATAAACCGAATGCAAATGACCCACGAATTTCTTTTAACGCACGACGGAAAGCTTCTTTACCAGATAAACCTTCTTTTTCTGCAAAATATTCTACTAAGTTCACTGCAACTTCTGTATCTGTTTGAGATTGGAAGTTTACATGTGATAAATAAGTTTCTTTTAATTCAGAGAAATTTTCAATTACTCCATTATGAACTAATGTAAAGCGTCCATTTTGAGAACGATGTGGGTGAGCATTATTTTCTGTTGCTGGTCCATGAGTTGCCCAACGAGTATGCCCAATCCCTGCAAAAGCTGGAACTGATTCATCCACTGCATCACGTAAGTTCGCAATACGTCCTACTTTTTTCACTAATTGCGTTGTACCATCAGCATCTGCGATAAATAATCCTGCTGAATCATATCCACGATATTCTAATTTTTCTAATCCATCTAAAATGACCGTTTGAATACGGTTATCTCCAATACATCCTACAATTCCACACATATATATAATCTCCTTTAATGAAGGGTTTCCTTCAAACAAATTTTCATTGTTTCTGGTGCTTGCAAAAATTTTGTATCCCCGCAGAGATTTTTGTATATTGCTGTAGACTGCACTGCCTTGAGTCACCCGCCGAATCCTTCGATAAACTCAATCCTCGTCACTTATTCTCTCTCGTAATAAGCCTGGCGCTATCCTATGTTGCTACCTTTCTTAGCATTTTATTTTCAGAAACATGACTAATCATACACGATTTTGTACATATTTGTCAAAACTCTCGAATTTTATATTTATTTTTACGCAAAAAAGCCATAAGTCACTCATTAGTAACTTATGGCTTTGATTACTTACGAAAATCATTAACTAATTGATAATTTCCCTTCAACCACCAATTGTCTCTTTCATATTCTTATATAACCTTTATATACTAGTATGAGCAAATCTTACTGTTAGAACTCCGCAAGAATATTGTAATTCTCCTCTAACCATTTTTCGTCATTAACATGTCTCTTACTTGCGAACATTCCTATTGATAATTCATAGGGATCATCAGAATTTTTATATTTCACTCGTAAATAATATTCTACAATTCCTTTATACCTCTTCTTAAACTTACGAATACCACGAATTTTATCCAATGATTCCACATAAAATTCATCAGCATGAATAATAATATACCCTTTATAAACTAATAGAGCAAAATCCTTTGAAACATACTCGGCATTTTCCACTAAAAGATTCATATGACCTTGAACTTCTGGGAACAGTTCGAATAATTCTTTATAATTCTCATAGTTATGATAAATAATTTTTCCAGATGCTACTAATAATCCTAATCCCACAATAAGAATAACTAAACCTTTCCCTATTTCAAACCATAAATCAATCTCATCAAATTCATCAAAATAGATGTCTGTTCTTAGGAATGATACTTGATAGATATTACCTAAAATTGTATCATTTTTCGCTTCTCTTTCTTTTTTCTTCGCTAAATTACTTTGTTGAAAAACAGCTTCAAAATCCTGCTGCATTTCCGGAGAAATCTTTACAATTTTTCTTCCTTTTCTGCCCCCTGTAATTTCAGGAATGACTCTTATTTTTAATAAAACTAATTTATTATCAAATGGTCTTGCTTTTGAAATTTTGCTAGCTTCCTCTGCAATCTCGTCTAATTTTGCATCTCCTGATTTTAACATATGATAACCTAATTCATCTTCAATGATATAAAAGACTTTTTGTTCATTTGGTAATTCTACTTTTTCGATATCATAAATTCGAACCACTTGAACCTTTTCTAATTCCTTTTCACTAAAAGGTTGATTAATATACATTTCTTCAATTGGTTCAGTATAACTAACAACATTTTTTAGCATAAAAAATGATATGAATATTGTGAACAAACTAATGAGCAAATACAATCTTGCCCCTTTTGTGACCCTTTTTTTAACTTTCATTTCTATCTCCCTTTTATGGTAACATTTCATCTTATTTAGCAACAGTTTACTCTAAACTCTATAAAAATACTACTTTTTTCGAACAAAAAAGGCGAGATTTCTCTCGCCTTTTGAATCTCTTCTCTGATTAAGATTAAGCTTTACCAGTTGAACCGAAGATATCCATTGTTTCTTTAGTGATTTTAACGATTGCATCAAAACCAGGTTTGATTACTTTACGTGGGTCATAAACATTAGCATCTGCATTTAATTTAGCACGAACTGCTGCAGTCCATTGTTGTTGTAATTCAGTGTTAACATTGATTTTAGCATGTCCACGTTCGATTGCTTTTTTGATTTGATATTCTGGAATACCTGATCCACCGTGTAATACTAATGGAGCACCAGTAGCTTCAGAAATAGCTAACATTTCGTCAAATCCTAATACAGGTTCACCTGCATAAGTTCCGTGAACTGAACCTAAAGCTGCTGCTAAAGCATCAATTCCAGCTTCTTTAACCATACGTTCACATTCGTGTAAGTCAGCATATTTAATTCCACCTGTAACGCCATCTTCAGTACCACCTACAGTACCTACTTCAGCTTCTACAGAAACACCTTTTGGATGTGCATATGCTACAACTTCTTTAGATAATTCAATGTTTTCATCAATTGGATAATGAGAGTGGTCAAACATTACTGAGCTGAAACCAGCATCAATATATTTTTTACATACATCTACAGATGAACCATGGTCTAAGTGTAATGCAACTGGAACTGTGATATCCATAGTTTCTAATAATGCATTTACCATAGCTGCAACTACTAATGGGCCACCCATGTATTTACCAGCACCTTCAGATACTCCTAAGATGATTGGTGATTTTGCTTCTTGAGCAGCAGTTAGAACAGCTTGTGTCCATTCCAAGTTATTGATGTTGAATTGACCTACGGCATATTTACCTTCTTTAGCTTTGTTCAACATTTCTGTCATACTTACTAAACGACTCATTTAAAATTTCCTCCTTATACTAGTTCCCTAGTATTTATTTTTACGTTATTATTATACCCCAAATTTTATAGGATAGCTAGCCATTTTAAATATTATTATGAAATTATTTCACGTTCTATTTTCTTTTCATGGTATTTCATTCACTATCATTTCGGGATTTACGGACTTTTTATTTAAATTTTTTATAGAAATTTTTCCGTTTTGCTTTATAATAATGATAGTATAAACAATTTGGGAGGGTTTGATATGAACCAACGTCAAAACAGTTCACATCATAAACGTGCTGTTAGAGAAGCACGTTTAGCAAAATTATTATTTGCTTTTATCGCAATAGCTTCACTTGCTATTGTAGTTTTCATTTTAAATATTCCATCAATTATTAATAATGAAAATAAACTATTAACTAAAAACTTATCTACGACCCAGCAGAATTCTTCAACAACTTCAGAAGATAAAGAAGTCCATACTGCAAGAATTACAGCAAGTGGTGATATGCTGTATCATGATATTGTCTATGGTAGTGCTTTTGATGGACAAACTTATGATTTCAAAAATGATTACGAGCAAATTACTCCTCTAGTTTCTTCTGCTGATTTAGCTCTTGGAGACTTTGAAGGTACGATTAATCCAGATAGACCTTTAGCCGGTTATCCGATTTTTAATGCTCCTGAAGAAGTTATTCAAAGTATTAAAGACGCAGGATATGATGTTTTAGACTTAGCTCATAATCATATTTTAGATACAGGAATTAGTGGATTAAAATATACTGCCACAGCTTTTCGTAAAGCAGGTTTAGATATTTTTGGAGTGAAAGTAGATCCAAACGAAGGAATTTTAGTCAAAGAAGTGAATGGCATTAAAGTTGCTATTTTAGGATTCTCATATGGATTCAACGGAATTGAAGCAAGTATTTCTCAAGAAGACTACAACAATCATTTATATGATTTAAATATGGATAAAGTAAAAGAACAAATTGAAAAAGCGGAAGAAATCGCTGATTTTACAATTGTGATGCCGCAAATGGGAGTGGAATATAAATTATCTCCAACAGATGCTCAAGTAGACACTTATCATAAAATGATTGAATGGGGAGCAGATGTTATCTTCGGAGGTCACCCTCACGTTGCCGAACCGACTGAAACTATTGAAAAAGATGGACAAAAGAAATTTATTATTTATTCAATGGGGAACTTATTATCGAACCAACGTATTGAAACGTTAGACAATATTTGGACGGAACGTGGTGTTATTATGGATATTACGATTCAAAAAGAAGGTAACCAAACGACCTTAACAAGTGTACAAGCTCATCCAACATGGGTTTCTCGTACTCCAATCAATCGTACATTCCAAGGCTACCCTGCATACGATTATCAAGTATTCCTAGCTGAAGATTATTTATCTGGTGCAAAATACGCCAATACTGTTGACGAAACAACACGACAACGAATTGAAAAAGCTTATCATGAAATGTTAGAGTTATTAAATATTCAATTCTAAAACAAAAATTCCACACAACTGTTAAAAGCTGTGTGGAATTTTTATTTTCTATTAAAAAGCACTGTAGACAAATTCTGCTACATTTGAAAAATCTGCATGAATAAGGTATAAGCCTAACACAACGAACAAGACATAAAATGCTAATGTCCATACAAATAGTTGATGCTTTTCACTAATCTTTTTGATAGAATTTATACATTTCTTCAGCAACTTCAGGCCATCCTTTCCATCCAGGGTGAACCGTATCATACATAAAATAAGGTTCATATTCTTTTTGTGTTAAATCCATAATTTTATATCCATACGTTTCTGTAATCTCTGTTAATTTTTTAGAATAAATCGCTCGTTGTTCTGAACCAATACCAATGTAATCATACCAACGACCATTAATTGGGAAATTAACGACTTCTACTTCTAATCCCAATTCTTTAGCCATTTGTAATACTAATGCATAGTCATCGTATTCTGTTGATTGATCATATTTATAATTAGAATACTTATTTTTTAGTTTTTCCTTACGATTTTTAATTTCAGCATTATATTGGCGATTTTCAACATAAAATTCATTATTATCTGTTGCTTTTTTTGCTTCCTCTAAATATTTATTTTGAATTTCATTCCAATCATACTGAGGAGTTTTCTCTCCACTAGAAGGTATTGGTTTAACATTCCCTGTAAAATAAAAGGCAATTTTATTATTTAATGCAAATTTTTCCACATCAAACCAGTTTAATAAATCATCTAGAAACGTACCCTTATTATCAAGCAATCGACGTTTGTATCTTTCGAAATTTTGATGTACAAATTTATTATCTTTAGATAATTCTAAAATACGATTCATAAATTTTTCTTTTGTTTTATGACTAAGTTTAGGATTCTTTAATGTATAGTAAACATGTTCATTTGATACACGATTTAAAAATGCTTTCGGATTCATTCCATATTGATCAAACCAAATAAATGATTCACTTAAAATAAATTTTTGTTTAGGAATACTATCCGATAATGAACCTAGCATAGAAGCTTGAATAATATTTTGAAAATTCCCTCCACCTACAGCCATAATATGAAAATCATCGTAATTAAAAAGGTGTTTAATATGGAATGGATAATTACTAGGTGTACTTAATTCAGAGGAACCAAACACTACTAAAGTTTTATCATCTATATTGTCTTTAATAATATCTCTACTTTTATATTTCGTATATTCGAAATTATATCGAACACTATTATCACTCACATGATAATAATCTGCTAACTTTTGATTCAATACATGAACATATAACCCAAGAGTGAGTATTGCAAGTACTAAGGCTATTCCAAATGCCTGTATTTTCTTCATTATTTGTTCACCCTAGTTTCAATATAATGAATAATTTTATTAGGCGTATCAATCTCTTCATAAGTTACTTCTGTTGGAGCTACTTCGATACCAAACTCTTCCATTCGAACTAATAATTCCACAAAAGCTAATGAATCCATTAACCCTTCTTCTTTTAAATTAATGTCACGTTCTTCATAAATGACATCATCTTCGCAAATTTCTTCAATAATCGCTAAAACCTTTTCTTCTAACATGATGTTCACCTCTTATTATTTCATCAATAATTTTACAATAAATTCATATGGTTTCTCAGAGAAAATGAGTAAACCAATCATGACTAAATGCATTGTCACAAACCAACTTACCACTTTATAAGCTGTTTTCTGTTTATATTTTTTATAAAATTTAGATTTCTTCTGATACCATTCAAATGCTGCCATTAAAATTCCATGGTAAAATCCGTATGCGATGTAACTCCATGAAAGTCCATGCCAGAATCCCATAAAGACCATATTAATCATATACGCAAACATTGCGGTTGATAAACGAGTTTTAAACCATTTATATCTCATTGACTTCATTACAATTCTTGAGAAAATGAAATCTCTCAACCATGTGGACAATGAAATATGCCAACGATTCCAGAAATCTTTAATATCGATACTTAAAAATGGTTTATTAAAGTTCATAGGCGTTTGAATTCCCATAATATTACTTACACCGACTGCCATTAAACTATATCCAGCAAAATCAAAGAATAAGTAAAATGTATACAAATACATATAAGAAACAGTTGTAAATAACAATCCTCTATGTGGAATATGATTCATTGCTAAATACAATAGTCCAGATAACACTACTTTATAAACTAATCCTAATAATAGTCTAAATAATCCAGTTCCTAATAATTCAATATATTCTGCTCTTGGAATTGTCTGATGAATATCTTCCATAAATCTTTTACTTCTATCAATCGGTCCCGAACTAATGGTTGGGAAGAATAATAAAAATTGAAGATAATCAATCAAACCAATTGGCTCTTTTATAATTCCATCATACGTTTCAAAAATAATTTGTAACACTTTGAAAGTCATATAAGAAATTCCTAAAAAACCGAAAATGGAAACTTTCCAAATAACGACTGTTTTTGCGGCAATTAATAATAAACTCGCAAAAAATATAATAGGATATTTCGTAGATTTTTTCTCTCTAAAATAAAATCCTAATCGAACTAATAGATAGGTCTCCAAAATAAAGACGACTAAGTTTATAAAATGGTTCGGCTGCTCTTTAAATACTGCAATCGCAATTCCAATGGAAATTACTAAGGTAATCCAATAAACCGATTTTTCAAAGAATCGTAATAAAATTACTGGAATCAATGCAAAAATTAATGTTCCAAAGAAATCTAAGCCTTCAAAATACTCCATTCTATAACTCCTTCAATTTTTTCTTATCAATCTTACCATTATTATTTAATGGCATTTCATCTAAAAAGACAATTTTTTTAGGAATCATATATTCTGGAACATATTGTGCTAAATCTTGTTTTACTAATTTACCTGTTGCAAATCGGCTTTCCACTTCTTCTGTATAGACAACATAAGAAATGATAGATTTAATTTTTCCATCTTCTGCATACGATGGCACCGTTGCAGCTTGGCGAATTTTTGGATTTTTCAATAAATTATTATCAATATCCTCTAATTCAATACGATGTCCATGTAATTTAATTTGGAAGTCAATACGTCCTTCACAGAATAATAATTCTCCTTCAAAATGACCCAAGTCTCCCGTTTTATAGCTACGTTCACCAACTTCAGGAATAACAAAACTTTTCTGCGTCATTTCTGGATTTTGATAATATCCATTTGCAACTGTATCCCCTTGGATAATGATTTCCCCACTCTGTTCTCCATCAATCGTAACTGTTGTTCCTGGTTTAATCACACCGACTGGTAAATTATTTGGATACTGATCCAAAATTTCTCTTGTAATGGATACCCATGTAATCATTACAGTAGATTCTGTTGGTCCATAAGTATTTACGACTTCTGCATTTGGGAAACGATCTAATAATTTTTGCGCAGTTGTGGCAAATAATTTTTCACCACAGAAAACAAATTGATTAACTTGTGGCAATAATTCTTGATTAAAACTTGGATCTACTAAACACATTTCTGCAAATGAAGGTGTTGAAATCCAAATTGTTGCATTTGATTCTTTTAATGTATTGAAAAGTACTTTAAAATCTTGTAAATGTTGTTTATCAATTTGCACTAATGGTGCATTCATATAAAGTGATGGCCATAAAGACATCACTGACAAGTCAAATGAAAATGGCGGATGTCCTAAAAAGACTTGCGGACCTTTTTCTGTATAATAGCCTGTATACCATTTTAAGAAGTTATTTAGATTTTCGTAAGTAATCGAAACCCCTTTTGGTTTACCTGTACTTCCTGAAGTGAAAATAATATAAAAAATATCTTCATCTTTTACATAATATTTAGGGTCGATACTTTCAGAAGTTGTGCGAAGAATTTCTTTAGTAGCTGAAACATCTAATAATGGAGTTTCTAACTCAATTACTTCACTTGTTAATACAACTGGTGATTGTACCGTTGTAATAATATCTTGTACTCGATCAATGGGTGTATTTACATCTACTGGACAAAATGCACGTCCTGATTTAACACAGGCTAAGAAATAGACAAGCATCATTGGATGCTTATGTCCATAAACAACGATTGGTTGACGATTATCTTGCAATCTTTCCTGTAAATAATAGGCTAATTTATCAGAATATTCCCAATATTGTGCTGGTGATAATTCCTCTTCTAAAAACAAATCATGACGATAGATTTTTTCAGTAGTCCCTTTTAAACTCATTAAACGATCTAATAACTTTTCAAACACCTTATTCATTTCCCTTCTCTATCTAATCGCCTGACAGTAATGTCTACACTGCCACATAATGAAAGTATACCATATTATAGTTTTTCTGGAAATCGTATTCCTAAAAATAGCAAACTTTTATAAGAAATTTTACCGAAATTCTTCACATTTTAGATTTTTTCTGCAAACTCCCTTCTTTTTACCAATAATAAAAAAGGCTGGAACAACATTGAAGTGACCCCCGTAAATGAGAATTAAATAAAAACACCTCCAAGTTAGATTTGGTACAATATAATCAAATGCACATGGAGGTGTCTTTTTATAGTTAAAAATCGTGTTGGTAGAAAAATCGTCTACTTCTACCAACACGATTTTACAAA
>NZ_CAUPXD010000002.1:0-132742 GCF_963515095.1 uncultured Granulicatella sp. | reverse complement strand
CAAAATCAGGACGTGCTTTCTTCTATTTTTGAGACTTTTTGCCCAGCCTCACTCAATAATTTGTTCATTAATTCAATGCTTTTTTCTTACGATTTAAAACTGTATTTAAGAAAATTGCCATTACACTAGCAACTACAATCCCATTTGAGAAGAACATTTGGAAAGCAGTTGGCATACTAATAAATAAGTTACTATTATTAAAACCAACACCCATACTAATTGAAATTGCTGCAATTAAGAAGTTATGTTCATTATTCGCAAAATCTACTGTTGATAAAACTTGCATCCCTTGAAGAGATACAAAACCAAACATTACAACCATCGCACCACCAATGACAGGACTTGGAATAATTTGAGCTAATGCACCAAATTTTGGTAATAAACCTAGTACAATTAAGAACACTGCAGCATAGTAAATTGGAAGACGATTTTTAACACCTGAAATTTTTACTAATCCAACATTTTGAGAAAAACCTGTATATGGGAATGTATTGAATACTCCTCCTAATAATACTGCCATCCCTTCTGCACGTAGACCATTACGAAGACGAGTTGCATCAATATTTTCACCTGTAATATTTGAAAGTGCCATATAAACACCTGTTGATTCTACCATTGAAACTGTTGCAATAATACACATCATCGCAATAGAAGAAAATTCAAACGTTGGCATTCCAAAATAGAATAAAGATGGAACATGCACCACTGATGCTTCTCTTACAGGAGTAAAGTCTACTAATCCCATGCTAGCTGCAATAGCTGTACCAGCAATTAATCCAATTAAAATAGAAATTGATTTAATAAATCCTTTTGTAAAAATGTTAATTAAAAGAATAATTACAACTGTAATAGTTGCTAATAATAAGCTTTGAGAAGTTGGTTCTGGAGAGTTATTTCCCATATTACCAATTGCTACTGGAATTAATGTTAAACCAATAGTAGTAATTACAGAACCTGTTACGATTGATGGGAAGTAGTTTGCTAATTTAGAAAAAATACCTGATACTAAAATGACATAAATCCCTGAAACAATTAATGCACCAAACATGGCACCACTACCATGACTTTTACCAATAATAATTAACGGAGCTACAGATTGGAACGCTACCCCTAATACGATTGGAAGACCTACTCCAAAGTGTTTATTTAATTGAAGTTGTAATAATGTAGCAACCCCACACATAAAAATATCTGTAGAAATTAAATAAGTTAATTGTTCACTAGAATACCCTAAAGCTGTGGCAATCATTAGAGGAACAAGAATAGAACCTGAATACATTGCTAATAAATGTTGTAATCCTAAAAGTGCTGCTTGCGAGTGTTTTTGTTGTTGCATTATAAATCTGCCTCCTTAAAAATTACTTTACCATTTTCAAAACGTTCAATTCGAGCAAGTGAGAATACTGGATAGCCGGCTTCTTCAATTAATCCTCGTCCGTCTTGGAATGATTTTTCAATCACGATCCCAACTGCTTCTACTTTTGCTCCTGCCTGTTCAATAATTTCAATTAAACCTTTAGCAGCTTGACCATTCGCCAAGAAATCATCAATAATCAGTACTTTATCTTCAGTTGATAGATATTTTCCTGCTATTGAAACGGTGTTACTAACTTGTTTGGTAAAGGAATACACTTCAGCAGTTAATACTCCTTCATTCATTGTAATGTTCTTTGATTTTTTTGCAAAAATCATTGGGACATTCAATATATCGGCAACATAAATCGCCGGAGCAATTCCTGACGCTTCAATTGTCACAACTTTTGTAATTCCCGCATTGGCAAATTTTTCTGCAAAAACTTCACCAATTTCATGCATTAGACGAAGATCTACTTGGTGTGTTAAAAACGAATCCACTTTAAGGATATTTTCACCTAAAACATGACCATCTTTTAAAATACGTTCTTCTAGTAATTTCATAAGTCCTCCTATAATCAAAATAGTTTTCTTACTTCCTCACAATCCCTTATCCCAAATAAATAGAATTCAAAACCATACATTTTATACGCTATTCATTCGGAATATCTGTATTTTAATACTATCGTTTTATAAAATCAATAGTTTTTCATGAATTAATTATTCAAATACGAACATTTTGCAATTATAAATCTTCGATTATACATTTTTAAATATAAAAAAGGCCGGACATAATTGTCCGACCTCTAAATAGTCATTAAAAATTATTTTAATGTTACAGAAGCTCCAACTTCTTCTAATTGAGCTTTTAATGCTTCTGCTTCTTCTTTAGCAACGCCTTCTTTTAAGATTCCAGGTGCGCCATCAACTAAAGCTTTAGCTTCTTTTAATCCTAAACCAGTAGCTTCACGAACAACTTTAATTACTTTAATTTTGTTGTCGCCTGCAGATGTTAATTCTACATCGAAGTCTGATTTTTCTTCAGCAGCTTCACCAGCGCCACCAGCTACTACAGCTACAGGAGCTGCTGCTGTTACGCCAAATTCTTCTTCGATTGCTTTTACTAAGTCGTTTAATTCTAATACAGTTGCTTCTTTAATGTCAGCAATGATTTGTTCAATGTTTAATGCCATTTTAAAATTCCTCCATTTTGGTTCATTATTTTTTATTATTTTTTGATTAGCTAGCTAGCTTTAAGCAGCTGCGCCATCTTTTTGATCTGCAACGGCTTTGAATACCAATGCAGTGTTGCGAACTGGTGCTTGTAATACTGATAATAGCATTGATAGTAAGCCTTCGCGGTTTGGTAATTTTGCAAGAGCTTCGATTTCTTCTTTAGAAGAAACTTTACCTTCGATTACACCTGCTTTAATTTCTAAAGCTTCAACTTTTTTAGCAAAGTCAGCTAAGATTTTAGCAGGAGCTACTACGTCATCGTTACTGAAAGCTACAGCTGATGGTCCTTTGAAAATGTCATCCATTCCTTCTAAACCAGCTTCTTTAGCTGCACGTGATAAGATGCTGTTTTTTACAACTGCAAATTGTACACCTGCGTTACGTAATTCTGTACGTAAGTTTGTTGCTTGTTCTACTGTAATTCCTAAATAATCCACAACTACAACAGATGTTGCGTTTTTGAATTGTTCAGCAACTTCAGAAACTTGTTGCGCTTTTTTAGCAATAATTGCTTCACTCATCTTCGTGTTTCACCTCCTGAATTTTAGGTAGGGCATAAAAAATCTCTATGCCCACAAAGACATAGAGAAATAAGATCAACTTGTTCTCCCTCGGTAGGATATTAAGGCTAACGCCCCCTACTGTCTTCGGTCGCATTCAACTAGAAAATAGTTTACAGGAACCAAAAGCCCTTGTCAACTATTTTTTTGCATTTTTGAATATTTTTTTACTTACTCACCTAAGATGAGTTTTGTAAGTTCTTCAGAAGTTACGGCTCCAAAATATTCTGTTAACTCAAATGTGTCTAACACAGCTTTAATATCTTCTTCAACCATACGAACGCCCATTAATTGAGTTTCTACATCTTGAATTTCACATTTAGAGAAGAAATCACCACGAATACTACATTTTGTAATTCTTCCTTGTTCCACTTCTAAGTATACTTGAATCGTTCCTGCCGCAAATCTTCCATCACGGTAGTCGCTATATTGTGGAGATTCTCCATAATTCCAGTCCCAATTTTTATACTTTTTAGCTGTCAATTCATCAATTGCTTTCCAATCTTCTTCCGTTAATACATAACGTTTCGCTTCGTCCATTGAATTAATTCTTAACAACTTGCAAGTCATTAAATTTTTAAATTCATCAATCGTAATTTCTTGATATTCTGGTGCTAAATGTGGACGAATTGAGCCCACTCTAGCTCTTGTTGATTGAATGCCTTTTGATTGTAATTTCTTTTTATTTGGATTCAAAACTTTTTCCATTGCATCATAATCCACATCTAATAGTAAAGAATAGCCTCCATAAACACGAGCATTACTAATCGTCATAGCAGCTCCAGAAACTTTCTTTCCATCAATAGTTAAGTCATTTCGACCAGTTTGTTCTACTCCAGTTGCCCCTAACTCATGCAGCGCTTGAATCGCCGGAGCATATGTTCTCTTAAAATCTCCAAACACTCCATTATCTTGAATTAAATAACAAACATTAACAGCACCTGAATCTACATATACGGCACCACCACCCGTATCTCTTCTAACGACTTGGATGTTATGTTCTTTTAAATATTGTTCATTCACTTCTGCAACTGTATTTTGGAATTTTCCAATTTCCACTTTCGGATCACAGTAATATGGGAATAAAATATCATCATCTAAAAATACATTTTGTTGGACATATACTTGCATCGCAAGAGCTACTGCTCCATCTGTAACATACTTCCCATTTCTAATTGGCTCAATCAAATACATAAAGCTTTCCTTCTTCCTTTAATAATTGATGTGTTTCGTGTATTAATGTTGCAATATTCTCTGATAATAGTAGGGTACGATTTCGAATGGCTAAAGGCACTCGATAATGTTTATGATTCATACTTACATAAACCGCATTTATATTTTCTGTAACTTTCTTTTGGAATGGTGTTTTAATAAATTGTGGTGTTGTAAATCCAATTCCAATTTCTAAATATACTACTTTTCCTGTCTCATATTGTTTTAAAAAAGTATCATAACGGGCTTTTTGTTCAAAGAAATCTGCAGACTCAACCATCCCTTTTTCAGCATTACGTTTATTAATCTCTAATGGTGCACCACATTCTGGACAAAACGGAATTAATTCATACGGTACTTTCATATCCTTTTGCCTTGCAATCATTTCACGAATTAACTCATCTTTTCGATAAGTTTGTGGATGACAATGTTGGCTACATTGTAACAATCCGTATTCTCCTTGAATATGAAACACTTTCTCCATATCAAATCCAGCTACTTCAAAGGCATTATCAGCATTCGTAGTAATAATATGGTACGGTTTTGTTTCAAGCATTTCTTTCAACTCTACATAGGCAGCTCCCACTGGTTGGTCTAAATAATTCAATGCAATAAAGCGACTTTGAAAAGACCAGTACTCTTCCCAACTGGCAAATTGAAATAAACTTGCTTGTAACATATCTAATAATTGATACTTTTCGATAAAATCTGGAAAGGCTGACTCAAAACGTTCCCCAATATAAGTAAAGCCATCCGCAGCAGACATTCCTGCTCCAATCCCTACAACAATAGCATCCGCTTCTTCAAACAAACTTTTTAATTGTTGCGCCTGACTTTCCATCTTTTGTATCGGTGTAATCCACTCCACTACTTCCCCTCCCTTCTCTCATCATTGTAATAATTTTCTATACGCCATTTGTTCTTCATTTGTATACGTCGATAAAATAACCGTTCCTGGAAAGACGTGTTGCTTAACCCAGTCTTTTACAACCGAAACTGCAATTTGTGCAGCATCTTCTACCGGAAAACCAAATTGACCCGTTGAAATCCCACAAAAAGCAATGCTTTCTAGCTTCATTTCTTCTGCTTGCTTCAAACAACTCATATAACAGTTCTCTAATAATTGTTTCCGAATAGGCGTAACAGACTTTCCACTTGGAATAAATGGTCCCACTGTATGAAAAACATACTCACATGGCAAATGAAAACTCGGTGTCACCTTTACAGATCCCACCGGTTCTTTTTTCTTTTGAGCGAGTTGAATTTGATAACAACATTCTCTTAACTTGACCCCTGCAAAAGTGTGAATGGCATTATCAATACAACGATGATTCGGAATAAAACATCCTAACAAATCACTATTCGCCGCATTTACAATTGCATCCACTTCTAAATGACATAAGTCTCCATGATATAATTTGATTCTCTCTTCATTGGTATCTTGGCAACTTTCCAATCCAACAATTGCCCCCGTATGGTATTGCTTTAAATAAGCCTCTTCCAATTCTAAATAACGAATATCCGCTCGACTAGCAGGTCGAATATTGACCAACCCTCGCCAAGTTTCTTCTAAATCTTTTTCTGATTTCCCAGAAAAATCTGGAACAACTTCGCCTTTTTCCTCCATCAAAAAAGCAATCATTTGCTGTAATCGATTAACTTGTGTATCTTTATTCATCTTCTAATGCCATAAATTGCGCTTCATCAACATCTGTTAATACAACTAGCCAATGTTCTTCTTGTTTTTCAGAGTTTAATAATGTTGGCTCCTCTACTGCAGCTTTATTATATGCTACCACTTTTCCTCCAATTGGAGTCACAATAGACATCACTGTTTTTGAAGCTTCAATACTAACGATTTCTTCTTCTGCTTCTAACACTTCATCTTGGCTAAATTGAACAAAACCAATTGTACCGACATCATCTTGTAACTCTGGTGTCATACGAATCGTATAACGATCTCCTTCTTTATCAATCCATAAAAAATTTGCAAATTTTCTCATTTTATTCATCCTTTCTACTGATACAATTGTGCGAATAATTCTAACGCACGTTTCCGATTTTCAAATCCTCCAACTAGTGGAATCATTAATAATTCATCCGGATTACAAACTTGACATAATTCATCCAGTTGCGCTTTTACTGCCCTAGAATCTCCAACAATTAACCGTTGACGATTGTCTTCAATTGTTTTTCTTTCTGCTGGAGTTACATCTCTTGTTTCTACATCTTTTTTAGTTGGGAATGTTTCAAATTCACTAAAATCTTGTTTTCCTAACATCCATAAATCTAATGCTTGAGCCATCTCTTCGGCTTTTCCCTCAGTATCTGCAATCACGACAAAAACTGCTAAAATAAAGCGCAAATCTGACCCATTTACCGATTGAAATTCTTTACGATATGCCGTTGCTAATTCTTTTGCTAACACAAGAGGCTCTTGCGGAATATACGGGAAAATTCCATAAACAAATCCTAAGCCATTTTTTGCAGCAATATGAACGGATTCCCCACCCATTCCTAATAAAAATTGTTCTGGAACTCTCTTTGTATAAGGAACAGCTTCATTAGACTGTATGATTTCCTGTACATCAGCTACCCATTCACCAAACTGAGGTTTAATATAATGACTTTTCAAAGCCGTTGAAACAGATTTTGTCCCTATTGAATTCCCTAGACCGATATCAATTCTTCCCGGAAATAGCACTTCTAATGAGCTCATCACTTCAGCTACCTTGTACGGAGCATAATGCAAGCCCATAATACCACCTGAGCCAACATGAATATTCTTTGTTTGAGAAGCAATTGCTGGAATAACCACTTCAGGCACACTGATCGATAAAGCTTTTACTTGATGGTGTTCTGCTACCCAAAAACGTGCATAGCCTAATTCTTCTGCTATTTTAGCTAATTGAATCGTCTCTTGAATGGCTTCTTCATTTGTTTTCCCAAAATCAACTACGCCATAGTCTAGTACACTAATTTTCATCGACAGCTCTCTCCTTATAATTAACTTCCAAACTTCTAAAGAAATCTCTAGCATCTTTATGAAGCGACTCTCCAAAATCCATTAACGGCACAATATCTTTAAAGGCAGCTTGAGGAATCGCTAATGCTTCTAAATTTTCCGGTTTAATCGATAATTGAATTTCTTCTGATTTACCTTCTCTAATTTTTTCAGCAAATTCAGGATCTGTAATAAATGGGGTCGATAAACCAATAAGGTCGGCATGTTCTAATGCTTCTAGTGCTTTTTCTTGACTATTAATGCCACCTGAAGCAATCACCGCTACTTTTCCTTTTAACGCTTTATAAATCACAGCATTCACTAATTCACCTTGATGAGGACCTTTTGCGCGAATTTTATTTCGAAACACATCATGTCCCCAACTTGCAATCGCTAAATAATCAATCGAAGCAATGGTTAGAGCTTGATGGAAAAATTCTAAAAACTCATCAATACTATAGCCAATTTGATTCCCTCTAGTTTCTTCTGGAGTTGCTCTAAAGCCTAAAATAAAATTCTCCCCAGCATATTGCCCAATGGTTTGTTGAACAACTTTCAACACTTCAATCCCAATACGAGAACGATTTTCTAAAGATTGTGATCCATATTCATCTGTTCTCTCATTTGAAAAAGTAGAGAAGAATGTTTGAATTAACAATCGTTGAGCAGAAGAAATTTCCACTCCATCAAATCCTGCTTCAATTGCAATTTTAGTTGCACGGCGATAATCTTCAATCACTTGATGAATTTCTTCAATTGTCATCTCATGCACTTCATGTGGAAATGGCGATTGTAATTTCATTGCACTAGGCCCTACAACTGTTTTATCTCGATTCAATGCATGACTAGCAAAACGTCCTGCATGGGTTAATTGTAAAATAGCCGTTGCTCCTTGAGATTTCATTTCCTGAGCTAATTTCTTTAAACCTGGAATAGCAGCTTCATCCATCGCACTAAATCCAAATTCAAATAGTTGCCCTTGCTTATTAACGTACGCTGCCCCTGTAATTTGTAAAGCAGCAGAGCCAGCACGTCTCTTTGCATATAATAAATCATCTTGCGTAATATACCCTTCTTCTGTTGAAGAGTTTGTCACCATTGGTGATAATACAAAACGATTTTCTAATACAATATTTCCCTTCAAAGTAAAAGGTTCAAACAATGCGTCTATTGTTTTCAATTTTTAAACACCTTCCTTAACCACACATACTTTTATTGTATCACTTTTCTGACTTCATGCTGGAAGTTTTTCAACTTTATCAAAACTTCCATAACTCATCTTGTTCCCACTGTTCAGCAATCATTAGCAATAAATCTTCTCTACCTTTTGCTGCAACTAATTGCACTCCAATTGGCATTCCTTCCCGTGAGTGACCAACTGGCAGACTAATCGCTGGTTGACCTGTAATATTCATCCGTTGTGTAAACGGAGTATCTTCCACACTCGACTCAAACATCTTCCACACAACCTCTTGACGTTCTTCATGAGATAACTCATGAATATGCTCCATCTTCTCAATTAAATCAGCATCTAAAGAATACGCATCTTGTTTGGGTGCAGTATTGGCAACCGTCGGTAACAACAACACATCATACGTATCATGAAGTTGCATCATTGCTTCCGCATAACGATCCCAATCTCCCGCAACTCGTGCATAATCCGCACCTGTCACCATTAAACCACTTTGATACATGACCCATGTCATCAATTCCATATCAAAACGAGTCATTTGACGTTGTAATTGTTTCTCCATTTTTTGAAACATGACAACCGTCTCTGCACCACTAATGAGATAAAATCCTTTCTGAAGTTCAATCCCATTAATCGGATCTTCTGCTATTTCACTCACTTCATGTCCATCTAATTCAAATTTCTTCGCCATTTGGCGAACAACTTGTTCCACTTCACTAGAAACTTTTCCACCAATCGGGTGCTTTAATAACATCCCAACTTTCAATGGGCGATTCAGCTTAGGGGAAAACAAATTTTCTTCTTGCAACAAAGGCAATGGGAACGGACTTTCTAATTGGCACGTTTGTAAATGCCACAACAAATTTCGAGTATCTCTCACCGTCTTAGTCAAAGCAAATTGAACCGTCGCTCCATTCCACCCACGATAAGAACCAGGCCCCACCGGAACACGACCACGAGTCGGCTTCAACCCAATCAATCCATTATGGCTAGCAGGTACACGAATCGAACCTCCCCCATCACTTGCAGCTGACATTGGAGAAATCCCTGCAGCAACAATCGCAGCAGCTCCACCACTAGAGCCCCCTGCATTTACGGTTTCATCTAAAAAATGACGAACAGGCCCATGTAACTGAGCATCACTCACCATTTTATACCCAAACTCAGGTGTATTCGTTCTTCCTAATATAATGAAGCCAAGTTCTTCTAGACGTTTCACAAAATGACTTGTTTCATGACAAATATAATCTTTAAACAAACGAGAACCATAGGTACACAGTGTCCCTTTTTTCTCTTGCCCTAAGTCTTTTAAAAACAAAGGAACTCCCGCAAAAGGTTGATTATCCACTTGAAACTTCTTCGCTTCTTCTATTGCTTCTTCATAACGTGTCGAAACAATCGCATTTAATCTCGGATTCAATCGCTCCGCCTTTTCAATCGTTTCTAACACCAATTCCAACGGATTTACTTGTTTATCACGTACAGCTTGCGCCATACTAGTCGCATCACGAAACATCCCCACACCCTCTTTCACAATCTTTCGCATTGTCATTATATACATGTACGTTCTTTATTGGCAATGAGAATGCATGGGAGGAATAGTCATATTTTTAGTTTAAAAATGAAAAAAACAATTCTTAGCATTGAATTTCTTGTGTTTTTACTTTACGATATTACTCAAAAGGAGGTCTTTTCATGAAAATAGGAATCGATGCAGGTGGAACAAAAACAATTGGGATTTTATATAAAGAAAATCAAGCTATCGACAGTATCAAAGGTGAAATGGGGAATCCTATTGTTAATTTCGATTCAGCTGTTAACAATGTGGTTCAAGTAATCGAAAATTTACTTTTAAAAAATAAAGTAAATTATTCTAATATTAGCTATATTAGTATTGGAATGGCCGGCGCTAGTACACTCATTCCAGAATTAACATCAGCATTCAAAGAAAAACTTCATTGTAAATTTGCAATTGAATCAGATTTAAAAATGAGTCATATTGCTACCTTTAAAAATAGAGATGGTAATCTTTTTATAGCAGGAACGGGATCATCACTTTTATGCAGAAAAAATAATCAATTTATCCAAAAAGGTGGTTGGGGTCACATACTTGGCGATGAAGGAAGCGGATATTGGATTGGGAAACAAATTCTAAAAACATACATTAACTTCTTAGATTATAACGAAAGTCCTATGGACTTCCTTGATTTACTACCCACTATTCAACAAATATTCCCAAATCGTCAATCAATTATAAATACAGTATATAACAGCCCTAAAACAGAAGTAGCAAAATTAGCAATATTATACTTAGATTACTCCAATAATCTATTTCTAACATCTATTGCTCAACAAGCCGGAAAAGATATCGCTAAAGCTTTATTGTCCTGTAATCAAGAAAACAATATTACTGTTGCTTTTGAAGGCAGTGTTATTAAAAACAACTCCCATGTATTAAATAGTGTTTTGACTGAAATCGAATCACACAATAAGACTTTAACAATTATCTCTTCTCGTCCAGCAAACGAGAGTGTCTTCTACTTCTAACAAATAAACCTATTGCAGTCTATCTACAATAGGTTTATTTGTTTTATATAGTTGGATAGGTTATCTGTCCTAAAATGACACTTTTTCTTGCTCCTGTCGCAGAAGGAACATTCGACGGTCTCATATGATAAGTTTGATTGCCTAATATCACAAAAGCTATCGCTTCTTTTGCCTCCGAAGAATACCCTAGATCTTCTTGAATCAGTATCTCAATTTCTGGTAATTCTCTTTTTATTAAATTTATAAGACACTCATTATAAGCTCCTCCACCGGCAATTATACATTTATCCAAATTATAGTGATGAATAAAATATTTTTTATAATGATAAGCAATAGAATAAGCTGTAAACCATGTTAATGTAAAAATAATATCATTCTTACTATAATCTTGATATTTTTCTAAAAGTGCATATGTGTAATGTTCTCCAAACATCTCTCTACCTGTCGTCTTAGGAATATCTAATGCAAAATAGAGATGTTTCTTCAACTCCTCAGCCAATTGAGGTATTAAATTCCCCTTACTTGCATACTCTCCATTTTTATCAAACTTTTTTCCATATAACCTTTGTACTGCAGCATCAATCATCATATTCCCTGGTCCAGTATCAAACGCTATTACTTTAGTAAAATCTCCTTTTTTAGGAAGAAACGTGACATTTCCAATTCCACCTATATTTTGTAATGCAACTGCCTGATTTTCATCTGCATATAATACATATTCACTGTAAGGTACTAAAGGAGCACCTTCTCCACCCACAGCCATATCCATTACTCTAAAATTTGAGATTACAGTAGTTCTACATTCATTAGCAATAATAGCAGCCTCTCCAATTTGTAATGTACTAGGGATATAATCAGAAAATGCTTTTGGGATATGAAATATCGTCTGTCCATGACTAGCTATAAAAGCTATGTCTTCTAAATTCACAGAAGATTCTTCACATAAAGCTTTTACTGATTCTGCAAACAACTGCCCCAATTCAAAGTTTAATGAACAAATTAGCTCTACAGGAATCAATTCTCTGCTACAACATTTTCTTATTTTATCTCTCAAATCTTCAGGTATTTCATATGTTTTAAAGTTCAATTGTTTTACCTGAGTATCTTCATCTTTACCAACAATATTACAAAGAACTACATCAACCCCGTCCAACGAAGTTCCAGACATCAATCCAACTGCTAACACTATAATTCCCCCTTAATGAAATTACGAGTTCGAACAAGCAAATCTTTTGTTGAATTAAAATCAATTTTTGCAATACCATAATACAGTAAATCCGTAATAATTAACAGGCTATTTCTAGAAGTAATTGAACCTAATCGAATTTCCTTTTCTTCAATCGGAACAAAAAGTTTAATATCTGACAAATTAGAAAGCGTCGATTTCAAATTAAATTTAGTCACACCTATAATTTTCGCACCGATTTTCTTCGCATTTTTAACAATAGAATTAACTGACTCGGTTTCTCCGCTATAACTAACAACAATCACTACATCATCTTTTTCTAATTGAGCGATACGGGCCATTAACGTATGTTGATCTCTATCATAAATAACATTTTGATGAATTCTAGTCATTTTATGATAAAAATCTAAACAAACAACACTACTTCCCCCAACACCTAATAAATAAATTGTTTTAGCACTATTAATTAATTCTATTGCTTTTTCTAATTCATGATAATCTATTAAATTAAAAGTCTCTTTTATATTTTGGGTTACCATATTTTCTGTTTTTTTCAATAATAGTTGTAAAGAATCATTAGGATTTAAAAAAGTTTCAATTTCATCTTCAACACTAGCTACTTCACTCTCTTTAGCTAACTCTACTTTAAATGCAGGTAATCCTTTATACCCCATTTTTTTAGCAAATCTAACCCAAGCAGATGCGGAAGTCTTTGTAACATCTCCTAATTCTTTTGCATTGGAATCCAATACTAGTTGTCTATTTTTCAAAATAAAATCTGCAATCACATATTCTGTATCTGTAAAAGCATTTATTGAACTTTTAATTTTATATAATACACTCATTCTACACTCTCTCTTTATAGTTGAAGTTTTTCAATTGCTCCTAGCAAAACATTTTCTCCATTCATCATACCATAATCTTGTACATTTATGGATTCCACAACAATACCTGGTTCATACTTTTCTTTAAGTTCTTTCAACTTAAATCTAACTTGAGGTCCAACTAATATAATATCAACATTTTTAGATTCTATTTCATTTTTCACACTACTTAAAGGAACAGCAAAAATATCAAAAATATCAGTATCAATCTTTTCAGCAGCTGCTTTCATTTTATTTACAAGTAAACTTGTCGACATCCCTGCATTACAAACCAACATAATTGTTTTCATCATTCTTCAACTCCTACAAATTTAAATTTTGTGCCTTCTTTTATAAAATCCAATAATTTTAGGGAATTTTCTGATACCTTTCCTATTACATTTACTCGCTCATCAGCTAATAAAGGTTTCTTTACAATTTGCAATTCTCCTTGATATCTTCCATACAATTCATTATCTATAGTAATAACGCCTACTTCTCTTGCAATTGTATTAAAAGGAACGATATTACCTTTTTTTAATACTGTTCTAGATTCTACACAACGTACTACATTCATAGCTACATCTTTTCTATTAGATAATACTATATTTGCAAAATCTAAATCTATTAAATAACTTACTTCTAAAAGTAAAATATGGTGATTTTTATAAAAATCAATTTTCTCTAATTCTTTTCCAGAAATCCTAACATCTCCAACAATTACTTCATCAATAGATAATTTTTCTACACATTCAATATAATTTAACAGAGGTAATTGCTTTCTATGGTTTTCTATCGTTGGTAACCCTTCAAAAACCGGTCCTCTTTTCACTTCATCTCCAGGAATAAACATCATTGTTTTTAATCCATATGATTTTAATCTTTTATTTTTTTCAACAAGCCAATCCTTATCCAGTCCTGTATCTTTTCTAGGATAAAAATTGTGACATGCAATCAATGATGAAAAATCAACTCCTACTTCAATCCCTTTATCATAAAATTGTCCATCTATTGTGCTTGCATTTAATATCACTTCAAAATTTTCGGAAAATATTTTAATTTCTTCCATTGAAAATCCATAATCTATTCTAACGCATTTGGCATCAAGTGCTTTTAAAAATTTTATCCGTTCCTCTTCTTTAATTCCAAACTTTTCAAATGTTTGCGGGGAAATATCAATCATTAATTTCATCTTTAATCGGTTTGTTAAATCTATAAATTTTTTTAATAAATTTAGTTGATCCACTTGATTTTCTTCTGGAATTTGTAAAGAAGTAAACACATATTTAACATTATATTTACTAACTCGATTTAAATACTCTTCATTTTCTTCAAAAGGAGTTGAAAAATATATCGAAACACCAAGCATATTTATCCTCCTACTAAAAGAAGACCAATGCGGAAATCCACATTGGTCTTCGCATCATTTATCTACGAATATAATAGTTCTCCATTTTCAGATTTTTCAGATAAATCTTTTTTCTCAATTGCTTTTACAAACGGGTAAAAAATAATTGCCATTAAAATCCACCCTAAAATAACATAAACAGCTGGCCAAATAGATGCATTTGTCGCTAAAAACGTTTTAATTGGAGCCGGCATAATCCATGGCACAGAAAGAACTGGGGTAGGTAGAACCCCAAAACTTGTCAACACAACAGAAATAATCGCTAACATTACATAGCTCAAAACAAATGGAATCATTAATACTGGATTCATCATAATTGGGATACCAAAAATTAGAGGTTCTCCAATATTAAACAATGTAGCTGGTAAAGCAAGCAATCCCAAAGCTTTTAGACGTGGTGATTTTGAGAATGTCATAATCAACGCTAACGGAAATAATCCTGTCCAAATATAATTATCCATATAAAGTGATGTAAAGGTATATGGTAAATCTTTAAATGACTGAGTAGCTGCAAATGCTTCTTGATTTGCTGCCACCATTTGTTGCCAAATTGTTCCACCTACACTACTTACAATATTTCCTCCATGAATACCTACAGACCATAATACGCGGTTGAGCAACGATGCTAAAACTACGGCCACTGAAGTATCCCCAATCGACACTAAAGGTTCAAATACTTTTTGAATCACTTTTGGAATTTCTACTCCTAAAACATGACCTACTAACCACCAAAATAGGACTACAACAAAACTTGGAATTAAAGCAATAAACGCTTGAGAAACCATAGGTGGGACATTTTCAGGTAATTTAATAACAATTTTCTTTTGAATAATAAGTCTGTAAATTTCAACGGATATAATCCCTACAACAATAGCTGTAAAAACACCTAACGCTCCTAAATACTGTGTAGGAACTCCAGTAAATTTAGACGGATTGGCTCCTGCTTCAACAACAACATTCACTGTTTTAGCAGGATTTAAAAGTAAATAACTAGCTGTAGATAAAACCACTGGTTGAATGATATCCATTTTCATTCCTTTATTTTCATTGTACCATTCAGCAAGCCCATACGAAACAGTCATAACTGTAAAAATCCCAATAAATGCCGTTCCAACCCCTGCACCTGCAGCAAGTGTTTTTCTAAAATCTCCTAAAAATTCTAAATAAGGTTTATACGGAAAAGATGCTAAAATTAAAAATAATGACCCTATAATTAATAAACTCATTATCCCTAAACCCATACGTTGCATCACTTGAACATATCTAATTTGAGAAAATCTAATTAAAGGTGGCGCAATTTTTTCTTCTACAAATTTTGTTAAACTATCCATTTGAATTCATCTCCCTATATATATTCTTTTGTTAATACTTTAAACATTAATGCCTTACTTATAGAATTTGATTTCAATGTACTTTTAATAATTTTGGCAGCATCTTCCTCCAACATAGATCCTATTTCAAAATATAAATTTATCCCCTCCTTTTTTATAAATTTATAGTTACCATTTGGTATCCCTTCAACAATTTCGATGATTTTATCGTGCATTAAAGGACATACAACAATGACCATTCATCTTCCCCCTTTTTTATAATTTTGAATAAATTTCTTATACCAATAAAAACTATCTTTTTTATATCGTTTATAACTACCGTTACCATAATTATCTGCATCTACGTAGATTACTCCATAACGTTTATCCATCTCACAACTACCTGCAGAAACAATGTCGATAATTCCCCAAGCAATAAACGCTTCAAGAGGTACACCATCTAAAAAGGCTAATTTAGCTTGTTCATAATAAGCTTTCATATAATCAATTCGATAAGAATCATGAATTTGATAATCTTCTGTTAATACATCTCTTGCACCTAATCCATTTTCTGAGACTATAACAGGTTTTCCATATCTTTCATATACTCGATGCAATGAAGTTCTTAATCCAACAGGATCTATTTGCCATCCCCATTCACTAGCTTTTAAATATGGATTCTTTGTAGATACCACTAAATTTCCTGCTGTTTTTTCCGCTTCATCAACAGTAATAACAGAGGAAGTGTAAAACGATATAGAAACAAAATCACAAGTATTTTCTTTTAATACCTTTCTATCTTCATCCGTAATATTTAATGTAATATTCTTAGATTCAAAAAACTTTGATGAATAATAGGGATATTCTCCTTTTGATAAAATATCCATGCAATACCATTGATTCATCTGTTCTTCAAACAACAATTTAAGATTATCTTCTGGATTACTTGTTAGAGGATAATAACAAAAACAAGCAATCATTGAGCCAAATTTCCCTTTCAACTTCATTTGTTTGGCTAAACGAATCGTTTTCGCACTCGCTACAAATTGATGATGTAAAGCTTGAAAAACTTCTGATAAATTATACCCATCTTCTCCTTTTAACAAACCTACTCCATTAAACGGACTAAAATATCCCGCATTTATTTCATTAAACGGTAGCCAATAATCAACCAACTCCCCCCATCTTTCGAAAACAAATTGTACCAAATGAAGAAAATATTTAATACATTCTCTCCCTTTCCAACCACCATAACATTCCACTAAATTTATAGGTAAAGCATAATGATTCAACGTTAAAAAAATCTTTATTTTCTTTTTAACTAATAACTCAAATACTTTATCATAATAAGCAACTCCTTCAGGAGAAGGGGCCTCATCTATACCATTTGGAAACAATCGAGCCCAACTTATTGAAAATCTATATATATCTAGTCCTAATTCCTCTAAATATTCAATATCTTCTTCTAAATGTTCATATCCTTTAGTACCATTTCTAAAAGGATAATATTGATTAGAATTTGTTTTCTTAGCTTCTTCTATTTTTTCTTTCGTCAACAATCTAGTTTCCTCTGTAGCATTAGAAGTACGAGGTAAATAAGGTCTACAATCTTGTGTATCTAATCCTTTTTTTCCTTCAAACCCACCTTCATATTGACTAGCGGCAGTTGCTCCACCCCATAATATTTTCATGACATTTCCAACCTACTTATCATAATCTAAATTTAAATTTCTGCCACGGTTTAAGTTCATCTAATATAAAATGTTCAATATCAACAACTTTACCAACCACATTCGATTTCCCAGAATTTTCCATATCTTTCAAAGCAATTTGTAACTCACCTGCATAATGTCCATATTCACTACTTTCAATAATGATATCTCCTCTCTTAATAACACTAGGAGCATTAAAAACTTTGAAATTATGACCTTTATATTTTACTCTACTTTGGGTTGAACGAATGAAATAATCATTTTGATCTCCTCTATTAAAATGAAACTCTTCTAATACAATTTTCTTTTCAATTTCAGGAATATCTTTAACTAGTTCAACATTGAATGTTACAAGATTCAAATTTAATCCTTTTAGACTTTCTAATTCATCTTTAGTTGGGTAACAATTAGAAATTAAAATATCATCTACTAATTCCATTGCAATATGATGTTTCACTTGAACATCTAATGGTAAATTGCGATGAATTTCTAATGTCGGTAACCCCTCTGTTGTTGGCCATGGACCAAAAGCTCTTTTATCTTGCGAAGTCACAAACGCTGCGGTATTTAAGCCATATTTATTAAATCTTTGTGTACATTCCTTATAAAAATCTAAATTCAATCCTGAAAAACGATGTGGATAAAAATTATGACATCCGTATAATTTGTATTTATTCGGTCTATAATCCATTATTGTGTCTATTGTATGAACATTATTACTCATATTAATTTCAACAATTAATCCTTCAGGATTATACGTCATTATAGATTCTTCCAACCCAGAAAATCCCGCATCCAAACGAATTCCATCTGCTCCAATTTCTTTAAAAAAAGATAAATCTTTATAAGATATATTTAATTCCCCGAATACTCTTGGAGACACATCCACAATAACTTCATAATTTAACTCATGCGCATAAGTATTTATTTCAGTAAATTCTTTTTTTATTTCTTCTGCTGGTTTATTTACAGATAACAAACAAGAAAACACTCTAGAAAAACCTAATTCACTCGCATCTTTAAGATAACTTTTAATTTCTTCTAAAGTACTCTTCTCAGGATAAATCGACAATCCTAATCTTTTCATTCACTTACTCCTTAAAATATATTAGTAAAAAGCCCTGTTACAAGAACAGGGCTAAAAGATACATTCTTACTGCTCTTGTTCTTGAGCTAATAATGATTTGTCATACATTGCGAAGAATGGATAATAAATTAAAATTGATAATACAATTAATACAACATTTAACACAAGCGCTCTCCAGTCGCTTCCTGTTGCTAAAAATGCACCAATTGGTCCAGGAAGTGTCCACGGAGCACTTGCTACAACTCTACTTACTAACCCTGTAGACATTGCAACCCAAGCAACTACACTATTTACTAGTGGAGCTAAAATAAACGGAATAATTAATTGAGGATTTAACACAATAGGTGTACCAAAAATTAATGGTTCATTAATATTACAAACAGCTGGAATTAAAGCTGTTTTTCCAAGCGATTTACCATAAGCTGATTTTGAACGCCAAACTAGTAAAATAGCCAAACCAATAGTAGCCCCTGACCCACCAATCATTACAAACCATTGATAGAATGGTTCTGCAGCAATATTTGGAATAGCACTTCCACTAGCAAAAGCAGCAGTATTTTCATCTAATAATACTAACCATAGTGGTCTTGCTAGAGAACCTACAATTGACCAACCATGAATACCAAATGACCAGAAGAATTGTGTTAAGAAAATAATAATGATTACTGAAAAAATAGAATCTGTTGCTTGTACTAAAGGTGCAACAATCCCTCCTACAATTTTATGAACATCAATACCAATAAACATTGTAATTGTAGAAACTAATAATAATACAATAACTGTAGGCGTTAATGACTCAAAAGATCTAGCAACTGAAGCTGGCACTTGTGGTGGCATTGAAATTTTGAATCCACTCTTTTGAGTAAAACGATAAATTTCTACTGCTAAAAAGGCCGATAAAATACCTATGAACATACCTGCTGAACCTAAATTCGCCATCGGTAAAACAAAACCTGAAGGTAATGAAGATAAATAATTTTTTAATGGCTCACTAGTTTCTGCTAAAGTTTTTATTTCTGCAGAGGCAGCAGGAACAACTTTAGGAACAATTGTTAATAAATAAGCAAGTTCAGCTAAAATCCCTCCTGATAAACCATCTAAATCATATGAAGATGATAAAGAAAAACCTATACCAAAAACCGCATATAGTGTCATAATATACATTGAAACACGATATGGTAATAAAATTTTTGCTTGATTAGCTTGAATAAATTGTGTAATTCCCCAATCTTTTGGTAAAGAATTTGGTAAAAATGCGATTACTAAAAACATAGACGCAACAATAATAATTGGTAATGTTGCAATAATACCATCACGAACTGCTCTTAAATGACGCTGTTCGGCTAATTTTGCCATCGGTGTCGATAGCTTTGTATCCATAAACTCTGTTATTTTATCAAACATAAATATCCCCACTTTCCTATTTTATTTCCAATTCTTCTTTAATTTGTTGAAGTAATTTTGGTCCTCCAAGAGGAGTGTAACCTTGAGGTTTTATTAACAAGCAAGGAACACCTGCTTCATCTGCGCTAGCTTTCAATACATCATAGCGATGTCTAATTTGCGGTGCTACAAGTGAAATGTTATAGTCTTCTTTTACTTTTTCAGCAAAAGCTTGTGTACCACATTCATCTACCACTAATTCCAATCCTTCTTTTGCACCAGCATCATGTAATGCTTTAGCAACTATAGCACTTGACATGCCACCTGAACAAACTAATAATATTTTCATAATTTCACCTCCACTTCTTTATAAAATTACTCCAGTCATAACAATAAAGTAATAAATTATTCCAATAAGAATAGACCAAATTAAACCTATAAACCAAAATGATTTTGTGATACCTATTTTAGAATTTATAAAATACTGAGAATAAGATATTGTAAAGCCTGCAATAAGACTTCCCACAATAATAAATGGCCATTTAAAATCAATTTGAATCAAATTACAAAAAGCTGGAATCAAGAACATTGATAGGATAATTGAAACAAAAATCAACGTAATACTTTTATACCCAAACATAGGAATATCATAATCAGTAATCCCTAAAGAGGTTTTGTATTTTTTATTCTGTTCCGTATTTTTTACAGTCCACTTTCTAAATCTAGCCATTCTTATTCCTACTCTCTATTCTCCAACTTCCAAAGTCTTTCATTCATTCGAATAATATTTTCTGCCAATGTTCTAACTTCTATTGAAGTCATTAAATGATCTTGCGCATGAACAAATAGCACTGTAACTTCATTTCTTTCTCCGGCTGCTTCTTTTTGAATTAAATCTGTTTGTACTTGATGAGCTTTATTTAAAAAAGTATCTGCCTCATTAAGGAGCTCTCTCGCTTCCTTAAACTTTCCATTTTCAGAAGCCTCAATTGCTTCATAGACTAATGCTTTTGCATTCCCACCATTACTAATAATTTCAAAAACAATCAATTCCATATCCTGCATCAAATTTCACCTCCTAAAATTTGAATAGCACTCTTAATATGCCCATTAGCTTTTTCTAATGCTTCCTCAGCGGAATTTCTATCTACATTCATAATTTCCATGATTAATGCTTTTTTCACATTATGTCCACTTTCTTCATAAAGTAAATCTGCCTTTTCTTGAGAAACGCCTGTAAGAGTTCTAATCATATTTTTTGATCGTATCACCAACTTTTGATTAGTTGGTTTTAAATCTACCATATAATTTTTATATACTTTCCCAAGTTTTATCATTACACTAGTAGAAATCATATTCAAAATTAATTTTTGAGCAGTCCCCGCTTTCATTCTAGTAGATCCCATAATAGCTTCAGCTCCTGTTACAGCTTCAATTGAGCACTCTGCATATTTTGAAATTTCTGCATTTGTAACACATGAAATAGCTGCAGTTAAAGCTCCTACTTCTTGTCCAAATTTTAGGCCTCCAATTACATAAGGCGTCCTACCACTTGCTGCTAACCCTATTAATACATCCTTTTCACAAAAGTGATACGACGATAAATCTACTACTGGCAACTCCATTGAATCCTCTGCGCCTTCTTGTGCAACAAACATTGCATCATTACCACCTGCTATAACGCCAATTACTAAATTATTATCTACTCCATATGTTGGGGGGCATTCTGCAGCATCTAGAATACCAAGTCGTCCAGAAGTACCTGCACCAATATAAAATAAACGTCCACCAATTCGAATCCGTTCTACTATTTTATCTACTAAAATCGAAATTTTAGGTATACATTTCTCAACTACTTTTGCTACACTCTGATCTTCCGCATTAATTTTTTGAAGAATCTCCTCTGTAGATAAAATATCTATATCAGTAGTACGTTCATTATTTTTCTCAGTATCTAATCTAATTATTTCTGTCATTATCCCACCTCCTTGTAAATTTATTTTAACATAAAAGCGCTAACAATGAAATAGTTTTTTATAAAAAACACGTCTTTTTTAAAATGTAATTTCGTTATTATGATTTTTTCCCCTTGTAAAACCAGTTGTGTCCTCCCCTCTAATCAAAAAACAAAAAGGACTCCCATAGTAGCATGAGACTCGCCTAGCGAGGCTGCTGCCGTCTTTCAGCTACTATTCCAAGAAGTCCATTTGTTACGTATATCATACACATACAAAAAAGATAGAAAGGATTTTTCCCGTAGCATGAGTGCTAGAATCTGTCACAACAGATTCTAGCACAGGAAAACTTGAGACCTTAGGCTCAAGTTTTAGCAATGAGACAGCTTTAGCTGGCTGCTTGCGTCTTAATGCTACAATTAGAAAAATCCTTTCTATACACAAAAAAGAGCCGAGACAACTCGACTCTTTTCTTATTGTTAAAATTATAGAGAAGCTACGTCTACTTTAACCCCAGGGCCAAAAGTAGTTGTCACAGCAACGTTACGTACGTATTGACCTTTAACTGTAGCAGGTTTGATACGTAATAATGTTTCGTGAATTGTTTTGAAGTTTTCTACTAATTTTTCGTTTTCGAATGAAACTTTACCGATTGGAACGTGGATGTTACCAGCTTTGTCAACACGGTAAGTTACTTTACCAGCTTTGATTTCTTCAACAGCTTTAGTTACATCCATTGTAACAGTACCTGTTTTAGGGTTTGGCATTAAACCTTTAGGTCCTAATACACGACCTAAACGACCAACTTCACCCATCATGTCAGGTGTTGCAACGATAACGTCGAACTCAAACCATCCACCTTGGATTTTTTGAGCTAATTCGCTGTCACCAACGTAGTCTGCACCAGCTGCTTCAGCTTCTTTAGCTTTTTCACCTTTTGCGAATACTAATACACGTTGAGTTTTACCAGTTCCGTTTGGAAGAACTACTGCTCCACGTAATTGTTGGTCAGCTTTCTTTGGATCTAATCCTAAACGATATGCAACTTCTACAGATGCATCAAATTTAGCGAAGTCTGTTTCTTTTGCTAATGCGATTGCTTCTTGAACTGAGTAAGCTTTTGAAGAATCGATTTTTTTAGCGGCTTCTAAATATTTTTTGCTTTTCTTTGCCATTGTATAATTTCCTCCTATTGTGTGGTTTTAACGGTTCTACCTCCCACAAAGTCCATGAGTGAAACACTCGTGCTAGGGACTTTTGGAAGCTGCATGTTTGTTAGCCTTCTACTACAAATCCCATTGAACGGGCTGTACCTTCGACCATGCGCATTGCAGCTTCAACATCTGCTGCATTTAAGTCAGGTGCTTTTAATTCAGCAATTTCTCTAACTTGATCACGAGTTACAGTAGCAACTTTTTTCTTGTTTGGTTCGCCTGAACCTTTTTCTACTTTAGCAGCTTTCTTTAATAATACTGCTGCTGGTGGTGTTTTACAGATGAAGTCGAATGAACGGTCTTCATATACTGAAATCACTACCGGAATGATTAAACCAGCTTGATCTGCTGTACGAGCGTTGAACTCTTTACAGAAGCCCATGATGTTAACTTGTGCTTGACCTAAAGCTGGACCTACTGGTGGAGCTGGTGTAGCTTTACCTGCAGGAATTTGTAATTTAACTAGTTTTACAACTTTTTTAGCCACGAGACATTACCTCCTTGATTGTTTCGCGCGTGGTTTAAATGGAGATGAAGATTTCTCCTCCCACGTTTTGTTCCAGTGCACATAAATGCACTTTGATATTTTAGCAAGAATTATTGTGAAATGCAAGCTGTTTTGTAACTTTTTCGATATATTTTTTGCCAAATTAATGATGATCTCTAAAATAACAAACTTTCAGATCAATAAAACGTTGTAAATCCCTTAATAACTGGAATAATGTTGCACGATATTCAAATTCATCTCTCGTTTTTGGTAGCTCTAAGTTTCTAAATTCATCAATATAATCTTGAATCTCATCCATTAAATCTAACCCAGTGTTCGTTAAGTGCAATTGTTCTGCTGTTGAATCAAACATTTCTGCTAATAACTCTGCTTCTCTAGCAGGACAATGAAAATCATTTAAATTTTTCGCCATCACTTCTAATAACTGTATTTGTTCCGCTCGCATTTCAAAATAACATAAATCTTTATTAAATTGACTAAATAACTGATTTTCACTTTCAATAAATAAAAGTTTTTGAGCCTGAGCTAACTTTTCTTTTGCTTCAATAATGAGTTTTGCATCATTTGTTCCATTTCCCATTCGTAAAAAGTATGCCATTTTTCTTAAAATATCTTTTAATTTATCTTCAATTTCTTGTCTTTTATCTTCAATATCTTGTTGATAGCTAGGCATATGCCAATTTAACAAAAGAGCTACTGCAGTTCCAACAAGCATTAACAAAGCCTCATTTAGTAATAACTCATTCGTGATTGTCTGACTTAACCAAAGGTGAATAGCTAACACTGAACTTGGAGCAATCCCTGCTTCTGCTTTTAATAAAAATGCAAGAGGAATATAAATGATTAAATACACTCCAAAACTAATGGTAGAATGTCCCATCACTAAAAAGACACAAACAGCTACTGTTAAAGCTAACAACATAGCCACTATCCGTTTCCAAGCTATTACAATAGAGGACTTTTTCGTATTTCCAACACTTAAAATTGCAATAATCGATGCTACCGAAGCTGACGATAATCCAAAATATTGTGCCACTAATAATGACCCAAATGCAGCCAATACCATTTTAATTCCTTTTAATACCATTCATTTTCCCCTTTCTAATTTCAACAATTGTTCTTTTCTATGAACTCCACCTGCATATCCGGTTAATGTACCATTTTTTCCAAGTACTCGATGGCATGGAATGAGAATACTAATTGGATTTTTTCCAACTGCTTGTCCGACTGCTTGAGCAGAGTATGTTGCTACACCTTTTTCTTTTGCGATTCTCTGCGCAATTTCTCCATAAGTCATCGTTTTTCCATAAGGAATTTCTTGCAATATTTTCCAAACTTCTTCTTGAAAAATGGTTCCTTTTGGTTGTAATAGAATCGTTATCGCAGTTTGCTTTCCAGAAAAATAATTTTCTAACCATCTTTCTACTTGTCGAAAAATTGGCAAATCATCTTTTATCTCAAGATCATGGTTGTCCTTGGCATCATTCACTTGCCCTACAAACCATAAACCTGTTAATGACTTTCCATCACTTCTTAATCGAACTTCTCCTAGAGGGGTTTGTATTCTACTCTCAAACACTTCTCAACCTCCCATTCCTTAGAATAAAAATAGTATACCATTTACTTACAAAAAAAGAAGTGGTATGTTTGTATTACTAATATTTTTAAGGAGTTCTTATGATTTTACACCAAGCTTATTTACACATTTTCGATAAAAACAGCGGAAACTTACTGTTATCCCAAAAAGAATTACCTTTATCGAATCCCTATATTACAGAATATTTTACAAAAATAATTGAAAAGACATTAAAAAGCGACCCTCGTCATGGTGTCTTACCTCCAGAAGAACCACTTCTAGGATTTTTAGCAGACGATAGCGTTCCTTTTATTGAAAAAACTCAACAACTTGCTCATAAATTATATGAAATTATCGCCCCTGCAGAAGATATCCCTGCTGCTGATTATGTATTCGCATCAGGCATTAATGATCAAGGTGGAACTTTCTTTGCGATTTTGCGATTAGATTATAGCTCTAAATATACGCATTTTTTAGATTATGAAGACGACCAAGTATTAAATACCGTTTTGCAAAATCATGCGATTTTACCAAATCCTTCTCAAAAATTATCAGAAGCATTCATTGTAGATACAAGCAATGGACAGTATCAATTAATCGAACGAAAATATATTGTAGAAGGTAAAAAAATACCGTATTTCTCTGAACAATTTTTAGAAATCACACCTCCAACAAGCACACAGGAACAAATCAAAGAAATTAAAAAAACCGTCACACATGTTGCTAAAAAATATGACGAAGAAAATTATCTAGCACTTGCAACGACACAACAAGCAATCTTTACACAGCTAGAAGAAAGTGATGAGATTGATGCAGGAATTATTTTCGATACAGTCTTCAAAGATAAACCTCTTGCAAAAGAAGCAGCTTACCAAGCCATTGCGACTGAAAAAATCCCAGAGAAAATTCCAGTTACAAATGTTCCAAAATATGAGAAGAAATATAGTAAACAAAAATTCAAACTCGATAATGGAATTGAAATTACTATTCCAAGTGACATATACGAAAACAAAGAAATGGTTGAATTTATCAACAATCCAGATGGATCCATTTCTGTATTAATTAAAAATATCGACTCAATTATGAATCGATTTAATGCATAAACAATCATGACCACCCGTCTAACGGGTGGTTTGAACCGGGGCTATAAGCCCTGATTACAAGCCAGCGCCTCAAGACGCTGGCTTTCACTTCGTTCAAGCCTTATTGCTTTTGACTCGTCACTTGCCTCTTAAAGAGGCGTTTGTATTACTTACCATCATCCCTGAAGGGATCCTCATACTCTTTTACACTTAATTTATCGATTGCTATATCATGTTTTTCTTGTTCTTGTATATACTTTCTTATGGTAGCTTCATTAAGTCCTACTGTACTTACATAATAACCTTCTGCCCAAAAATGACGGTTCCCAAATTTATATTTTAAATTTGCGTGTTTATCAAACATCATTAGTGCGCTTTTTCCTTTTAAATACCCCATAAAACTTGAAATACTTATCCTTGGTGGAATACTTACCAACATATGAACATGATCTGGCATAAGATGTCCTTCTATAATCTCTACCCCTTTATAACTACACAATCGACGAAATATTTCTCCCAAACTTTTCCTATATTGATTATAGATAACTTTCCGTCTATACTTAGGTGTAAAAACAATGTGGTATTTACACATCCATTTTGTATGTGATAAACTATTAGCTTTTTCAGCCATATTTTTTCTCCTCTCGCTATATGATAGGCTTGAACACCTTTATTGTATCGCGATTGGAGTTTTTTTGGTATAACCGTCGATGCGCACCCGCATAGCGGGTGGTTTATTTGTCACGCACCTACGGAGCGTGACGGACTGAAAGTCACATAATAAAAGACGATGACTATCCAAAGCCATCGTCTTTTTGACATTTCATTTAGTGAAGGTTTTCTATTCGCTAATCCTACACTAATTCACTCGTATGATTAGTGATACATACGAACCATTTGATCTTCTGTTTGATTAATATCAATCATAATACGATCATTTGCTAAACCAGCCATATCTTTCTTGTTAAAATCTGAAACATCTTTTGATAAACGTTTCATAGAAATAACTTCCCCTTGTTTATTTGCTAAAACAAGTAAGTTATAACCATTTTCTGAACTTTGTCCTAACAAGAATTTGTAACCTGGACGTAATGTACCTTCATTAGGATTTTTTAGTACATAAAGTTTATTATTCACAATTGTAAAATGATCTAAAATTACTAAACGTGGGTTGAAATGATCAATAACAAATTCATTGTTTTTCTCAACAATTGTTGAAGTAATCGACATTTCTGGTAATTTTTCTACACGTTTCCCATTTTCACCAAAGTAGAAGCGATCCATAAATTGTTGTAATCCTTTAACAACTGAGTTAGGATCAATCATTCCACCAGGTTCTTGATGATCTACTAATGTATCTAATAAGTCATAACCTACTTTTCCTAATCGAGCATTACTTTCTACAAACCATTCATTTTGTGCAATATAGACACCGTCTTTTGATTTATGAAGTAAGTATTCATCGCCACCCATACGATAAATTTCTGACACTAAATGATAAGGCGTATCTGTTAACATATAGCCATCTTTACCAATAACATATGAACGACCATCACTTGCTTTCACCGGTTGATCTGCTAGCATTGAACCATTTGATTCAAAATAAGACCATTTATCTCCTACTTTTGTCCAACCTGTTTGCATATCTCCTTGGTCAGATAAATAGTACCATGTATTTCCTTCTTGATACCAACCTGTACGCATTGCTCCATCTCCATTTAGAGAGTACCATGCTCCGCCAGTAAATACCCAGCCAGTTTGCATCACACCATTATTATCAAAGAAATACCATGTACCTTTATCCTTAGCCCATCCAGCTTTCACTAGTTTACCTTCTTGGTATAAATTCCATTGATTGCCACTTTGAACCCAACCATCATTTGTCGCAGCAAACACTTGACTGCTTGCTAATGCTGCTACTAAAGCTGTAGAAGCTAATAAACTACCAAACCATTTCTTTTTCATCTTTCATCTCTCCCCTTCATTATTGGTACTTTATCCAAAGAAATTCTGCAAAAATCTCTCTACAGTTATTTTACTCCTCCTCCAATTTAAAAAAAACATTTTTTCACATTCTTAACATTCCTTTAATTTTTTTGTAACAAAAAAGACTCTTCTTTGTAACAGTTGCTAAACGTAAAGCTAACCAACTCTGCTACAACAGAAAAGTCTTTCTTCTTTTATAATGGTTTCTTCAATGGAATACCAGGTTTTCGTGGATATTTATTTGGAGTTTCTTTTGTTTTTAAAATCGTTACGACATGACGATTTCCACCTTCATATGGTAAATCAAAGGACACATCGCCTTCCACTTTCCCACCTAAAATGGCAATCGCTTTTTTCGCTTCTTCTAACTCCACTTCTGTATGAGCAGCTTTCAACGCCAAAAAGTATCCTTGTTTCTTCACTAATGGCATACAAAATTCGCTTAGTACACTTAATTTTGCTACCGCTCTAGCTGTTACGACATCATAAGATGCTCTGAAATTCTTATTTTGTCCAAAAGTTTCTGCACGATCATGGAAACATTGTACATCTGTTAATCCTAACGTTTCCACTAAAGTGTTTAAAAACGTAATTCGTTTATTTAACGAATCCACAATTGTCACTTTTAAATCAGGAAATACAATTTTTAATGGAATACTTGGAAATCCTGCTCCAGCTCCGACATCACACAATGTTTGATTTGATAACTCATGATGAAATCCTAACGCTAAAGAATCATAGAAATGTTTCAAATACACTCCTTCTTCATCAGTAATCGCCGTTAAATTCATCTTCTCATTCCATTCCACCAATAATTGAAAATATTGATGAAATTGTTCTTTTTGCACATCTGTTAACGTAATACCATGAACTTCTTGGAGTCTTTGATAAAATTCTTCTGGTTTCATACAATTCTCCTATTCTTGAACTTTCGCAATTTTTCCTTGTTCGATATACACCATTAAAATCGATACATCGGCAGGATTTACCCCACTAATACGGCTTGCTTGCGCAATCGTTTCTGGTTGAATTAATTTCAAACGTTGACGTGCTTCTGTGGCAAGTCCATTAATAGCATCATAATCAATATTCGATGGAATACGTTTTGCTTCCATACGTTTTAATTTTTCTACTTTTTCAATGGCTTTGGCAATATAGCCTTCATATTTCACAGAAATCTCTACTTGTTCTTTCACTTCACGAGAAACAACTACCTCTTCTTCTGCAAAACCAATTAAGTCATCATAAGATAACTCTGGACGTTTTAATAAATCACTTAATAAAATGCCGTCTTTTAATTCTGCAGATTCTTTTTCTGCTAAAAACGCTTGAAGTTGTTCCGTTGGTTTCAAACGGATTGATTGGATACGTTTAATTTCCGCTTGAATGGCTGCTTGTTTTTCTTGGAACGCTGCATAACGTTCGTCTGAAATTAAGCCTAGTTCACGACCTTTTTCTGTTAAACGTAAATCTGCATTATCATGACGTAATAATAAACGATATTCCGCACGAGAAGTTAATAGACGATACGGTTCTGTCGTTCCTTTTGTCACTAAATCATCTACTAGTACTCCAATATACGCATCACTACGACCTAAAATAAATGGTTCTTCTCCACGAATTTTGCGAACGGCATTAATTCCAGCATAAAGCCCTTGACCGGCAGCTTCTTCATATCCACTTGTCCCATTCATTTGTCCAGCTGTAAATAAGTTTTCAACAATTTTTGTTTCAAATGTATTTTTTAATTGATGAGGAATAACAACATCATACTCAATAGCATAACCCGTTCTCATCATTTCAGCTTTTTCCAAACCTTCTACCGTATGAATCATTTGAATTTGAACATCTTCTGGTAGTGAAGTTGATAATCCTTGAATATAAACTTCTTCCGTATTTTCTCCTTCTGGTTCTAAGAAAATTTGATGGCGAGGTTTGTCGCTGAAACGTACGATTTTATCTTCGATAGATGGACAGTAACGTGCTCCTACTCCTTCTACAATTCCTGTAAACATTGGCGCACGATGCAAGTTCTCACGGATTTTTTCATGAGTTCCTTCATTGGTATATGTTAACCAACATGGAATTTGATCATAGCGGTAGTCTTCATCTTTAGAAGTAAAACTAAATAAGTTTGGTGTTTCATCTCCAGGTTGAATTTCTGTTTTGCTATAGTCAATTGAAGAACTCTTCACTCTTGGAGGTGTTCCTGTTTTAAAACGAGCTAATTCAAATCCTAATTCTAATAAGTTCTCTGATAATTTAATCGAAGGTTGAGAATTATTAGCCCCAGAAGAATATTTCAATTCTCCAATAATAATTTGACCACGAGAAGATGTCCCAGCTGTTAAAACGACTGCTTTTGAACGATAAATCGCACCCGTATGAGATACGACCCCTTTACAAACACCATCTTCTACAATTAAACGTTCCGCAATTCCTTGTTTTAAGTCAAGATTTTCTTGTTGTTCAATTGTTTTTTTCATTTCTTGCGCATATAGATGCTTATCTGCTTGCGCACGTAAAGCACGTACTGCAGGGCCTTTCCCTGTATTTAACATACGCATTTGAATATAGGTTTTATCAATATTTCTTCCCATCTCTCCGCCTAGTGCATCAATTTCACGCACAACAACTCCTTTAGCAGGGCCTCCAACAGACGGATTACAAGGCATAAATGCCACCATTTCTAAATTCATTGTTAATAATAATGTTTTAGCACCCATACGAGCACTTGCTAGTGCAGCTTCACTTCCGGCATGACCCGCACCTACTACGATAACATCATAGTTACCAGCTTCATAAGTTGTTACCATACTTCCTCCTACTTTCTATTGTTCATTCGTTGTATAAAATTCCACTTGATGGCGAATGTATTCACCATTTTCATATATAAATTTAGCTGAGAAAAATGGACGATTCTCTAATAGCCAACTCATAAAAATTAAATCGCCTTGCCAAGTTGGCTTCTTCAATACTTGATCATAAGGAACCCACTCTAAAGTGCCTTCAGGAGAGTCGATTAATTCCCCGGAAAAGTCCGTTACTAGAAACACATACGTGTACCAATCATGTTCGGGAGTAAATTCAGGAAAAGTAATAATCCCTTTTAAAGCCATTTGATGAACTGTCAAACCTGTTTCTTCAAAAATTTCACGAATGGCACATTCTTCTGGAGATTCACCTGCTTCAATTTTACCACCTACTCCGATGTATTTGCCTTCATGCACATCATTAGGTTTCTTATTGCGCTTTAGTAATAACAATTCTTTTCCATTATCGATATAACAAATCGTTGCTAATCTTGTCATACAATACTCCCTTTCTCCAACAGTGGCTTTCTCTTATTTTCCTAAACAGAATTGGCTAAATAATTGCGTTAGAAGCTCATCTTGAACGCTGTCTCCTGTAATTTCTCCTAACAAATCCCATGCTCTTGTAAAATCGATTTGAATTAAATCGACTGGCATTTCCATTTCAATCCCATTTTGCACTTCGACTAATGCTTGTTCTGCTTTTTCTAACAAGGCAATATGACGAGTATTCGATAAGTAAGTCGCATCTCGTTCATTCATTTGTCCTTGGAAGAAATATCCCGCAATTTTTTCTTCTAATTGATCAATTCCTTCTTTATTTAGCATAGAAGTTGTGACAATTTCTTCTTCCTTAGCATAAGGAGCAATGTTCTCTGTTGAAAGTTTTGAAGGTAAATCTGTTTTATTGAATAAAATAATTCGCTTCATTCCCTTTGTAGTTTCTAGTAAACGAATATCTTCCTCTTGTAATATTTCGCTTTGATTTAATAATAACAATACAAAGTCTGCTTCTTTTAATGCTTTACGACTACGCTCTACCCCAATTTTTTCTACGACATCATCCGTTTCACGAATTCCTGCTGTATCGATTAATTGTAAAGGAACTCCACGTACATTGACATATTCTTCAATCGTATCCCTTGTTGTCCCTGCAATATCAGTTACAATTGCCTTTTCTTCTCTTAATAGCACATTTAATAAACTAGATTTCCCAACATTCGGGCGACCCACGATAGCTGTTTTTAATCCATCTCGCAAAATCTTCCCTTGACTAGCTGTATTTAATAAAGTACGAATTCCTTGCAATACTTGTTGCGTCTTTTCTCGTAATAATTGCAAAGTCATTTCTTCTACATCATCATATTCTGGATAATCTATATTTACTTCTACTTGCGCTAATGTATTTAAAATTTCTTGACGTAAATTTTGAATTAAATGTGATAATTGACCATCTAATTGACGCATCGCTAATTGCATTGATTTATCCGTTTTTGCACGAATTAAATCCATCACTGCTTCTGCTTGAGACAAATCGATACGTCCATTTAAAAAGGCACGTTTCGTAAATTCTCCAGGCTCCGCTAATCTAGCTCCCATCCGTAGCACTAATTGCAACACTCGATTAATCGCCACAATTCCTCCATGGCAATTAATTTCTACAATATCTTCTCGTGTAAATGTTTTTGGAGCTCTTAAAACACTCACCATTACTTCATCATAGACTTCTCCAGATTTTGGGTCGACAATATGCCCATAATGAATCGTATGAGTCTTTTGTTCTTCTAATTGTTTTGTTCCACATTGATAAATCGAACTTGCGATTGAAATCGCCAAATCTCCACTAATTCTGACAATCCCAATAGCCCCTTCACCAGGTGCTGTCGAAATCGCAGCAATCGTATCAAATTCTGTTTGCATACTGATATCCTTTCTTAGCTTCATTGCACAAAAAAAGTGCACACTCCACCCTTTATCGATAAAAGGGTGGCTCGCACTTTGACTGCTTACCTATATTTCAGTGATATTATACAATACTTTTTGAACTTGTGCTAGTAGAAGGAGTGATTAGTAGACTTTTTTCGTTTTTCCTCTTTTATACGCAACACGAATTGCATAAGCATCTAACAAAATTCGACTAATAATTTGCAAAGGAAGGCGTGAACGTACCTCATACTCCGGAAAATAAGATCCTTCTGACTTAAATCCTACAAAAGTAATATCACTTAATTGTGCAAGTGGGCTTACTCCATTTGCTGTAATAACAATTATAGGAACTTCATTTTTATGACAAACCTTTGCTGCCTCTACTAACTCATCGGTATGTCCATTTAAAGAAACAATAATAGCTAAATCTTGTTCATTCAGTCGATGGCTAATAGTTTTAATAATATTTGGATCTACATATTGCTCACAAGTTCTTTCTAACAAATGAAATTTAATCTCCATTTCACTAGCTATCATCTCACTTAGTCCTCTTGAAAAAATAAACACTTTTCTTGCACCAAAGATTGCTTGCATAGCATCTTCTATTGTCTTACTATCCAATTGCTCTATCGTTTTTCTTACTTCTTGCTCATTCTTGTCAACAACGTCTTGAATTTTTTTATCGACAATTTCTAAACTATTAAAAGTTGGAAATTCCTTATTAGATAATTGATATTGTTTTTTCAAATCATACTTAAAACTTGTAAATCCATCATAACCTAACTTTTTCATTGTACGCACTATTGATGCTGTAGAAACATTAGCTTCTTCACTTAACTTAACAATTGATATTGACGGTATTAATTCTAAATGCTCTTCAATATATTTAAGAAGATATTTTTCAGTATTAGTAAGTCCCTGCATATTAAACATGATAACTCTCCCATTCTGTAAAGTTTTACTAATATAAATACCTATTCAGAAAACTTTTACAAAGTTATTTATGTAATAATAAGTATAACAAAAAAACAAAAGGAGGTGAACATATGATTTATACGTGTACCATGAATTTAGCTATTGATTTGTATATCAAAACACTCCAAATGAAAGCATCTGAAGTAAATAGAACAGAAGAAGCAGTTTACATGCCTAATGGGAAGGGGGTTAATGTAAGCTTCATACTAAAAGAACTAGGAATCGATAGTGTCGCAACAGGATTCAAAGCAGGATTCACAGGAGAATTTATCGAAAGTGAGCTACATAAAGCTGGTATCAAGACTGATTTTGTATCGATAAATGGTATTACACGAATTAATGTTTTTGCTCATGTAGTAGCTAATAACGAAGAATTTAAATTAGTAAATCAAGGCCCTACTGTCACTTCGAAAGAAGAGTTACAATTACTTTCAATTATTGATACTTTATCTTCTGAAGATACATTATTCGTTTCAGGCAGTCATCCTTTAGGAATAGAAAAAAATACTTACGAAAAAATTGCCGAAGCCTCTCTACGAAATGGTTTCAAATTAATACTTGATACTTCAGCAAATTTCGTACCCGAATTATTAAAATTTCATCCTTATCTTATCAAACCAAACGATGAAGAATTAGCTAGTTGGTTTGGACTGAAAGAATTATCTTTAGAGCAAATTAAAGACTACGGAAATAAATTATTACAGCAAGGTGCACAAAATGTACTAGTTTCATTAGGAGAAAAAGGAGCTATTTTAATTACACCAACAGAAACTATACATGTCAGCGCTCCAATAGGAAATGTTGTTAATACTGCTTGCGCAGGGGATACATTACTTGCTACTTTTGTCGGCTGCCAAATGCAAGGGATGTCAAAAGAAGATTCTTTAATTAAAGCTGTTGCTGCTGGAACTTCTACTGCATTTAGACCTGGATTAACAGATTTTTCAGATGTTCCAATATTGATAAAACAAATCAAACGCTTATACTAATAAGTAATAATAAAGGGGGAAAACAAAATGACAAAATATGATATTATTGCCGCTACTGGTTGCCCAACGGGAATTGCGCACACCTATATGGCTCAAGAAGCACTTGAACAAGCAGCAAAAAAAGTTGGAGTAAACATTAAAGTTGAAACACATGGACAAATTGGGGTAGAAAATGAATTTACGGAAGAAGAAATCGCAAACGCAAAAATAGTAATTATCGCAGCTGATAAAGATGTACAAGCTCATAGATTTGTTAATAAAAAAATTATTGACGTTTCTGTAGGGCAAGGAATTAAAAATGCAGATGAACTAATTGCTCAAGCATTACGTGGAGAAGGTATCGTAAAATATCCATCTGATGAACCTATTAAAAAAATTGAATCTACTCAAACCACTTCTAGTGGTAGCTCGATTGGGCGAGAAATATATAAACATTTGATGAATGGAGTTTCTCACATGTTACCATTCGTCGTTGGTGGTGGAGTATTAATTGCTGTATCATTTGCACTATTTGGAATTTATTCTTTTGATCCAAACCACGCAACTTATAATCCTTTTTCTGCTCAATTAAAAGAAATTGGTGGACTAGCAATGGGATTAATGACACCAATTTTAGCAGCATACATTGCACAAAGTATTGGTAATAGACCTGCTCTTGTTAGTGGTTTTGTAGCAGGACTTATGGCTAGTAACGGTGGTGCTGGATTCCTAGGCGGAATTATTGGTGGTTTCTTCGCAGGATATTTAGTTGTACTTTTAGAAAAATTATTTAAAAAATTACCAAAAACACTAGACGGATTAAAAGCTATTTTCCTTTATCCGTTATTAGGAGTATTAATCACTGGACTATTTATGAGTATTATTGTTAGTCCTATGGCAGAAATCAACCAAAACTTAATGGTATTCTTAAAAGGATTCCAAGATTCTAACCCTGTTCTTCTTGGTTTAGTAATTGGCTGTATGTGTGCATTTGATATGGGAGGTCCTGTAAATAAAGCTGCATATGTAACAGGTACAGTACTATTAGCAGAAGGAAACACTGCGTTTATGGCTGGTGTTAGCGCAGCTTGTATTGCACCTCCATTAATTACTACTGTAGCAGTTTTATTGTTCAAAGATCGTTTTGATGCCAATGAACGTAATGCAGGTTTAGTAAATTTCATTTTAGGGTCTACTCACATTACTGAAGGGGCTATTCCTTTCGTTGCAAAAGACCCTCTACGTGCAATGCCATCAATGATGTTAGGTTCTTCAATTGCTGCTATTTTAACTTATTTATTTGGAGTACAAGTTCCTGCACCTCACGGGGGATTTTTAGTACTACCTGTAGTTACACATCCATTATTGTGGGTAATCGCAATTGCGACTGGAGCAATTATAGGTGGAGTTGTCTTAGGAGCAACTAGAAAACCTTTATCTAAATAATATACAATCCTATATTTTTATATTATTCTATGCTATAAAAATAAAAGTTAGGAGGAATTTTAAATTGATAAATCAAAATGCAATTTTTTTCAACATAGAATTAAATTCTCAAGATGAGGTTTTTCATTTTTTATCAAGAAAAGCAATCGAATTGAGTATTGCTACTAATGAGGAATCTGTTTACAAAGGATTTATTGAACGAGAACAGCAAGGTACTACTGGTATGATGGATGGTTTTGCAATCCCTCACACAAAATCAAAGGAAATATTAACGCCTAGTATCATTATTGTTCGTTTAGAAAAAGGGTTAGATTGGAATAGTATGGATGGGAAACCTACTTCTTTCATTATTAGTTTATTAATTCCAGATAACGAAGCTGGAACTACTCATTTAAAAATATTAGCATCAATTGCACGTATGCTAATGAAAGCTGATATTAAAGAATCTTTACTCTCAGCAAATTCTGAACGTGAGATTGAAACTATTTTAAATAATTATCTTAAACAATAATTTAAGAAATTCTATTTTAAATTAAACTACTTCATATAAATACATTTTAATGTGGAATAAGAAATTTAACTACTTTCTTATTCCACATTTTTTAATCATAAACTGAATTAAAAGTTTTCTATTACATTCTATTTACTCTTCTTCGACTTTTTTCGTTTCTATATTGCTAATATTTGATAAAAAAGGTACAATTTATCTATCTATAACACAGGGGGTTAACAAATGTTAGAACATCCATTCAATCAAGTCGTTGAAAAAATTGCCGTTTCAGATATTCGTCAATTTGATGCAGAAGTTTCTCAAATTCCTGGAATCATCAAATTAACACTAGGTGAACCAAATTTCAACACACCAGAACATATTAAAGAAGCTGCTATTCAAGCCATTCGTGATAATCATTCCCACTATACTCCAAATGCTGGGATTCCTGAATTACGTCAAGCAACTGCAGCGTACTACAATAAAAAATTCAATTTAAACTATACAGCAGAACAAGTCATCACAACTATCGGAGCAACTGAAGCGATTAATGCTAGCTTCCAAGCTATTTTAAATCCTGGAGATACAGTTATTGTTCCTACTCCAGTTTTCCCATTATACATGCCAATTACAATGGTGAACCAAGGAAACTTTATTACAGTCGATACTAGTGAAGATGGATTTATTTTAACTCCAGAAAAATTACGTGCAACTATCGAAGCTCATCCAGAAAAAACTTTTAAAGCAGTTGTATTAGTATATCCAAGTAACCCAACAGGGGTAACGTACTCTAAAGAACAATTAGAAGCTTTAAGTGTTGTTTTAAAAGAATATGGATTATGGGCATTATGTGATGAAGTTTACGCAGAATTAACATATAGCGGAACGCATACATCATTAGCTTCATTCTTACCAGATCAAACAATCGTGATTACAGGTTTATCTAAATCTCACGCAATGACTGGATGGAGAATTGGATACATTCTTGGACCTGTTCCATTTATTAAAGAAGTTGTTAAAACTCACCAATATATGGTTACTTCTCCAAGTAGCTCAAGCCAATACGGTGCTTTAGCTGCAATGTTACACGGACAAGGTGACTGCGATATTATGAAAGTAGAATACCAACAACGTCGTGACTATCTTGCAAAAGAATTACGTCGCTTAGGATTTGAAGTAGCAAGTCCTGATGGAGCTTTCTATTTATTTGCTAAAATTCCTGCAAAATGCGGAACAGACTCATGGGCATTCGTTCGTGACCTTGCACAAAATGCTAAAGTAGCATTAATACCTGGGGTTTCATTTGGACCTGGTGGAGAAGGCTACGTTCGTTTCAGCTACGCTGCTTCAATGGAAAACTTAACAGAAGTAGTTGCTCGATTAGAAAAATATTTAGCTTAATACAAAAGGCTGGGATTCACCCCAGCCTTTTTACTTTATATTCATAATCTTACTGCAACTCTTCCACTAGAGTACAAACTGCTTCAAATGCATGTCTTGAAGCTAGTTCAAGAGTTGCTTCAAATGTATCTGGAGCTTCTCCTCCAACATGATCACTTACACCACGAATATTCAATACAGGAATGTCATAGAAATGAGCAACTTGCGCTAATGGCGTTGATTCCATATCACTTGCTACAATATCCGGTAAATGTTCACGAATATTTTGTACCGTTTCAATCGAGCTCATAAAAGAATCACTCGTTGCAATAAAACCACTATGAATTCCAAATTCTGTAATACGCGCCTGTAAAATGCGAACAACTCTTTCATTCAATTCACTATCTATGGGATACGATTCTGGCATTTGAGGAACTTGACCCCATGCATAATCAAAACCTGTCGCATCCACATCACTATATCCAAATTTCGTTGAAACAATGACATCGGCAAGCGCAAAATCTTCATTAAAACTCCCCGTAGTCCCCGTATTAATGATCAGTTCCGGTTGAACCTTATCACAAAGCCAAGCTGCTGTAGCAGCAGCATTCGCTTTTCCAATACCAGATTGAACAAGATAGAGATTCTCATGAACTTCAAGGATACGAATCGGACCTTTTGAAAACACTTCTTTTCTTGGTGCGTAGTGTTCTTCAAATGGATAAAGTTCTTCTTTCATCGCAGCAACTATCGCTATTTTCATGAATTATTTACCCCACACTTCAGAAATAGGTTTCTTCACTTCTACTTTTGTTCCTTGGAATTTATCTGAAATGAATTTTTGAACATCTGCATCATGATATAAATCTACTAATTTCTTATAATCATCATTAGATTCATTTCCACTCTTCACAACAATCACATTAATACTTGTAATAGTAGATTCATCTGCTTTTTCATAGAATAAAGCATCTTTCAATACATTTAATCCACCTTCAAGGGCAATCGTATTTCCGATAGCAATTAAATCTGCATCATCTAGCACACGAATACTTGTAGTATCATCAATTAATAAAAATTCAAAGTTTTTCTTATTTTCTACGATATCACTTGGAGTACCTGTACCTTCTTTGAAATCTGCTGATAATTTAATTAATCCAGCAGTTTCTAATAAACGAAGCGCACGTGTTGTATTGTAAGGATTATCTGGAATTGCAATTTTAGCACCATTTGGCAGGTCATTTAATGATTTTACTTTTTTAGAATAAAGTCCCATAGGTTCGATATAAGTTGTTCCAATCGGTGTCAGTTTAGAACTATTGGATGCGTTAAATCCTTGTAAATATCCAATTGATTGAAAGGCATTCGCATCTACGGAACCTTCCGCAACTGCTTGGTTTAATGGCACACCACCATTTAGTTCTTCAACTTCAATTTTTAATCCTGCTTTTTTCGCTTGATCTGTTTCAGCAATATGTCTCCAAATTTCCGCATCAGAACCAACAGAAGCAACTTTTACTGTTTTTAATTCTGATTTTGAATTTGAAGTTATTGAGTTTGATGTAGTTTGATTGCTGCAAGCAGCTAATGCTACAACTGCTGAAAGTGCCAATAAAGATTTTGTAATAGTTTTTAAGTTCATAAGGAAATCCCTCCGTTTAGATATTTACTAATTATTGAATAAATGACATTAAATCACTTTACGTTCAAATGGATCAATACTGATTCCTTGCTCTAATACTTGTTTAGCATATTCTTTTGCTCCAAATAAAGAGTGATCACGGTAATTCCCGCATTGAACAGCAGAAATACCTTGAATATCCTCAAATTGAATCTTTTCAACAATTTGTTCTAATGTTGATTTTAATGCACGAGCAATATCTTCTGCGGAACGTTCTTCCCATAAAATTAAGTGGAATCCTGTACGACAACCAAATGGTGAAATATCGATAATCCCATCGATACGATCACGGAGTAAATCTGCCAACAAGTGTTCAAATGTATGAATCACTCCGGTCGGCATTTCTTGTTTATTTGGTTGTAAAAAGCGAATATCAAAATTCGAAATGACATCTCCTTTTTTCCCGTATTCGTTTGAAATTAATCTCACGTAAGGTGCAATCACCTTATTGTGATCTAATGTAAAGCTTTCTACTTCAGCCATATTGAATTCCCCCTGTCATGATGAAAAAAGAATCATACTTTCAATAGAAAGTATTGCTTTCATTCTTTTCAAATCATTTTAATTAAGTTATATCGAAATGATACAAAAGAAACCTTGAAATATCAACGAAAAAACGACTTTTCTCTTATACTAAATAAATATAGTTTGTTATTCTTTTTAGTTATACCTGCATTGAATCTATATAATTCAGCTATATTAGTTGTTTGTGAATGATACTGAACATAAAAAATGGTTTTTCCTCTTACCTTACCGACACTTATATATTAACCCTCCTTTAAATAAACACAAAAAAGCCTGGGACAAATCCCAGGCCTATTCTCTCTATTATCCTAAAGTTTGCACTTTGACACCATCCGGTGTTCCAATTAAAACTGTTTCTGTCATATTTGTAAATAAGCCTTGTTCCACTACTCCTGTTAGAGCTTTTAATTCTGCTCCGAATGTCACAGGATCTTTAATCGGGAATACGTCTAAGTCAATAATATAATTTTGACTATCTGTTAAATAACGTTCTCCGTTTTCTAATACTCGGAATTTTGGACGATAGCCTTTTGCTTCAAATTTTTTGAATAATTGTTCTGAACCATACGGAATCACTTCTACCGGAAGTGGGAAGCGTCCTAAATAATCTACCATTTTAGATTCATCGACAATCCAAATAATACGCTTTGATTGTTCTGCAACAATTTTTTCAAATAGTAAGGCTCCACCGCCTCCTTTAATTCCTGAAAAATCAGGAGCAATTTCATCTGCTCCATCAACTGTTACATCAATGAAATCTACTTCGTCTACACTCTTCAATGGAATTCCTAACTTTTCAGCTTGTTCTTTTGTACGTTTTGAAGTTGTTACACCAATAATGTCTAAACCTTCTTCTTTCACACGTCTACCAATTTCTTCTACAAAATAATAAGCTGTAGAACCTGTTCCTAGACCTACTGTCATACCTGATTCAATATAAGTTGCGGCCTGTTTGCCGACCATCTCTTTCATGTTCACACGCATACCCTCCAATATGATTCAACTATCCTTATTATAGCATAAATTCTTTTACTCGTTTCAAATCTTCTTGTAATTGTTCATAGATTTGTCGCATTTCTTCAGCAGATAAACTCAATTCCACTTCAACCGTTTTCGTTTGCTCCTTCTCCTCTTCTTCTTGATAAAGAAAGACTTCTTCTTCATCCAATTGTGCTAGGTCGATTCCAATGACTTGAGAAGCCGTTGTTAAAATATTTTCTGGAGCAATGACCCATGTCATTACATACTCGTCTTCTAGTTGTTCTAATAACACTGCTAATCTAGATTGTTCAAATTCTGAAGAATACTCTTCTCCTTTTTCTATTAAGTTCTTCATCGCTTCCAGACATTCTTCCAATTGTGCTACAGATAATAAGTCTATCACTTCTTGATAAGCTTCTTCCTGTTGAGAAACTTGTAAAAAAACATCTGTTTGAATATTGTGAGTTTGAGGATGGATAGCTAAAAATTTTAATTCAAATATAAAATCCCCTTCTGAAATCTTCATGTGCTCACCTCTTTCTTCATTTTATTGCCATATCTATAGTACAAGTTTCTCTTTCATGTTTCAATCATTTCAAAGAAAAAAGGCTGGAGTTTCTCCAACCTTTTAACGTAATATTTCAATGACATCTTTATTCGCAGCTGATTTAGCAGGAAATACGCTAAATACAATTCCAATAAAGACAGATACTCCAACTGTTAAAGCTACTGCTGTCCAGTCGGTATAAATTTTAAATGGTAGGAAATTCGAAATCAGCATCGCAAGCAACACTCCTGTTACATATCCGATTATTCCACCAATCGATGTAATCATAATTCCTTCTAATAAAAATTGTAATTGAATCGAACCTTTAGTAGCTCCCATTGCACGACGAATCCCAATTTCTTTTGTTCGTTCAGATACTGAAATATACATCATATTCATCACGCCTACACCTGCAATGAATAAAGAAATTCCGGCTACTGCTGAAACAAAATAAGTTAAGCCATCTAACACTTTTCCAATAATATCCATTTGAGCTGCTACGTCAATAAAAGTATACTTCCCTGAAGTATGTTTTGAACCCACTTCATTTAAATGAGTCTCTACCTTTTTAGCTACATCTTTTGCGACATAGCCTGGTTTAACAAACACTTTTAGTCCATTCACGTTTTCTTCTTTTTTATGATAATGTTGATGAGTGGTAGCTGGAATATGGACGGCTTTATAAGGATCTGCACCAGTAAAAATGGCTTGCAGCGCATCAACTTTACTAGTTGGCTTCACGCCTTTAATATAATACACTTCTCCATCAATCGTTACCCCATATCCTAGTGCTTGTTTTGGACTAGAAAATAACAATTTTGCTAACTCTTCATCGATAATCGCTACTTTTTTATTCGCATCAATATCTACTTGGGAAATATTTTCTCCAACCGTCAAAGATTCTTTTGTTGCAGATTTTTCTAATCCAAGTACAATATGTTCTGTCGATTTCTTTGTTGGAATCGAAACTCCGAAAATATAATTTTGTTCCTTTGTTTCAGGAATTTCTGTTCCCGAAACTCCTTCAATACTTTCTACACCAATACGGTCTTGTTTTGAAAAAGCTTTTTCTACTTTTCGAACAGATTGTGGATTATCAGGTTGATAGAAAAATTGTACAGTTACTTTCCCATTATCTTCACCAGCTAATCCTGAAACAGCCATTTTTTGGAATCCTTTCCCCAGACTCATAATCGTAATAACAGCTGCAATTCCGATAATAATTCCTAACATCGTTAAAATCGTACGACGAGCATTTCCTTTTAAAGAATGCAGAGCGGATCCTAATAATACACTAAATTTCATATGGAATCCCCTCCTTTTGTTCATGAATCACTCCATCAATTACATGGATAACTCGAGAACAATACTTCGTCAATGTCGGATCATGCGTCACCATTACAATCGTTACACCATCTTCACGATTTAAACGATATAAAATATCCATAATACTCGCAGAAGTTTTACTATCTAATGCTCCTGTTGGTTCATCAGCAATGATGAATTTTGGACTATTCACGAGTGCCCGAGCAATTGCCACTCTTTGTTTTTGACCACCTGAAAGATGGCGAGGATATTTTTCTAATTTATCTCCTAGACCTACTTTTTCAAGAGCTTGTTTTACTTTTGCATGAGTTTGTCGAGGCGTTAATCCACGATATAATAAAGGTAGACGAACATTTTCTTCGACTGTTGCTTGTTCAATTAAGTTAAAATCTTGAAAAACAAAACCAACAGTAGAATTGCGTACTTTGGAAATTTGATTATCACTCAAATTGGAAACAGACTCATCATTAAAAGAATATTTTCCTTCATATTTAGAATCTAAAAATCCTAATATATTAATGAGGGTAGATTTCCCAGAACCCGAAGGTCCCATTATTCCAACAAATTCTCCTTGAGTAATACGGACAGTCACATCATTTAATACATGTAACTGCTCATCTCCAACTTTATAATATTTATGAATATGTTCTAGTTTAATCATGGGACTTCACCGACTCTTCCAATTGTGTAGAAGACACCGCTGCTCCATCTGTAATGTCTGAATCTGGATTTGCAATCACTTTATCTCCAATACTTAATCCTTCTTGAACAATCCATTGGAATCCTTTTTTCACACGTTTAATATTTTTACGTTTAGCTACCCCATTATCATATAAATAAACATATTCTTGTTCTCCATCTTTTTGAATCGCTTGTTCTGTTAATACTAATCCTTTTTGAGGGATTTTTACTTGAACAGTAAATCCATTTGGAAGAGAAATTTCTGGTTTTACAATTACATCATAACGAGCAACACCATGGCCACCACCACTAGAAGCTGCACTTGGAGAAGTTGGCAAAGCTGGAACTGGATTAGCAGCACTTCCTGACGGATCAGTAGAAACAAATGAAATCGTTCCTTTAATCTCTCTATCTTGAGCTTTCACATAGATTGTTACAGAAGCTCCCTTTTCAACTGATTCATAATCATATTCAGAAACAGTTGTTTTCGCTTCGCTGTCTTTACTTGTAATTTTAATGAAGGCTAATTGTACATTTGTTTTTCCTTCTGGATTAATACTAATCGTTCCTGCAATATCTGCTGTTACACTTGAACTTGTTTTTTTAGAAAGACGTTCGATTTTTGTGTTTACATCTTCAATATTATTATTCATATCACGAATTGCTTTTTGAGTTCCCTCGATGGCTTGATCAAAGGCAGTCGTATCCACAGCTCCTACATGAGTCGTTTGATTCGTAGCACCTTGTTGATTTTGAGCAGGGACTTCTTTTTCTAACTCTTGTTTTGCTTGAGCTTTACGATTTTTTTGTGTTTCTAATTCTTGATATAGACGATCACGTTCAGATACTAGACGACTTACTTGTCGATTTAAATCGGCAACTTCGTCACTAATGGTTTCATTATCATATTCAAATAACACATCGCCTGCTTCTACTTCTTGGCCATCTGTTACTTTTACTTGAGCGACTTGCCCTTTTTGAGGGTCCACATGATAGCTTTGCTCTTTAGCCGTTTCAATATTTCCATCTAATACTAGAGGCTCCTGTTCTGTTAATTCCATAATCGTATAATGGTGTTCTTCTTTCTTATCTGGAGAGCGTAATTTTAAAAATCCTAATACGATTACAATAACGGCTCCTAATACCATTACGCTAATCATGCTCCATTTTAATGTTTTACTCATTGATAATTCTCCTTAACGTTTCACTACTTCTTGTGCCCATTTTTGGTATGTCATATATAACCATGCTAGTAATCCAGCAATAATCGCTGGGATAACAAAAGTAGTTACACTGAATTTTTGATGATTGAAAATATCATTAGCAATTTGCATTAAAATCGAAAAGACATGAATTCCAATTACATAAAAGAATAAATTCTTATCTGGTAACGCTTGAGTTTTAGCACTTTTTCCAATTTTGTGATATAAAATCGTTGCAAAAGTACATAATAAGAAGAATAATAGGAAAATTGCTACTCCAACTCCAGCTGTTTCAAAATTATGTTCTACACTCTGTTTTGCTAATTCTTCTTGCACACTTGGAACAAATGTAGACGCTACTCCGATTAATACAAAGAGGTTTGCAAAAATTCCAATAATATTCCAAACTTTTAATCCGGTAGCAATTTTACTAACAACTCCGGCATATTTTTCAACTTTTTGTGTATCCATGATCCATTCCTCCTAACAGTTGTTTTCAAACTTCTAAACATCACATCATTTTTATTTTTTTGCTACTTCTTGTGCCCATTTTTGGTATGTCACATATAACCATGCTAGTAATCCGGCAATAATGGCTGGAACAATATAAGCAGTGAAATCAAATCCTGACGGACTAATAAATTGACTTACAATTTGAATTACAATTGAAAATGCATGAATTCCAATCGCAAAGTTTAATAAATTTTTATCTGGTAATTGTTGTTGTTTCGCACTCTTTCCAATCTTATGATATAAAATCGTTGAAAAAATACATAGTAATAAAAAGATTCCAACAATCGCTCCACTCAAACCAATCGTTTCCGTATTAAAGGCTGGATTATTTAATTTTGCTAATTCTTCTTGAGTATTTGGCAATAATAGAAATACTAGTCCTGCTGTTGCAAAACCATTCCCAACAATTCCAATAATATTCCAAACTTTTAACCCCGTAGAAACTTTTCTTACAACTCCTGCATATTGTTCAACTTTTTGTGTATCCATGATACATTCCTCCTCAAAACTTTTTAAAAAAGAATAGGTTAGTTACTCTTTTAGCTAACTATATACCTAGCATCCTTTTTTGTCAATACGTTTCTTTATTTTTTATTACGCTTATTATACACCCGTTGTTCCCGTTTTCATATAGGAATATTTCTTATTTAATCATTCTTAAGAATAATTAAAAACGCTCTTTCAAAAAGAACGTTTTCTTCACTCTATTAATCTTCTAATTCACAGACAAGCGCTTGATAGCCAGCAAGAGAAAGTTGATCTCCTTGTCCATTCATTTGTGCTGGAATATTGGCTAGCAATACTTTTCTTACAGGCGTTGACAAAGTTACTGTTTGAGGTTCTGCTTGATAATTAACTAATACAAGCACACGTTTTTCCCCACGTCGCTCATAAGCAATCATGTTTTTCACTTCTTCTAAAACAGGAATAAATTCCCCTTCACGAATGGTTAATCCATAAACTTCATCACGATATAAAGCAGTTAGCGCTCTATAATAGTTCAAGATAGATTGTGGGTTATTTTCTTGTTCCTCTACATTAATCTCTCTTTGCGGCTGTTTTGAAACAAGCCAAGCTTTTCCAGTTGTAAATCCTAACTTCTCTTCACTATTCCATTGCATTGGAGTACGAGCATTATCACGACTATATTTTGAAATAGCCTTCAACGCTTCTTCATCCGTTAGCCCTGCCTCTTTAGCAACATGATATTCATTTAATGTATTAATATCATCAAATTCATCAATCGATTCGAAAATTTGATTTTCCATCCCAATCTCTTGTCCTTGATAAATAAATGGAATTCCTTTACGAAGCATTTGCACTGTGGCAAGAGCTTTTTTACTAATTTCTGTCACTTCACCTTCAGGAATATAATGAGAAACTCCACGTGGCTCATCATGGTTTTCAATAATAGTTGATAATACACCAATGGAATCCGCACGACGATGCGCCTTGAAAATACTATCTTTTAATTCTTCTGCTGTTGGTAATTCATGACTATACCAACCATTTCCTTTTTGTCCTAAAATCGTTTGTTTGAAATCAAAAATAGACGAGAACACTCCCTCTTCGCCAATAAAGAAATGTAATTCTTCATCGGTTTCATTAAATACTTCTCCTACTGTAAAAGCATGATAGCGCTCAAATGTTTTTTCCTTCATTTCTTGTAAAAATGGTTCAATTGGCTGCGCATTTGCTAATGAATAACGAACAGGAACAAGCCCATTTTCTTGTTCAGATGGCAATGAACGCCATTCTAAATCTTTTTTAATATTAATAATGGCATCAATACGGAATCCTCCGATTCCTTTTTCTAACCACCAATTAATCATCGTATAAATTTCTTCACGTACGACAGGATTTTGCCAATTTAAATCAGGTTGCCCTTTATGGAATGAGTGTAAATAATATTTATTTGTTCCAGGCACTTTATCCCACACACTGCCTCCAAAATAAGTTTCCCAGTTATTTGGTTCTTTTTCACTTTCAATAAAATAGAAATAATCTGCATAAGGGCCATCTGGATCTGCTAATGCTTTTTGAAACCATTCATGTTGATCAGAACAGTGGTTCACTACTAAATCCATAATAATTGAAATACCACGTTTTTTTGCTTCAGCAATTAGTTCTTCCATATCTTCCATTGTTCCAAACTGTGGATCAATCGCATAATAATCTGCAATATCATATCCTTGGTCAACAAACGGACTCTTATATACAGGAGACAACCATAAAATATCAATTCCCAAACTTTGTAAGTAATCGAGCTTTTCGGTAATTCCTTTTAAATCTCCAATTCCATCTCCATTACTATCATTAAAACTTTTTGGATAAATTTGATAAGCTACTTTGCCTTTCCACCAATCTTTTTCCATCATTGGTAGCCTCCTTCACAATCGTTAATGACTTTATTCTGATACAATTCCCTCACACTGTCAAGCAACAAAAAAAGGTTCTATCATTTATAGAACCCTTTTTTGTATTTATCTTTAACATATCGATACGCATTAAAAGCACTAGAAATCCCAAACAATGCAGCGACTAATGCATACCATTTATTATTAACCACTGCTTAATCACTACTAGTTAATCCATTGTTGATTTTTTCGATACTGATAATATTTATAAGCGTAGTCTACACTGCGACCTAGAAAAACAATTCCTAAAACAACAAGCGACTTCCTATATAGAATTGTTAAAGCAATCAGTACAACTCCAATAACTCCCGTTATAATTGCGTAGATTAAATTTTTCATCCTAAAACCTCTCTCATTCATTTCCTTTTTTCTGTTTGCCTTTAACATATCGATACGCATTAAAAGCACTAGAAATTCCAAACAATGTAGCGACTAATGCATACCATTTATTATCCACCACTGCTAGTAAAGCAAACGAAAGAGTACATAATGCATAAATAATAGTATTCCATAAATACAAAGGAATGTTCTTCATCTGCCTGTCTCCTTATTTCAATTTATCGTGTTCATAGGTATGAACTAATTCTAAGCCTTTAAACTGCTGCTGTCTTAACGCTTCATAAACAACAATTGCTGCTGTATTCGATAAGTTTAAGGAACGAACATGAGTATCATTCATCGGTAATCTTAAACAGCTTTCTTCATGTTCACGCATAAATTCTTCTGGTAATCCTGTTGTTTCTTTTCCAAAAATGAAAAATTGCTCTTCATCCTTTGCCAAATCAACTTCATCATAAGTATGATTCGCAAATTTTGTAATTAAATAAATAGGACGATTACCTAAATATTCCATAAATGCTTCTAGGGAATCATGATACGTAATATCCACATCATTCCAATAATCTAGACCCGCACGTTTTAAATGCTTATCATCTGTTGAAAACCCTAATTGCCCCACTAAATGTAGCGGTGAATTCGTAGCCGCACAAGTACGCGCAATATTTCCAGTATTCGCTGGAATTTGTGGTTCAAATAATACAATATGATTAATTGTCATAAGATCCCTCCTCAGGATTTTTTGGTAGTTTTTCGTGCAATGTTTGAATCGCTTCTTCTAATTCAGTCACTAACTCTGTTTCTTCCTTCGTTGTCGCTTCAACTTTTCGAGCTTTTTCTAACATTTCTGTAAAATAATGAATTAGTTCTTCACTCGATTCAGAAATAATCTCACTCACAGCCCAAGCTGCCGTTCCTTTCATGACAGGGCGCATATCTTCCTTCATCACTTTCAACAATAGCGGAACAGCTGTTTTATCACGGTAATTCGCTAGCGCAATAATAGCATTTCTCTGTAGCGGCTTCTTCCCTCGCCATGAACCAGCCATCTTTCCAAAACGTTCTTTGAACTCCTTATTCGAAATCGTCACTAATGGTTTTAACAATGGATGTGTTTCTTCCACAGACGGTTCCATTTCAGGATGTAAATGAAAATCTTTTCCTTTATTATACGGACAAACTTGCTGGCAAATATCGCAACCATAAATAACATGCCCCATTTTTTTACGATATTCCTTCGGCATAAAGCCTTTCGTTTGTGTTTGATACGATAAACAACGTTGGGCATTCATTTTACCATTTCCTAATAAGGCATTCGTCGGACAAAAATCTACGCAACGTGTACAATCTCCACACCCATAATCAACAGGAGCATCGACTGGAAATTCAATATTCGTAATTAATTCGCCCAAATAAACATAGGAACCAAATTCCTTTGTCACTAATAAACCATTTTTTCCTACAAAACCTATCCCCGCACGTTCAGCAACACGAACATCGATTAGTTCTCCTGTATCCACCATTGGTTTAAACGCAACATCTTCTTGATTCACTTCACTTTTAATATATTCAATTAAAGCTTCCATTCTTCTAGATAAAATAAAATGGTAATCTTCTCCCCAAGAAGCTCTCGCAAAAGCTCCACGTCGCTCACCTTTTACACGTTCAGGTTTCTGACTTGGTAAAGTAGGATATGCAAGGGCAATTGAAATAATCGTCTTAGGAGAATCAAAAATCTTCTCTGGGTAAATTCTCTCTTCTAAAATCGGATGTTCAAATCCTGTTGTATGTCCTAACTCTTTAGATTCTTGCATTCCTTGAGCTAAATGATCAAATGGTGCTGCAGAAGCAAATCCGATTTTATCGATACCAAGTTCCTTACTTTTCTTTTGAATTTTTTCTTTTAAAAGAGCTGTATCCATCGATTCACTTCCTTTCACTTTCATTGATTACTTTTCTTATTGTAACTCATTTCCACCAAAAAAACGATAAAAAAAAAAACGCTAGCCTTCGGTGTCAATCACGGCGAAAGTTAACGTTAGTCTAGAGAGTCGATTATTTAGCAAATACTTACTAAATAAAGCGATAAATTTATCTTAACTTTTTTTTATAAAAAAATCAACATTTTTTACAAAAAAAAGAATGAATTCCTTAACGGAATCCATTCTTCATTCATATTATAATCCAAAGTTAATATATGTTGCTTGAGCTGCAACGCCTGCTGGGATTGTACGTGTTGAAATAACATTTACACCTTGTACGTTCATTTCAGAGATGAATAATGAACCGTCAGCATTTACACGTTCAACGAATCCAACGTGACCATATACAGGGTCTGCTCCACCTACACCGCGTTGGAATACAATTGCTGTACCTGCACGAGGAGTTGAAGAAACTCCGTAACCTGCTGCTGCAGCGTTTGCTGGCCATTCAGCTGCATTTCCTAATCCTGTAGTTCTAATTGGAGAACCTAATTGAGCAAAACGGTTATACATATAGTAAGTACATTGTCCGAAGTAACCACCGTTTAAAGCTGCTACAAATGATGGGTCTGGAGCTGCAAATGAGCCACCTACCACGATATTTGCGGCTTTAGCTGGTGTTGCACTTTTAGCTGCAATTGTAGCTGGAGTTGATACTGTTGCTGCTGCAGGAGTAGCCGCTGCTTGTGCAACTGATTCTTCTGTCGCTTTTAACATTGCTTCTTTAGCAGCTTCTGCTGCTTTTTGTGCTGCTGCTTTTTCAGCATCCGCACGAGCTTTTTCTGCTGCTAATCTTTCTTTTTCTTGAACTAAGCCATCACGCGCTGCAATTGCTTCTAATTCTTCGTTTGAAAGATTTGCTAAAGTTGCTTTATGTTTATTAAATGTTGCACTTAACTCAGATTGTAAGTTTTGTAATTGTGCTTCGTTAGCTTCTTGTTGAGCTAAATTTGCTTTTTGAGCTTGTTCTTTTGTTTCAACTTGCTCTTTATCACGAGCTTGTTCTTGCATTAATTGACGGTTTGCACCTACTAAGTCAACAATTACCCCAATACGATTCACTACATCAGTAATAGAATCTGCATTTAGTAAGAAGTCTAAGTAAGAACGTGCTCCATTTACTTGTACCGCACGAGCTTGATCTTTTAATCGTTCATTACGTTCTGCGATTAATGTTTCAAGTTTTGAAATTTCTGCTTTAAGCACTTCTAAGTTTGCTTTAGCAGTTTCTTGTTCTGCTTGTACTGAGTTAATTCTTGATTGTACATTTGATAAATCTTGAGATAATTGGTCAACTTGACTTGCTACCGCTTGTTTTTGATTATTTAAATTTTGAATTTGAGAATTTGCTGAGCTAATTTGCGAATCAATATCTTGAGCGTTTACTGATGGTGCTAATGCCCCTAAGGCTAACGCTGTCCCTGTTACTACGAATGTTAATAACCTCTTGTTCAAATGATTCCCTCCAAACGATTTCTTATTTATATACATGGCACTATATGAAAGTGCTTATAATCTTGACTGGTATCATCATACCATACGACTAAAGTCTTATGTTAAATTTCGCAGAATTGTATCTTCATTGTAACAAAACTGTAACATTTCGTTTTAAAGCTGATATAATTGCTTCTTTAGCATCCTTATTTGTCATATTTTTTATGACAATTCTATAAAAAAGGCTAGATTCCTCTAACCTTTTCTACATCATTATTTTAATTTGACTAAGAAATATTTTTTCTTACCACGACGGACTAATACAAAACGTCCTTCAAAGGATTGTTCTGGAGTCCATACATGCTCTAAATCTGTAATTTTTTCTCCATTAATTGAAATTGCTCCATTTTGAATGTCCTCACGAGATTGACGACGGCTTGGCTCAATTCCTAAATCTACTAACCATGTTGCTAAATTTTGTTCTACTTTTTCACTTTCAAATGTTGGCATATTTTTGAAGCCTTGTTCAATTTCATCCGCATTTAATTGTTGAACATCTCCAGTGAATAAAGCATTTGTAATTTTCAATGCATCTTGTAATGCTGCTTCACCGTGAACAAAACGTGTTACTTCTTCTGCTAAGCGTTTTTGTGCTTGACGTTTATGTGGTTCTTCTTGTACAGAAACTTCTAATGCCTCAATTTCTTCTTTTTCTAAGAATGTAAAGTATTTAATATATTTAATCACATCACGGTCATCTTGGTTTAACCAAAATTGGTAGAATTCATATGGAGTTGTTTTTTCTGGGTCTAACCATACTGCCCCACCAGCTGATTTTCCGAATTTAGTACCATCAGATTTCAACATCAATGGAATTGTTAATCCATAAGCACGAGCTTCTGCTCCTTCCACTTTACGAATTAATTCTAAACCTGCTGTAATATTTCCCCATTGATCAGCTCCACCAATTTGCAATTGAACATCTTCTTTACGGAACAATTGTAAAAAGTCGATGGATTGTAAAATTTGGTAAGAAAACTCTGTAAATGAAATCCCTACTTCTAAACGACTTGCGACAACATCTTTTGCTAACATTGTATTTAAGTTGAAATGTTTTCCATAATCACGTAAGAAGTCTAATAATGATAATTCTTTAGTCCAATCATAGTTATTTACTAAACGAACTGCTTCTTGGTCTTCTTGACTAGTTAAGAATAAACGTTTCATTTGAGCTGTTAATTTTTCAACATTATGTTGTACTTGTTCTTTTGTTTGTAGAACACGTTCACTTGTACGTCCACTTGGATCTCCAATAGAACCTGTTGCTCCTCCAATAACAATAACTGGACGGTGACCTGCTAATTGGAAACGACGTAAAATCATAAATGGAATTAAATGCCCAATATGCATACTATCTCCTGTTGGATCCACACCACAGTATAATGAGACTGCCTTTTCTTGCGTTAATTGACGCAAACCTTCTTCATCTGTCATTTGATTAATGGCTCCACGCCACATTAAATCATCAATAATATTCATACAAATCCTCCTTATAATGTTGCAATTTTCTTACACAGTTTTCTAGCAAATAAAAAAGTCCCTAATAGCCCAAAAGCTATTAGGGACGACTTTGCCGTGTTACCACCCATTTTGTAGTTAAAAACTACCTCTCAAATCCTTATCGCGGATAGACGCTGTTTGCCACAGTTTGCTCTCAAGTGTACTTCGATTCTAGGTTGGATTGTCTTGCACCTACCGACAATTCTCTTTTTGCTCCGATGCTAGTCTCTACTGCGCTTGATCATTGCTCTCGATTTAATTTGTTATCAGTATACTGACAATCTTTGAAACTGTCAACTGCTTTCCTAGCGAATCCAAGCTCCAGTTGCATCTACTTGATAACCATCTGATGTTTTTTCAGAAACAGCCATTTTACCACTATCTTTTAAGAAATACCATTTACCTGATGACTCAACCCAGCCTGTCTTCATTTCGCCTGATGGTGCAAAATAATACCAAGCATCATTCCATTGCACCCAACCTGTTTGCATACTACCTGAAGTGTTGAAGTAATACCATTTTCCATCTACTTGAACCCAGCCAGTTTCCATTGCACCAGATTCATTTAAGTAATACCAAACTCCATTCAGCATTTTCCAACCTGTTTGCATTCTTCCAGATGTATCGAAATAATACCATTTATCTTTTACTTCTACCCAACCTTTTGAAACAACACCACGTTCTGGAATGTAGTACCAATGTCCATCATCGAACACCCATTTTTCTTGTAAATAGCCTTGTTCATTAAAGTAAAAATAACCTTTATCTGGTACAGATGTATGAATATCATCGCCTTCAACAACATTAATCAACCCTTGTTGAACAACTGGTAATACTTGCCAACCTTTTAATGGTTTAAAGTTATCTCCAATAAATACCCAAGTATTATCGACTGCTTGCCATTTTAACGCACGTTTTCCATCACGATATAATACTTTGCTGCCATCTTTTTCAACTTTCCATTCAGGCGTACTATATCTAAATGGTTGTCCACACTTCGATACAGGTACATGTGCATCCCCTTTAACAAGAGCGTTCTCTTGAACTACACATTTTGGAATGATCCCTTCATTTTCAGCAGCTTGAACATTGTTTGTTGCTACAAAAGTTGATAACGCCATTGCACCTAATAAAAACTTCATTTTACTCATCATTTTCACTCCCCTTTACTTATGTGAATATTATAGCAAACTCTTCTTTTATTTGTCTATATCCGATGAACATATAATAAAGAAGTATATTTTCCATTTTAAAATAGCGAATCGTTATGTTTCGAAGTTCGTTTCATCTTTATACAAAAATAGGGCTCGCCCTCAGATAGAAATCTATCGTCAGACGACTGCCCTATTCAATCAAAATCGTTATTATTTATTAACGTTTTCCCATTTCCAGCTTACTACTTCTGGAATATCTTCACCGTGTTCACGGATATAGCTGTGGTGGAATTCCACTGTTTCATCCATTTTCGCAGCAAATTCACTAGCTTTGTCACCATATACAGCAACTGCAGCATCTTTTGCAACGTGGAAGCGGTCCATTTCAGAAAGAACACGCATATCGAATGGAGTTGTAATATCTCCATTTTCACGGTAACCGTGGATATGAACATTGTGGTTGTTACGATCAAAGAATAAATCACGAATCATACCTTCATATCCGTGGAAGCAGAATACTACTGGTTTGTCAGCTGTAAATAATTTATCGAATTCTTCATCAGATAAACCGCGAGGGTCAACTTTTGGAGAACGTAATTTTAAGATATCTACAACGTTGATGAAGCGGATTTTCAATTCTGGGAATTGTTTATGCAAGATTGAAATACCTGCTAATGCTTCTAAGTTTGGTTCAGTACCTGCAGCAGCAATCACTACATCTGGCTCTTCGCCATCTTTAACAGTTGAAGCCCAGTCAATTACTTTGTATCCTTCGCTTACTAATTCTTTAGCTTCTTCTACTGAGTAGAATTGAGGACGTGGGTGTTTAGATGAAACGATTAAGTTAATTTTATCTTCTGAACTTAAAGCTTCAGCCATAACTGCCATCAAGCTGTTTGTATCTGCTGGTAAATATTCACGTACAAATTCTGGTTTTTTCTCAGCTAAGTGAGTTAATAAACCTGGATCTTGGTGAGTATATCCATTGTGGTCTTGTTGGAACACTGTTGATGTTGCAATCAAGTTTAATGATGGATAGTTTTTACGCCATGGAGCGTGAGTTTTAGATTTACGTAACCATTTGAAGTGTTGAGTAATCATTGAGTCTACAACACGTAAGAATGATTCGTATGAAGCGAAGAATCCGTGACGACCTGTTAATACATATCCTTCTAAGAATCCTTCTGCTTGGTGTTCTGATAATTGTGAATCGATAACACGACCAACTGGTGAAATCCATTCATCATAGCTTTCATCACGACGACCAACCCATTGACGGTTCGTTGCTTTGAATACTTCGTTTAGACGGTTAGATTTAGTTTCATCTGGTCCGAAAATACGGAAGTTTTCTGGGTTAGCTTTTACTAAGTCAGCTGCAAATTTACCAAATTCAATCATATCTTGTTTTTGGATAGCACCTGGAGTTGAAGTATCAACAGCATGTTTAGTCCAATCAGTAATTTCCATTGGTTTTACAACCCCTGCATTAGTGATTGGGTTCATGCTCATACGACGGTCACCTTTTGGTGAAATAGCAGCAATTTCTTCTACTAATTTTCCGTTTTCATCGAATAATTCTTCTGGACGGTATGATTTCAACCAGTCTAATAATGCATCGATGTGTTCCATTGATTCACCTGATACTGGAATTGGAACTTGGTGAGCACGGAATCCACCTTCGATTGGTTCGCTGTTCCATTCTTTTGGACCAGTCCATCCTTTTGGTGTACGTACTACTAATACTGGCCAATGAGGCATTGTTGCTTCTTCAGCTTTTTTAGCACGAGCTTCTTTTTGAATTGCTTGAATTTTTTCAATTGCTTCGTCTAATTTTTCAGCCATTAATGGGTGAACTTTTTCAGGATCAGTTCCTTCAACGAAAATTGCATCCCATCCTAAACCGTTAAAGAATTGAGTTAATTCTTCATCAGTACGACGAGCTAAAATTGTTGGGTTGTGGATTTTACCACCGTTTAAGTAAAGAATTGGAAGTACAGCACCATCATTTACAGGGTTGATGAATGTGTTTGAGAACCAACCAGCTGCTAATGGGCCTGTTTCTGCTTCTCCATCTCCGATAACTGCAGCAGCAATTACGTTAGGGTTATCTAAGATAGCACCTGTTGCGTGAGATAATGAGTAACCTAATTCTCCACCTTCGTGAATAGAACCAGGAGTTTCAGGAGCAGCATGTGATGCAATTCCTCCTGGGAATGAGAAAATTTTACACAATTGTTTGAAGCCAGCTTCATCTTGCGTAATATTTGGATATAATTCAGTATATGAACCGTCTAAGTAAGAGTTAGATACCATTACTTGTCCACCGTGTCCAGGACCTTCAATGTAGAACATATCTAAGTCATATTTGTTAATAGCACGGTTTAAGTGTGCATAAATAAAGTTTTGTCCTGCGATTGTTCCCCAGTGTCCAATTGGATGTAATTTAACGTCTTCTTTTTGTACAGGACGACGTAATAGTGGATTATCTTTCAAGTACATTTGTGCTACTGAAATATAGTTAGCTGCGCGCCACCACGCATCCACTTTTGCTAAGTATTCTGGTGTATCAAATTGTGTCATTTATAATTCTTCCCTTCTAGTTTTCTCTTCCAAAGAAAATTTGAAAAATGGCGTTTCAAAAATCCTTCAAAAAATAACCGTCAAGTATTTAACATATCTTTTTTTGCTTGTCAAGAAAATTTTAAAAATCAATCATTATTTTATACTATTTTCTATTTATTTTAGGAATTATTCCGAAAAAACGGTTATCATTTTGAGTTTTGAAAACGTTCATAACCACTTTTATTTGACTGTTTGGCTACAAATTTCTTTAGTGGAATGATACAATTTTTTAAGACCTTTGTTAGAGTATTCAATAGAAATTTACATAATTTTTAAAACAAAAAATCTAATCGAAAAAATCTATTAAATCCCCATAACAACAGGTATTTCATCATATCATTTAAACGCTACCATTGCAATATATTTGCTTCATGCTCTATATCACAAAAAAATCCCTCCATCATTCGACAGAGGGGGAGTGATTTATTCGATTTCTTCTACAAATTCAGCATCGATTACTTGAGGAGCTGATTTTTCTTTATAAACTTCAATGTTTGCTAAATCATCTTTTGCTAAGTGTTTTCTTAATTTTTCTGCCATGGCATTAAATGTAATATACGTCAATGCGCCCGAAGTTACTGCGCCAACAACTGGAACAGCTTTTGACACTCCATTAGCAAAGATTTTTTTAGACATTTGAACGCCGAGAATAGATGCAATTTTTTTAACGATTGGATAAATGAATCCTTTTGTAAATGCATGTTGAGGTAATTTTTTTGCAACTTGTTTTGCAATTTGCGCGGATAAAGCATGGACCGTGTTTACTGCACTATTAACCCCAAACATGATTCCGATGAATAAAATGAGTAAATTTTTCGTTTCTTCATTCATTTCTTTGGCATCAAAATTCAGTTCACTCCAGCCATATAAATAAATTAACTTTTGCAACACTCGTAAAATATGAGCAAAATATTGTGCCAAATCTGCTGGAAGTGATCCAAGAATCGCAAAACCACCTGGAAGTCCCGCTGCTGCAGAAATCGTACTTACTTGAGTAGCCTCTCCTTTAATACAACTCTTTGCAATTTGATTAATCTCTTCTACTGGAATTCCTGCATATGCCGGATTATATTGAATCGCTAATTCAACTACTTCTGGACGATATCGATCCCTTAATTCTTTTCTTAAAAATAATTCTCTATCAATTTTTACCATGGGAAGTTTTGTCGTTTCCAATAGTAATCGATCAATTTTTAATAATTTCAACATTCTGTCTCCTAATTTATTCCAATACTTTTTGCTTGATTATAGCATAGGTTAAAGCGGGCGTACACTAATGGCATCATAAACCTGACTTTTCTTTGAAATTGTGGCAAGAGACGATAGCAGCCCCCTTTGGGGTCTCATATCCCACTATTTGAGAAAGTCTGGTTTATTTTTGACGTAGAAAATTGATTGATAAGTGTCTTTTAGAATTGATATAATTTGCTTATAAGGAGGGGAATGATTGATGACAGACAGTGCGTTTTTGTACACACTTAATCCAGATGGGTCAGCGATCATCGGATATGAAGATTATGATGTCGATATTTTTTATGGGGACGATTATGAAGTCACTTACTTATTAGATGCAGAGAACTTTACTAATCTCTTGCATCATCTAAATATTCCTTTGAATCATGATACTAAAAAACAATTAAAAAAAGAATTTGGAAAACATTTTGACTCTAGAAAATTTGAAGAGTTTTGTAAGGAACATGTTGTTACTTATGAACGGAATGTACGGATTGGATAATTAGTCAATAAAAGTTTTAAGGGAGAAACATCATGAACAATCAACAAGTACAAAATTTTTACTATGATAAAAAGGATACTCCTTGTCCGATAACAGAATCTTTAATCAAGTCAGGCTATCAACAAGAACGTGAGGGATATATTACTTATGCCAAAGAGCATGGTGTTGAAGTGAATTATCTTGAAGCAAAACCTACACAGTGGTGGCATCTAATCGAATGTTATTGTGCTCAATCAGATCCTCTTAAACCATTCCCTTATTCTGTCAAATGTGGGGAATTGTACTTTTGGATGGCAGAAGTGTCAGGGGCATTTAGCCAAGAAGAACTTTTGAAGTTAAAAGATCAAGCAATTGCTGCTTGTGATAGAGTTATTAGAAGGAATCACTCCCTTCCACCTCTAAAAACTGCCAAAGGAAATTTTATTATTAGGGATTATTGCTTTAACAGGATTTGTGAGGTTGTTGAGAAAGTATGAATGAAAACTCCTGCTGACTAAATTTTCAGCAGGAGTTTTTGCTCATTATTTTCTATTTTTTACTATATTTTCTATCTTCTTCAATTCCCCTAAACAGTCATTTTCAACTTGGTTTAAAGTATATTCAGTATCATTTGTCTGTTCTGTTTCATCTTTTATTTCTATTGATTCACCAAACAGTTTTTCACCAATCTCTATATTATCATCTATTTTACTTAGTAATTGCTCAATATGATAGTTCCAATCTTTCATCCTCATCGTACATTCTTGTTTTGCTTTTTTCTCTGCAAAACCCAAACATTCCGAAACTAATTGATTAAAACTACTCAGTTCTTTTTCAGTCAAATGTCTTTTGGAGTCAGAATATGTTGGAAGTTCTCCTTTAACAAGTTTTACTCCCTGATTATCACCCGATTCAGTTGTTGTTTGTTGGTATATAGGAAAATGTAATTTATTTCGAACCGTAGCAAAAAATCTTTTAGCTTCACCACTATCCTTATTATAATCAACGGATGTTGCAAACAAATCTAATAGTTGACGATAAAATACTTTCTCACTAAGATGAATATCACGAATCCGTTCTAAAAGTCCTTTAAAATAATTGTCTTCCCCTAAATGTTTAAACCGCTCATCATCCATAGCAAAACCTTTAATGAAATATTCTTTTAGAGTTGTAGAAGCATACTTTCTAAATTGTATTCCTCGTGGAGATTGCACACGATATCCTATCGCCAAAATCATATCAAGATTGTAGTAGGCTACTTTACCCTTTGTAAGTTCATCTTCTATCTCACCTTGATTAGTGGCTGTAAATTGATAGTTAATAACCACTTTTTCATCTAATTCTTCATCTTCCAAAATATTTTTGATCTGTTGACTGATAGTTTGTTGAGTTGTTTGAAATAATTCCGCAATCTGGAGTTGAGTTAACCATATCGTTCCATTTTTTAGGGTAAGATTAATCTTTGAATTTCCATCTTCTGTGTGATACAAAATGAAATGAGCCATCACTTTCAACTCCTTAATTATGGTGTTCGTTAATTTATTCATTTTCTCCAATTTTCCGATGTTATTATAACATTATTTTCTCAACTATTTAACAATACATACAAAAAAGCACACAACTAAAAGATTCTATCCTTAAAGCCGTGCGCTCTTATTTATAAATTAATTCATTCAACGAACCAAAAATTATCTAATCCAACCTCTTAATAAACCTCTTTTGAGTTTTATCGCATACATATCCGATACTCTCATAGAATTTATGTGCTTCTACACGATAGTCTGCTGAGTTTAGTCTAACAAATGAAACGGAATCATTTTTAGCATTTACTTCTAAATAACGCATTAATTCTTTGCCAATTCCTTTACCTTGAAACTCCGGCATAACAGCTAACCCCAAAATGTTCAAACCGGCATAAGAATAAAGACTTTCATATACTTCAGCATGCACAAATCCAACTACTTTCTGTAACTTTTCATCTTCATATACATAAACATAATGATGATTTACATCCTCTGATAGTTTTTGTATTTGTCTCATGACTATCTCAATAGATACTGAATACCCTAAAGAAACATTACATATCCTTTGTATTGCTTCAGCATCTTCTATTTTTATATTTCTAATCATGCGCTACTCCTCCATAGTCATTTAGAAATAATATCTCCCAACTTATTCCCAAATATCTTAGGTATAAATTGAGGGATACTTAAATATTATTCCCTACTCCCACTCGATATGTTCATTGATATTGTTTTGTATAAATGTCGTAAAATCAAGGTTTTTATTATCAAATTTAGCCTTATTCTCCGTTTTATTTCTGTTTATCTGATTTTTTGCAAGCATATTGCAAACACAAAGCTATATCATCATTTAATAAAATTCAACTGAACCTGTATCCAAAACGGGAGATTATCATAATGTTGTTTAATTATTTCTCTTATGTTTTCTTCTGACCATTCACTTTTTTCGTTTTCTTTAAAATCCAGAAAAATTTTTTCAAATAAATAAAGTGATGTCTCACGCGGAATCCCCATTTCAATCATCGATCTTGCAATATTATTTATTGCACCTAATTGCATACAAACCAAAAAACTACTCTCTGGATTTTTTATATCATATATAGGCTTTAATAACAAAGGAATATTAAAAGATATTGTTTGTTGCAACAACTCTATTGTTTCATCAATTTTTTCTGCACCACTATCCCCTTTGTATCTATCATTATTAAATATATCATACAACTTCATTCCGTTAGCCCAATCTAATCCAAGTGAAACCATTATACTTCTTGATCTTCCATTCCGATATAAAGAGGGGATATATTTATTATACATAAATGCTGTTTCTTCTTTATCTCTAAGCCATTTGAGTATCTTATCTAGTTTGTTTTTCGCACCTTTTTCAAATGGAGTTTTAGGCACAATCAAGTCAAAATCCGTATAAATTTTTTCTAGAACAAACGGATCCCAATATCGATTTTTATAACATACTTCTTTTGGTATAGTTAAGTTTTCAAGTTTTAAGATTATTGCAGCTACCTGTTTTTGCGTAAGTTTTATTCCTACATTATCCATTCTATATTTTGAATCTTTTCCATATCTTAAAATTGACTGTCTTATGTATGATATTATATATCCATATTTTTTCATGGTTTCATCCACAACTTTGTCATTCTTAAGAGCATCTTCAATTTCCCATTTATACTCTTGAAATCTTTGTTCATAACCAGTCAATAATTCTTTACTTTCATCCTCAAATAATTCTAATTGCTCATAACCTTCTGTTGCTGCGAATGAATCCTCATCCATTACAAAAGTTCTTCCCACATAATCTTTTAATAATCTTCCCGCTCTGCCACGAAGATTAGCCATTTCATAATTCGTTAATTCTACCGCTTCCGAAGTCTTCTTAATATATAAATGAGGGTTCCTAATAAATATATTTTGTGCAGGCAAATTTACTCCTTGAAGTAGCGTAGTAGTGCATACAACATTAGATACATTTTTATTCGCTATAGCCACCTCCAAAGTTCTTCTCACATGCATAGGTAATTTCCCATGGTGATATGCAACACCTTTTATAAGTGTTTCACATAAAGAATAATTTTCACTTACAGAATTTCGATAATATTCTACTAAGTCTAAATTACATTGTGTTACAGGAAACTCTAACGCAACAGCTATTTTTCTCGCAGTTGATGATGTCGGTGCAAAAATAATATTTTGTGAATTCCTACCAATTTTATTCACAATACAACCCAAATATTCCAAATAATCATTAGTATATATTTTCTTGCCATAACACTTTATAAGATTAGTATTTTCAATCTCTATTACTAATGGCTTTTTAGTAATAGTACAGTACTGTTTTAAAAAATATCTTTTATCTTTTTTCTTAATACTATAAGTCAAATTTAAAACCGGGCTAATATTCGTCGTATGATTAATAGTCTCAATACCAAAAATACTCTCTCCTACTTTATCAATTTCTTCTATCCTAGGACCAGAAATAATAATTTGGTCAACATTCTCTTTGTACCTAAATTCTACTAATGTATCGAATAATATTTTCGCTCTTTGATCTGAGTCCTCTTCAATCCTCTCTATATTTTGAATCTCATCTGCCACAAGTATCAATTTTTTAGAAAACGCCTCATCAAAATTATCAAATGCTGCAATAGCTTTTTCTTGTGTCATTACATAGATATTCTTTCTATCTTTTACTTGTTTTTCATCAAAAGAATTAGTAATCCAATAATTCTCAACACCATTTGCTTTTAATTCACGATTAAAGTCCTCCATTACTTGGTTGAGTAGACTCAAAGTAGGAACGATGTATATAATGTCAATATTTTCAGCTCGCAATCTATTTACTATTTTTAATAGAATTACAAATGATTTTCCTGCAGAAGTCGGTGCAGAAATCCCCAAAATCTTATCATTATCCATGCTATCCCAAATTTTCTTTTGAAAATTTGTTAGTAAATACTTCCGACTACCTATATTAACCTCATTATTTAACTGATTTATTGTTGCTGTTATCTCATCAATATAACTATCTAAAACAGTAAATTCACAAGTAGCTCTATCAAAATTCTCATCACATATAATAGCTGAGGTTGGATAACCTATTCTGGATAAAAATTTTACGATGATTTTTCTCAAATCATATTCTTCAAAATTAATATGTTCCCACATTAGACCAATAACAGTAATAATATAATTAACATCGGGGGAAGTAACCATAATAGATTCATAATCTAGGCATCTAATAGATTTGTATATTAATGTTTCATCATAGCTAACTACTCTATCAGCATTTATCAGTCCCATTTTATACGCAACTGAAGTAAATTCAACATTTAACCATTGCTCAAGAATATTGTTCTTTAGTTGTTTCATGAAGCGAACCCTTCCTTCCTCTATATTAGTTTCTGAAATTTTTCAGCTAGTTCTTTTAAATCCCAAACAGGAAATACTATATAAGTAATTCTCGACAATATTGGATTTTTACTAATATCAATCTTATTATTGTCAAAATTTTTATATCTTTCTTCGATTATTTTTTCAATATCCTTTCTAATGGTATCCTCATCTGTTTTGTTGATTTTGGATAACTCATTATAAGTCACTATACTTACCAGCTGAATTTCTACAGGCTTCAATGTATTATTTAGATATTTTTCAGCAATTTTATTCATCTCATCATCTAAAAAATCTTCATGTACATATAACTCCACCTCTGATCTATGCTTATTATATGTATTTAATATGCTATCTATAGCATCAGAAAACGCTTCATTAAATTTATATTTAGATGTATATGTTTTTGCTTCTCCTAATATGATTATATTTTTGCCATTTTCTATTTTAAAATGTATTGCATCCGCTCCAAATCTTTCATGGTCGGGTGATGTTGCTATATTCATTTTTCTAAGCAAAGGAACTGCTTTCATACATTTTTGGATGAAATGATATAACAGCAATTCTCCCATTTGACCTTGTATTAAAATATTTTCACTATTTTTATTAGCTCTAAATTTATTTTTAGCTTTTCTGCCAATATATTGCGAAGCTGACGCCTCAGATTTACCATTTTTAACTAACTCATCCTTGATTTCTTTATATTTTTCCGAACTATAAATCCAATCAACAATACTGTCTGATAGTTCTTCAACAAATCCATCTCTAAGCTCTTGTATATCTTGATATTCTATATATGCACCAATATGTTCTTTGTTATTTGGAAGAATATCATATCGTTTGACAACTACGCCAATCATATTGAATAAAGAATCATTTTTTATTAACCGTTTTAATACATCTTTTTCTTCCAAATTTAACATCCTCCATTAATATTACATAAGGACTTATGCCTTATACTCTCCAGTAGCCTCTTTTATCATCCCATCATGCCAATCTATCGTTTCTAATGACATTTCATGATACTTATCAAATACTTCATAGAGATACTTATAATTAACTCTTTTTCAATTATCTTCTTAAGAGAATCTGTATCCATTGAAATAATCTTCATGCCTGTGATAGTTTCTTCATCTCTAGTATATGGAATTATCTTTCTATACCTAAAATCTGAGATCACATTTTTATCTAAGTATGTGCTTACAAATAGGCTATAATCAAATAGATTATTAAATCTAATTCTATAATCTCCTAAATGTCTTGAAACAGGTTCCATTTCCATTCTTCTTTGATTAGAGCCATCTGCAAGTGTCGCTTCAAGTAGCAACGAATGCTTTGGATAAGAAATACATGCCTCATATTCATATATAATATCTGCATAGCCTCCGGCTGCATGTGTCTTAGGTAATAAATTTGCTTCTAATGATAATTTCATGAAATCAAAAATATTTCCCTGTCTTTCGCTTACCTTGTACCATATAATACCTAAAATATATTCAAAAATAGTTCGTATTGCCGCTTCATCTGTAACAAGTTCTTCAATTCTCTTATCATCACGTTTTTCAAAACAATTTAACAACTCTACAAGAACAGAATCATTAAATTTCTTATCAATTAATATATTGAATCTTCTATATCTTTCATCATTTACGTAAGTTGCTGCTTGTTCCGGACTCTTTATGGTGATTCCTAAATCTTTACTTAATGCAGCATACACTTTGCTCATGTCTAACTCGAAAGCTCTTGATATAGTTTCTAAAGGAACATCTACACTGAGATTATCATCTTTACTATCTGAAAATTAAATTTCTCTACAATATTCCGGGCTTTTGATTTATATTCTTTGCAGCGTTTAGTAAGGACTCATAATCATTCCCACCCTCAAGAAATATCCTTTTTAAATTCTCATATAGTTTATAATAAGGATTGTCATAGCTTCTACTTTTACGATTCATTCTCACTAAACATATTAAATTTCCATCAACATCAAAGGCAATAAATTCTCCTTACCACATTTTAATCTATTTAGTAGATATTATAAAATATTTTCCTTTTTTTATTAAATCTTTTGACAACAAATTCAAATACTAAATTGCATCTAAAAAGAGAGTATCATAAAAAAATACTCTCTAAAATTGTCACTACAACACCATATCATTATTCATACTGTAGTTATTTTCCTATTATTCTTCTTAATCGTACCAACCTTTAACTCTTTACCAGTTTAACTCTGACATCATTATCATTTATATCAACTTTCTTCAGTTACAATTTTTCATACTATGTTACTAATAAATTATATTTATTAAAATTTTCAAATTAAATAAAAAATCAGTTTATTAAAACAATTCCCCATCCTACTCCCACTCAATCGTAGCAGGTGGTTTGCTTGTAATGTCATACACAACTCGGTTCACATGTCCTACTTCATTCACAATTCTTGCACTAATTGTTTGTAAGACTTCCCATGAGATGCGTGCGAAGTCACTTGTCATACCATCGATACTTGTCACTGCACGAATGCCGATTGTGTAATCATAGGTTCTTCCGTCTCCCATTACTCCGACACTGCGGATTCCTGGTAAGACTGTGAAGTATTGCCATACATCTCTTTCAAGTCCGTTTTTAGCAATTTCTTCTCTTAAGATGGCATCACTTTCTCGTACGATTTCTAGTTTTTCTTCAGTTACTTCTCCTAGTACTCGAATGCCTAGTCCTGGTCCTGGGAATGGTTGGCGCCATACGATTGAATCTGGCATGCCTAATGCTGTTCCTAAGGCACGGACTTCGTCTTTGAATAGTGTGTTCAGAGGTTCAATTAATTCAAATTGCATATCTTCTGGTAGTCCTCCCACATTGTGGTGAGACTTAATGGTTTGAGCTGTTTTTGTTCCTGATTCGATAATATCTGTATATAAAGTTCCTTGTGCTAAGAAATCCACATCCGTTAATTTTGCGGCTTCATCATCGAATACATAAACAAATTCATTTCCAATAATTTTACGTTTTTGTTCTGGATCACTAACACCTTTTAGTTTGGATAAGAAACGTTCTTGGGCATTCACTCGGATAATATTTAATCCAAATTTCCCAGAGAGGCTTTCCATTACTTGGTCGCCTTCGTCTTTTCTAAGTAAGCCGTGGTCTACAAAAATACACGTTAATTGGTCGCCGATTGCTTTTTGTAATAGAACACCTACAACGCTTGAATCAACTCCACCTGATAAACCTAATAATACTTTTTTATTGCCAACTTTTTCACGGATTTTTTCAATTTCCATCTCAATGAAGTTTGCCATCGTCCAATCACCTGTTGCACCACAAATATTGAACACGAAGTTTTTCAACATATCATTTCCATGAATACTGTGACGTACTTCTGGATGGAATTGTACGCCATAAATATTTCGTTCTGGGTTTTCAAATGCTGCAAATGGTGTGTGGTCATTCGAAGCTGTTACAGTGAAACCTTTAGGGATAGCTGTAATTCTGTCACCGTGGCTCATTAAGACTTCTTCTGAAGTAGACAATCCTTGGAAAATTCCTGAATCTGTATTAAATACTTCTACTTTAGCAGGACCATATTCTCTTGTCGGTGAAGATTCAACAGTTCCTCCAAATAAATGAGTTGTTAACTGCATTCCATAACAGATTCCTAATACTGGAATTCCTAATTCAAAAATTTCAGGATCTACTGTAAAAGCACCCGCTTCGTATACACTATGAGGTCCTCCAGAGAAAATAATCCCTTTTACATTTCCATGCTTTTTGATTTCTTCGCCTGTAATATCATTATGAAGTAACTCACTGAATACTCCAAACTCACGAATACGACGTGTAATCAGTTGATTATACTGACTTCCAAAATCTAATACAATAATTTTTTCTAACGAAGTGGTTCTTGTTGACATAAAAAGCCTCCTTAGTCTTATTATCTATATTGTAGCAGAAAATCACGAAAATTACCTTAAATATTTATAAAATTCGTTCGGGTTTTTGTTAAATTTTCTTATTTTCCATGTATTATCCTTCCATTCAAAAAAAGAACCCACAGAGACATTCATCCTGCGAGTTCTTTTTCCATTTTTTAGTATTTCTTTACTTGGACATAGTCAATATGATGTCCGTATGTTTTATGCAAAATAAAGTCTGCACGTCCTTTTGTTGGTAAGATGTATTCCTTTAGATTTTTCAAATTCGTTTTTTTCCATACATCTTTTGCCATAGCAATCGCTTCTTCTCGGTCTCCAATCGCAAACTGGTAATAAAAATTATCGGGTTGAGTTTTTGCTCGTTCCATTAATAATTCAAAACGTTCTAAGTACCATTTTTCAATCAGATTTTCTTCTGCATCTACATAAATTGACCAGTCAAAGAAATCACTGACGTAAATTTCTCGATTTGGTGGTAATTGTAATACATTAATTCCTTCAACAATTAAAATATCAGGTGGATAGATCACTTGTTTTTCATTTGGAATAATGTCATAAATTTCATGAGAATAAACGGGCGCTTCGACAGCTTCTTCTCCTGTTTTAATAGCTAATAAGAAATTCACTAATGATTCCATATCATAACTTTCTGGGAATCCTTTTCGGTGTAAAATCCCTTTTTCCACCAAATCCTTTGTTGGCCATAAAAATCCATCGGTTGTCATCAACTCAACAGTTAATTCTGGATATTTTTGTTGGAGCATTGTTTGCATTAAACGAGCTGTTGTACTTTTCCCAACTGCCACACTTCCTGAAACTCCAATAATAAACGGAACTTTCTTCTTCGGTTGTTTTAAGAAATATTGTTCTTGTTCATGAATTTGCCCGTGTTTTTGATAATAGATATCAAAGTAATCTAATAAGGGTGCATATACTTCTTGTACGTCAATTAATGAAATTCTATCATTCAATGATGTTAAATGTTCTAATTCGTGTAATGTTAGTGCCAAGTGATGAGCGTTTTGATATTGTTTCCATTCATCTCGGCTAATATGATAATACGTCGATGTGTCTGTCACAACGATTCTCTCCTTTTGTTGAATTCCTTTTCTTGCGTATTTTACCATAGATTTTTTAGGATGACTAACGATTGGGTCTTTAAAATTCCGTTAAATCCTCGCTTGTTCGTTTACACCTTTAGTGGTTTTTAGTATGATAAATAAGAGAAATTATGAAGGAGTTTTATCATGGAATATACAACAGCTTCCGGTATGGGACAGTCTACTGGAAAAGTCATTTTAATGGGGGAACATGCAGTCGTCCATCATCAACCTGCGATTGCGATTCCTTTTTCCGGTGTGTCGGTTCAAGCAGATATTCAACCAAGCTCTCATCCGCTAAGCATTCATTGCGACTTTTATAGTGGTTTAGCTTATGAAATGCCGGAAGTATTAAAAAGTTTAAAATTTACAATTCATGAAGCATTGAATCAAATTGAACAACTTCGTCCTGAATTAGGAATTATTCCCACTACTCGTTCGTATTGGAATAATGGGAAAGTAGAAAAAGGCGAAGCATCCTTCGTACAAGCACCTTCTATTGAGATTACGATTACTTCTTCGATTCCTGCAGAACGTGGCATGGGATCAAGCGCAGCTGTTTCAGTAGCGGTAGTGAGAGGATTGTTTGATTATTACAATGTTCCTTTAAGCGATACACTATTATTTGAAATTGTACAAGCTTCTGAAAAAATCGCTCATGGAAATCCAAGCGGTATTGATACAGCAACGACTAGTGGAAAAGAAGCTGTATTTTTTATAAAAGGAGAAGCTTTACAACCTCTGTCCATTCAACTAAAAGGAACTTTAATTGTGGCAGATACAGGTATCACAGGGCAAACACTAAAAGCTGTTCAAGCTGTACAAGAAAAAATCCAACAAGAACCCATTTCTACTCAAAAAATCATTGAAGAAATTGGAGAACTAGTACACACTGCTAAAACTTGTCTAGCAAAAGGAGACGTTGATACATTAGGAAGTCTTCTGACTCAAAACCATGCACTTCTTCAACAATTAGAAGTATCAAACGAAACATTAGACCATCTTGTTCAAACGGCCCTTGAAAATGGAGCGATTGGTGCCAAAATGACAGGTGGCGGACTAGGTGGCTGTATGATTGCTCTTGCAGTAAATCTTGAAGAAGCTGAAAAAATTGCTGAAGCTTTACAAGAAGCGGGAGCTGTACAAACATGGACACATTCATTTTCCAATGAATAAAAAGGAGCTTATATGAAAACAACAGGAATTGCACGTGCACATACAAATATTGCACTGATTAAATATTGGGGGAAAAAGGATAAAGCATTATTTCTTCCAATGAATAGTAGCTTATCCCTCACATTAGAGGCTTTTTATACCGATACAAAAATTACTTTAGATGAAACTTTAGAAAAAGATGAATTTTATTTAAATAATGTTTTGCAACAAGAAGCTGAAACACAAAAAATTTCAAATTTTTTAGATTTATTCCGTATTCCTGCAAAGGAAACACGATTTGCTCGTATTGAGAGTTATAACTTTGTTCCTACTGCAGCTGGTTTAGCAAGTTCTGCTTCAGCTTTTGCCGCTTTAGCAGGAGCGATGCATCAAGCAATGGGATGGGATTTATCAAGAAGTGAATTATCAACATATGCTCGTCGTGGAAGTGGAAGTTCTACGAGAAGTTTATTTGGTGGCTTTGTTGAATGGAATCAAGGAACGAATTCAGAAGATAGTATGGCGATTCCTATTGACGATGCTTCTTGGGATATTGGAATGCTCATCGTCGTTGTTAATGGTGCTGCTAAAAAAATCTCCAGCCGTATTGGAATGGAACAAACAGTTGCCACTTCTCCTTTCTATCCTGCATGGGTAGAAAGTGCAAAAACTGATTTAGAAGAGATTAAAACAGCTATACAAGAGAAAAACTTTACTCGAATGGGAGAAATTGCCGAATTTAACGGAATGAAAATGCATGCGACAATGCTAGCAAGTCAACCTCCGTTTTGTTATTTTGAACCAGATAGTCTGATTGCTCAGCAACAAGTCGTTTACTTACGTGAAGTATTAGGAATTCCTGCTTATTACACAATGGATGCTGGTCCGAATGTAAAAGTTCTTTGTAAAGCGAGTGATTTAGACAAAGTTCGTGACCATTTCGAACAATATTTTGCTTCTGAAAAACTCATTTCCTCTCTTCCAGGAGAAGCAATGAGAACTCTAACAGAAGAAGAATGGCAAGAAAGCATTCAACATTTCAATCAAAAAGGAACATCATTATGAATATTCAAGCTACTGCTCCTGGAAAATTATTTATCGCTGGTGAATATGCAGTCGTTACTCCAGGACAACCGGCACTTATTGCAGCTGTCAATCGCTATTTAACCGTTGACTTAACTCCTTCTCTTGAAGAAGTTGGAACAATCTATTCCACTCAACAACCGGATTTAACGCTTCATTGGAAAAGAGAACAAGAACTTTTACAAATAATCGAAGAAAATCATCCATATACATTAATGACTACTGCGATTGAAGTTGCTGAAACTTATGCGAAACAACGAAACTATTGGAATGAAGAGCTCTATCATTTGAAAGTGACAAGCCAATTAGACGATGTTCACTCGAATATCAAATTTGGTCTTGGCTCTAGTGGAGCTGTTGTTGTTGCGACCATTGACACTATTTTACAATGGCATCATATTCCTGTTGAACCTCTACTCGTTTACAAATTAGCAGCTATTACAAATACTCTGCTTGGTAGTAATGGTTCCTTAGGAGATATTGCTTCTAGTGCCTTTGGAGGTATCATTTTATATCAACGAATCGATGCAACATGGATTCAAGAGCAATTACAACAGCATTCCATTTCAGAAGTTGTCAATAAAAAATGGACTGGCTTAGTCATTCAGCCATTATCTTTACCAACAGCGCTAAAAATGCTTGTTGGATGGACAAAAGAAAAAGCCGACACTTCTTCGTTCGTATCATCTGTCACTCATACAAGAACGCAAGCGGAAAAGGATGCGTATTACCAACAATTTTTAAAACAAAACACAACAATTTTAAAACAAATAACGACTGCTTTAACAAACGAAGATACAGAAGTATTTCTACAAGGAATTACGGATAATCGAGCTCTCTTATTAGACTTTGCTAAAGAGATGAATATTGTACTCGAAACTCCATCCTTAACAAAACTTTGTCAAATTGCACTTCAAGAAAACGCCAGTGCCAAAACTTCTGGAGCTGGCGGAGGCGATTGTGGGATTTGCTTTATTACAAAACCTCAACAAGAAGACACCATCACAACCCAATGGGAAAAAGCTGGTATTCTTCCACTAAACTTAGAAATAGCCCCTTCAAAAGGCGCTATTAGAAAGGAGCTCTCATGACACAAGCCTATACACAACAAATGAAAAGAAAAGATGAACATGTGGGTCATGCAACTCAACAATATCAATCCCAGTCGAATTTAGAATTACGACAAACTCGTTTTGTCCATCATCCTCTATCTGAAATGGCTGTAAATGAAGTTTCTCTTCAAACAAAAATGGCAGGCTTCACTTTAGAAACTCCATTTTTCATTAATGCGATTACTGGTGGAAGTCCTCGAACAACTCTCATTAATCAACGCCTAGCACAATTGGCACATGAAACAGGAATTGCGATGGCAACTGGATCGATGAGTATTGCCATGAAAGACCCTTCTACTGCAGAAAGCTTCACCATTATTCGAAAAGAGAATCCTAACGGAATTGTATTGGCGAATTTAGGAGCCCATTATACGGTTGAATCTGCTAAAAAAGCAATTGACCTCATTGAAGCAAATGGAATTCAAATTCATGTGAACACGTTACAAGAATTAGTGATGCCAGAAGGCGATCGCTCTTTCCATTATTGGTTAAAAAATATTGAGGAAATCGTAACTAATGTAGACGTTCCCGTTATTGTCAAAGAAGTCGGATTTGGATTTAGTAGAGAAGCAATACAAGAACTAATCAATATCGGAGTTCAAACGATTGATATTAGTGGACGTGGAGGCACAAATTTTGCAGCCATTGAAAATGCTCGAAGAGAAGATACTTTATTTGATGAATTAGAAGACTGGGGACAAACAACGGTTCAGTCCTTAGTAGAAGGTTATGATTTATCTTGTGAACTCATTGCTTCTGGGGGCATTCATTCACCATTAGATATCGTAAAATCCCTTGCCCTAGGAGCAAGTGCTGTAGGAATGTCTGGAGAATTTTTACACCTAATTCGCCCACAAGACTCCCTACCAACAGCCATACAAACCGTTAATGACTGGAAGAATCAATTGAAAAATATTTACACCCTATTAGGCATTTCAAAAACCGAAGCATTACGCCAAACAGACATCATTCTTCCACACACAACCGCTCACTGGTGCAACGCCCGCCACATAGACTGGACAACCTTCGCAAACAGAAGTAGAAATAGAGCAATTGAATAGTTGGGTTGCTTAATAATTGTATAACTTTAAAAAATGCGAAAATTTAAGGGGATAGTCTGCCTTTTTTTGGGAACAGAGGTTAATATTGAATAAGTATGTCCAAAAATGAAAATAAAAAAAGGCTACAGCGTAAATAATCCGATTCTCATAATTATTGAAAGTATCTATCATTTATGTTAGTTTTGTAGGGAAAATTTAAAAAAGGTTAGGAGCAACTTTATGAACAAATTTTTAAGAGTCCTATTTATCCTAGTCATCCTCGCCATGACTGGTGCTATTGTTTTTCAGCTATTCTTTCCAACTTATATGGGAAGTCATTCGGGGTACGGTATTTCTGTCGGATGGCAGAGGGAGATTGGTATTTGGAATATAGCAGTCCTTGTGATTCTGATCGCTGTCAATCTCAAGTATGATTGGTTTTATTTGAGAGCTGTTCTAATGGCTTTGATTATTGGAGGCCTTGGGATTGGGACTAATCATTTCCTTAGCTATCTTCAATATCATCACTCAGTCAATGCTATTGGTGCACTTGAAAATTATCTTTTAGTCCTTAGCTGGATTGTAGGTTGGAGGCTTGAAAATTCCTCAAGAAATAAAGTTTAATTTCTCTGAAGTTATCGCTGTCAAGCACAAGTTAAAATGTCCCGACAAAATTAGTTTAGTTCAGGTGTGAGGCTGTCCAAAAGTCTCAAATTTTAGCCATGAGACCGCAGGTCTACTAGCGTCCGTCACTACTTCAAAAACTAAATAGAAAAACCAAAGATTTGTTTTAATAGCAAAAGCAACCAAAACCGCAGCAGCGGTTTTAGTTGCCGGAAAATTTGAGACCCTAGGCTCAAATTTTAGCCATGAGATTCGCTTTTGCGAAGCTGCTGGCGTCCGTTGCTATTCAAAACAAATCTTTGGTTTTTTCTATTCTACGACACAAATAAGAAATGTACGATTCTTAATAGATAGGCAAAAAATCCGATTATCAACAAGCAAATCATCACCACATGTAAATAAACTCCAACCATCGAAGTATTTACAAACGATTGAACCGCATTTACCTTCGAAAAAATCAAAATATAAATCAACCCTATCCAAAATCCTAAACTTAATAGGCGCTTCATAAACTCTCCTTCATTCAGGGATTACTTCATTACAAAATATTGAATAAACAAACTAGTCGCTCCTACTACAAACCAAGTTGCCAACCCTGTAGCAATCGGTTTAGCTCCCGCTTCACGGAAACTCTTAAATGATACTTGGCAACCAATTCCTGCTAATGCCATTGCCATTAACCATTTAGAAGCTAATTTTGCATATGGGATAAATTCTTTAGGGAAAATTCCCACACTTGTCACAACAGAGGCAACTAAAAACCATAAAATAAACATTGGGAAAATTTTCTTCCAATTTACAGATTCCCCAGATTTCTTTTGACGTCTTGCCTCAATAAGTGACAAAATTAAACAAGCTGGTAAAATCATTAACGCACGTGTTAATTTTACAATGGTAGCAATATCCCCTGCTCCACTACTATAACTATAACCAGCTGCCACTACACTTGAAGTATCATTAATTGCTGTCCCTGCAAATAATCCAAATTGTGCATCTGTCATTTGTAACACATGTCCTAAAAACGGGAATAAGAACACAGCAATAATATTAAATAAGAAAATCGTTGAAATCGACAAGGCAATTTCCTCATCATCTGCTTTAATAATTGGCGAAGCTGCTGCAATTGCAGAACCTCCACAAATCGCTGTCCCAAACCCTACTAATGTTCGTAAATGATCTGACAATCCTAACCATTTTCCTACAAGAGCTGCTGTTAAGAAAGCTGCTACAATCGTAACCAGTGTTACTTGTAAAGACTCTAATCCTGTTTGTTGCACTTGAGCAAATGACATTGTAAACCCTAATGCAATAATCGAATAATGTAATAATTTTTTAGCGGAATAATTAATTCCTGGTTTAAAATCACTTGGTAATGTATAGAAATTACTTACTAACATCCCAAAAATAATCGCAAATACCGCACTTCCAATAACCGGCATTACGTCTCCTAAAATAACAGCTAATACTGCTAATCCAAAGGTTAATAAAATTCCTTTACTTCGTTGAACCCATTGTTCCATTTTTCTCCATCCTTTCAAAAACAATTACACACAAATGTATCACATCTTCGTTCTTTTTCCATGAACAATTGTTACTCTCCTACAAATTGTTGTAATTGATTTGATAAGGCTGCAAATTCTTCAATAGTTAGTGTTTCTGCTCGACGATTTGGTTCAATCGAAACAGAGTTCAACGCTTCTTGAATTTGTTCTTTTGTTAGTTTTCCTGGCACATAAGCTTTGACCAAATTATTCCATAATGTTTTTCTACGTTGGACAAAACTATTTTTTACTAAATCAAAGAAGAACGCTTCATCTTTGACCATTACTAGAGGTTCTTCTCTACGTTCCAATACTAAAATAGCTGAATCTACATTTGGTGCTGGATTAAAAACTGTTTTAGGAACAATAAATCCGATTTTGGCATGGCACCAATATTGAATCGCCACCGTTAATGAGCCATAAGCTTTTGAATTTGGTTGAGCAGTCATTCTTTCTGCCACTTCTTTTTGCATCATCATTGCAAATCCATCAATTGGTAAACCTGATTCTAAGAGATTCATAATAATCGGTGTCGTAATATAATACGGCAAGTTTGCAACAACTAGTAATCTCTCCTCCACATTGAAGTGTTCCTGAATCACTGTTTCTAAATCAACTTTTAAAATATCTTCATGAATCACAGTGACATTATCATGATCTGATAAAGTATCTTCTAATACTGGAATTAAACGTCCATCAATTTCAAAGGCTAAGACTTTTTTAGCAGCTCTTGCTAAGCGTTGCGTTAATGCACCAATCCCTGGTCCAATTTCAATGACATTTGTTTCCTTGTTAACATCTGCCACATCTAACATTTTTGTTAAAATATTCGGTTCAATTAAAAAGTTTTGCCCTAAACTCTTCTTCACTTTAATACCATGACGTTCCATAATTTCACGTGTTCGAGTCGGCGTGGCAATATCTTTTTCAAACATCTTTTTAGCTCCTTTCCTGTACAATTTGTACCGCATTTCGTAATTCTTGCTCTGAAATGCCAAATAATTTCAATCGTTTTGTTAATTGCTTTCCATTTGTATGTCCAATTCGTAATTCTTTAGACACTTCTTTTCTTAAATAAGACGAGTGAGGATAGCCAATCAGTCCTAGTTCTAAAATCACCGATTGAGCAATCTCTTCTTGAATGTCTGCTACTGGTTTATACACATGCTCCAATGCTTTTTGAATACTTTCATCGCTAGCATGTTCTACCCCAAGACTTTTATGATTCGTTTTTCGAACGGCTTCTTCTCTTTCAATAAAAGCATGACTTACCGTCGGAATCGCTTCTTGAATAATCGAACGAATTCTTTGTCCTGGATAATCTGGATCTGTAAACACAATGACTTCTCGAATTTCACTTGCCTTTTTAATTAATGCAAGTGTTTCATCATCAATAGCTGAACCATTCGTTTCAATCGTTTCAATTTCTGGAAAAACTTCCTTTAATCGACGAGTGTCATCTCGCCCTTCTACTACTATAATTGGATTCATTTTAATCCTCTTTCTTCAAATCGAAATAGCTTCATTGCGTTTTCTGTCGATGCTTTAGCAATTTCTTCCCAAGCCATTTCTCTTTCCTTAGCAATTGTTTCAACAACATAGCGAGTATATCCTGTTTCGTTTCTCTTTCCACGATACGGAACAGGGGCCAAATAAGGGGCATCTGTTTCAACTAAAAAACGATCTAGTGGAACGATTTTCGCACACTCACGAACTTGTGGAGCATTTTTAAACGTCACAACTCCACTAAAAGAAATATGCATTCCTAAATCTAAGAAACGTTTCATATATTCCACATCGCCATTGTAACTATGCATAATTCCGCCGATATCTCGAATATCTTCTTCTTTTAAGATACGATAACAATCTTCTGTCGCATCACGATTATGAATGACAATCGGTAATTTCATTTCTTTGGCAATGGCAATTTGGCGACGGAATACTCGTTCTTGTTCTTCAGGTGTAGAGTCATCCCAGTAATAATCTAATCCCATTTCCCCCATTGCCACTACTTTTGGATGAGTTAATTGTGTGATTAATGTTTTCTCAATTTCTGGTGTATAGGCATGTGCTTCAACCGGATGCCATCCTACAATCGCCACTACTTCTTCAAATGTTTCACTTAATTGGAGAGCTTTTTCAATCGTTGGTGTATCAAATCCGACAACCGCAAAACGTGTAACGGCTAATTCCTTTGCACGCTTAATAACGTCTGCTTCTTCTCCTTCGAATTGCTCTACATTTAAATGTGTATGTGTATCAAAAATCATTTTGAATTCTCCTACTGAGTTCTATCTAGTTGCTCCATTTAAAAACGGGTTACTTGCAATTTCATCTTGTAATGTTGTTGGTTCTCCATGTCCTGGGAAAACAACCGTATTTCCTGGTAACGGTAATAAATATTGTTCAATTCCTGCCATTAATGTCATATGACTACCATATGAGAAGTCGCTACGTCCGACGCTACCTTTAAATAGAACGTCTCCTCCAATAACAAATCCATTATCTTTGAAGATAAACACTGTACTACCTGGAGAATGTCCCGGAATTAACGCTAATTCAGGCTCAAAACTTCCAATTTTCCATTTTCCTAAGTCTGCTGGATAGTATCCGTCAGCAGGCTCTACCGTAATATTTTCGTTTGAATATAATGAACGATTGAAATCTGTATTCGTTAAAAATTCTTTTTCAATTTCATTCATATACATTGGAATGTTGTATGCTTTTCTTAATTCGTCTACTGCTCCAATGTGGTCTCCATGCGCATGTGTTAACACAATCGCAATTGGCTTCAATCCTTCTTCTTCAATTAATTCTTTAATATCCTCTGCTTGTGCACCTGGGTCAAAAATTAATGTTTCTTTATTTTCATCAATTAAAAAATACACGTTCTCTTGTAGGCGTCCTACTGTTAAACTTAATAATTCCATTGAAATTCCTCTTTTCTGATTCATAGTCTACTATAGTTTAGATGCTTTTATGCTTTTTTACAAGTCATGAGGTTACGAAATGCCTTTTTTAATAAACAAACTAGCAACATTTTCCACTAACAATAAAAGGCATACCCGAATTCTCGAATATACCTTTTAAAACCTATATTATGCTTTCATTTGTTTTGTAAAATTAATTGCTTTATCGGCTGCTAACATAACTGGAATTCCCACTAACATGACTACAATTTCGCCAACAAAAGTTTCAAAGTAGCTTAACCAAAATGGTAATTCTAATACAAGTTTTAACTCAATCGCTACTAAGAAAATCATCACACTAAATACGATGGATAATAATAACATTTTGCCTTTTAAATCTTTGGCAAATCGGAACACAAATGAACCAATCACTAAAGATAAAATAGAATGTCCTAAACCAAATACTAAATCATATACTCCTAAACCAGAGCTAGACATAAAAATAGTATTGGCTAAAATAACACCCGCAATAATCCCATACCCATACTTTTTATCAAAGACAAATAAATGGTTTAACATTTCTGAAATACGGAATTGGACATTCCCAAAAGACATAAAGGCAAATACTGTTGTAATCACCACATATAATGCTGCTACAATTGCGTTGATCATCAACACTTTTACATTGTTTTGTTTCATTTCTTTTCCTCCTAGTTTTTTGAATCGAGGGATGGTTGCGAACCTCGAGCGTCCAAAACGCTAGGAATTATTGTACTATAAACTTCTTGAAAATACTAGGAATATCCTGAACGAACCTTTGACAGAATAAGAATTTAAACAAAACTCATACTCCTACCAACTAACTACGCAATAGGTCCTAATAAAATATTTGCCCATGCATCATGGAGAGATTCTTGATCAGATGGTTGGAATAAGCCAGCTAATACATCACGATATAAGCGTGAAAGTTCTGTTGTATTATAATAAGAACTTCCTCCACTAGCACGTACAATTTCTTCCACTGCTTTTTTCGATACTTCAACCGAACGATTTTTAATCGAAGATAAACGTGGTAACCAAATAAAGCTATATTCTTCGCTTGATTCCAATGTTTGACTTAATTCATTAATTTGTGGTTGAATGCCATCTAAAATAATAGCTGCTTCAGCAATTCTCCAACGAATATTTTTATCTTGAGAATACGGCGCATCATTCGATACAGAATGACGAGTTTTTACCGTTTCAATTCCGATTTCTAACGCACGTTTTCCAATTCCATGGTAAGTAGCAGCTAATAAAATTTCAAAATAAGCAAAAATACCAAACACAACTGGATCAAAACTTGGACCAGGAGCTACTTTTGTTAAAATTTGCTCTTCTGCAGCATAAATACCTTTTAATTCGACCGTGTTTGATTGAGTTGCTTTCATTCCTAATGTATTCCAATCATCTTTTACTTCGAATGTTTCTGCATCAGGTGTTAAATAAGCAAAGACAGACAATGGAGATTCTCCAGAAGTGTCTGAACCAAATGAAACTAATTTATCGCAATATTTTCCCATCGATAGGAAAACTTTCTTCCCATAAAAACGATAGCCGCCATCTTCTTGTGGCTCTGCTTTCGAAATAGATCCAAATAAAACTCGGTCATTACTTGGTTCAGAAATACCAAATGCTAACAACTTCCCATCAGCCGCATCTCGTAAAATTTGTTCACCCTTCTTATTACCAAATCGAACCATATGCTTTGCTAAGCCAACAATAATTTGGTGCATATTAATACCAAGAGCTGTTCCTGGTGCTGCCATTGCTAGTCTTGTTTGTTCTTGGGCAATTTCTTGAAGAGATAAGCCATATCCCCCATATTCTTTTGGCACAAAAGCTTTATAATATCCCGCTTCTTTTAATGCCTCATAATCTTCCTTTGGCCACGCATTTTCCAAATCATATCGCGCTGCTCTTTGATGAATTTGTGCTAGTAATTCCTCTGATAAAAACATAAAATCCCTCCTATAAAGTTATGATTACGCTTTAAGTATACGGCAATACCTATACGGATACAACGAATCAAACTTACATTTTCTATGATATTCAACTTTTCTTTATTCTGTGCTACAATATTCTCAATCTTTCTATAAGGAGGCTTTATGAAAAATCAATCCTTACCTGTTTGGAAAACCGTTCGATTCGTATTGAATAATTTATTTTCCAACAAAATTATGTATGTTCGAAATGCTGCCTTCTTACAATTTTTTGTATCCTTTGTTGGCTTTCGAATTTTATCAACCTTATTTAAAGGCATTATTTTTTTGTCGGGACAAAGTAATTTTAATTTTAGCAATATGAAATTATTTTTCTCCTCACCTATTATTATTTTAGCGTTTATTGCGTATTTATTTGCCGTCATTTTATTTGTCTTTATTGAATTTTCGATTCTTACCTTTATGGTGTATGGAACAATTTCTAAGACACATTTCTCATGGCGAACGAGTTTAAAAAATGCTTTTGGAGAAGTGAAGGAATTTTTTAGCCCACAATTTATTTATTTCTTATTGTATTTATTAACACTATTACCTTTAGGAAAATTTGGGATGACTTCGTTTTTAACCGAACAATTGTATATTCCAAACTTTATTACAGAAGAAATTCAAAAAACGACTGCTGGAGCTATCGGTTCTATCCTTTTATTTGTAGTACTAGCTTATTTTCATCTTCGATTCATTTATGCTATTCCACTACAAATTTTGACGAACCATTGTTTTTTAGAAAATCTGAAAACAAGTTGGTCTCTCACAAAGAAGAAATTATGGAGACATATTGGTATCTTCTTACTTGTTGAAATCGTCCTATCCCTTATCGGATTTTTAGTGACGTTTATTCTTACAATTACTTTAGGCTACTTATCTTCTATAATGGATAATGTCTTTATTGTAACAAGCCTGTTCGTTCTATCAAAACTAGTTATTTTCTTTATGGCAATTTATACAAAAATTTCTTTAGTGATTATTTTAGTAAAACTAGCAGATGATCAAGATGCCGTAGATGTAACGATCAAGCATCATATTCCTGAAATTCCCTTTAAAAGTACCATTATTACAGCGGCTGCTTTTATCGGTTTAACGATTTTCTATTCTAGTGAAGCTATTACAAAATATCATTGGGAAAACTCTTCCTCAGCTGCTATCGTCGCTCACCGAGGATTTACCGAATATGGGGTTGAAAATTCTCTTGAAGCTTTAGAAGCTGCTGCAAAAGAAGGTGCCGATTATGTGGAAATGGATATTTTACTAACAAAAGATAATCAATTTATCGTCATGCATGATTATAATTTGAAACGATTAGCCCGTCTCAATAAAAAAGTTAAAGATATGACTTATGATGAAATTGTTGGACTTCCAATTTACCAAAATGATTATGAAAGTCATATCCCTTCTTTTGAAGAATTTGTTACAAAAGCAAAGGAACTCAATGTCAAATTACTCGTTGAATTAAAACCTCATGGTTTTGAAGGAGCTGACTACACCGACCTCTTTATTGCTAAAATGAGAGAATTAGGTGTTGAAAAAACTTACAAAGTAATGTCTATCAACTTAAACGTTATTGAAGAAATTGAACGAAAAGCTCCCGAAATGGATACTGGATATGTCATTCCACTCCAATTTGGCGGATTTGGAAATCCTGCTGTAGACTTTTATGTAGTGGAAGATTTCTCTTATCATGACTTAACAACCATTGCTGCTCAGCAACAGGGTCATGAAGTTTATGTTTGGACAATTAATGAACCCGAAGAAATTAATAAATATCTTCACAGCTCTGTTTCAGGCATCATTACTGACCACCCTGATATCGCCAAAGAAGAACAAAAACACTTACTCGAAGAAAGTACCCCTGTTGAACGTGTGTTAGATGCTATCAATGTTAGTGTGAAAAAATAATTTTATAGGCAAGAATCGTCAAATCTGAATGATTCTTGCCTTTATATTTTTAGAAAAACTCCTATTCTGTTCTCTAAATAAAGTTATCCCAGCCTTATTTTCACTAATTTTTTCGTATATAAGTATTTCATAACGGATATTTAAGAATTATTTTAACTTTTCATTATACTCACTTTATTTTTATCTCTTATAGTAAACACATACAAAACTTAGGAGGTTTTACTATGAAAAAAAATATGCAAGAAAAAATTACTCGTTGGTCAATTCGTCGTTTAAGTGTTGGTGTAGCATCCATCGTTGTTGCTAGTGGATTCTTTATGATTACCTCTCCAGCAAATTCCGTACTAGCAAAAGAAGGCAATGTTACACTGGTTACTCAAACAATCCCAGATAAGGTTAATAAAGAGAAAGAATCAAACCCGAATGATATTAATAAACTTATTAAAAATGCTGCTGATACAGCCTTAACAAATTCAAATGATTCATCTACTTCCCCAAAATCAACTGAAAGTACAACAAATAAACCTGTTGAAAACAAAGTCGAAGATAGAGCTGCAACTCCAGCAGAAACTACTCCTATTACTTCACCACAACAAGTAAAAGATTCCGTAGCAAATAATATTAAATCAAACACTGAAGTGCCTGCTAGCTATCTTGAAAAAGCAAATGTTCCTGGCCCTTTCCTTGCTGGAGTTAACCAAGTGATTCCTTACGAAGCTTTCGGTGGTGACGGTATGTTAACTCGTCTATTACTGAAATCTTCTGAAAATGCACCTTGGTCTGATAATGGAACTGCTAAAAATCCAGCATTACTTCCTCTTGAAGGTCTTGCTAAAGGTCAATACTTCTATGAAGTAGACTTAAATGGAAACACTACTGGTAAAGAAGGACAAGCTCTTCTTGATCAACTTCGTGCCAATGGTACTCAAACTTATCAAGCTACTGTAAAAGTTTACGGTAATAAAGACGGTAAAGCCGATTTATCTAATGTTGTTGCTACTAAAAATATTTCAGTTACTTTAAACGGATTAACTCCTGCTCAAAAGGTAAACGAATCTGTAGTCAACAATATTAAAGCACAAACTGAAGTACCTGCTAGCTATCTTGAAAAAGCCAATGTTCCTGGACCTTTCCTTGCTGGGGTTAACCAAGTGATTCCTTATGAATTCTTCGGTGGCGACGGTATGTTAACTCGTCTATTACTGAAATATTCTGAAAATGCACCTTGGTCTGATAATGGGACTGCTAAAAATCCGGCATTACTTCCTCTTGAAGGTCTTACAAAAGGTCAATATTTCTATGAAGTTGATTTAAATGGAAACACTAAGGGTAAAGAAGGACAAGCTCTTCTTGATCAACTTCGTGAAAATGGTACTCAAACTTACCAAGCTACTGTAAAAGTGTACGGTAATAAAGACGGTAAAGCGGATTTATCTAATGTTGTTGCTACTAAAAATATTTCAATTGCGTTAAACGGATTAACTCCTGCTCAAAAGGTAAACGAATCTGTAGCCAACAATATTAAAGCACAAACTGAAGTGCCTGCTAGCTATCTTGAAAAAGCCAATGTTCCTGGACCTTTCCTTGCTGGGGTTAACCAAGTGATTCCTTATGAATTCTTCGGTGGCGACGGTATGTTAACTCGTCTATTACTGAAATCTTCTGAAAATGCACCTTGGTCTGATAATGGAACTGCTAAAAATCCAGCATTACTTCCTCTTGAAGGTCTTGCTAAAGGTCAATACTTCTATGAAGTAGACTTAAATGGAAACACTACTGGTAAAGAAGGACAAGCTCTTCTTGATCAACTTCGTGCCAATGGTACTCAAACTTACCAAGCTACTGTAAAAGTTTACGGTAATAAAGATGGTAAAGCCGATTTATCTAATGTTGTTGCTACACGTGAAGTTCGTATTACTTTGCATAAAGAAAGCATGGCATCCAACAATTCTTCTTCAACTACAAATACTACTTCTGTAACGAAAGAAGACCATGCTAAAAAAGATGAGATGAAACCAACGACTATGGAGCACTCTCAACAAATGAATTCTCAAGCAATGAAACAAGAAAAATCTAAAAAAGAAGACCTTTCTACTCCAATGATGAAACATCAAAAAGAAGAAGCAAAAGAAATGAAAAATAACGATTCTATGAAAAAAGAAAGTAAAGCTACTCTACCGGTAACAGGAGAAGCTACTACAAACACTTCTGCTTTAGGAGTAATCTCAGCTGGATTAGCATTTGCTCTAGGTATCTTAGGATTAAAAACTAAAAAAGAAAGAATCTAAGTTTAATTCCCCTAAAAATAGTGTTATACTGAGCAAAAGTATAGCACTATTTTTATCAAAGGAGTCTCTAATGGAAAAAACAATATTACTCGTAGATGACGAGTTTGAAATTACAGATATCCAAAATCGTTACTTATCACAAGCTGGTTATACGGTTTTTGTGGCCCACGATGGAGTTGAAGGATTAGAACTATTTAAAAACAAATCCATTGATTTAATTATTACTGATATTATGATGCCCAAAATGGATGGATATGATTTTATTAGTGAAGTTCAATATTTATCTCCCGACCAACCGTTTTTATTTATGACAGCTAAAACTAGTGAACAAGATAAAATATTTGGCCTTAGTATGGGTGCTGATGACTTTATTACAAAACCTTTCAGCCCTAGAGAACTTGTACTTCGCGTCAATAATATTTTTAAAAGAATTTATCGAGGGGGAAATCCTAGTCAAGTACAATTAGGAAATCTAAAATTAAACCACGAAACGTATGAAGTTTATGTCGACAATCATCTACTTAATTTAACAATAAAAGCTTTTGAACTTTTATGGATTTTATGCAAAAATCCTGAACGAGTTTTCTCAAAAACAGAATTATATGAAAAAGTTTGGCAAGAAGAATTTATAGACGATACGAATACACTAAACGTTCATATCCATGCTTTACGACAAGAATTATCTAAGCACTCTAGTTTACATACCCCAACAATTAAAACCGTATGGGGTTTAGGATATAAAATTGAAAAACCAAGAGGTTCATTATGAAATTAAAAAATTATATTATTATTGGTTATCTGATTTCTACTATTTTAACCATACTCGCTGTTTTTTGGGCAGTTCAAAAAATGTTAATCGAGAAAAGTGAAATTTACTTTTTAATAGGAGTTACATTATTCGCTAGCTTCATTGGCGCTGTGATTAGTTTATTACTTCTATCCCCTATATTCTCTTCTCTTAACGAACTTAAAAAGAAAGCAAAAGATATTGCCAATAAAAATTTTAATACTCCCGTCACCATTAAAGGCCCTATTGAATTTCAAGAATTTGGAAAAGCTTTTAATCATATGTCAGACGATTTAAAAAAATCCTTTGATTCACTAGAAGAAAGTGAGAAAGAAAAGAGAATAATGATTGCTCAACTTTCCCATGATATAAAGACTCCTATTACTTCTATACAAGCAACCGTTGAAGGGATTTTAGATGGAATCATTACTCAAGAAGAACAATTTCATTACTTAACAACGATTAACCGTCAAACGGAACGATTAAATAAATTAGTAGAAGAATTAGATGACTTAACGCTTAATACACAAGAAACGGAGAATCATTCTCAAAAAAATGAGGTGATTTTCTTAGATCAACTATTAGTTCATGCTATGAATGAGTTTCACCTTTTAATTGAACAAGAAAATAGAGATATTCATATACAAGTTCTACCAGAATCTGCTAAATTTACAAGTCATTATGATAAATTGTTACGTATTCTAGTCAATTTATTAAATAATGCCTTTAAATATTCTGACCCTGGCACACCAATCGATGTAAAAGGGATTTTAGAAGATAACACTCTTACAATTAGTGTATCGGATAAAGGAAAAGGAATTGATGCTAAAGAATTTGAACATATCTTTAAAAGACTCTATAGAGTTGAAAGTTCAAGAAACATGAAAACTGGAGGCCATGGACTTGGTCTAGCTATTGCTCAAGAATTAGCTCATCAACTGGGAGGAAAAATTACTGTTCAAAGTCAAAAAGATGTAGGAAGTACCTTCATCCTTTCTATCCCATTTGAAAATAAAAATTCTAAATAAGAAAAAGGAATGAACGTGCCGTAGGGTTTGTTCATTCCTTTTTGATTTATCACTTCTCAATAAATTGACTCGCTAATTGGTATACTTGTTTCACAGATTTTTTCTCGATATTCCAAGTATCTAATTCTTCCTGAATGAGTTCAGGGTATTTCTTACTAATATCCCGTAATGCATTTCCAACTGATTTTCTCACATATTCACTACTATCTTCTTTTAATGCAGCAATTCGTTTAATCGCTTCTTCAGGGTGTTCTTTAAAATAAGGTCTGCTCGTCCAAATTCTCAATCCCTCTGTCACAGCTCTTCTTGTATTCGGATGAATATCCCCCAACCATTCATCAATGACCGGTAGTGCCTGTTCATAGCCTATTTTCCTACAATATTCATCAAACGATTTAGCTAACACTTCTTGAACTCGCCAATTTTCATCTTTAGAAACTTCCTTTTTCATAAAGTCTAAAATTTGTTTTTCTTCTGATAAATATCCAAATAAAAAAACACCATACATACGAAGTGACCCCAAAAAGTCTAACTTTTTGGGGTCACTTCATTCTTTTATTCAAAATTATTTAGTAATTTTTGTAACTCCACCCATATATGGAACTAATGCTTCAGGAATTGTTACACTTCCATCTGCTTCTTGGTAGTTTTCTAAGATCGCTGCTACTGTACGACCAACTGCTAAACCAGAGCCATTTAATGTGTGTAATAATTCAATTTTTCCAGTTTCAGCTTGACGGTAACGAATTTTCGCACGACGAGCTTGGAAGTCTACACAGTTTGAGCATGAACTAATTTCACGGTAAGTATCTTGTGCTGGAATCCACACTTCAACGTCATATGTTTTAGAAGCTGAGAATCCCATATCTCCTGTACATAATACAATTGTACGGAATGGTAAGCCTAAACCACGTAATACATCTTCCGCATTATCTGTCATTTTTTCTAATTCATCAAATGATGTTTCAGGAGTTGCGAATTTCACCATTTCTACTTTGTTAAATTGGTGTAGACGAATTAATCCACGAGTATCTCTTCCGGCACTACCTGCTTCTGAACGGAATGAAGGACTTAATGCTGTGAAATAAATTGGTAATTGTGCTTCTTCTAAAATTTCATTTGCATAATAGTTTGTCAATGGAACTTCTGCTGTTGGAATTAATGTTAAATTACGTTCATCATTAATTTGGAATACATCTTCTTTAAATTTAGGGAATTGCCCTGTTCCATACATTGATTGTTCGTTTACTAAATATGGTGTAATCATTTCTGTGTAGCCATGTTTTTCCACATGTAAATCAATCATGTAGTTGTAAATAGCACGTTCTAAACGAGCTCCTAAACCTTTATAGTATAGGAAACGGCTTCCTGATACTTTTGCTCCTCTTTCAAAGTCTAAAATATCTAATGCTTCTGCTACTTCCCAGTGTGGTTTTGGTTCGAAATCAAAGACACGTGGAGTTCCTTCACGACGAATTTCTACGTTTTCGTTTTCATCTTCTCCTACAGGAACATCTGCTGCAGCAATGTTTGGTAAGCGTGAAGCGATGTATTCTAATTTTTCTTCTACTTCTGCTAATAAAGCATCTGTTGCTTTTACATCTTCCCCAACTTGTTTCATTTCTGCGATTTTCGCACTTGCATCTTCTTTATTACGTTTTAATTGAGAAATTTCTTCCGTTACAGTATTACGATATTGTTTTAATTGCTCCGTTTTTAAAATTAATTCACGACGTTTTTCATCTAAATCACGTAATTCTTCTACTACTTGACGTTCTACTCCGCGGTTTTGTAAGCCAACCACAACTTCTTCAAAGTGATCTCTCACTCGTTTCATATCTAACATATTGATTCCTCCATTTTCTTTCGTTTTGCTTGTTGAAAATTTGTTTAAACCATTGTAAAAAAATACACACAACTCATCCCCGACAAATTGTCACTGGGACGAAGTTGTGTGTTTCACTTTTATCTTCGCGGTACCACCCGTATTCAATGTTTCCATTGCACTCATTTGCGATAACGGTTTGCTCCGGATGGCTTAATCAATGCTTTCGCCATGCATCATAGTATGTGGATTCGCTTGTCATACTTTACTAGCTTTCACCAAACGCTAGCTCTCTACAAAAGACTTCAAGTTACTATTCATACAGTTTTATATGTCTGTATTTTACAATATTCTCTAAAGTTGTGCAACAGGTAATCCATAAGAATTAACGATTCAAGACTATACGCGTTTTAATACCATCTAAGTCTGTAAAACTAGCTTCCTGTTCTCCAATTTCAATATTTTCAGCAAATTTCTTCGCTCTTTCAATCGTATCTTGATACAATTGCTCATCTTCGAAAATAACGGTATAGTATGCTAATCCTCGCATTCCTTCTGTTCTAGTGGTTAAATTTTGCCCACCCCATTCATTGACGGCTAAATGATGATGGTAATTTCCAGATGCTAACCATGAAGCAGAACGAACAGAGAATTTATATTGAACTTGAAGGACATTTTGATAAAATTCACTCGAAATACTACTCTTACGAACTGATAAATGAACATGTCCCATTCGACTACCTTCTGGCATTTTATAAGGACTTTCTAAAGGAGTTGCTAAGCGATACAATCCTTCTGCATCCATTGCTTCTGTTGTCCCAATAATACGTCCATCTTCTTTAATATCCCATTCAGAAACAGGTCTATCTCGATAGACTTCAATTCCATTTCCTTCAGTATCTTCTAAATAAATCGCTTCACTATAATCATGATCACTAGCTCCAATTAGCGGAACAGAGTTATCTACAAAATGTTTAAAAATCTGCGCTAAATCTTCCCTAGAAGGAAGTAAAATCGCCAAATGATAAAGTCCATAACTACCTGCAACATCTAGTAATTCCTCAGTTTTGATTAATCGAACTAAAACAGTCTTGCCCACACCTAAATCAATCACCGACTCTTCTTGATGAATCAGGCTAAGTCCAAGAACTTGTTGATAATATTGACTTTGTAAGTCTAAATTACGTACATTTAAGGCAACATATCCTAATTCGAAATCTGATTGATACATAAAGCCTTACCACCTCTATTTTCAAGAAACTTCTTTTAAGCTCCAAATACTTTAAAACGATTTTCTGTTTGAACTTCTTTTTCTCTAGCAGGTGCAACAATCGCTCCAAATGGTGCTTGAGCACGTAATTTCCAGTTTGCTGGAATGTCATATTTTTCTGCTAATTTTGCATCTACTAATGGATTATAATGTTGTACATTCATTCCGATATTTTTTTCTGCTAATGCTAACCATGTTGCATATAATGAAATTCCATGAGCCTGTTCTGACCATAATGGGAAATTTTCAGCATAGCTAGGAAATTGTTCTTGAAGACCTTTTACAACATCTTGATCTTCATAAAATAAAATAGTTCCTTTAGCTTGCGCAAATCCTTCTAAACGTTGTTTTGTAGCTTCAAATGCTTCAGCAGATGTTACTTTTTCTAATTCTGAATAAGCAATTTCATTCCAAAATGCATCTGATTCTTTATCTAATAAAATAACAGCGCGAGTTGTTTGTGAGTGGAATGCTGATGGAGTTTGAAGAATAGCTCCTTGAATTGTATCCACTAATTCTTGATTAGATAATTCCACATTTTTTCCTAATACGTAAATTGAACGGCGTTTTGTTTGTAATTCTGTAAAGTTTGTCATATTGATTTCCTCTTTTCTCTAATTGTTAAATGATTTATCGAGTTTAGAATGAGTGTTCTAACTCTTTTTCTTTATAAATTAATTCTATATAGAAATAAATCGCTTGTCAACAAAAACGTTCTATATAGAAATATTTATCGTTTATAAAAAAAGAGACGACCTCCGTCGTCCCCCTTAACCATTGTATTTCTATGCTTCTTGAGCATGTAAGAATCCTTTCACTTTCTGAATGATACTAGCGAAAAAGTCTTTAATTCCTTGGAATATTTTTCCTACAAATCCTCTCGCTTGTCGATAACTATCTGTCACAATATTTGATGGATCGATTTCATAGCCTGCAAATGCTGGTACATGACCTTCAGCTTGACCATCTACATATCCTAAATCTTCTCCAGGCATTTGGAAATATAGCTCTCCAATCGTTTTTCCTGCAGTAATTGGTGCTTTTAAAGCATTATTTTCATCTAATAATTCTTTAAATGGTTCAAAACGAACTTTTACTTGGCTCATAGCCGTTCCCTTTGGAACAGCTGCTACAAAATTATCACCATAATCCACACTAATTTTCTCATCAGAACCACCGTTGACTGGATAAGATTGGATATTTTGAACCGATTTCCCTGGAATTCCTACTACTAATCCTTCATATTTCTTAAATAATTCATCTAACATTTTCGCTGTTACTTTAAAACGATTCAACGGTTGCTTAGATCCCATGGATACAACAATAACTGAAAAATTATTACGAGTTGCGGTTGTCGTAATAGAAGCTCCACTCAATTCAGAAGTTCCTGTTTTTAAACCATTTACCCCATCATAACCAAATAATAATCCTGGAATTAAATAGTTAAAATTATCCATCTTTGTCATCCCAGCAGTTCCTGGTCTAAATTCCTTTGTTGCAACTGAAGAAATTTTTAAAATTTCTGGAAAATCTAATACTAAACGTCTTGCTACAATCGCAACAGAGCGAGCAGACATACTATTTTCTGCATCATCTCCAAAGTCTGGATTCTTTTCTGTTGTTCCATATTTATTTGGCAATCCTGTCGCATTCACAATCGTTGCATCTTGAATTCCCCAAGATTCAACTTTTTCCTTCATCCGTTCTACCCATTTAGCTTCACTTCCAGCTAAATGTTCTGCCATCGCAATAGTTGCAGCATTTGCAGAATAAATCGAACTGGCTTCAAATAATTCTTGAATGCTATATTTCTCATTTGGCCATAATGGCACATTTGATAAAGAATAATTAGCACTTAATTTACTAACTCTTTCACTAATGGGAATTTTTGTTTCCCATGTAATTTCTGAATTTTTAATCGCTTCTAATATTAAATACTGACTAATCATCTTACTCATCGAAGCAATGCCTCGAACATCATCCTGATTTTTTTCCATCAAAATTTTTCCGCTTGTTTGTTCAATAGCAATGTAAGATGCTACATCTTCTAATGCGGCAATTTCTTCTGCTGTTTTAGGTCTTTCTGGTTCATCAGCGTGAACCATTGTTTGCATCGGACTTGCTAAAAAACAAGCGATTAAAGTTGTCACAACGGCTTTCATCCATTTGAATTTTTTCATATATATATCTCCACAATTCTCTCTTTTGCCTATCCATCGTATCGAATTTTTTACGAAAAAACAACTCTATTTATATTAAGGTTTTATTACTTTTTTTAATCCGCTTTACATAAAGTTTTCACTTAAAATCCTGAATGATTTCGAAGAAATTCTACCTCTTCTTCAGTCGATTTTCTTCCTAAAATTTCATTACGATGTGGATAGCGTCCAAACTGTTCAATAATGTTTCGGTGCATCTGTTCATATTTCGCACGTTTTTCCATTCCAGGTTCAGAAAATAATTTTTCCGCCTCTTCGTGAATCGCTAATGACTCTGAATGCATAAATGGCATATATAAAAAGCTTCGTTCAATGACCGTCAATTCTTTTGAATACGGTAAGGCTTCTTGTGCTAATACAAGCGCCATACCATCATATAAAAATGCTCTTGCATCATCACGATATAAATTCCTAGAAAATTGATCTAATACGATAATTTCTGCTAATCTTCCCTGAACAGTCTTTCTCCAATGACTTAATTCTCCAGCAATAGCAGCTTGATGAATCTTTAAAAAACGTCGATTAATCTCTTCATCTAACACATCTGATTTTACAAACCAGTCTTTTGGTTCTAATTCCTCAAACCAAAATTGTAATACTTCTTGAGCTTCCATACTCTCCTCATTTCTATGCAAAGAAAGAAGAACTCCTTATCAAAGTTCTCCTTTATCTCTTATCCAATTTTTGCTTTTTCTTTGTCACTTAACACTTGATTCATTCGTCCATACTGATAACCTGCTAAGTCTAATGCAACATAACTGAATCCAATCGAGCGTAATGTACTTTCAATTTCTTGACGATGTTCTAGCAATGTTGGAATTAAAGCCTGAGATACTTCAATTCTTGCTAGATCTTGATGAACACGTACACGAACTTGTTCGAATCCTAATTGAATTAAATATGCTTCTGCTTCTTGTACCCAACGAACTTTTTCTGCAGTAATCTTTGTACCATATGGGAAACGAGATGCCATACTGCAAGAAGGAACTTTATTCCAATTTTCTACGCCAAGTCTTTTGGCTAATTGACGAATTTCACTCTTATATAATCCAGCTTCTTGTAATAAGCTACGAATGCCTTCTTCATTACGAGCTTTTACTCCTGGACGAAAATCATCTACATCATCCATAATCGTACCATCTGATAGTACTGTAAATCCTTCTTGTTCTACATGTTGTTTAATTGTTTGGTACAATAATTTCTTGCTGTAATACCAAATTTTAGGAGTATTTGCTGCAATTCGTGGATCTGATAATTCTTCCATTTCTAATCCTATCACACGCGCTCCCATTTCATTAGCCAGATCAATGGCCATATCGAACTCGTAATCCGGGAATAATTCAGAATTCACTACAGCTGCTAAAACATTCTCACTTCCAAGCGTGTCCAATGCTACCTTTAATAAGTAACTACTGTCAATTCCACCTGAGTAAGTAACAACAATTTTCCCAATTCCCTTTAATAATTCTTTTAGTTTTAGTTCTTTTTCATCCATAATGGTTCTCCTTAATACAGGCTCTTATTAGCCTTCTCTTCCAGTAAAATCTGCTAAGTAACTAATATCTTTTACAATAATTTTCTGATTTTTGATTTCGACAACGCCTTCCGATTTTAAATCATGAATAATACGATTCACACTATTACGAGTAGAAATACCACAAAACCCTGCAATATCTTCATTCGTTACTGCAAAATCAATCAGTATGCCGTCTTCCGTTTGTATCCCAAACTGCTTTACTAATTTATAAATAAAAGCACATACTGCACCTTTTTTTCCATTCATCGTCATATATTGTAACGATTCGATATTTTCAGATAATTTTTGACGATAATATTCTCGAATATAGTCTTGTAATTTTCGATCTTCTTTAACATATTCCCAAAACTTAATCCGCTGAATTCTATAAAAACTTGCTTCATCTGATTCTACTCGTACATTAAAAGGTGCTGAAGTATAATTCGATACTTCGTCTCTTAATAATGAAACAATATCGATAGGGGTAATATACGCTAAGTTAAATTCTCGACCATCTTTTAAGATAATACTTGTTTTAACAACCCCTTCTTTCAATACATATGTATAAGATTCCTCTAATCCGTGATACGCTAAATACATGTGTTTTTTCTTTTTAATCACAGGTGCATTATGCGCTTCAAGAAAGTTTACAAGATAATTTTCTTCCATTTTTATACTCCTTTTTTTCAAAAAATTCACTTGCATTTCTTAAACATTATTATCCTCTTGATAAAAATATTTTTGTTAACATATGTTAACACTATTTGTATTCACATTCAAAAGAAAAAATTATATACTATATTGTGTTAGCTATTAACAAAGGAGATGTTAAAAATGGTAGACATTAAATTACCTTATGACAAACAAATAATTACTGCTAGCATTCCTGATAAAAATTTTGCAGGATTGTTAGAATCAGAAGCTGAGAATTTTTCAAATCCTCTTTCTGAACAAGAAACTGTTGAGAAATCAATGGATAATCCTATTGGTAGTAAATCATTAGAAGAATTGGCAAAAGGAAAAAAAGATATTGTTTTAATTAGTTCAGACCACACTCGTCCAGTTCCTTCTCATATTATTACTCCAATTATTTTACGTCGTATTCGTAGTGTTGCTCCAGATGCTCGTATTCGTATTTTAGTAGCAACAGGGTTCCACCGTCCTTCAACTCGTGAAGAATTAATTAATAAGTACGGTCAAGAAATTGTAGACAACGAAGAAATCGTAATGCATATTTCAACAAATGATGACGATATGGTAAAAATCGGTCAATTACCTTCAGGTGGTGACTGCATTATTAACCGTGTTGCTGCAGAAGCAGACTTATTAATCGCTGAAGGATTCATTGAATCTCACTTCTTTGCAGGATTCTCAGGTGGACGTAAATCTGTATTACCAGGAATTGCCTCTTATAAAACAATTATGGCAAACCACTCTGGTGAATTTATTGACTCTGATAAATCAAGAACAGGTAACTTAAAACACAATTTAATCCATGAAGATATGGTTTATGCAGCACGTACTGCTAAATTAGCTTTTATCGTTAACGTAGTATTAGATGGAGAAAAACATATTATCGGTTCATTCGCTGGTGATATGGAAGAAGCTCACCATGTTGGATGTGAATTCGTTCGTGGATTAGCTCATGTTAAGAAAATTCCTTGTGATATCGCCGTTTCAACAAATGGTGGATTCCCACTTGACCAAAATATTTATCAAGCGGTTAAAGGAATGACTGCTGCTGAAGCTACTAATAAAGAAGGCGGCGTTATTATCATGGTTGCTGGATGCCGTGACGGACATGGTGGTTCAGGTTTTTATCACAATTTAGCTGATTATAAAGAACCAAAAGACTTTTTAGAAAAAGCGATTAACACACCACGTTTAGAAACAATTCCAGACCAATGGACTGCTCAAATTTTAGCACGTATTTTAGTACATCACCGTGTCATTTTTGTTTCTGATTTAGTAGACCCTACATTAATTACAGATATGCATATGGAAATTGCGAAAACATTTGACGAAGCATTAGCACGCGCCTTTGAAATTGAAGGCCCAGATGCTAAAGTTACTGTTATTCGTGATGGTTTATCTGTTATCGTTGAAGACTAGGAAATTATTATGGATAAAAAAGAGATTCTTATTCGCTTTCAAGAGGGACAGCTTTCATTAGAGGAAGCTGCCTCTCTACTAGAAGGCATCGACGATATAGGATTTGCCTCTTTAGACCTTTCTCGTAATAAAAGAAATGGATTTCCAGAAATTATTTATGGAGAAGGAAAAACAAAAGAGCAAATCGAAAAAATTATTGAATCATTAGAAAAAGAAAATCTTCCTGTACTAGCAACTAGAGTCGATAGCGAAAAAGGACAATACTTATTAGAAAAAATTCCTCACGGATTTTATTACGAAACCGCTAGAGCTTTTGTTGTTAATCCTTCACCAATTCATAGTGAACATTACATTGCTGTAGTAACAGCAGGAACAAGTGATATGCCTGTAGCAGAAGAAGCTGCGATTACTGCTGAAACATTTGGAAATCCTGTGAAACGGATTTATGATGTTGGAGTTGCTGGTATCCATCGACTATTCAATCGTTTGGATGATATCCGTGGTGCTAGTGTCATTATTGTCATTGCTGGTATGGAAGGTGCTCTTGTGAGTGTAGTCGCAGGATTAGTAGATGTCCCTGTCATTGCAGTGCCTACAAGTGTAGGATATGGAAGTAACTTACAAGGTCTAACGACTTTGATGAGTATGTTAACTTCTTGTGCTTCTGGTGTGACAGTTGTCAATATTGATAATGGATTTGGCGCTGCTTATTCTGCTAGTATGATTAATCAGATTCGAGGTGTTTCATCATGACACATTTATATTTAGAACCTTTATCTGGCATTAGTGGAGATATGCTGAATGGTCTTCTTATTGATTTAGGAGCTAGTTCGGACTATTTACAACAAGAACTTAAAAAATTAGCTGTAGATGGCTATCATTTACATATTCATAAAATTGCTAAAAGCAGTATTTATGGAATTGATTTTGATGTTCATTTAGAACATGGAGAAAAAGACCATGGAGTCCACGGAGATTTTACGCATGAACATGAGCATCATCATGAACATGGTCACCATCATGAACACGATCACCACCATGAACACGATCATCATCATGAACACAATCATCATCATGAACACGATCATCACCATGAACACGATCACCATCATGAACACGATCACCATCATGAACACGATCACCATCATGAACACAATCATCACCATGAACATAGCCACCATCATCACGATGACGTTCGTGGCTTACAAGAAATTATTGAAATTTTTGAAAATAGTACCGTTTCTGACTTTGTAAAAGAAAAAAGTATGGAAGTGTTCCGTGACATCGCTCGTGCAGAATCTGCCGTTCATCAAGTTCCAATTGAACACATTCATTTCCATGAAGTTGGAGCGATTGATTCGATTGTAGATATCGCTAGTTTCTTCATCTTATTTGAAAACTTAGGAATTACAAAAGTATATAGCGCACCTTTAGTCGAAGGTAGTGGTACTATCAAAGTCGCTCATGGCGTAATGCCAGTGCCTGTTCCTGCAGTCATGCAATTAAGAAAAGGTACTTCTATCTTAATTCATCAAGATTTTGATATTAAAACTGAACTCATTACACCAACAGGTATCGCCTTGCTAAAAGCAATTCATCCAGACTTTACCATTCCAGAAAACTTAGAAATCACTACTGTAGGATATGGATTTGGTAAACGAGATACTGGAAAATTCAATGCTCTACGTGGAAGTTTATGTCATCCAACTACTCACTCGTTCAAAGAAGTACATCAATTAGACGATGATATTTATCAAATCGACACTACAATTGATGATCAAACACCTGAACAAATGGGGTACTTAATGGATTTCCTATATGAAAAAGGAGCACTAGATGTCACTTATTTCAGTGTTTTAGCGAAAAAAAATCGCCCAGCGATTCATGTAACTCTTCTAATTTCTCTCACACAATTAGAGGAATTTACTAATATTTTATTTGAGCAAACAAGCACAATTGGATTTCGTTATCAAAAAATTTCAAGAAAAGTCATGCAACGAACTTTCCAAGAAGTCGAAACTAGTTTAGGGATGATTCGACTAAAACAAAATACCTACCAAAACATCTCTAAAGCAACTCTCGAATATGAGGATTGTGCTAGACTAGCCAAACAGCATCAATTACCAATTGGAAAAGTTTATCAACTATTAGAAAAAGAAATATTATTATAATTTAGAAATAAAAAGGAGTCTTATATTTTATATGTTTACACAAGAATTTATTCACTTATTATTATCAGAATTTATGGGAACTGCCCTTATGATTATCTTTGGGGTCGGCGTACACTGTGATGATGTCTTAAAGAAAACAAAATATGCTGGAACAGGACACTTATTTGCTATTACAACATGGGCATTCGGTATTACTGTTACATTATTCATCTTTGGTGGAGTTAGCTTAAACCCTGCTATGGCTTTAGCAAAAGTTGTTTTAGGATTATTACCTGCTGAACAATGGTTATTCGTATCCATTGCTGAATTTTTAGGTGCATTTGCTGGTGCTGTTATCGTATGGTTCATGTATGCAGACCACTTTACAGCTTCTGAAGGTCAAGTAGATGGAATTGCAATTCGTAACATCTTCTCTACAAACCCTAACTGCCGTAACTTACCTCGTAACTACTTCGTCGAAGCATTTGCAACATTTATTTTCTTAACAGCTATCTTAGCTACTGAACATGTGAATAAAGATCAACTCCAAATCGTTGTTGGTTTAATCGTTTGGGCTGTTGGTATGGGTCTAGGAGGTACTACAGGATTCGCGATGAACCAAGCTCGTGACTTAGGTCCTCGTTTAGCTTACCAAGTATTACCAATCAAAAATAAAGTAAATAATGACTGGCAATATGGATTATTAGTGCCAGGTACTGCTCCATTTATCGGTGCTGTAGCTGCTGCATTATTTGTTCGTTATTACTTAGGATATTTCATGTAAAACAAAAAAGCTGCTAACGCAGCTTTTTTTGTTTGCTCTTATTTTGACATCGCCAACACATCATCTAAATCTTGTTGGATGATTTGGTTTGGATTAATGGATGGATTATTACCGAATCGAGTAGCTAGACGTAATCTTAATTTCTCATTAAAGTTACGAATCCAACGACCATTACTACGGTCATTCGTACGAGCATATGCTGTTGCAACAGCTTGACGATATGCTTCTTCATCTACCGTTAAGGAATCACTACCTAATTCATACAATCCAATTTGAGCAATTTCTTCAGATGTATAATCTTCAAAATCAAATGTATTTGGAACACGACTTGCTAATCCTGAATTTGTTTCTAAGAAGGTACTCATTTCTTTATGATATCCTGCAAAAATGACAACCATATCATGACGATGATCTTCCATAAACTTCAAGATTTCATCAATCGCCTCTTGTCCAAAATTATCATTAGGACCATGTTTTAAAGAATAAGCTTCATCAATAAAGAGTACGCCACCTAATGCAGCATGTAATTGTTCTCTTGTTTTAATGGCAGTTTGCCCTTGATAACCACCAATTAAGTCCCCACGGGAAACTTCTACCATTTTATTCGTTGCAATCATGCCTTTTTGATACAATAATTCACCAATAATTCTAGCAACAGTTGTTTTACCCGTTCCTGGATTTCCTAAGAATAAAGAATGTAACGTAATATTTTTTGTTTCAATTCCTTGTTCTTGTCTTACCTTCGATAATTCTACTTGGCTAATAAAGGCGCTGACTTGTTCTTTTACTTTTTCTAAACCGATTAATTGATTTAATTGCTCCCATGCATCAGCTTTATGATCGGATTCTTCATAACTTCCTTGTGACAATGCTTTTTCAATATCTTGGTTTTTAATTAAAGTCATCTCTTCGCCATCTTGTGACATCACACGGAAAATAAATTCTTGCATAATTTGCTCATTTTGATTACGAATCCATCGAGCATTACTCTTATCTAATGAACGTTTATAAGCTTTTTTAATGTTACGAGCATAAAATTCTGGATCTTCAACTTTTCGAGCTTTTCCTTCAAAAATTTTAAGTCCCATTTGAACAATTTCATCAGGTGAATAATCTTCAAACACTAACTGATGTGGCACACGAGAATTAAAGCCTGGATTAACATCGAAAAATTGTTCCATTTCTTTTGTATATCCTGCAAAAATCACCATAATATCATCACGATGGTTTTCCATATACGTCAATAGTTCATTAATTGCTTCTTCCCCTGTGCTATTTGAACCTTTTTTATTCAAAGCATACGCTTCATCAATAAATAACACGCCGCCTTTAGCTTCTTCTAATTTCTTACGAGTCTGTTCTGCTGTTTGATTCACATATCCAGATAATAAATCAGCCGCTGATACTTCTACAAATTTGAACTCTTCCCCTTTTAAGGCTCCATATTGAAATAGGATTTGTCCCATTAAACGTGCTACAGTTGTCTTACCCGTTCCTGGATTTCCTAAGAAAGCTGCGTGCATCGTCATTTTTTCTGGAGGTAATCCTTGTTCAATTTGTAATTGATTATATCTTGCTTGTTGAATTAATTTATCAACTTTTTCTTTGACAGTTTTGAGACCAATTAGTCCTTGCAACTCTGCATAGTAATCAGTATTCGTTTGATGATCTTTTTTTGCATTTACTATTCGAATAATTTCCCCGTTTTCACTTCTTTCTGGGGCGACTTTATGTTTCTGAGAAATTCTGCATTGACTTGTTTCATCTGTTTCATAATTCAGTTTTGTAGCATCTCCATTTAAATGAATAAAGTCATTGGCAACGAAGCACGAACCTTCTTTCACACGGATTATAGTAGAAGTTTCTTTTTCCACTTCAACACTATCTCCAACAAATAAAGCATTTGTTGTTAAACTAATAGGAATATGTTGACTTTCTTTATTTAAAAATCGTAATCTCCCCTGTGAATATAAAGTGGAGTCTCCATCAATCGCAAGATTATGCTTTATAGCGCCATTCACCATACGAATATGGCTATTTTTTAACTTCATAAAGTCTACATTTAAGTTTTTGAAAACTCCTGTACAAGACTTTTGTAAGTAAATCGTATAATAATCCTTTCCAACACCATGTATTAGACTATCTTCAATCACTAGTTCACTTTTGCTTGCATTTAAAACAGCTTGACTTCCACCCTCAAACGTTCCAGAAACTTGACTTGAAAGAATCGATAGTTTTGAATCATCAACCCATAAAGAAGTAGGTCGGCTGCACTCCATTTTTGAACGTACAAATGCTAATTCAGAATTTTCACGAATTAATAATCGATTTTGAATCGTAGAATTTTGAATAGAAATAGCTGAATGAATAAATTTCATCCCTAATTGGTGTTTGTCCGGTAATTTTGTCGTAACCTTCTTAAAATTGACTTTACTTTTTTCTTCTGAAAATATTAAGAAATGATCATTTTCTGGAAAATCTGTTTGCAATACACAGTTTTCAAAAGTAACTTCCGATTCTCCTGTAATATGAAACATATTGGCATTTTGTAATACTGACATCCACAAGTTTTGAAAAGTCACTTTAGCCTTATTAGAAATTTTAATCTTTCCCGTAATCGTATTTAAATACCTATTCCCTTCTACATGACCAACAATTGTAATATTTTTTGTCATCTCAGTAACAGGTTCTTTTGTAAAATTCATTGTCAAATGAGGAGTAAATTCTATAATATCTCCATCCTCAGCTGCTTCATAAGCCGCATCAAAATCCCAAGTATCTTCAGTTACACCCACAAGAAATCTTGGCATATTCTCACTCCTTATATCTTTATATTTCGTCAAAAATTCTACGTATAGTAGTTTTATTATACCAATATTAGATTAAAAACTCTATTAAAAAAAGGCTTCGTTCACGGAACAACCTTGGAACAAAACCTCTAAAAACGTTGATATATCAATAACTTAAAAGGAGAAGAGGAGATTTGAACTCCCGCGCCGCTTTCACGACCTATCGCATTTCGAGTGCGACCCCTTCAGCCTCTTGGGTACTTCTCCATTATTAACAATAGTATATTCCTTTTCCTCCAACTCCTCAAGATTTTTCCAAAAAATTATATGAAATTCACAACTTATCCACAGAGTTATCCACATGTACACATGTTCGCTACTAAATTTTGTTTTTAAATTGCCTTCTATCCCCCATATATTGGTCAATACCCTTTTTTTGTAATTTTTCTGTTATATCATGTTCGATTACTTTATCCACAATTTTATTCCACTATCCAAAGTTATCCAAAACATCTATAATCGTTGATATAACAACGTTTTATCAACATTAACTATAAACTTATTCACAACTTACCATTCACTTGTGGATAACTTATTTTCAAAAAAAGCCTATGATATCAACGATTTTAAAAAATATTTTTTCTTTTTTTCTGTACAACTAAAAAAACTATCCACATAGTTATCAACATTTTTGTGGATAACTATGTGGATACCATCATTTTATTCTATTTTTATAAACTTGGACTATCTGAGCTTGTTAATTGAATCGTTGTTGTTTGTTTTTGTCCATTTCTATAGTAAGTAACTTCCATACTAGAACCAACTGTTTTACTATATAGTGCTTTTCTTAATGTTTGTACACCTGTAATTGGTTTACCATCAATTTCTGTAATGACATCATATTGTTTTAATCCGCCTTTACTTGCGCTACTATCATCTTGAACATCTGCTACAACGACACCTTCTTTCACATCGTTAGATAATGCTAATTGTTGACGTCCTTGAGAAGAAACAGATGTTAAATCTACCATTGAAATTCCTAAGACTGGACGAATCACTTTTCCTGATTTTTCTAATTGATTAATAATTGAAACGACTTCATTACTTGGAATTGCAAATCCAATTCCTTCTACACTAGACTTACTAATCTTCATAGAATTAATTCCAATGACTTGTCCTGCTGCATTGACTAATGCTCCACCAGAATTTCCCGGATTAATAGCAGCATCTGTTTGAATAGCCGTTACTACCCAATCTTGTTTTCCATCGCCATCCACATCTGTTGGAACAGAACGATCTTTGGCAGATACAATTCCTTGAGTGACACTTGTAGCAAATTCAGTTCCTAGAGGTGAACCGATAGCAATAGCTGTTTGACCCGCTTTCACTTCATCAGAATTTGCAAATTCAGCTACTGTAGTCACTTTATCTGCTTTAATTTTTAATACAGCTAAATCAGTCCACTTATCTGCACCAATTAATTCTGCTTTTTCACGAGTACCGTCTGCCATTAATACTTCTAATTCTTGAGAACCAGAAATGACATGATTATTTGTTACGATATAAGCATAGCCATTTTCAACTTTATAAATAACTCCACTACCTTCAGAAGCAGTTGTTAGATCACTATCTTCTGTTTTTTGATTTTGTCTACGACTTTGTCCGTGGCTTCCAAATAAGTTATTTTGATTTAAACTTTGTTTATTAATAACAGATACAACTGCATTTTTTACATTCGCAACAACATCTGAAACGTCTCCAGCACCCTTATTCGATAAAGCTGTTGGGCTTGTTTTTACAGTTGTCGTACTTGTTGTAGTTGATTTTGCTCCAGTTAATTGATTTAATGTTCCTGTTGCACTCATAGCGCCAAATCCAATAATAACGGCTAACAATCCACCCGTTACTCCTCCAACAAAACCGGAACGAAAAGCTTTTTTCTTTTTAGCACTTCTCTTTTCTACCGGAGTAGGTTCTTGTGTAATTTCTTCATTTAACGCTGTATTTTCTTGTGTAGTTTCTACTTCTTCATGGAATTCATTTGTCATGAATATCCCTCCTTTTTCACTTTAGCAATCACTTCATTGCTTTCTTTTGATACTCTTATACTAATCTAGCTTTTTGAAAAAAGTTTGAAGATAGTGTAATTAAATCGTTATAAAGCTGTTAAAAATCCCATTATTATTTGAAAATTTTATTAAACTCTAAACAATTCTGTCGGTTCATATGGGTCTGTATGATACACTTCAAAAGTTTCATGAATGCCACAATCGTGTTGTAATAAAATCGATTCAGCTGTTTGATACGCTAATTCTTTCAAATTATTATCTTGACTTAAATGACCTAGATAAATTCTCTTCGTCTTATCTCCCAGCATTTCGCACATTGCTAATGCTCCATCTTCATTAGATAAATGTCCTTTATCACTCAGAATTCTTTGTTTTAAATGCCAAGCATAATTTCCCATGCGTAACATATCTACATCATGATTACTTTCCATTAAATAAGCATCTGCATTATATAATAATCTTCTTAATTTCTCGCTAACATAGCCTGTATCGGTTAACATCACAAATTGCTTTTGATCTTTTTGAAAGGAGTAAAATTGAGGACAAGCTGCATCATGAGATACAGCAAAACTCATTACATCAATATCTCCAAAAGTTTTTGTTACTCCTGGTTCAAATAAGTGCTTTTGTTCTTGCTTAATTACGCCGATATTTTTATTTTCCATCGCTTTCCATGTTTTCTCATTGGCATAAATATCCATACCATATTTTCTTGCTAATACTCCGATTCCTTTAATATGATCCACATGTTCATGCGTCACTAAAATCGTATCAATATCTGCGACTGAACGTCCTATTTTTTCCATTTGAGCAGTAATTGCTTTCCCAGTTAACCCACAATCAACTAAAATTTTTCGTTGTGGCGTTTCAATATAAGTCGCATTTCCCGAGCTTCCACTCGTTAGCAAACTTACTAAAAAACTTGATTCACTCATGCTGTTTTCCTTTCTTAATCATCTACATTTCTACTACGGATTCGTTGTATTCACTGTTTCTGTTGCTTCATTTGTTAATACTGTACCACGAATCGCATCTACTCGACGAACGAGAGTTTGTCCATCTGCTTGTTTAAATTCTACATACCATGCTGGAGAATAAATTGATAAATCTTTTAACGCTAAAGACTTATAATACGATAATCGGACAACAGAAACTGTAGAACGAGTTGGAATTCTTCCGGCTAAATATAATACTTCCATTGCTTTTTGAGAAGTAATTAAAGCACGATTAGCCCCTAACACCTCAGCATTCCCCGCAAAAGTTTGTTCATAACTAATCACTTGATTATTCGCATTTAACGTAAAAATAATTTGACTACTTCCATCCATGACCGGAATTTGATTTGCACGTTGCGCATAAATCACTTTTCGTGTTGTCGGATTATAATTAAACCAAGTATATTGATTTCCGTTAATAATCGAACCACTTTCTACATAACTTGTTAATTCTGCAAAATTATCCATTGTAGCAATACTATTCGCATCCAATGTTAATTGAATCGGTGCTAATAATTGAGAAGAAATAACCCCTTTATCATAAGTTGCAACTTGGCTTGGTAAAATGCTGATTAAATGTTCAATGTTAGTTGGACTAATTTGAATAATCGGAAGAGATTCTACCGTTGTATTCACACCTGTCACCGTTATACCGTCCGTTCTCATTTGTTCCATCACATTGATACTTGTATTCAAAGGCGTCTTAATTTCTTTTTTCATTTGCCAAAATGTTCCAAACAAAAAGATATCTAGAAAGAGAAAACTGATAATTAACACTAATGTTGAACGTCTAAAATCCATCGTTATCTCCTCCTTGTTCAAGCGTTGGTAAAGTCAATTCTTCTAAAGTTTTCCAAGTATGATCTATTTTAATAAACCAATTTGGGACAAACTCAACAATTTGGTTACTTTCACGGCTTAATTGCCAAGCATATCCTAAACGAATATCTTCTAATGTATCTAATGCAACGCCTTTTCCTAAAATTTGATCCATTAAGTCTTTTCCACTCATTAAATCAATCGATTCATTTTTAGATGGAATGGGTGTTTCTGCAATTAAAGAAGACACACGCATTTTTTCAATTCCTGTTGCTGTAATAATAAATTGAGATAACCCTTCTTTAGCATTTGAAAGAATCGGATACTTTCTTACATAACGCATATATTCTACAATTTTTCGTTCACTATCAAAGTCTGAAAAACTCATTCCTAATTTCCATCCACCTAATTTCTTCATTTGTGCAAAAGATTGTTGTAAATGAACGGTTGGAGTTAACTGTTCATCATCGACTCGATTTTGGTAATAAGAAATAACATTCGTAGAACGATCCATTTTTAATTGGGATAAATTATCATTATATATAATCGATTGTCCATCACTTCTATTTCTTAACTCAGAAGGATTTGCAAAAAGTTGAGTAATATAAAAACTCATCGGAATTTGTTCCATTAAGTATGTTTGTTTTTCAAGAGGAATGGTATTCACTTCAATAAAAATTTGTTTATGTTTCAAAATATAAGATTCTACTAAGTGAAATTTATCCTCCTCATAATATTTAGCAAATTCTGTTTGAATATCTACATCTGACTTAGCTTGAAATACTTGCTTTGTATAATCATTAATAAAGTAAACATTCTTTTGATCATCATGGCGATAAATGATACGACTAAACGTTTCTTGTTTATATTCGTCAGGCACATCATTAAAATATCTTGTCATAACTCCAAATGTTACTGGAGCATCAAATAGTAACTGACTAAATGAATCTCGAATAACTAATTGTTCATAATTTTCTTGAGAGAGTACTTCTTTTTTCGATAAGTCTTTATATTTTCCTACAAAGAAATTATTCACCGAGTCTAGAATCGAAGCATCACTAGTCATTTTCACTTTATTTTCATGAGAATAAACAAAGCGTGTTGGTCGAAAAACATCTTCTAACGTATAATTGACTCTTGTTTGCGTACTAGCATCTTGATTAGTAGAAGCGACATTTCTCGTAAATCCATTTGGAGAAAAAATTTCTACTGGACGAAAAACAACAACTGTTGTTAATACTGAACTCAATAAACTTAATAAACAGAGTAGTGCTACTAAAAATCTTAAACGGATTCTCATTCCCATTCACCATCCTCTTCAAATGGAATATACGGTAAGGAAACAAAGAAGGTTGAACCCTTGTTTTCAATACTATTCACCCAGATTTTTCCGCCATGTAATTGGACTACTTCTTGCGCAATCGCTAATCCAAGTCCACTACCTCCCATTGCACGAGAACGAGCTTTATCTACACGATAGAATCGATCGAATAGATGAGGAATATCTTTTCGGGAAATTCCTAACCCTTCATCACTCACACTCACAATAATATCCGTATGAGTTTCCATTAAACGAACAATAATACGTCCTCCATCTGGAGAATATTTAATCGCATTATTAATAATATTATCTAACACTTGAGTAATCTTATCTTGGTCTAATTCCACCCATAAATCACGTTGCGTAATATCCGTTAAAATACGATAATTTTTATCACGATAAGGCTCAGACTGCAATACCATTTCAAATCGACTGACAATATGAACTACTAATTCATTCATATTAATAAATTCTTTTTCCAATCCTAAACGATTTTGGTCCATACGAGATAAGTTTAACAAATCTGTAATCATTCGCATCATACGTTCTGTTTCAGTTTCAATGACTTTTAAAAATCCTGGAGCAATCTCTTTATTTTCCCACGCTCCATCAACTAATGCTTCAGTATAACTCTTAATACTTGTTAATGGCGTACGCAATTCATGCGATACATTGGATACAAAGTTTCTACGCTCTCTATCAATTTTTTGTTGTTCAGTAACATCTGTTAAAACGCAGACTAGTCCACTAATAAAACCAGATTCACGCTGAATAACAGAAAATTCACATTGAATAATGGAATCTTCTCCATCATCTTCCAAGTGGATCAAACGCTCTTGTTGCGTTTCTAATAACTCTCTGAAACTTACTTTTTCTTCCAACGGTAAAATAGATAATAATGGAATCCCAATCACTTTTTCAGACTTTAAATTCAAAATATCCAATGCTGCCGTATTCATAATGACAATACGCCCACGTCTATCTGTCGCAATTACTCCATCACTCATATGACGCAAGACACTGTCTAAGCGTTGACGTTCTGACTCCGTACTTTCTTGAGCTTCTTTAATTTTGAAGGATAAATCATTGATTGCTTGACCTAATTGACCTAACTCATCATCACTGTATATTTTAACTTCGCCCGTATAATTTCCTTCCGCAATTTTTTCCGTTTGCTTTTTCATTTCCGCAATCGGTTTTGTAATTCCTTGAGAAATTAAGAAAGTAATAATAATAACCAACACAATGGCAATTAAAGATGAACTAACGAAAATAACCCCGATATCTTTTACTTGAGCATACCTCGACTCGATGTTAGTCGTCACAGAAATAATGCCTAGAGGATTTCCTGAATTGCCACTACTAGACGAAATTGGGGAAACAATTTTCCAATAACGCGTATCATGTTCCGTATAATTATAAGTATATACTGTGTTCGTTAATAACACTTGTTGCGCATCTGATTCCGTAGTTCTAGTTCCAACAACCGATTGTTGAGACTGATTAGTCGTTCCTAATATATACCCTTGCGAATCTAAAACTCTTGCTTCCACAATACTACTACCCGTCGGATAATCTTGCAGAATTTTCGAAATTTCTGTAATCTTCACTTCATCCTTGTCTTCTCTATCTAAAATAGGTTGCACACTATTTTTCAAAAATCCAACTTGTAATTGAATTTGTTCTTGGAAATTTGAAATCATCTGTGTTTCTAATTGACGAAGAAAGTTTGCAACAATCAATTGCAACGAAATCATCAGCATGAAAATAAATAACACAGGAATTTTAAATTGAATGGAACGAAAGAATCGTTTCACTTTTTGCATTGTTTTTCTCCTTTATAGATAATAAATGCGCCTTTCTTCCCAGAATAGTTCTTGGTAAAGAAAAGCGCATCTTTCTAAGCTTCTTTTTCTTGTTCTGGAGTTTTAATATAGTACCCTACTCCACGTCTTGTCATAATCCATGTAGGATGACTTGGTGTGTCTTCAATTTTCTCACGCAAACGTCTCACAGTTACGTCTACTGTACGAACATCTCCGAAGTAATCATATCCCCAAACCGTTTGTAATAAATGTTCTCTTGTAATGACTTGCCCAATATGTTTTGCTAAATAGTGAAGTAATTCAAATTCACGATGTGTTAATTCAATTTCTTCTCCTCGTTTAGAAACGACATAGGCATCTTCATGAATAATTAAGGAACCTAATACAATTTCATTTGCTGGTTTTTCTTCCTCAGGTTCACTTGGAGCGACATGTTGACGACGTAAATTAGCTTTTACACGTGCTGTTAATTCTCGATTTGAGAATGGTTTTGTCACGTAATCATCGGCTCCTAATTCTAGTCCTAATACTTTATCAATTTCTGAATCTTTTGCAGTTACCATAATAATTGGAACATTACTTGTTTTACGAATTTCTCTGCAAACTTCTAATCCTTCAATTTTTGGTAACATCAAATCTAAAATGACTAAATCTGGATTTTCCTCAGCAAAAACTGTTAATCCTTCTTCTCCATCAAATGCGGTAACAACTTCAAAACCTTCTTTTGACAAACTAAATTTGACAATATCTGAGATTGGCTTTTCGTCATCTACTACTAAAATCTTTTTCATAACTAGCTCCTCTCTTACAATTAAGCGTTCAGGAAGACTATTCACTATCCCAAACATCTTCTAAAATATTGGTTTGATTTCTATCAGGACCTACTGAGAATGTTGAGATTTTCACTCCTACTAATTCTGAAACTCTACGTACATAGTTTTGCGCTTCAATTGGTAATTCATCCAATGTACGGCATCCTGTAATATCTTCACTCCAACCTGGAAGTTCTTCATAAACTGGTTCACATTGTCCTAATTCTACTAAACTTGCTGGATAATGGCTAATTTCTTCTCCATTTGATTTACGATAGGCAACACAAATTTTTACTGTTTCTAATCCAGTTAATACATCGATACTATTTAAGCATAGATTTGTAATACCTGATACACGTTTAGAATGTCTCATCACAACACTATCAAACCATCCAACACGGCGTGGACGTCCTGTTGTTGTTCCATATTCACGACCAACTTCACGAATACGGCTTCCAATTTCATCAAATAATTCTGTCGGGAATGGACCATCTCCTACACGAGAAGTATAGGCTTTACAAACACCGACTACTTTTGTCACTTTTGAAGGACCAACACCACTACCAATCGTTACTCCACCTGCTAATGGATTAGAAGAAGTTACAAATGGATATGTTCCTTGGTCAATATCTAACATTACGCCTTGTGCACCTTCAAATAATACGCGTTTTCCATTATCTAAAGCATCATTTAATAATACAGAAGTATCGCAAACATATTGTTTAATTTGTTGTCCATATTCATAATATTCTTCAAAAATTTCTTCAAAATTCATTGGATTTGCATCATATAATTTCGTAAATTGACGGTTTTTATCTTCTAAATTCAAACGTAAACGTTCTTCAAAAACTTCTCGATCCAATAAATCCGCAATACGAATCCCTACACGAGCGGCTTTATCCATATATGCAGGGCCAATTCCTTTAATCGTTGTACCGATTTTCTTGTCCCCTTTTGCTTCTTCTTGTAAACGATCCAATTCAATATGATATGGCAAAATCACGTGCGCACGATCTGAAATTCTCAAATTATCAGTCGTAATATTTCTTTCATGTAAATAGGCTAACTCTGTTACTAAAGATTTTGGATTAACAACAACTCCATTTCCAATAATACAAAGTTTTTCTGGCGAGAAAATTCCTGACGGAATTAAATGCAATTTATACGTTTCTCCACCAAACTGAATCGTATGTCCAGCATTATCGCCCCCTTGATAACGAGCAACATACTCCGCTTTTTCACTTAGGAAATCAGTAATTTTACCTTTTCCTTCGTCTCCCCATTGTGTACCTACTACTACTACTGATGACATATTCGCACCTCTTTAATTGATTTTTTTACATTGGTGGCATTGTAGCTTCTAAACTTTTCGATGCTATCGATGTAAATTTATTGTATTCTTTTATAAACATTAATTCTACGGTTCCTCGTGGACCGCTACGGTTCTTTTCTATAATGACTTCAATAATATTATTCGACTCTTGTTGTGGAACATTTCCATCTTCATCTGGTTCTTGTCGGTAATAATCATCTCGATATAAGAATGCTACAATATCCGCATCTTGCTCAATCGAACCTGATTCACGAATATCCGACATTACCGGACGCTTGTCTTGTCTTTGCTCTACTCCACGTGATAATTGAGATAAAGCAATAACTGGAACACTTAGTTCTTTAGCAAGTTTCTTTAAATTTCTTGAAATTTCTGAAACTTCTTGTTGACGACTTTCTCGTCCATTTCCTTCAATTAATTGTAAATAATCAATCACAATTAATCCTAAATTATTTCGTTCTTGTTTTAATCGTCTACATTTTGCACGAATTTCCGACACTCGAATACCAGGTGTATCATCAATATAAATTGGAGCATTCGATAAAGTACCCGATGCTACAAAATAACTACGGAGTTCTTCTTCTGTTAAACGACCATTTCGCATATTACTTGCATCAATACTGCCTTCCGAACATAACATCCGGTTTACAAGAGATTCCGCACTCATTTCTAAACTGAAAATGGCTACCGTTTCATTTGTTTTTGTTGCAACATTTTTAGCAATATTTAATACAAACGCTGTTTTACCAACAGATGGACGTGCTGCTAAAATAATTAATTCATCCGAATGAAGTCCTGAAGTCATTCGATCTAAATCAATGTATCCTGTTGGAATTCCTGTAATTTCTCCCGTATTTTTCATACGCTCTTCAAGAGATAAATACGCTTCGTTCAAGACTTTTGTAATATCTACAAATCCTGCTCGATTTCTCTTTTCAGAAACTTCTAAAATACTTCGCTCAGCTCTATCCAACACGACTGCTACTTCATCTGTTTCACCATATGCATCTGTTGCAATATCCGTAGAAGTTCGAATTAATTTTCGTAAAGTTGATTTTTCACTAACGATTTTAGAATAATATTCTACATTCGAAGCAGTTGGAACTTTTTCAGCTAATTCTAGTAAATAAAATTGTCCCCCTGCATTTTCTAGTTGTTTATTTTGATTTAAACGTTCTGCAACTGAAACAATATCAATGGGCGAAGAATCATTATTTAATTCCACCATCGCTTTAAAAATCACTTGGTGATTTACTCGATAAAAATCTTCTGGCACTAAAAATTCCATCACAGGCACAATTGAATCTGGATCTAATAAAATTGCTCCTAAAACAGATTGTTCTGCATCTAAATTTTGTGGTGGAATTCTTCCTTCAAATTGTTCATCCACTAGTCCATTGACACCTTCTTTCATTCCATACATACGGTGTCATTTTACCATAAAATCTACAAAAGAAACAGACAGAACCTTTCGTAGAACAGAAAAAATCCAAGACGGTTTCTCCGTCTTGGATTTTCTAAGAAGTGCCTTTTCTAATGATTAGTCTTGATGTTTCATTGTTGGGAATAATAATACGTTACGGATTGATTGGCTGTTTGTTAGTAACATTACTAAACGGTCAATACCGATACCTACCCCACCAGTTGGAGATAATCCATATTCTAATGCTTGTACGAAATCTTCATCTAATGGATGAGCTTCATCGTTACCTGTTTCTTTTTCTTCTACTTGTTTCATGAAACGTTCACGTTGATCGATTGGATCTGTTAACTCTGTAAATCCATTTGCATATTCTTTTGTACAAATGAAGCATTCGAAACGATCTGTGAAGCGTGGGTCTTCATCATTTTTACGAGCAAGTGGAGACACTGCTACTGGATGTCCATAAATGAATGTTGGTTGAATTAATGTTTCTTCTACAAATGTTTCGAAGAATTCATTCACTACGTGACCATAAGTCATTGAGTCTTCAACTTTCACACCTTTTTCTTTAGCAATTGCACGAGCTTCTTCATCTGTCATTTCTACCCAGAAATCTACTCCCGTTACTTCTTTAATCGCATCTACCATATGAACTCTCTTCCAAGGAGCTTTTAATTCCACTTCATATTCTCCATAAGGAACTTTTGTTTTACCTAAAACTTCTTGGGCAACGCTTGATACGATTCCTTCTGTTAAGTCCATAACATCTTGATAGTCAGTGTAAGCAGTATAGATTTCGATAGATGTAAACTCAGGGTTATGAGTTGTATCGATTCCTTCATTACGGAATACACGACCAATTTCATACACACGTTCCATACCACCTACTACTAAACGTTTTAAGTGTAATTCTGGAGCGATACGCATGTATAATTCCATATCTAAAGCATTGTGATGAGTTGTAAATGGACGAGCATTCGCACCACCAGCTAATGTATGTAATACTGGTGTTTCCACTTCTAAATAATCACGAGAATCTAAGTAATGACGAATTTCACGAATAATTTTACTACGTGTTACGAAACGATCCATACTATCACGGTTACTAATTAAGTCTAAGTAACGTTGACGATATTGTTGTTCTACATTTGTTAATCCATGATATTTATCCGGTAATGGACGTAAAGCTTTTGTTAAATGAACAAATTGAGTAGCTTTAACAGATAATTCACCAGTGTTTGTCACCATAACTGTTCCTACAACACCAACGATATCTCCTAAGTCAGCTTTATCAAATAATTCATAAGCTTCGTCTCCGACAACATCTTTACGAACATAAATTTGAATTTGACCTTTACCATCTTGAATATGCGCAAAACCAGCTTTTCCTTTTCCACGTTTTGTCATAATACGACCTGCGATTTGAACCGTCACTTCTTCTTGTTCAGCTAAGCTTTCTTTTGTCGCACCTTCAAATTGTTTATGAATTTCTTCAGTGGATTGTTTTTGTTTAAATCCTGTTGAAAAAGGCTCTACTCCTTTTTCACGTAATTGATGCATTTTTTCACGGCGAACTTGTAATTGATCATTCAGTGTTTCTTGTACTTCTACTTCGTTAGACACTGTATTTCCTCCTTTTTTGTGACATGAGTCACTGTATTTCTAGTCTATTGTACCAATTATTGACTGATAAATAAAGCGTTTATGATTATGTTTATTTTTCTTTATTAAGCCTTCCTGACATTCTGGTCTTTTTCTTTTATCTGCGTCAACATTTTTTAAACATACATATAAAAAAGACGATAGATTTTTCATTTTCTATCGCCTATTGCGTCTCTATTTCACCTGATAAACTGAATTCTATACTCCATTCTCATGAGCCAATTTATGTTCACAACTATTGATAAAATCTTCATGTTTATGATGATGGAACTCTTCATTTCCAAAATGATAATGCTCATGAGTATGCATAATCACATGAGTATGTGTAACTCCATTATGTGTATGAACAATCGTATGCATATGCCCATGAAGATGATTTTTTATCATAGTATCATAAACGACAAACGCCGTTCCAATGAACATAAAAGCTAGTCCCACAAAATATTCTACAGCTAGTTTTTCTCCATTTACTGCAAACGCTAAAAATGAGCCTACAAAAGGTGCCACTGCATAATAGGCACTCGTCTTAGCTGCACCTAAATTTCTTTGTGCTCGTATATATAGAAAAATACTTAATCCATATGAAACATAGCCAAGCAACATAATCATGACAATATATTTCATTTCTGGAATCTTTTCACCAAGTAAGACAGCAATAACAAATGCGCCTCCTCCGGAAAAAATTCCTTTTAACAAAACAATCTGATATGTACTTTTCTCTGATATCTTTCTTGTACAGTTATTTTCAAGCCCCCAGCAACAAGTTGCTAAGATAACGAAAAGAGAGCCTATAGAAAACTGAAAACTACCAATTCCCTCAAATGACAAAACAATACTTGATAATGTAATAAACCCTATTGCAATCCACAGTTTTCCTGATACTTTTTCCTTAAAAATTAGTAACGCTATTAATGTAGTCGCTACAATTTCAAAATTACCGAGGAGTGAGGCATTAGATGCTGTCCCCATTTTTATTCCTATCATTAAAAATATAGGTGCAACTATATCTAATAGAATCATTCCAACCGTATAAGGTAAATCCTGTTTTGTAAGTCTCTCTGATTTATCTTCTTTTTTGATATGAAATAAATACATCATTCCAACCCCAACACCCGCTCCAAGATACAGAAAAGCTGCTAAAAAAGTTGGTGGAATATTTTCCAATAGAATTTTTGAAAACGGTGTATTAATAGCATAAAATACAGCTGCTAACAACGCTAATATAATCGCACTTGTCTTTGTTTTTTCCTTCAAAATATCTCATCTCCAATACTAGAAAAATATAAGAAGCTATTCTTAATCAGAACAGCCTCTATTTTTAGTGGTAATAGTAAATTCGATAAATTCTTACTCTACTTCTTTTCCACGTTCTAACTGTCTTTCAACACGCTCTAAATGTTCTTGGACAAATTGGTCTAAAATTTGTTTCACTTGAGATACTGTTGTAGACTCATTAATCGCAACTTTTGTTTTCGTTGCACGAGGAATTCCTTTTAAATAGTAAGCTGCTAATTTACGGAATTCTTTTGTCGCTACTGACTCACCTTTTAAAGTTGCTAGTCGGTCTAAATGAGTTTTAGCAATTTCAATTTTTTCAGGAACTGTATTTTCTGGTAATAATTCTCCCGTTTCTAAATAATGAACCGTTTGTTTAATCATCCATGGATTTGCTAGAGCAGCTCGTCCAATCATGACTCCATCAACACCTGCAACTTCAATCATTTTCTTAGCATCTTGAGGAGAACGCACATCTCCATTTCCAATTAATGGAATGCGTGTTAAGTTTTTCTTCACTTCACCAAGAATTTCCCAGTTAGCTTTCCCATCATACATTTGTACACGAGTTCTACCATGCATCGCAACAGCACTTGCACCTGCTCGTTCTGCAGCAAGGGCATTTTCAACGGCATATAAATGTTCATCATCCCAACCGGTACGCATTTTTACGGTTACAGGTTTATCCACTGCATCCACTACTGCAGCAACCATTTCATAAACTTTATTCGGATCTAATAACCATTTTGCACCAGCTTCAGCTTTAATCACTTTATTAACAGGACATCCCATATTAATATCGATAATTGCTGCCTCTGTATTTTCAGCTACATATTTGGCAGCTTCTACTAATGTATCTTTATTTCCTCCCATAATTTGGACGCTTAATGGATATTCATTTGGTTCAATATGCAACATACTTAATGTTTTTTCATTTCTAAATTGAATCCCTTTATCACTAATCATTTCGCAAACAACTAAGCCTGCTCCAAATTCTTTTACCGTTACACGAAAAGCTGAATTACTAATTCCGGCCATCGGTGCAACGACTACTGGATTGTCAATTTGAATATTGCCAATCTTAAAACTCATTTCATTTCCTCACTTTCAATCATTCTGCTTAGCTATTGTACCATAGATAGCTATCATTCGTGTATTATCACGGTCTATTTTTAGGCTACAAAACATTTGTGAATTTTTTCGAAATATCACTAGCATTCTAGAAAAAGAAATGGTACACTATTTATAATTATTTTTTAATCATTTTTTAAGAATATATAGGAGGAAATTTATGTCTCGAAAGAAAATCACTGACATTATTATTTGTGGATTTGCATTATTTGCCATCTTCTTTGGCGCTGGAAATTTAATCTTCCCCCCTTATTTAGGCGTTATCTCTGGAAGTAATTGGGGCATTGCCAATATTGCTTTTTTATTATCAGACCCACTATTACCGATTCTTGGGGTTATTGTAACAGCTCTATTAGGAGGGCAAGCAACAGATTTAGGAAAAAGAGTTAGTAAACATTTTTCTATCATTATTGGAGCGATTTCCATTATTTTAATTGGACCATTATTTGCCGTTCCAAGAACCGGAGCTACGACTCATGAGATTTTTGTACAATCATTTGTACCCACTGCTCCACAATGGATTACATCTCTTATCTTTTTTGGATTAACGTTATATATTGCGATTCATTCGCACACCGTTATTGATGCTATTGGAAAATATTTAACACCGATTTTATTAGTCATTTTATTACTTGTATTCATTGCAGCTGTAGTTCAGCCAAATGCAGGTTTCCAAACAACAACTTCTGCAGGATTATTTTCCCAAAGCTTCAAAGAAGGCTACCAAACAATGGACGCACTTGGAGCAGCTTTAATGGCAGGAGTTGTCATTTCAGACTTAACTAGACGTGGGTATACTGAGAAAAAAGAACAACATCAAATGATGTTTGGAGTAGGAATTGTATCTTTCATTTTACTAGCATTAGTGTACAGTAGCTTAACGTATGCCGGAGCTACAGTAAGTACCGTTTACGATTCAACCGTTCAACGACCTGCATTATTAATCGGACTAATTGAACAATTATTAGGCTCATTTGGTAAAGTCGCTATGGGAATTGCCGTATCCTTTGCTTGCTTAACAACATCTGTTGGATTAATTACAACTTGTGGACATTATTTTTCAACCTTAACAAATGGAAAATTAGAATACAAAAAAATTGTTGTAGTGTCAGTCGTTCTTTCATTCCTTCTATCACTTTTAGGAGTGGATGCCTTATTACAATTAGCAGTTCCAGTACTAAGTGCAATTTACCCAATGGTCATCGCCTTAATCTTCTTATCGATTTTTGACCGCTACATTGTTTATAACTGGACTTATACTGGTGCAGTTGTTGGGGCATTCTTTATTGGAGGAATTCAAGCGATTCATCTATTCTCACAAATGCAAGGAGGCAACTTCCTAGCTGAATTAGCAACTTGGACAAATACCTTACCATTACATCAATTCGGATTCGAATGGTTAGTACCCGCTATTATCGGATCAGTTTTATTTACTGTTATTAGTAAATTTACTGGAATGGGGAGTAAGAGAGTCGAAGGATAATATAAAAAACCGAAGAGTTTCAAAAAATGAAATTCCTCGGTTTTTATTGTATATCTCTTAATTATTCTCCAATAACCACAACTCGATACTTTCTTGTTCTTTCTCGAGTTTTATCGAAGTCTGCAAAATAAACATAACCTGTTTTTCCTATTGCAAGTTTACCATCAACAACAGCTAAGGTTTCACTAGAACCTACTATTGTCGCTTTTAGATGGGCATCTCCATTCCATAATGCACTTCTATCACCGTTAGGTAACCATTCTTCGGGATTAGGCCAAGACTCCACTTCCTGATAATGTTTTTCTCCAGGATAATGATAACTATCCGCACTTAAATGAGGTGGAATAATCTTTTCTAAAATAGTATTTAAATCTAATTGTAAATAATCTACACCATTTTCATCTTTATCATGTGTATCCTCTTCAAAGAAAACAGAACATGTTGTATGTGCTGTGATAACTGTACATATTCCTGATTGAATACCACTTTCAGTAATAGTTTGATGTATAGAATTTGTAATATCAATATATGATACTTGACCTTCTTTTGTATCTACTTTAAATTCTTTTTGAAATACAGTCATTTTTTCTCCTCATTCATTGCTTTGTCAATAGCTTCAATCATTAATTTTAACATTAGTTTCGGATCTTTTGCTTTAACAATTCCACTTGTGCAGCCTGTACCATCTGCACCGAGCTTAATTGTACGATAGACATCCTTTTCATTCATAATTCCAGCACCTTGCATCATTAAAATATCTGAATTAACAGATTTCACTTGATGATTAGTTTCTAAAATATATGAATCATCACTTATTTGCCCCGTTCCAATCAACTCAGTAGGTTCACACAACATAATTGTTGGATTTAACATTGCCAACATTTGTGCTTCTTTAATAGAATCTGCACACAAAATTGTTATAAGTCCTAATTTCTCAGCTTGATTGATAGAAGCAACTACTTGAGAAGTTGTTAATGGATGTTCTGCATGATTTAAAAAAGTAGCTCTTGCTCCAGCGTTATATAATGAAGCTGGCAAAACTGCTCCCATTCCTCTACCACAATCAATTCCATCTAAGTGTTGAGCTGTCACAATAATATGTTTCGTTTCGCTAGATACTTTATGAATATCTGCATATGGACACGTCACAAAAATACTAATTTCTGGATACTGTTCAGCTAATCGATCAGCTTCTTTGGCTAATTCTAATAATTCATTTCCAAATAAATATGACTTCGGATTAAAAATGAAAAATTTATCTTTAATAATTCCCATTTGTTTTCTCCTTCTATTTAGTTTCAAACACATGGTAATAATGTTTTAAAATAGTCTTCATACCTTCTCTTGAAGTTTTTAATACATCAATATAGTTTGTAAAGGACTTTTCAGTAACTGATTTTGCACCAGCTGCCATAAAATCACTATAAATATTAATTTTTGAAATTCCTTCTCGTGCACAACGATTCAAATTATCATCTCCAGATCCGGATCCACCATGTAAAACTAATGGAATAGTTAATACATTTCGTAACTCAGATAAACGTTGAAAATTAATTTTCGGAATACCTTTATACAATCCATGAGAAGTCCCGATTGAAACTGCTAAAGAATCAACATTGGTTTTTTGAACAAATTTTTCAGCATCTTCTACATTTGTATAAATAGACTTTATTTCGTCATTCAATACATTTCCATTTGCTCCAACAAAACCAATTTCTGCTTCAACATCAACTCCAAATTCATGGGCAACTTCAACAACCTCTTTTGTTTTTCTAACATTTTCTTCAAAAGAATCTAAAGATGCATCAATCATTACGGAATTAAATCCTAATTGAATTGCTTTTTTTATAAATGCTAAATCTTGTCCATGATCTAGATGTAACACAACTGGAGTTTTTGCTTTTTCCTGAAAATATTTTCCAATACTAGCAGCCTCTTCTAAACTTAAATAAGGAGAATGTACTTGTGCAAAAGCTAAAATTAATGGAAGATTTAATGCTTCACTGACTTCTACATACGCTTTGGCAGAATTCCAATCAATAAAGTTTGTTGCTGGAATTGCAAAATTACCTTGTTTTGCTTTCCCTAATACATCTCTCATATATGCTTTCATTGACTAAGCCTCCAACGCTGCTTTCAATTCACTCCATAAAGCGTCAATTCCCATACCCGTCAATAAAGGTAATCCCATAATCACTTTATCTTTAATTGAATCAGGTACAACTGTTGTAGAAATTACAATATCATATTCATCAATACGATTAACTTCTTCTGAAACTTTAGATTGAAAAACTTGAACTTTATCTGAATAATTATTATCAGCTAACCATTGTTTTACTTTTCCAGCAACAACTGTTGATGTTGCAATTCCAGAACCACACATAATTAATAATTTTTTCATAATCTTATTCTCCTATTTCTCTGCACGAACTTTATTTACATAATATAATCCTGCTAATGAAGCTACTAGAACTACTGACAGAATTACCCAAGGTGCAGTTTTTCCTGCAAACACAAACAACCATGTTGGCCATAATCCACCTTCTGCTAAAGCGGTAATACTTGTATTTCCACCTAAATCAAAGTTTGCTGCTTGAGCTGCTTTTGTTACTAATGGAGCTACCCATGAAGTAATGTAGAAAATACTTGCAATATAAATTGTTCCCCCAACAACTGTACGAACAATATTTCCTCTAAATACAGCTGCCATTAAACATACTACAAATGGAATTGTAGCTAAGTCACCAAATGGTAATGTTTGGTTTCCTGGTAAAATTACTGCTAATAAAATTGTAATTGGAACTAAAATTAATGAACTTGATAATACTGCTGGATGTCCAACTGATAAAGCAGAGTCCATACCAATATTTACTTCACGACCAGGGAATCGTTTTTGAACAAATTCATTTGCAGCCTCAGAAATTGGAGTAAGACCTTCCATTAAAAGTGATACCATACGAGGCATAATGACCATAACAGCTGACATCTTAACACCTAATTGTAAAACACCTTTTGGATCGTAACCTGCTAATAATCCCATAACAATACCAATTACAAGACCTAATACTGTACTTTCACCAAAAATACCAAATTTCTTTTGAATACTTTCTGGATTTGCTTCAATTTTATTAAATCCAGGAATTCTATCAAACACCCAATTTAATGGAATAGCTACTAAAAATCCAGGTGCTGATGTTCCATGTGGGAATGTAATGTTAGGGAATCCATAGAATTTTTTAATAGCTGGAGCAATAATATCTGCTAATAAATAAATCATTACTAAATATACAATTGTTGCATATAATCCTAATGTAAAATCTTGAGTAAGTGCATATACTAAAGATGCTACAAAAGCTGCATGCCAGAAATTCCACATATCTACCATTAATGTTTTTGTTAATCCTAAGAATAGTAATAAAACATTAATTCCGATACCAATTGGAATAGCTAAACTTCCTAATAATGTTCCATAAGAAATTGCTGCTGCTGCAGGCCAACCAACGTCAATTGTTGTTAAATGTAATCCAAATCTTTCAACCATTGCTTGAGCTGCCGGTCCTAAGCTACCTCCTAATAAATCAACTACCATATTCAATCCAACAAAACCAACCCCGACAATTACACCTGATACAAATGCTTTTTTAGGTTTAGTTCCTAAAATCATACCAAAAATAAATATTAAAATTGGTAATACTACTATTGCGCCTAAATCGATAAATTTTTGAAATAATGCCAACATAATTTTTTCCTCCTAATAACTTAAATATTCAGATTAAACAGTCTGATTCTGTTTGTTTAGTAAATTTTCCTCCTTTCTTTTTTACTAAACTGTTTCCTTTATTATTTTATATTTTTGATTGCTAACAAATCTTTTACTTCTTTGGATGTTGTATATTCATCCATATTCATTAATCTCTCCATGATTTCTTTATCCTGAAGAATTTCTATTAATTGTTGTAAAATCGTTAATTGACTATGAGCCTCTTTCAAAGCAAGCATAAAAATTACTTTTACAGAAACTTCCACATCATTTGTCCCCATTTGATAAAATGAAACTGGATTTTCTAACGTCATTACTGCTATTTGTTCCTTATTAACATGTTCTACATCTGTATGTGGAATAGCAATTCCATATTTTTCAAACTGTAGTCCTGTTGGAAATACTTTTTCTCTATTTAAAATAGCTTCCTTATACGATTCTTTTACAATCCCTTTTTCAATCAGTTTATCTGACAAATAAGTCAATGCTTCTTCTTTAGAACTAATGTTTTTAACACTAATTTCAAAAACTTCTTTATCTAGCATTTTGACTCACCTCCTCAAGTATTTTACTTTTAATTTTTTCTCCATCTGACATCAACATTAATTTCGACATCAAGTTTTGATTCTCTATTACAGAATATAAAGCTATTAGACTATCTTTAAACACTGAAATATCCTGTTCTGCAATTGCTATTAATAACACTAAACTGACTAAATTTTTTCCCCATTCAATAGGTTTATCTAAACTCATTAAAATTAGTTCAGATTGCTTAACAACTTTAGGATCACAGTGTGGTAAAGCTATCCCTGTATAAACACTTGTACTTCCTAACAACTCTCTTTGAATGATAGATTCTCTAAATTCTTTAGTTTGATTTCCAACATTACATTCGAGTATTAGTCTCTCTATACATTCCTGTTTATTTTTTACATTTACCTTAATTAAATTCGGTTCTTTTAATAAAGTATTCAAAGATGCTACATTAAATTCTCTTCCATTTAAAGATGTTTTCATCATCCTATAATTATCTGTACTTTGTTCAGAATAAAACTGTTGAATCATTCTTAACTCTTCTTTTGTAATAATAGGACTAACTTCTATAACAGGTATATTTAGTTCTGGCAGTCCAATAGTAGAAATTACTAAATCAATATTTTTTAAATCATAGAAATCTAGCTCTCTTAAACTAATAGTTGTTAGTTTTTCCTCACTAGAAAAGATTCTACGTAGCTTATTCATGATTAATTCAGAAGTAGCAATTCCATTTTGACAAATTACGACAATATTCAATGGTTTCATTATTTTTTCAATAGCTACTTGAAAATGTATAACAATAAAAGCCAATTCTTCATTCGGTATACTTAATTCATAATATTGAGATAAAGTTCTTATTGATAACCAAATAACATTAAATAAACTAGAATATTGTTTTTTTATTTCCTCCAAAGCAGGGTTAGAAATAAAATTTTGATTTCGTAATCTTATAATCATTTTTGAAATATGAGCACTAAGCATCATCTGTAAATGCTCGTCTGTTGTAAGATTTAAGCTTAATAAATTAGAAACCTTTTGTATCAATGTTTTTACTTGTTCGTTAACATTTTTCATATATTCAACAGACTGAATATTGAACCCGAAAGCTAATAAATTATAGGCCATTGCTTCAATTTCATAAGGAGAGATTTTTTCAAGAGGAAAATTTAGAATAATCTCTAGCAATTCTCCAGCAAAGAAATATACTTCTAGATGGTTTACATCATTAACTAAGTTACTTAATCTATTAGTTAAAATTTCATTAGCCTCGTTTCGTTTTTTAAAAATTAAACAATCTAGTAATAATGAAAATGAATAATCATCTGTAAAATGAAACTGATACTTATCAGATAGTTTAATAATAGCTTTCTGACAATTGTTTATATCTTCTCTCGAAAAAAACAATTCCAAATTTTTTAAACGCTCCCTACCATTTAACACAGATTTCACAATGAATATTTCAAGAGCTTTACGTATATTTCTTTCATTTCCTTTTAAAAATATTTCATCCTTTTTTATCTTCAACTTCACATCAAAGGAAGCAAATATACCATTCAATTTATCAAGTAATCTATGAATCGTAGAATCAGTAACATACATTTCCTCAGAGAATTCAAACAAATCTACTTTTTCATGATTAATGAATATCTTTCTTATTAATTCTTTTTCACGATATTCAGGAGAAAATGATACTTTCATTTCACCATTCAACTTCATTATTTTTGTATGAATTTTCTTATTTTCTAATTGTGATAATAATTTAATTCCTTTTCTTGGAATTTTTATAATTTCTGTTTCTATTAAATTATCTTTCAAAAAGTCATTAATCTTATCAATATCCTGATAAACGGTTTTAGTCGAAACCTTATATCTATCAGCTAATTGATTAGCTGATAAATATTCTATATTTTTCATTAAGTACTCTAATAATAGTACTTGTCTTTTATTCATCCCTTCACCCCTAACTCAATTTTCCATTGAATTTAATGGTACCGTTTACTTGATATTAGTATAAAGTAAATAATTACCATTTTTTAGTCAATGTACTTCCATATTAATGTGGAAGTGTTTCTATTTTTATCCCTTTAAATTTAGAAGTCAACAACATTTATTCCTATAAACATCATAAAACATCACTATATATAAAGATTATTTCTACAATAATACAAAAAAACAACCCGCCTACTTCCTAAATAGTAAAACGGGTTGTCCACATTTCTTATTATTCTATTTTTTACATAACTTCAACTGAAATCCTATTTCCAACTTTCTTCAATAAACGTATCACGTCCAGACATACCACGGTAACGGTAGTAATGGTCTGGATTTTTCTTATAAAAATCTTGGTGATACTCTTCTGCTGGGTAAAATGTACTAGCTGGTTCAATTTTTGTGACAATATCTTTTTTAAAACGTCCACTTTCTTGCAAAGCTTTTTTCGAAGCTTCTGCGATTGCTTTTTGTTCTGGAGAGTGATAAAAAATCACTGGTCGATAAGAATCGCCTCTATCTACAAATTGTCCCATTGCATCAGTTGGGTCTGTTTGTTGCCAATAGACTTCTACTAATTGTTCATAAGAGAAGATTTCTGGATCAAAGGTAATTTGTACCGCTTCTGTATGTCCTGTTGTTCCTGAACAAACTTCTTTATAAGTAGGATTTTCCTTATGTCCCCCTGTATAACCTGCAATGACAGATTCAATTCCTGGTTGTGTATCAAATGGTTTAATCATACACCAGAAGCATCCTCCTGCAAATGTTGCGACTTCTTTTGCCATCGTTATTCCTCCTCTTTTTCTAGTGAAACATCTTGTCCGAAAATTTTCATTTTTATCGCTAGTCCTGTTCGAGTTCCTGCTGTTCCACCTAGCCCTGTTTCTCTTAATTCACTTGGCATTCTTCTACCAATTGAACGCATAGCTTCAATCGTTTCATCTGCTGGAATGACGTTTGTAATCCCTGCTAACGCCATATCAGCCGCAATTAATGCATTTCCTGCTCCAATCGCATTTCTCTTCACACATGGGATTTCTACTAAGCCGGCAACAGGATCACACACTAATCCTAACAAATTCCCTAATGCAATCGAAAAAGCTTCTGAACATTCTTGTGGGGTTCCTCCGGCAGCTTCAACAGCTGCAGCTGCAGACATCGCACTAGCACTACCAACTTCTGCCTGACAACCACCCATAGCGCCAGAAATCATCGCATTATTGGCTACAACCATTCCGAATGCTGAAGCAGTGAATAAAAATCTCACTAGTTGTTCATGAGTCAACTCCATGCTATCTGCAATGGAAAATATAACGCCTGGTAATGTCCCACTTGCTCCCGCAGTTGGTGTCGCACACACAATTCCCATTGCTGCATTCACTTCATTTGTTCCTAGAGCGTACTGCACTCCTGCTAAAATATTATCTCCAGATAAAGTTTTTCCCTTTTCGCGATATTTTTTCATTTTTACAGCATCGCCACCGGTTAATCCTGTTGGAGAGAATACACCTTGACCCTGTACACTTCTTTCTACCGCATTTTTCATTGTTTGAAGATTTTTTTCCATCTTCGCCCAAATAAATTCTCGACTTTGTTGGGTCATTTCCATTTCTTGTTCAATCATCACTTCAGAAATAGATTTATTTTGGCTAGTTGCTAATGCGACTAATTCCTGTATGCTAACAAACATCACGAAATTCCTTTCTTATTTTATGTAAAAACATAGATTGTTTTTTCTTGTTGAATCAATTGTAATTTTTCTTGAAGAGTTGGAGAGATTAATCCATTCAATTCATATTGTATAAAGCGAGATGAACCTTCCTTCAATTCCTTTTGTTTTCCAATCGAAATACCAAATTCTTCTAATAGAGGTTCCACTGTTGAAGCTTCTTCAATAGGTAGAATTTCTAAAATAATCGGTAATGGTCCTGAAAGATTAGAGATGAATCCATCTACTTCCACATATTTGATTTCCACAGTTCCTCCACCAATAGAAGTCCCAATTAAACGGACTCGTCTTGTGGCAGACATCAATGTTAAATCTGCCGTATTCGCATGATCGACTGGACTTGGTTCATCTCTTTCGATAAATTCAATGGAAACGCCTTGTTCCGTAGCAATCTCCACTGCTTGTGGAACACGTTCATCATCCGTTTCAAAACCCAGAACACCACTAATAATCGCAAAGTCCGTTCCATGTCCTTTATGAGTTTGAGAAAATGATTCGTAATAAATGCATTGAACACTTGTAGGAGTTCCTCCAAACAATTGTCTGGCACATCTTCCAATCGCAAGCGCTCCTGCCGTATGAGAACTTGATGGTCCAATCATAATGGGACCGATAATATCGAAACAACTTTTATAATTGAACACTTTATCCACAATGATACCCCTCTCTTTTCGTACCCTTTATTTTACTTTTTTTCTAGGAAGCTCGTCAAGTTTCCAAGCATCTTCCCCTATTCAAAAAAGTACGAACACCTAATCGTTTTTTGCTATAGTCCTTATCTAAAACCATCTTCTTCATTCTATAGTCTGCAACAATTATTTTTCATTGTCTTCCTTGACTTATGCTCTTAATAAACTTACAATATAGTTAACTGGTAATGACCAGTAGACGTTACATGATTTGGAAAGGAGGAAATGATATGGTAGAAACTGAACAAGTGCCACTTTATTCCAAACTTAGTTTTGATCTCATCGAATATATTACGACACATGGGCAGGTTCACCAGAAAATGTTGTCGGAAAGAGAAATCTGTAGAGAGTATGGAGTTAGCAGAACCACTGTCCGTACGGCATTAAAAGAGTTAGAAACATTGGGCTACATTTACAAACGCCACGGAAAAGGCACTTTTATTTCTAGCCAATGGAAAGAACGTCAAAATTTACTAGAAGGTTACAGTTTTACAGAACAAATGAAAGAATTAGGAAGAACTCCTTCTACCATCATTACAGCTTTTCACTACTATAAAGCTGATAGTTATATTGCTCAACAATTAGGAATTCAAACAGGTGAATATATTTATCGACTCAAACGGATTCGATTTGCAGATGGTATTCCAATGATGAAAGAGACAACTTTCTTACCCGCTAGATTATTTCCTGAACTTACACAGGAACAATTACAAAATCGTTCCTTGTATGAAGTTTTTTCAGATGATTTTCAACAGAAAATCAATTATGCAGATGAAGAATTTTCAGCGAGTATTTTAACAAAAGATGAAGCTCCAATATTGGAAGTCCCGATGCACGCTGCTTGCTTGCGTTTAAAAAGAACAAGTGTCAATATCGAAAATCATGTGATTGAATTTACATTGAGCGTTGCTAGAAGTGACCAATTTTTCTATAAAGTTCGTTATCATAGAAATAAACATTAATCAATCAAACATGGGAGGTTTTTGAAATGTTTCAATTTTCAAAAGAACAACTAGAAGCACTAACAGCGGAAATCACAACTCGTGAAATTCGCCAACAACCAGAATTATGGCAGGAAGCATTTGATTATTACTCAGAAAACTTAGATCGTATTCAGTCATTCTTAGGATCATTACCACATGAACGTTATCGTGTCATTTTCACCGGTGCAGGTACATCTCAATATGTAGGAGATACAATTTTACCTTATTTAAAACGTCATGGTCGTGAAGATCGTTTTGAATTCCAATCAGTAGGAACAACTAATTTAGTGAGTAATCCATTAGATTATTTCAAAGCAGACATTCCAACAATTTTAGTATCTTTTGCACGTAGCGGTAATTCTCCAGAAAGTTTAGCCAGCGTTCAATTAGGACAACAAATTGTCAAAGACTTCTATCAAATTACCATTACTTGTGCTCCAGAAGGAAAATTAGCTCTAGCAGCACCTGGAGATGACCGTAATTTATTATTAATGATGCCTGCTCGTTCAAATGATGCTGGTTTTGCAATGACTGGTAGCTTTACTTGTATGACATTAACAGCTTTATTAATTTTTGATGAAGGACACTCACTTGAAGAAAAAGCTGCATTTGTAACAGCTATTCGTAAAATGGGAGAAAGTGTGTTAGAACGTGAACATGTTTTACAACAATTTGTAGACTTAGACTATAATCGTGTGATTTATCTTGGTTCTGGTCCATTAGCAGGTCTAGCTCGAGAAGTACAATTGAAAATCTTAGAATTGACAGCTGGTAAAATTGCTACAATCTATGATTCTTCTATGGGATTCCGTCATGGTCCTAAATCATTCGTAGACTCTCGTTCATTAGCATTTGTATTTGTTTCAAATGATGCTTATACACGTCAATATGACTTAGACATTTTAGAAGAAATGTATGGAGATAGCATTGCACCTTTAGTATGTGCAGTGGGTGTATCTGTAGAAGGTCAATATGAAGGAACTAGCTTTGATTTTGCAGAAGAATTTTCATCAGTTCCAGATGCTTACTTAGCACTTCCATATGCAATTTTCGGTCAAACGATTGGATTACTATCTTCTGTTAAAGTTGGCAATAAACCTGACACACCTTCTCCAAGTGGAACAGTAAATCGTGTTGTAAAAGGTGTCACGATTCACCCATTAAATGTTTAACTCGTTCATAAATATATTATAAAAAAGATTTAAAGGAGGGATATTATGACTACTTATATTTATGCAAAACAATTTTATTTTGAAAACAGTGTAAAAGGTCCTGGATATTTACCAATTTTAGATTCTGGAGTATTCGGAGAATTTCAAGAAGAAAAACCAACGGACGGTTCTATTGTTGACTACTCTGCCTATAGCATTGCCCCAGGTCTTGTGGATACACATATTCATGGATACAAAGGCGCAGATGTAATGGATAATGATGTAGAAGGCTTAAAAACTATTTCTGCTGGTTTACCTAGTTGTGGAGTTACTTCATACTTACCAACTACTCTAACCGCTTCTAGAGAGTTACTAAATGATGTTTGTCAAACAATTGGAGAAAATGCCGCATCTATTCCTGGTGCTAAAATTAGAGGGATTTTCTTAGAAGGTCCTTTCTTCAGTGAAACGTATAAAGGTGCCCAAAATCCTAAATACATGGGAGATCCAAAAAAAGAAATTTTAGATGAATGGCAACAAAAAGCAAATGGTTGGGTGAAGAAAATTGCGATTGCGCCTGAACGTGATGGAGCCGTTGACTTTATCAAACATGCTGTCAAAGAAGATATCTACGTTGCCTTAGCTCATACAGATGCAACATATGAAGAATGTAAAAATGCTGTTGAAGCAGGTGCAAATATTTTCGTCCATACTTATAACGGTATGCGTGGACTTCACCACCGTGAACCTGGTGTTGTTGGAGCAGCCTTAACTCTTCCAAATGAATTTGATGTATTTGACGAATTAATTTGTGATGGTCACCATGTTCATCCAGTTTCTGCGAATATTGTCATGAATTGTTGCGGCAGACACCGTACAGCTTTAATTACAGACTGTATGCGTGCTGGTGGATTAGGCGAATGTGAATCTACATTAGGAGAATTTGACGTTATTGTAAAAGATGGTACAGCTCGATTGAAACATAATGGCAGCCTAGCTGGTAGTATTTTAGAACTAATCCAAGGTGTTCAAAATGTTGTCAAATGGGGAATTGCGACTCCTCATGAAGCTTTATTAATGGCAAGTCTAGTTCCTGCAAAATCTGTAGGAATTGACGATGTTTGCGGGCATCTAGAACCAGGATATGCAGCTGATTTTATCGTGCTAGATGATGACTTACAATTACAAGCCACTTATTTAGACGGTAAAGCTTACTTTGAAAAATAATAAAAGCTAGACAGAGAATATAAGGCGTGAGAAATCCTTAAAAACAAGTTTAGGAGTGTTAAATATGACAAAACATACAGTTACAAAAGGAAAATACGAACATCTATGTCGTTTATCAAACAAAAATCATGTTATCGGTGCTTTAGCCATCGACCAACGTGGTTCTCTTAAAAAAATGATTGCTGCTGGAAATCCAGACCAAAAAGGTGATGAAGGAATTATTCATTTTAAAGAATTAATTTCTGAAGAATTAACAAAATATTCAAGCTCAATCTTATTAGATCCTGAATATGGATTACCTGCTGCAGAAAAAAGAAATGCAGATTGTGGATTATTAATTTCATATGAAAAAACAGGTTATGATGCTACTGAAGTTGGACGCTTACCTGACTTATTACCAATCTGGTCAGCTAAACGTATTAAAGAAATCGGAGCAGATGCAGTAAAAGTATTACTTTACTATGATATTGATGAAGATCCAGCAATTAACGATATTAAACATGCATGGGTAGAACGTGTTGGTAGTGAATGTACTGCTGAAGATATTCCTTTCTTCTTAGAAATCGTTTCTTATGATGCAAGTAATGAAGATGTAAAATCTGCTCACTATGCAAGCTTAAAACCTCATAAAGTAAATGATGCGATGAAAGTATTCTCTGACCCACGTTATCAAGTAGATGTATTAAAAGTTGAAGTCCCTGTAAATATGAACTTTGTAGAAGGCTTTACAGCAGACGGTGTTGAACCAGTTTATACTCGTCAAGAAGCTTTAGCATACTTCAAAGAACAATCAGAAATCACACACTTACCATTTATCTTCTTAAGTGCAGGTGTATCTGCATCATTATTCCAAGAAACATTACGTTTCGCTCAAGAAGCAGGTTCTAAATTCAATGGAGTATTATGTGGACGTGCTACTTGGAAAGATTCAGTAGCAGTTTACGCAACTGAAGGCGACGAAAAAGGTCGTGAATGGTTAGCATCAACTGGTCGTCAAAATATTGAAGACTTAAATGTTGTTTTAGATGCATCAGCTACTTCATGGTTAGATCGTGTAGAAGTAAAATAAGTTCAAACATACAAAAAAGGTTGGAGTTATTCTCCAGCCTTTTTTAATTGGTTTTTTAATTTTTTCATTCTCAGTTTTTGTATCCACTCATACAATACAATTAAAATATATCCTACTGAACCTAATTCAATTAATAATATACTTAATTGTATGTTAGTCCATAAATATACTCCAAAGAAAAAGATAGAATATGCTAAGATTTGTCTAACACTATCCGGTGCTTTTCTCTTAATATACCATTCACAAAATCCTTCATGGTATGAACGGCTAACATTATAATCTTCACATAGTTCTCTATACCATTCTCTCATATTCTCACCTACTTTTGACATTTGCTGTATTTTACACAATTTGTATAGTCTTGTCAATAGACTAATCTAGTCTTCCAGCACAAAAAACCACCTAGCCGTTGGCTAGGTGGTCTTCATTTAAATTCTATTTTTATGCTAAAGCATCGTCCATAGATAAGATTTCGTGGAATACACGTTGAGTTAACTCAGCTTTTTGTTCTGGAGTTAAGTATTTAGTGTTTACACAGTATCCAGAGATACGTACGATTACGTCTTCACCAGATAAGATTTTATCTTTAACGTCGTTTAAGTCCATTACGTTTAAGTTAACGTGTTGACCGCCGCTTTCGAAGTATCCATCTAAGATTGTTACTAAGTTATCTACTTGTTCATCACGAGTTTTACCTAAAGCACGAGGTGAAACTTGAGTTGTTAATGAGATACCGTCAGCTGCATAACTGAAGTCTAAGCTTGATAATGATTTCAAGTTATCTAACCAACCACCTTTAGCTTTGTTAGATGGGTTAGCACCTGGTGAGAAGAATTCAAGTTTAGACAAGTTCACAGAACCATCTTCGTTGAGGTATACACCTTTGTGGACTGGTGAGTTACCAGTTTGTTTAGAGTAAGCAACGTTAGATGTGATAGTCAAAAGTGATACAGTAGCTTCTGCGTCTTTGTAAAGTTTGTGGCTACGTAGACGAGTTGTGTAAGCTTCGATCAACCATTCTGCCAATTCGTTTGAACGAGGGTCATCTTCACCCCAACGTGGGTATTCACCGATTGTTTCGTAATCGTAGATGTAGCCATTTTCATCACGGATTGGTTTAACTGTAGCGTATTTGATAGCTGACAATGTATCAACAGTGTTAGCAAATCCACAGATACCGAATCCCATGTTGGCACGTTGTTTAGTTGGCAAGAAGGCCATTTGAACAGCTTCGTAGTTGTACTTATCAGTCATGTAGTGGATGATGTTCAAAGCATCTACGTAAGTGTCAGTCAACCAGTCAAGAGATTTTTCAAAGTTAGCTTTAACTGATTCAAATTCAAGAACTTCGTCACGGATTGGTTCGATGTCAAATACTTTATAGTCTTTATGAACATCGTCGTAACCACCGTTCAAACCAGTAAGAAGGGCTTTCAGTACGTTAACACGAGCACCGAAGTATTGGATGTTGTGGCGTTGTTCTTCGTTTTCTGGGTCAAGTGGAGACACACAACATGAGATACAGCTCATTTCACCGTATCCGTCTTTAGCCATTGTTGTTACACCTTCGTATTGGATAGAAGAGTGTTTGTGGCTCATGTGCATACAGTAGCGACGGAAGTTGTATGGCAATTTATCAGTCCAAAGAACTGTCAAGTTTGGTTCTGGAGAGTTACCGATGTTGTCAAGAGTGTTCAAGAAACGGTAGTCCATCTTAGTAACACGGTGACGACCGTCGTTACCCATACCAGCCATAGAAGTTGTGATGAAGGTTGGGTCACCTGAGTACAATTGGTCGTAAGCTTTTGTACGAGCAAATTTAACAGTACGCAATTTCATAACGAAATCGTCAACGAATTCTTGGATTTCTGATTCAGTAAATGTACCACGAGCCAAGTCACGTTCAGCGTAGATATCCAAAACGATTGGCACACGTCCAAGAGAAGTAGCAGCACCGTTGATGACACGGCAGACAGCCATAAAGGCGATGTTTGTCCATTGGATCGCTTCTTTTGTATCGAAGGCAGGACGACGTACGTCTACACCATAAAGGTCACCCAATTTAACAACTTCTTGAAGTGCTTGGTATTGAAGGTTTACTTCTTCACGAAGACGGATTGATTCTTCATCGATTTCAGTAATAGAGTTCCAGTCGTTTGCTTTTTCAGCCATCAAGTAGTCAGCACCGTAAAGAGCCAAACGTGCATAAACCCCGATGATACGTCCACGAGAGTATGCATCTGGAAGACCAGTTACAGTGTGAGCGTGACGAGCACGACGGATGT
>NZ_CAUPXD010000001.1:0-149121 GCF_963515095.1 uncultured Granulicatella sp. | reverse complement strand
GCTGCTTAATTCCTTCACTAAAATTGTTTCATCAACCCTATTTGACAAAGAGCCACAAAAAAAATCCTCCCAAAAGGGAGGATTGAAAATCAATTTAATAAAAATTATTTTTCGATGTTAGCTACGATACCAGCACCTACAGTACGTCCACCTTCACGGATAGAGAACTTAGTACCTTCTTCGATAGCAACTGGGTGAATTAATTCAACTTCCATAGTTACGTTGTCACCAGGCATTACCATTTCAGTACCTTCTGGTAACACACAAACACCAGTGATGTCTGTTGTACGGAAGTAGAATTGAGGACGGTAGTTAGAGAAGAATGGAGTGTGACGTCCGCCTTCTTCTTTAGTTAATACGTAAACCTCAGCTTTGAATTTTGTATGTGGAGTGATTGTTCCTGGTTTAGAAAGAACTTGTCCACGTTCGATGTTGTCACGTGTAACACCACGTAATAATGTACCAATGTTATCCCCAGCTTCAGCGTAGTCTAACAATTTACGGAACATTTCAACACCTGTAACAGTTGTTTTAGAAGTTTCTTCAGAAATACCAACGATTTCTACTTCGTCACCAACACGAACTTGTCCACGTTCAACACGTCCTGTAGCTACAGTACCACGACCAGTGATTGAGAATACGTCTTCGACTGGCATCATGAATGGTTTGTCAGTGTCACGTTCTGGAGTTGGGATATATTCGTCAACAGCAGCCATTAATTCTAAGATTTTTTCTTCATAAGATGCATCGCCTTCTAAAGCGCGTAAAGCAGAACCAGAAACAACTGGAGTGTCGTCTCCTGGGAAATCGTATTCTGATAATAAGTCACGAACTTCCATTTCTACTAATTCTAATAATTCTTCATCGTCAACCATGTCAACTTTGTTTAAGAATACAACGATATAAGGTACACCTACTTGACGTGATAATAAGATGTGTTCACGTGTTTGAGGCATTGGACCATCAGCTGCAGATACTACTAAGATAGCACCGTCCATTTGAGCAGCACCAGTGATCATGTTTTTAACGTAGTCCGCGTGTCCTGGGCAGTCAACGTGAGCATAGTGACGAGTGTCAGTTTCGTACTCAACGTGAGCTGTATTGATTGTGATACCACGTTCGCGTTCTTCTGGAGCTTTATCGATTGAACCGTAATCTTGAGCTTGTGCGAAACCTTTCTTAGCTAAAACAGTTGTGATAGCTGCAGTTAAAGTTGTTTTACCGTGGTCAACGTGGCCGATTGTACCAATGTTAACGTGTGGTTTTGAACGGTCAAATTTTTCTTTTGCCATTTTAAATAATTCCTCCTAAATGTTTGAGTATTTTTGTTAGATTCTATAACAGTATCTACCGATTTGAATTATACCAAAGAATACCTATAAAAATCAACTGGTTACACTAGGTAACCAGTCGACCTAGATTCTTTGATGAAGTTGCATTTTTAGCGATTCATTATTCGCCATTTCCGCCATTTTTCTTAATGATTTCTTCTGCAATGCTCTTAGGAACATCTTCGTAGTGGTCAAATGTCATTGAGAATGTACCACGACCTTGAGTTGCAGAACGTAATGTAGTTGCGTAACCGAACATTTCTGATAAAGGAATCATACCTTTAACGATTTGTGCGTTACCACGAACTTCAGAACCTTCAACGCGTCCACGACGAGCGTTAACGTGACCCATTACATCTCCGAAGTATTCTTCTGGAACTGTAATTTCTACAGCCATCATTGGTTCTAAGATAGATGGTTGTGCTTTCTTAGCAGCAGCTTTCAATGCCATTGAAGCAGCAACTTTGAAGGCAGTTTCTGATGAATCGACATCATGGTAGCTTCCATCATATAATTTAGCTTTGATGTCAACTAATGGATAACCAGCTAATACCCCGTTTTCCATAGCATCTTTCAATCCTGCTTCTACAGCTGGGATGTATTCACGAGGAACTACCCCACCGACGATAGCATTTTCGAATTCGAATCCAGCACCTTCTTCGTTAGGAGCAAATTCAATCCATACGTGACCGTATTGACCTTTACCACCTGATTGACGAACGAATTTACCTTCTGCTTGAGTAGAAGCACGGAATGTTTCACGGTAAGATACTTGAGGAGCACCTACGTTAGCTTCAACTTTGAATTCACGACGCATACGGTCTACGATAATATCTAAGTGTAACTCACCCATACCAGCGATAACTGTTTCACCAGTTTCTTGGTTAGTGTAAGCACGGAATGTTGGGTCTTCTTCAGCAAGTTTTTGTAATGCAATACCCATTTTATCTTGGTCAGCTTTTGATTTTGGTTCAATCGCTACTTCGATAACTGGATCAGGGAATTCCATAGATTCTAAGATAACTTCTGCTTTTTCATCACATAATGTGTCCCCAGTAGTTGTATCTTTAAGACCTACTGCCGCAGCGATATCTCCTGAGAATACTTCAGGAATTTCTTGACGTGAGTTAGCGTGCATTTGTAAGATACGTCCTACACGTTCACGTTTACCTTTAGTTGAGTTTTTAACGTATGAACCTGATTGTAAAGTACCAGAGTACACACGGAAGAATGTTAAACGACCTACGAATGGGTCAGTCATAACTTTAAATGCTAATGCTGAGAATGGTTCTTCATCTGAAGAATGACGTTCTACTTCTGCATCAGTGTTAGGGTCAATCCCTTTAATAGCTGGTACGTCTAATGGTGATGGTAAGTAGTCAACTACTGCATCTAACATTAATTGTACCCCTTTGTTTTTGAAAGCTGATCCACATAATACTGGATAGAATTCAGCAGCACATGTAGCTTTACGGATAGCTGCTTTTAATTCTTCTTGTGAAATTTCATCGCCTTCTAAGTAGCGTTCCATTAATTCTTCATCAGTTTCAGCTACTGCTTCCACTAATTTTTCACGCCATTCTTCTGCTAAATCTTGTAAATCTTCAGGGATATCTGTTTCTTGGATATCTGTACCTAAGTCATTTGTATAGATTTCAGCTTTCATTTTAATTAAATCGATGATACCTGAAAACTCATCTTCAGCACCGATTGGTAATTGAATTGGGTGAGCATTTGCTTGTAAACGTTCATGAATTGTACGTACAGAATATAAGAAGTCTGCACCAATTTTGTCCATTTTGTTAGCAAATACGATACGAGGAACACCATATGTTGTAGCTTGACGCCATACAGTTTCTGTTTGAGGTTCAACCCCAGACTGTGCATCAAGTACCGCAACAGCTCCATCTAATACACGTAGAGAACGTTCTACTTCAACTGTGAAGTCCACGTGCCCTGGTGTGTCGATGATGTTAATACGGTGACCTTTCCATTGTGCTGTTGTAGCAGCAGATGTGATAGTGATACCACGTTCTTGTTCTTGTTCCATCCAGTCCATTTGTGAAGCACCTTCGTGAGTTTCACCAATTTTATGGATTTTACCAGTGTAATAAAGTACACGCTCAGTTGTTGTAGTTTTACCTGCGTCAATGTGAGCCATGATACCGATATTACGCGTGTTTTCAAGAGTAAATTCTCTCTTTGCCATCTTCGTTCTACACCTCTTTATTTAATAGTTAATTTATGCATAGATTAAAAAGCCCGAAGGCTTTTTGAATCTTACCAACGATAGTGAGCAAACGCTTTGTTTGCTTCTGCCATTTTATGAGTATCTTCACGTTTTTTAACAGAAGCACCTGAGTTGTTCGCTGCGTCCATGATTTCACGAGCTAAACGAACTTCCATAGTGTCTTCACCACGTAAGCGTGAGTAGTTTACTAACCAACGTAAACCTAATGTAGTACGACGGTCTGAACGAACTTCAACTGGTACTTGATAGTTAGAACCACCAACACGGCGAGCTTTAACTTCTAATACTGGCATAATGTTCTTCATAGCTTGATCGAACACTTCCATTGGATCATTTCCAGTTTGTTCTTTAACGATGTCAAATGCATTGTATAAAATTGTTGCTGCTTTACCACGTTTACCATCTACCATTAAACGGTTGATTAAACGAGTAACTAATTTTGAATTATAAATTGGATCAGGCAAAACATCACGTTTTGCGACAGGACCTTTACGAGGCATTTATAATCCTCCTTTCATCATTTTGAGTTATTAATTATTATTTTTGTTTTGTTAACCTAAATTATTTTTTAGGACGTTTTGTACCGTATTTAGAACGACCTTGCATACGGTTGTTAACTCCAGCAGTGTCTAATGCACCACGGATGATATGGTAACGTACCCCTGGTAAGTCTTTTACACGTCCACCACGGATTAATACTACGCTGTGTTCTTGTAAGTTGTGACCGATACCTGGAATGTACGCAGTTACTTCGATTAAGTTTGATAAACGTACACGGGCATATTTACGTAACGCTGAGTTAGGTTTTTTAGGTGTCATAGTACCTACACGAGTACATACACCACGTTTTTGTGGAGAGTTTGTATTCGTTTGTGATTTTTTAAAGCTGTTATATCCTTTACCTAACGCTGGAGAAGCTGATTTCTCAACTGCTGATTTACGAGGTTTACGGACTAATTGGTTAATTGTTGGCATTTAGCTCTTCCTCCTTCCCTATCGGGTTCTTCTTGGTCCACACATCCTGGTGGTCCATTTTTTTGTAAAAATTAAAAGACACATAAATGTCTCTCTCAGTGGCCTTTTTACCAGTCAGCACGACTGATATGATTTCTAATCAGGAATCAGGTATAAAAGCACCTTTGACATAGTACCATAATTATCTATATCCGTCAACGGGTATAGGCTATTTCTTTTTATAGTTTTTGGATATAATCTAAGTATTATTCAATTTGCAGATTATACTCTATTCTTAAACTTCTTTTACGAAACAATAATGATTTTCTTTCGAAAGGGATGCATCAAATGCAAATCCATCTACGTTAAATTTTTGCAATTCAGATTTATTTTGAACATCATGACTCATCATCCACGCTGCCATTTTCCCTCTAGCTTTCTTTGAAATGGTAGAATGCTGTTTTAACACACCTTCTTTTTTCTCAAAGAAATCAACGTCTACCCAATCATATTGTTTTTTATTAAATAACGAAGAAAATTCACTGCTTGCTAAATTGACAATGCATTCCTCTTTTTCAAAAGATGTTACGATTCGTTCTTTCCAATATCTTTTCAGAGTTTCTCCTTCAATTTTTAAACTCATCGTTAAATCTAATCGATATGGCTTCACACATTCCTCTGGACTAATCGCTCCATATAACGCTGAAAGTATTCTAATATGTTTCACTGCATAATCTCGATGTTCTGCCCAATTTGCTACTTGCTTAAAACTGCGAAATGCTAACCCTTGATATAAGTCCATCGCATGATAAGTAACACTTTCTTGAAACTTTTGAATTTTATCCCAATTTTCTTCTAACAAAGTGTCACTCACTTTCAATAACTTCTGTAATTCTTCCTTACTATAACTTTTTAGTATAGAAACAATTTTTTGACTATCTTGTGTCAGCACCCAATCTTTTTGCACTGGTAAATCTGTCGCCATTTCTTTTGCGGGTGACATAATAATTTTCATTGAATCATCCTTTCCTTTTTGCCTAATTCTATTGTAACGCAAAAAAGAAGCAAGAAACAACTCTCGTTATTTCTTACCCCTTCATTTTTTCGCTCTATTAGTTTAATTTCCAAATATCACGGTTGTAGTCTGCAATCGTACGGTCGCTTGAGAAGAAACCAGCCATTGCAATGTTTGTAATTACTTTTGCAATCCAATTTTCACGATCGTGATAATCTACTAACATACGTTCTTTAGTTTGGATATAGTCTTCTAAGTCTAATAAAGTCATGAACCAGTCTTTATTTCTTAATTCATTGAATAATCTTTCTAGACGTTCTCTATTTCCTAATGATACTAAAGCATCACTTACGATAAAGTCTACTAATGGACGAATCGCTTCTCTTTCATAGTATGAGTATGAATGGTAATCACTATTTTCATAATGTTTAATAACAGTATCGCTATCTTCACCAAAGACATAAATGTTTTCATCTCCAACTAATTCGTGGATTTCCACATTCGCTCCGTCTAATGTTCCTAATGTTAACGCACCATTTAACATGAATTTCATATTTCCTGTTCCACTTGCTTCTTTTGAAGCTAATGAAATTTGTTCAGAAATATCCGCTGCAGGAATTAAGTGAGTTGCTGCAGTAACGTTGTAGTTTTCTACCATTACAACTTGTAAATGTGGGCTTACTTCTGGGTCATTGGCAATTAATTCAGATAAGCATAAAATTAAATGAATAATATCTTGCGCAATAACATAAGCAGGAGCAGCTTTTCCTCCAAAGATAATTGTGATTGGTTTTGCAGGAATGTTTCCATTTTTAATATCTAAATATTTGTAAATCACATATAATGCATTCATTTGTTGACGTTTATATTCATGCATACGTTTAATTTGAACGTCAAAAATTGAATCTTCTTTAACAGTAACACCTTGGTGTTCTTGTAAGAAATGTTTCAAACGTAATTTATTGTTACGTTTAATACCTTTCAATGTTTCTTGGAATTCTAAATCATGTGTATGAGCTTTTAACGCTTCTAATTTAGTTGCATCATAACGGTATTCTTTTCCAATTGTGCGGTCTAATAATTTTGCTAACTCTGGGTTAGCGTGTAATAACCAACGACGGAAAGTAATACCGTTTGTTTTGTTATTGAATTTCTCTGGATAAATTTCATAGAAATTCTTCAATTCGCTTTGTTTTAAAATTTCAGTATGCAATGCTGCTACACCATTAACACTATATCCATAGTGGATATCCATGTTTGCCATATGAACACGGTTATATTCGTCAATAATGGCTACACTTGCATCATCAAATTGTGCTCTTACACGTGCATCTAATTCTTTAATAATTGGTACTAAGTGAGGTACAACTTGTTCTAAGTAATGTAAAGGCCATTTTTCTAAAGCTTCTGCTAAAATTGTGTGATTTGTATAAGCTGTCATTGAACGAACAATTTCAACTGCTTCATCAAACTCAATGCCACGTTCACCTAATAAACGAATTAATTCAGGAATTACCATCGATGGGTGAGTATCATTAATTTGAACTGTTGCATATTCTGCTAAGTCATGTAAGTTACTTCCTTTAGCAACTGCTTCATCTAATAACAATTGAGCCCCATTACTTACCATGAAGTATTGTTGGTAAATACGTAATAATTCACCTTGCTCATCACTATCATCTGGATATAAGAATAATGTTAAGTTTTCAGCAATTCTTGTTTTATCAAATACGATTGAATCGTCATGAACTAATGATTCATCAATTGTATCTACATCAAATAAATGTAATTGATTTTTATGAGATTGTTCATAACCTAAAACATCGATATTAAACATTTTTGATTTTAATGTAAAGTTCGCAAATGGTACTTCATATGAAACAGAAGTTGGAACTAACCAACTATCTGGAGTTAACCAGTTATTTGGCACTGCATTTTGTTGATTATCTTTGAATTTTTGTTCAAATAATCCAAAGTGATAATTTAATCCAACTCCATCTCCTGCTAAACCAAGAGTTGCGATAGAATCTAAGAAACATGCTGCTAAACGACCTAATCCGCCGTTTCCTAATGATGGTTCCAATTCAATTTCTTCGATTTCTGCTAAAGTATGACCTTCAGCTTCTAATTCTTCTTTTACTTCATCATAAATCCCTAAGTTAATTAAATTATTTGAAAGCAATTTACCAATTAAAAATTCTGCAGAAATGTAATATACTTTTTTCTTTCCTTCATTTACTGGTAATGCTGCACTTTTTTCTTTTGTATAATGTAATAAAGCTACATATACTTCTTCTTTTGAACATTCTCCTAATGATTTATGATAATTACTTTCTACATATTGTTTTAATGTTTGCATTTTTATCTCCTTCTACTTGTTAACACCACAACTGTTCGTTTGAACGATCATATAATTTTGTAATTTCTAAAAGGAAGTTTTCTACTTCTGATGTAATATCTCCCTCTTGCATTCTCCACACCCAGTTTCCACCAAGAGTGCTTGGAATATTCATACGAGCTGTTGTATCTAATTGTAATAAGTCTTGCATTGTGGCAATAGTCATTTTACTTACAGAACCATATAAACTTCTTAGCATTGCATAGCTAATTGGTTCATCTGTGCGATTTAAATAACGATTACAGAAATTACGTTCTTCCTCTGACGCAGAGTTATACCAACCTAATACCGTATCATTGTCATGAGTTCCAGTATAAGAAACAGAATTTACTGGATAATAATGTGGTAAATCTGTGCTACTTGGACTTGCACCCATAAAACCAAACTCAACAATTTTCATTCCAGGGAATCCTGTAGCTTCACGTAATTCGATAACAGCATCATCCATAAATCCTAAGTCTTCCGCAATAATTGGTAAATCTCCAAGTTCATTTTTCACAGCTTCAAATAAATCATAACCTGGACCTTTTACCCATTGACCACCAGTAGCATCTGTTGCACCAGCTGGAATTTCCCAATAAGCAGCAAAACCACGGAAATGGTCAATTCTGACAACATCAAATAATTCAAAGCTTGCTCTCAATCGTTTGATCCACCAAGTAAAGCCATCTAATTTCATCGCTCTCCAATTATAAATTGGATTTCCCCATAATTGTCCTAATGGTGAGAAGCCATCTGGCGGACATCCTGCTACACAAGCCGCATTGCCCACTTCATCTGTTTTGAAGTAGTGAGGTGTTGCCCACATTTCAACGCTGTCTTCTGCAACATAAATTGGCATATCTCCAATAATTTGAATATGGCGTTCATTCGCATAGTGTTTCAATGCTTTCCATTGTTTATCAAATAAATATTGAGTGACACGATGATATTCTAATTTGTCTGCTAATTTTTCACGGTAGTTTGCTAAAGCTTCTGGATGACGACGTTTAATTTCTTCATCCGTCCAATTAGTCCAACTCTTCATATCGAAACTTTCTTTAATCGCCATATATTCTGCAAATGGTTCTAACCACTCTGCTTTTTCTTCCACAAAACGATGGTAATCTGATAAATCTCCTCTTTCTAAGAAACGTTGAACTACTTTTTCTAAAATAGGTCTTCTTCTTTCATAAATTAACGCATAATCTACAGTCGTTGCATCTTCTCCCCAATTACCCGCTAATTCTTCAGTCGTTAATAGACCTTCTTGAACAAATTGATCAAAATCTAAAAAATGTGTATTCCCAGCAAACGCTGAAAATGATTGATATGGCGAATCACCATAACTTGTTGGTCCTAGAGGCAAAATTTGCCAATAAGTTTGTTTACTACGTACAAGAAAATCTACAAAATCATACGCAGATTTTCCAAATGAACCAATTCCATATTTTCCTGGTAAGGAAGAAATATGCATTAACACACCAGATTGTCTTTCTGTCATAAGTATTACTCCTCTTTTCTTTATCAATTTTAGATACGTAGTTTTTCAATTACGCAATCGTTTGCCTTAATACTAGTAGAAAAAAAATAAAAATGCAAGTAGAAATTTATTTTTTTATAAAAGCCTTAAAACATTTGTCGTTAAAAGAAAAAACTCTTCTATATATTATTAAAATTTTTTGAAGTAATTTCTTGTTTAAAAAATGTAACCGCTAAAATTTTTTTATTTTTTTAGAAAAAAAGTGTTGCAAACGATTTCTAAAAGAGGTATACTAAAGCCAGTTAAGAAATCGTTTGCGTTAACTGAATATATCTCAAGGGAGGAAAAAATAATGGCAAACACTTGGATTAAAAAATCATTCGTTGTTGGTTTAGCTGGTTTAGCATTAGCAGCTTGCGGCAGCAAATCAACTGACTCTACAAAAGGAGGCTCTTCTGAAAGCAAGAAAGAATTCACTTTATATAGTAACAAGAGTGAAATTCAAGACGCTTTAACAGCATACGCTAAAGAATGGGGCGACAAAAACGGAGTTACAGTAAACATTAAAACATGTTCTGGTTCATGTAAAATTGCAGATCAATTAAAAACTGAATTTACAGCTGGAACTGCTCCAGACGTATTCGTAATCGAAGGACAAGCTGGATACGACTTATGGAAAGATAACTTACAACCACTTAAAGGTGACTGGATTGATAAAACAGAATTCGAATTCAAACAAGGAAACGATGTTTACGGATTCCCAGTTGCTGTTGAAGGTTACGGTTTAGCTTACAACAAAGAAGTATTATCTAAAGCTGGTATCGACCCTGCTTCATTAACTTCATTTGATGCAGTTCAAAAAGCAATGGATACATTAGAAAGCAAAAAAAATGAATTAGGTTTATCTACAGTAGTAGCAACAGCTACTAAAGAAGGTGAAACTTGGATCATGGGTATCCACGACTTCGCTGCTTACTTAAGTTCAGGTTTACCAAATGGTGACCGTACAATTACTCAACAAGTAATTAAAGGTGAAACTGATAAAGCTCGTTTATCTAACTATGCTGACTGGGTTGAATTATTATTCAACCATACTGAGAAAAAATTATTAACAGTTGGTACACAAGAAGATATGGACTCTGCATTTGCTAGTGGTAAAGCAGCATTCTTACACCAAGGTAACTGGAAAGATCCTAACTTAAAACAATTAAATGCTAAATTCGAAATGGGATTCATCCCTTATCAAACTTTAGGTAAAGACAAAAATGCTGATGGATTATTCATCGGTGCTCCATCTTACTATGTAGTTAACAAAGACACTAAAGCTTTAGATTCAATCAACAAATTCTTCTCTGACTTAGTTGATACTAAAGAAGGTCAAGATTACACAGTAAACAAAGCTAACATGATTTCAGCATTCTCTACTTCTAAAGAAATGCCTAGCGCTCCATTATCTAAATTCTTAGCTGAATGGGTTGCTGCTAAAAAACCAGTTTATTCATTTGATAACCCATACTTCATGCCTGACAACTTCTTAATGGGTAAATTAGGACCAATCTTCGGACAATACGCTCAAGGTTCAATCGACAAAGCTAAATTCCAAGAATTGATCACAAATCAAATCAAAGAAGTACCAAGCTTACTTCAAAAATAACAATTAAGTATGTAACACAGGCCCACAACTACTTACAACGGTCGTTGTGGGTTTGCTGTTATTAATACCTCATCGATACATAAAAGGAGGAACCCTAACATGTCTAAGAATAAAAAAGCTCTTAGTCGTGACGATCGCGCAAGACGTACGTTTTACTGGCTTGTGCTACCGGCATTTATCATTTTCGCACTCGTAATTATTGTACCTTTCTTCTTAGGTTTCTACTATTCTCTAACAGACTGGAAGAGTGTTACTCAAACTAAAATTAATTTTGTTGGATTAAAAAACTTTACAGACAGTTTTGCTGATACTCGTTTCCAATATTCATTAATGATTACTGTTATTTTCGCATTATTTAACGTAGTAGTTGTAAACTTCGTGTCATTTGGTTTAGCTTTACTAGTATCTAGTAAAATTAAATTAAGTAATATTTTCCGTGCAGGATTCTTTATTCCTAACCTTATCGGGGGACTTGTATTAGGGTATATCTGGCAATTCATTTATAACTCTGTATTCCCTGCTTTAGGTTCAGCTATTGGTAGTCAATTCTTAGTTGAAAACCTATTTTTAGGTGATGTTAAATTAGCTGTATTAGCTTTAATCATTACCAACACTTGGCAATATGCAGGTTATATTATGATGATTTACTTTGCAGCATTACAAAATGTACCTTCAAGTTTAGTAGAATCTGCTTCTCTTGATGGCGCAAATGCTTTACAAAGATTAAGACATATTATTATCCCAATGGTAATGCCTGCATTTACGGTATCACTATTCTTAACAATTACTAACTCATTTAAAATTTTCGACGTAAACTTCTCACTTACTGGTGGTGGACCATCTCTATTATGGCATGATAAAGCTATCCAAAGTACAGAGTTTATTACAATGAACATTTATAACACTGCTTCTGGAGATAACTTAATGGCACAAGGTCAAGCTCGTGCAGTTATTCTATTCTTCATTTTAGTAGTGATTAGTATTGTTCAAACAACAATCACTAAACGGAAGGAGATTGACTTATAATGAAAAACCAAAAACTTGGCTTATTACTTTTAGAAATTTTTGGAGTTGCTTTATTCCTATTATTCTTAAGTCCAATCTTTTTATTAGTGATCAACTCAGCTAAAAGTTCTGCTGAAATCCTAGCTAGCCCATTATCATGGCCTGAAAGTTTCGGTCAACTATGGACAAATGCGGTAACAATTTGGAATAACCCTTCCATTAAATACCCATCATCATTCTTTGCTTCAACAATTATTACAGTGATTTCATTAGTAACGATTACATTATTCTCAGCATTAGCTGCTTGGGGATTAGTTCGTTACCGTTCTAAATTATCAACTGTAGTATTCTTCATCTTTGTAGCATCAATGGTAATTCCTTTCCAAGTTGTTATGTATCCATTAGTAACTTGGTTCAAAATTTTAAGTGACGCAATTACAAATCCATTATTTGGATTCAGCTTATTACGTACTTATCCTGGTATCATCTTTGCTTATACTGGGTTTGGGATGTCTCTATCTGTATTCATGTTCCACGGATTCATCAAAGGTGTTCCACTTGAAATCGAAGAAGCTGCTGAATTAGATGGATGTAATAAAATGCAAACATTCTTCTATGTTGTATTACCAATTTTAAAACCAATCTATGTAACGATTTTAATCTTAAATGGTATTTGGATTTGGAACGACTTCTTATTACCACTATTATTATTAGGTAAAGGAAATGCAATTCAAACACTTCCAATCGCAGTATCTAACTTTGCAGGATCATTTACAAAACAATGGGATATGATTTTAACATCAACTCTATTAATTATGTTACCAGTCATCATCCTATTCTTAATTGCTCAAAAACATATCATGAAAGGTATGGTTGACGGAGCTATCAAATCTTAAGATGATTTTTACTCTGGGCTGGTTAACAATGTTTTCCTGCCCAGATTTTTTATTGTTAAATTTTAAAAAGGAGGAACATAAATGGCTGTCACCATTAAGGATGTTGCTCGGCTAGCAGAAGTATCACCCTCAACGGTTACACGAGTGATTCAAGATAAACCAAGTATTAGCCAGGCAACTAAAAAAAGAGTTCGCCAAGCAATGGAAACTCTTAATTATCATCCCAATTTTAATGCTAGAAGCTTAGCTAGTAACAAGACAAATGTCATTGGAGTCGTTCTTCCAAAAGATACGGATGCATTTTATCAGAACTCTTTCTTCCCTGAAGTTATTCGAGGGATTTCTCAAATTGCTGCTGATTATCATTATTTAATCCAGCTCTGTACAGGAAAAGATGACGAGCAACGTTTACGTATTTTAAAAGACACTATTTTAGGGAGACGAGTTGATGGGATTATCTTTCTTTATGGGGAAACGGACGATCCATTAGTGGAATTAGCAATCGAACAAGAATTTCCTAGTGTTGTTATTGGAAAATCTTTATCTCCATTTATTTCATTTGTGGATAATAATAATGAAAAAGCTGGATTTGATGCTACTGAATATATGATTCAAGAAGGTTGCTCTTCTATCGCATTCGTTAGTGGTCGTCATCAATTATTCGTTTCCCAAGATCGTTTAATTGGTTATCAACGAGCTTTAGAACAGTATCATATTCCTTTTAAAGAAGGGTTAATCTCACATGTTGGGGAATTTACAAGAGAACGTGGATATCAAACAATGAAATCAATCATTGAACGAGAATCGATTGATGGTGTCGTAACAACCGATGCCTTAATAACTGAAGGAGCACTCAGATATTTAAATGAACAGAAAATTTCTCTTCCTGTTATTACATTCGATTCAAATCCGCCTCTACTTCCCATGACTGCCTATGTAAACATTCATACATTAGAACTTGGTAGAAGTGCCTTTGAAATGTTATTAAAAGTCATTGACTCTTATAATGATAAACAAATAATGTGTTATCGTACATTTGTAGAACATTCTATTATTCGATTATAATAAGAAGAAAGTAAGCTATCCAAAGCTTGCTTTCTTCTTTTTTATAATTATCCATTGTCAAATAGTACTTTTTTTTGATAAAATAGTACCAATTCAAATACGATTGGAGAGTACTATGGAAACTAATAACCCACTATCTGACAAACTATGCTATTCTATTTATTCCACACAAAAACTCGTGAATAAATTTTATCAACAAGCTTTAGCACCTTTTCAATTAACATACACACAATATATTGTTTTAGAAACTTTGTGGGAAGAGGAAAAACTTTCTTTAAGCGAAATTGGTCAAAGAGTCGGGCTTGAAAGTAATACACTTACTCCTCTATTAAAACGATTAGAAGAGAAAAAGCTTATTATTCGCAGAAATCCTGCTAAAGATAAACGTCAACTGATTATTCGTCTAAGTGCTAACGGGAAGAGAACACATGAACAAGTAGAAGAACATTTAAAAACTTGTTTCACGAATGTCGAAGGCTTTGATTTTGAAAAAGCAAAAGAGCTCATTACATTAAATAATCAATTAAAACAAACAATTGAAGATTTTATTTCAAAAAAGGAGGAAGATGCTAAACAAATAGAAAACTAATTTTCTATTTTGTGCTGCTTTATTATGTTTAAAAAAACGTCTGTAAATTTATTAGATGGTCCTATTTTACGTTCTATTATTGCCTTTGCAATTCCCATCTTAATTTCAAATATTTTTCAACAATTGTACAATACAGCAGATATTATGATTGTTGGTCGTTATCTTGGTCCTAACGCTCTTGCTGGGGTTGGAGCCACTGCGGCTATATTTGAACTTGTCATTGGGTTTGCTCTTGGAGTAGGAAATGGGATGGGCGTCATTATCGCTCGATGTTTCGGCGCTAAGGATATGGATCAATTAAAACACGCTGTAGCGTCAACGATTATGATTGGTCTTGGCTTAAGTATGATTGTTTCCACTATTGGACATTTTGGAATGTATCCTTTATTAGAATTTTTAGGAACTCCCGCTGAAATTATTGATTTATCTTATCAGTATATTCATATGATTGTCCTATGTGTAGGAGTGACATTTGCTTATAATCTCTGTGCTGGATTACTTCGTGCAGTTGGAGATAGTCAAGCTGCATTATATTTTTTAATATTTTCTGCTATTGTAAATATTATTTTAGATTTATTCTTTATTACTCAATTACACTTAGGTGTGCAATCAGCAGGTTTAGCTACCATTATTTCTCAGGGACTATCTGCTATTCTGTGTTATTTTTATATTCGAAAAAGAGCCAATTTCTTATTGCCGAAGCGAAAACATTTTACATGGGATAAAGAATTGTATCTTGATTTATTAGGACAGGGTCTAGCAATGGGGCTAATGACTTCGATTGTTTCTATCGGAACAGTAACATTACAAACTTCGATTAATGCACTAGGGTCAACGATTATTAGTGCTCAAACTTCTGCTAGAAGAATTATGTCGTTTTCTATGCTACCTGTTTCAGCGATTGCATCCTCCTTAACGACCTTTACTTCTCAAAATTTAGGAGCGAATCGTCCTCATAGAATTCAGCGTGGGATTTATTTAGGAAGTATAGTCGCTATTGCTTGGACGATATTTATTGCCATTACATTATTTTTTGCCAGTCCAACCTTAAACGAATTAATTTCTGGCTCGACTGATCCTGAACTAATCTCGAATGCATCTCTTTATAATCGTATTAGTTCATCATTTTATCCAGTATTAGCCGTTTTACTAGTCCTTCGAAATAGTTTACAAGGATTAGGACAAAAAATTACGCCATTAATTTCAAGTTTCATTGAATTATTTGGGAAAATTTTATTTGTCATCTTTATTATTCCATCTACTGGATATATTGGAGTTATTTTCTGTGAACCACTCATTTGGGTTCCTATGACGATTCAATTATATTACTCCTATAAACATCAACCTATTATTCAATCATTAAAAAACGCATCTCATTCATAAAACGAGATGCGTTTTTTATGTGCTTATTTATCCGGAATAACTTTAAATAGATAATACGTAATAAATACCGTTAATAAACCTAGACCGATCTTCACATAAATAATTGGGGCAAAATAAATAGAAATCCCCATTAAAATGTAAATATAAATAATAATTTTCTTTTTACGAGATCGTGCAATGGATTTTGTTTCTAAATAATCCGATACATAAATTCGGTATAATTTTGTATTTGCAAACCATTCTTCAAATCTTTTGGAGCTTTTTGAAAAACAGAATACCGTTAATAATAAAAATGGTGTCGTTGGTAAAACTGGAAGAACAATTCCAATTATCCCTAATGCTAATGAAATCCATGCTACAACAAAATAAAATCCTCTCATATTTCCTCCTTAATTCATTCGTTCTAATACAGCTACTGTTTCAATTGCTGTCGTCATTGGGAACATATCCACTGGTTGAGCATAAAGCGCCTTATAACCTTTTTCTTGAAATAATGCTAAATCTCGTGCTAATGTTGCAGGATTACAGCTAACGTACACAATTTTTCTAGCTTTTGTTTTAACTGCTGCATCGATAAAGGCTCCATCTAATCCTTTTCTTGGCGGATCGACTACAATCACATCTGGTTGTAATCCTGAGTCTACCCAAGTTGGCATAACTTTTTCAGCCGCTCCCACTTCGAATGTTACATTGTCAATCTGATTGATTCGTGCATTTTCTTTCGCCATTTGAATGGCATCCGGTACAATTTCCATGGCATAAACTTTTTTAGCACGTTTGGCAAAAGCTAAACTCATTGTTCCGATTCCACAGTAAGCATCGACTACTGTTTCATCTCCAGTTAATCCAGCTGCTTGAATTGCTTCATGATACAACACTTCCGTTTGAATTGTATTAACTTGGAAAAATGAACGTGAACTAATCGTAAAAGTAAATTCCATTAATGCTTCTTGGAAAGCATCTTCTCCAAATAATACTTTCTTTTGAGAACCCATAATAACATTTGATTGACGCGGTTGAATATTTTGGACAATCGACACTACTTCTGGTAATTGCTGAGTGATTTGCTCTACAACTGCCTCTTTTTGAATGAATTTCTCTGTACGAGTTACTAAAATAATCATCACTTGAGAAGTACGCAATCCTCTACGTACAATTATATGACGTAAATCGCCGGTATGTTTCTCTTCATCATAAGCTTCAATCTCATATTTCCGCAAAATATCTCTGACTACTAAAATGATACGATCAATTTCTGGATCTTGAATATGAAAATCTTCGATTGGAACTAAGTCGTGTGAGTTTTTCTTGAAAAATCCTGTCGTTAATAAGCCATCTACCATTCTTACAGGAATTTGCGCTTTATTACGATATCCAAATGGATGTTCCATTCCAATCGTTGGACGAACTTCTAACTCTGGCATTTTCGCAATTGTATTCATGACATGTTTCACTTGTTTTTGTTTGAACTCTAATTGAGCGTCATATTTCATATGTTGTAAAGGCATTGTTCCCACTCGAGTTCCATTTGGATCAACTAATGGAATACGATCAGGACTCGTAGATACCCATTCAACAACTTTAGCATAGCCAAATTTTTTCCCAAGTTTTAAAACATGCGCTACTACTTTTTCCCCTGGTAGAGCATTTTCAATAAAAAGAGGAAATCCATCTACTTTCGCAACGCCCATTCCTTCGTACGTCAAATCATCAATTTGTACTTCTATACGGTCATTTTTTTTCATCTCTATCCTCACTCACTACTATTTGTCTGACTTATTATAGCTTATTTTTGGATAATTTTATAGTGAAGTGAGAAATTCAAATAAAAAAGAATAGACTTTCCACTGCCGTCCTTTACTACAGTAAGAAAGTCTAGTTCGTAACGTACTCCCATTATGATTCTTTCACAAGAATAGACTTTTCACAGTAGTATTAGTAATAAAAACCACGGAATGTGGTTTTTATTACAGGAAATTTTGAGACCTAGGCTCAAAATTTAGGCATGAGATTCGCTTGCGAAGCTGCTGCCGTCCTTTATACTACAGTGCAAAAGTCTAGTTCGCTCTCTATACAGCTTTTCTTGTTAGTTTTGCTAAAAACATTTCTTTTCGTGTTGGATTTAATACAATTAAATTTACTAAGAACAACCCTACTAACCAAGCTAATGCTACCCCAATTGTTTCAAAGCTTAATTCAAAACTTTCTTTAGTAAAGAAGTCTACATAAACTCCCATAAATGTATAATGAGCAATTTTAGAAGCAGTCTCATTTAATCCAGAGAACAACGGTAAGAATGAAATTGCCATCATAGGAACTAAACCATTCACTTGCGCTTGAGATTGAGTATTAGAAAGTGAAGCAATTAATAAGTTTAATAAAACAATACATAGTCCCACAACAATCGCTACTACAAAATATTCTCCCGAATGTTTTCCAAAGTCAGCATCTACAATTATTGGAAAACTTACAATTGTTACAAGTCCAACAACGACTGGATAAAATAGTGCAGATAATAAATATTCTCCATTTCTAACACCACTGAGTAATAAAGATTTCAAGTTTTTCTTTTCTTTATCTTCTGCAATGGTTAAAGAAGTTAAACTTCCTAGAGAAACTGAGAATGCTAATGATAAACACATGAATACCATATACGAAGAATGTAGCCCATCTGCATTCATAAATTGGTTGTATAACACTAACAATCCATACGGTAATAGAATAGTTGCTAATAAAGTGGTGTTACTTAATAATACTTGTGTGCGTAGCCAAACTAAGGCAGTTAATCGTTTAATCATTTAATTTCTCTCCTGTCAATTGAATAAATATTTCTTCTAAAGTTGGTTCACATGAGTGAATCGCAACAACTTGTGCTAAATCTGTTTGTCCTAATTCTTCAAAAGTAATTTGTGTATGTGTTTCATCCACGAATGTTAATTGAACTTTTTTCTCGTGATTATATTTTTGAATAATCGAAGCAGGTGTGCCGTATTCAATTAAATGTCCTCGATTCAATAAACTTAGACTGTCACATAATAATGTTGCTTCGTTCATATCATGTGTGGTTAAGAATATCGTTGTTCCTGCTTCTTTCAAGTCTAATAATAACTCATGGATTTTCTTAGAAGTGGTTGGATCTAATCCGCTTGTTGGCTCATCTAAAAATAATACTTGTGGCTTATTGATTAAAGCTCTTGCGAGAAACATTCTTTGTTTCATTCCTGTCGATAATTTCTCTGCTGCTAAGTTTTTACTATCGTATAAATCGACTTGTTTTAACACTTCGTCTACACGTGAATTTGGTTTTCCATATATTTTTGCATAAGCTTGTAAATTTTTATACAGGCTTAGTTTTTCATAAAATCCACTCGTGTCACTCACTAATCCGATTTGTTCTAAATCTGCTGGAGTTAACTTCTCAGACACTTTTCCTAACAATTCTGTTTGTCCACTATCGGCATTTAATTGCCCCGTTAAAATTTTAATCATTGTTGTTTTCCCTGAACCAGATGGTCCTAAGAATCCGAAAATTTCTCCTTTATTCACTTCAAAAGAAATTTCTTCTAAAGCTACTTTTTGTCCAAATTTTTTTGTTACATTTTTTACGATAATCATTTTTATCCCCTCTTTACTTATTTCCTAACTGATGAATTCATTATAAAAAATTTCTCTTTATTGCAGTAGTGTCTTGAGTCACTACCTACCATGACTTTCGTCACGATTCTTCATGACTTTTAGCATCTTATAATGGCTGTAATCCTAATAAAGCTACAATGATACACAGGATAAAGAACACTCCACCTAAAACACTCGAGAATGCAACTTTGTACGTTCCTTTTGCCGTACGATTTTCTTGTACATATTGAGTGATTTGCTTACGATACATTCCTAATAAAATTACAGAAGCAGCTGCTGCAATAGACATAATCGTTAAACTAATCGTTTCTGCTTGTGCTTCTCCAACCATACTTGTCATGAAAGTTCCTAAAATCAAATTGAACCCAAAGTTATTTAAAATATGGAAGAAAACCGCCCATCCAAAACTATATTCAATTGCGATATACGCTAACATAATTCCTACTAAGAAAGCGAACACCCCTTGAACAAAATTCATATGGAAAAATCCAAATACAATTGCTGAAAAAATAATACTAAATACTTTACCATATTTTTGTAATCGATAAGCAATTCCACCACGCATGACTAACTCTTCAACTAGCGGCCCCATAAATGCTGCATATAGAAAATACATCATTGAATGATGTCCAACAGTTGCTAATTCAACTTCTTTTTTAGCACTGAAACCAATCACATTCAAAGCTACTTCAAAAATATTCGCTACTTGATTAAATACAAATTGGCATCCTAATAATAAAATAATAATGATAGCCACTTGTTTAAGGCTCAATGTTTGACGATGCGTTTTAACAGTTGGTAGAAAGGCAATCTTTTGCTTTTTATAAAATACTAAAATGGCGATTGCTGAGCCAAAAATATTGCCTGCATCTGTAATATTTTGAACCAGCTCTTCCGTTACAAAATCTAATGGCAGGAGCCTTAATACTTCCGCTATAACTGAAAATCCAACAACAATTCCCATAAAAATCCCTAGATATACTAACAGTTGTTTAAAGATTTGTTTGATGTTCTCCTTTAACTCTTGTTTCTGACTGATCAAGTTCTCTTCTACTTGTAATTTATATTCATTTGTCATTTAATATTCCTCATTTCTTATCTCTCTTACTGATGAATTCATTATAGAAAAATTCTGTTTTTCTCAGTAGTGCCTAGAGTCACTACCTACCATGACTTTCGTCACGACTTCTCATGCAAATCGTCACGACAAAAAAGCATACCGAAATCGGTATGCCTTCTCTATTATCTATTTAATTTTTTACCACAATATGCCTCTATAGGATAATATAACCAATAGAACATACAGCAATTCAAACCCTATAAAGAGTTTTTTCATTTTCACACACATTGCTACATATTCACGAATAAAAGCGGATGGAATATAATAACTTGCAGTGGAGCAACCTAAACCATCACCTTGCATTCCAATTTGACGAGCATAAGTGCTTGTGCGAAATACATGATAGTCATTTGTTACAAATAAAAATCGAGGATTTTCAATCAATTGCTCTCCTAGTTCTTTAGAGAACAGTAAATTTTCATAAGTAGTCGTAGATTTTTCTTCTAATATAATAGCTTCTTTTGGCACATCTGTATATTCCACTAAATAGTTATAAATCGCTTGTGCTTCAGATATTTTTTCATCACTACCTTGTCCACCACTGGCAATAAGTCGAATATGAGGATTTTTTGATTGATAAAATGCTTGTACAGCCTTATCAATTCTCTTTTTTAGAAGAGGCGTAACTCTTTTTCCATCTAACAATCCGGCACCATGAATAATAATAAAATCATAATGCTGTTTCTTCGGCACCCATAAATAGACACAGGAGTAAATCATAAATCCTACAAATGCAAATCCAAAAATAATATAAGAATAAATGATAAACATAAATAGTATATTAATCCACGGATTATAAATGAAAAAATTATTTGTAACTAGCCCAACTCGAATCCACATAAAAACAAAGAATAATAAAATCACAATCCCCATAATAGGAGAAAGAACATTCGCTTTAGAAAAACCTTCTTTTTTTAACAAAATAAAGCCATTAACGATTAAAAATAAACCACTCAAAAGAATCAGAACGGGAATGAGTAAAATTCCTACTATCATCACCAAATGAGCATTTTCATACCCAAAACTGAAAAAGAGATTCACAATAGATAGATATAAAAACAATACTTCAATGACTAACAAAGCCGGATTCCATAAACTACGATTATCTTTCCACATAGAAAAAAGTAGAGCTATCAATACGATTATCGTAATTCCATATAAAAACATATCCGCCTACCTTCTTACTCTGCTAAGATTTTTTCAAAATCAAATGCTTCACCTTTTTGTTTATCCCTTAAAATGAACGCAATCCCTATTCCAACAAATGCTGGAACTACCCATTCCAATGATAATGTTGAAAACGGCAATTGATTCACCACATCTGATAATACTGAAAGGTTTAAAGTATCTCCTAAAACTTTCAACGCTGAAACAAGAACTGTTAACCCTACTGTTAACTGCATTCCAACTTTAGAAAGTGAAATGAATCTATTTAAAAGAATTAATATAACCATAATAATCGTAATTGGATATAAAATTAATAATACTGGCAATGAAAACTTAATTACTGTATTTAATCCTAAATTAGAAATTCCAAACCCAATTAATGAGAAAACTGTTGCGTATACTTTATAAGAATATTTAGGGAATAACTCTTCAAAAAACTCTCCAGTTGAAACAATTAATCCAACTGTTGTTGTAAAGCACGTTAAAATAACCATTGCTCCTAAAAATACTTGCCCAAATACTCCGAAAATATCTTTTGAAGCAGCTGCCAAAATATAAGATCCTTTATTCACTGCTTTATCTGCTAATACATCTGCTGGCACTGTAAAATGATTTCCTAAATTTGCTAATCCTAAATATAACACACTAAATCCTACAGCAGTCACTAAACCTACACCGATAATCGTTTTTGTAAATTCTTCTTTTGAAGAAAAATGGAATTTTTTCAATGTATTCACTGCTACTACGCAGAAAGCAACAGAAGCTAGGGCATCTAATGTATTGTATCCTTCAATAAATCCATTCCCAAATGATCCACCATTTTGATAAGCGGTTGCTGCTTCCATTGGTGCTACTCCTGCATATTTAATTGCTCCTAATAATACTAAAACTAAAATTAATCCTGCAAATAATGGTGTTAAAATTTTCCCGATACTATTTAAAATCGTTGAGCGATGAATCGCAATCCAATACGCTGCAGCAAAATATAACACTGTATAAATAAATAATGAAACAGTGCCTGAAATTCCCATTGAGGCTAAAGCTGACTCAAATGGTTGAATACTAATCGAATACGAAACAGTTGCTGTTCTTGGAATTGCAAAGAATGGTCCAATCGATAAATATAAGATTGCTAAAAATGCTACCGCAAACACTGAATGAACTTTAGTTTCTAATTCATGTTTAAAACTTCCGTTACTCGTTGCGCCTACAATTAATGTAATAATTGGAATACCGACACCGGATAAAATAAATCCTGCAATCGCTGGTCCGAAATACTCACCAGAAAATAATCCTAATGAAGGCGGAAAGATTAAATTCCCTGCTCCAAAAAAGAAACCAAACAATAGTAAACCTGTTAAAAAGCCTTTTTTCATCTTACATTCTCCTTTTCTTTCTCATATATACGAAAGAGCACGTTGTAAAGCAACGTACTCTCCCTACAATAACTGTGTTCTTTATTGATTATGAAACAAATGAACCATTTGGCATTTCTTGAGGAGCTAAAACTACTTGTAATACTCCATCTTTTTCTGCCGATAAGATCATTCCTTGACTAATTTGTCCTCTCATCTTACGTGGTTTTAAGTTTGCGACAATCACTACTTTTTTACCGATAAACTCTTCTGGATTTGGATACCATTGAGCGATACCAGATAAAATTTGACGGTGTCCGCCAGCATCTCCTGCATCTAATCGGAATTGTAATAATTTATCTGCACCTTCCACTGGTTTACAGTCAATGACTTCTGCGACTTTTAATTCTAACTTATCAAAGTCATCATATTTGATGGCTTCTTTTTCAGTTGTTAATTCCACTTCTTCTGGGTTCCACTCTGTCGCTACTTCTTCTTTCACCGTTCCACCCATTTTACCTTGAATATAAGCAACTTCTTCTTCCATATCTAAACGTGGGAAAATTGGTTGTCCTTTTTCAACAACTGTTGTACCTGCTGGAATCACTCCGAATGTATGAAGAGAAGGATAGTCACGTAAAGCTTCGTCTTGAATTCCTAATTGTGCTAAAATTTCTCCTGGCGTTTGTGTTAAGAATGGTTGTAAAGCTACCGCAATAATACGTAAGCTTTCTGCTAAATAACTCATTGTACGAGCTAATTCTTCTTGACGAGCTTCATCTTTTACAGCTGCCCATGGAGTTGTTTCATCAATATATTTATTTGTACGAGAAACAAATTTCCAAATCGCTGATAATGCAACTGAGAACTGCATTTCTTCCATCGCTGCTTCTACTTCTTCAATCATCACTTTTGAAGCTTCTACTAATTCATGATCGAAGCTTGAAACTGGAGCAGAATAAGTTGGAATTGTTCCGTCAAAATATTTATTAATCATCGCTACTGTACGATTTAATAAGTTTCCTAAGTCATTTGCTAAGTCATAGTTAATACGTTCTACAAATGATTCTGGTGTGAAAATACCGTCTGAACCAAATGGTACTTCACGTAATAAATAGTAACGTAAAGCATCTAAGCCATAACGTTCAATTAATGTGTTAGGGTCAACGACATTTCCTTTAGATTTAGACATTTTACCGTCTTTCATTAATAACCAACCATGTGCAAAAATTTTCTTCGGTAATGGTAAGTCTAATGCCATTAACATAATTGGCCAATAAATCGTATGGAAACGAACGATTTCCTTCCCAATAAAGTGCACATCTGCTGGCCAATAACGATTGAATAATGTCTCATCATCACTTCCATAGCCTAAAGCTGTAATATAGTTTGATAAAGCATCAATCCATACATAAATGACATGTTTTGGATCATTTGGTACTGGAATTCCCCAGTCAAATGATGTACGAGAAACCGCTAAATCTTCCAAACCAGGTTTAATGAAGTTATTAATCATTTCATTTTTACGAGATTCTGGTTGAATAAATTCTGGATGTTCTTCATAGTATTGTAATAGGCGATCTGCATATTTGCTCATTCTGAAGAAATAAGATTCTTCCTTCACTAATTGGACTTCATGACCACTTGGAGCCACTCCCCCAATCATTTTACCATCTGCATCACGATAAACTTCGACTAATTGAGATTCTGTAAAGTATTCTTCATCACTCACAGAATACCAACCTTCGTATTCACCTAAATAAATATCGCCATTATCCATTAATTTTTGGAAAATTTTCTGTACAGATTTTTTATGACGAGGTTGAGTTGTACGAATAAAATCATCATAAGAAACATCTAATTTTTTCCATAAATCTTGAATACCAAAAATAATATTATCAACAAATTCAATCTCGCTCACACCTGCTTCTTGAGCTTTTTGTTGAATTTTTTGTCCATGTTCATCTGTTCCTGTTAAGAAATAAGTATCATAACCTTGTAATTTTTTATAACGAATCATTGCATCACTTGCTACAGTTGTATATGCATGTCCGATATGTAATTGTCCACTTGGGTAATAAATTGGTGTTGTTAAATAAAAAGTTTTCTTATCTTCCGCCATTTGGCAGTATCCCCCTTAAATCTATAGATAGTGTTATTTTACCATAACGATTACTAGAATTAAACCACTAACTCTTTTTGAGAACAAAGCATTATTGTCTATCTTCTTTAAGTGAAAAAGCCCAAAATCTTTGTCCGATATAATTAAATGCAACAAATAAAACCATCCCTACTACTAGCGCAATATTTCCTTGTACATTTGTAGAGAATCCTGATAATAACCATGTCACAAATGGCTTTGCTAATCCATAAGCAAGAACGTAACAAATGGTAATGTTCACGATAAATTTCCACAATGTATTCCAATCATGGCCTTTTTGCTGGAAAGTATATCGCTTATTCAACAAATAACTCACGATGCTGCCCACTATATAATTCAACGCACTTGAAATCCAATAATTCCACTCTAATACATTGAAGCAAAAGAACATAATCGCTGTTCCAACCAGTGTATTGACGACTCCTACTAATATAAATCTTAGAAAAGTCGCATCAAAAAAAGATGATAAAATTTTTTTCAAAACTTTTCCTCCCTATAAAAAAGAGGAGCGCTACGCACTCCCACTTTCTAATCTATTCGTTATCGTTTGTAGATGAACGAGGAATTATAATTCATCCTCTTCTTCGTCAAAATCACTATCTAACTCATCATCACTAATAATAGATAAATCTTCATCTGCACTAACTTCTTCATCTAAGTCTTCGTCAGCACCTAATTCACTTAAATCTGAACGATATGCATCTAATTCTGTTTCTTCTTCATCATCTACATCATCGTCTAAGTCGATAACATCATCATCTTCTTCGTCTTCTAGCAAGCCATCTTCATCTTCTGGATCATCATCATTGTAATCGATAAGATCTTCTTCAGTTCCAAAGGCATTAACTTTTTTACGTTTTTTACGACGTTTTTTCAAGTCTTCATCATCCATTGATGAAACAATTTCTTCATCGATTGAATCAATTGGATACCATGAACGTAAGCCCCAACGATTTTCTCCAAGTGAAATGAAGCTTCCATCAATATTTAAATCTGTATAAAAACGAGCCATGCGTGCTTCTAATTGCTCATCGCTTAACTCCATATATGATTGAACTTCTACTAATAATTGATTAAAGTCCATTACTTCTTGTTTTACTTCCAAGATAGCATGTGCTACTTCAACCATTGATAATTCATTTTTGTTGATTCCATCCAGTGCTTTTAATTCCAAAGGATACACTTCCTTTCCACATATTCCTTAACAGTATAGCACACAAAAGCCATGATACGCTACTATTGCACAATGTTTTCTTTAAGAATTTCCATATTTACTGTAAATTCTCCTAAATTTTCTCCTAATTGAGATAATTGGTATTCAAAGGAAATTTGTTTCCAATCAGATGAAACTTCTACATTCTCCGTTTTAATCTCAAATAAAATTTCTTGTCCTTGAGCTAATTGATAACGACCCTTTGTTTTCTTTTGATGTTGAAATAGTAATTGACTAGCTACTTCACCTTTACGGAATAATTGAATTTCTCCATTAGATACTAATAAATCAACTTTTATCTGTGTTTCTTTTTCTTGATACGACAACGCTAATTGTTCGTTTTCAACTTTCCATTCAATGGATTCAATCGGTGCTTCTAATTCCGTTTGTAAAGTTTCTCCAGCTTGAATAATTTTTGTATGCACTCGAATCATTTTAATACCTCCATTCATTCTTTATGAAAAAGAGAGAAGGAGTGAATAAAAGTCGGAAATTCCGTTTTCTATTCACCCCCAGTGATTATTTAACTGAACGTATTATAGAAAGTACTCTTCTTCTACGTTTCAGTTCTCTCAGTTATTAATATTTTGCTAATTCTTCTTGTAATAATTGGTTTACAACTCCAGGATTTGCTTTTCCTTTTGTTTGTTTCATAATTTGACCCACTAAGAAGCCAACTGCACGATCTTTACCATTTTTGAAGTCTTCAATAGACTGTGCGTTATTAGCTAACACATCTTGAATAATTGGTAATAATTGTGAGGGATCACTTAATTGAATCATACCATGTTTTTCAACAACTTGACGAGCAGTTCCGCCTTCTTCAGCTAATAATAAGAATACTTTCTTCGCTAATTTAGAGCTGATTGTTCCATCTCCAATTAATTGAATCATTTCTGCTAAACTTTGTGGAGTTAATAATAAATCATGTAATTCTAACTTTTTACTATTTAAGTGAGCAGAAATATCTCCCATTAACCAGTTAGAAGCTAATTTTGGATCACTACCTGCTGCAACTGTTTCATCAAAGAAATCAGACATTTCTTTTGATAGAGTTAAGACCATTGCATCATATTCTGGTAAACCAAATTCACGAATATAACGTTCACGACGAACCGTTGGCATTTCAGGAATCGATTGACGAACTTCTTCTACCCATTCATCTGAAATTTCTAAGTTTGGTAAATCTGGTTCTGGGAAGTAACGGTAGTCACTTGACCCTTCTTTCACACGCATTAAAATTGTTTGACCATTTGATTCATCAAAACGTCTTGTTTCTTGACCGATAACGCCACCGCTACGTAATACTTGAGCTTGACGCACTTCTTCAAATGCTAACCCTTTACGAACGTTGTTAAATGAGTTTAAGTTTTTCAACTCTGTTTTTGTACCGAATTTTTCTTGGCCATAAGGACGTAGAGAAATATTCGCATCACAACGCATTGATCCTTCTTCCATTTTCACATCCGATACGCCTGTAAACATAATAATTTGACGTAATGCTTCTAAATAAGCATAGGCTTCTTCAGGTGAACGCATATCCGCTTCAGATACAATCTCAATTAATGGAGTTCCTTGACGGTTTAAGTCTACATATGAGAATCCATCCGTTCCGTGAGTATTTTTACCAGCATCTTCTTCTAAGTGAACACGCTCGATACGGATACGTTTTGTTTTCCCTTCTACTTCAATATCAATCCATCCATCATGACCGATTGGGTAATCAAATTGAGAAATTTGATACGCTTTTGGATTATCAGGGTAGAAATAGTTTTTACGGTCAAATTTTGTATGTTGTGAAATTTCACAGTTTAATGCTAATGCAGCACGCATTCCAAATTCAATGGCACGTTTGTTGACAACTGGAAGTACCCCTGGATATCCCCAGTCAATAACGGTTGTATTTGTATTTGGCTCTGCTCCAAAATGAGCTGGTGAAGGAGAGAAGATTTTTGAATCTGTTTTTAACTCTACGTGAACTTCTAGCCCAATAATTGTTTCAAAATTCATCTTATTTTCCTCCTTATACGTTTGCTTGTTTTAAGTAATAGTCATTTGCTTGTTCAAATGCAAATGCTGCTTGATAAATGGTTTGTTCTTGGAAGTAATTTCCGATTAATTGAATACCGATTGGTAAACCTTCGCTAGAGAATCCCGCAGGTACAGAAATCGCTGGAAGTCCTGCTAAGTTTACAGGAACTGTTAATAAGTCTGCCATATACATTTCAATTGGATCATCATTTCTTTCCCCAATTCCATAAGCAGTTGAAGTCGTTACAGGTCCTAAAATTAAATCGTAATTTGCAAAGACATTGGCAAAATCTTGTTTAATTAATGTACGAACTTGTCCTGCTTTCTTGAAGTAAGCATCATAGTAACCAGAACTTAATGAGAATGTTCCTAACATAATACGACGTTTTACTTCCATACCGAATCCTTCTGTACGGCTCATGATGTATAAATCTTCTAAAGTTTTCGCTTCAGCTGAACGGTGTCCATAACGAATTCCATCAAAACGTTGTAAGTTAGAAGATGCTTCTGAAGAAGCAATAATATAATATGCAGGAATACCGTATTTAGAATGAGGCAAGCTCACTTCGTCTACAGTTGCTCCTAATGCACGATATTGTTCAGCTGCTTTTAAAACTGCTTTACGAATTTCAGGATCAATTCCATCTCCTAAATATTCTACTGGTAAAGCAATTTTTAATCCTTTAATATTTCCATTAATTTGTTGGTAATAATTTGGAACAGGTACGTTTACACTTGTAGAATCACGGTGATCATATCCACTAATTGCTTCTAATACTAATGCATTATCTTTAACCGTACGAGTTAATGGTCCAATTTGGTCTAAGCTTGATGCAAAGGCAATTAAGCCATAACGAGATACACGGCCATAAGTTGGTTTCATTCCAACAATCCCTGTAAAACTTGCAGGTTGTCGAATCGAACCACCTGTATCAGAACCTAAAGTTGCTAATACTTCCCCAGCTGCTACTGCTGCTGCAGAACCACCTGAAGATCCACCAGGAACTTTTGTTAAATCCCAAGGGTTTCTAGTTTTCTTGAAATAAGAATTTTCTGTCGAACCACCCATGGCAAATTCATCCATATTTAATTTTCCGACATTAACAGCACCTGTTTTTTTCAACAAGTCCATTACATGTGCATCATAAATTGGATTGAAATCTTCCAACATACGACTTGCAGCTGTTGTGATTAAATCACGAGTTACAATGTTATCTTTAATTCCGATTGGTAACCCTTGAAGAGAAAGAGCTGAATCATAACCTTTTTCATCCGCAGCTTTCGCTTGAGCCATTGCTTCTTCTTCATTTAACGCTAAGAAAGCTCCAACTTTATCATCTACTGCTTGAATTTTTTCAAATGTTGCACTAGTTAATTCTTGAGAAGTAAATTTCTTTTGAACTAAACCTTCATGCAAGCTTACTAATGTTTGATTTTCTAATAAACTCATGCGTCTTACTCCTCTCCTTCACCCATAATTGCAGGGACTTGGATAAATCCATCCTCACTTGTTTTTACATTTCTCATTAATAAATCACGATCTGTCCCTTTTACTGGCACATCTTCACGTAAAACATTCACTAATGAATACCCATGAGTCGTAACTTCCACTCCTGTTGTATCCACTTCTTTTAATTGTTCTACCATATCGATGATATCACTCATTTGCTCTGTGAAATGTAAAATCTCATGATCTGCAAATGATAATTTCGCCAATTTTGCAACGTGACGTACTTCTGATTCTTCAATTGCCATAACTGTTCCTCACTTTCTACTTTTCTTTCTTTTCTATTGTAAAAGGCACGTACCTTTTATGTCAATCTTTAATCAAAAACATGATACGTAAATACACCTTGAGCGGTATCTTGCATTAAGAATGCTTCCATTCCATTAATAGAAGAAATGCGAACTTCTACCGGTGTTGTTTTTGGTAAATATTTATTCGCAACATCCGTTACATGTTGAGATAATGCAATAATTTCTGACTCTCCGTAAAATTGGGTCATAATATTCACCACCATTTTTTTAGCAGCACCTTCTTGATAATATACTTTAGCCGTTACCCCTGATAAATTCGGGAAGAAATTTTGTACTTCTGTTCTAAAGTTTTCAAAGGCAGATGATTCTTCTGTTGGATTCCCATCCACTAATGGTAATACCACTACTTTTTGATTCATATTTGTCCAATTCGTAATTTCAGTTCCTTCAACAGAAGTCGCTTCTAAAATATAAACTCCTCCACCAATATCATCTTTTGGAGTTTGTTTAAAAATTCCAAACACAATCGGCACTGTCTTTAGAGCATCATTTTGACGTAAACGAGTCAATACGGTATTTGCAATTGATTTCGCTTGTTTCAACATGGCATCATTAGAAATTTCTTGCTCTGCATCTTTATCTCCAGCTGTATAGTAATCCACTGAATTCATTGCAAGACCGATACTAATGCCCCCAAGTTCATAATTGTTTTCCGTTTGAATCATAAAATCTTGTTCTAAAATTTGCGCCAAATAATAAGGATTTCTCTTACTTGCATCTGTCTCGCCATTATCTTCTGGATTTAATCCATCTGGATTTTTTTCTGATTTACGAGCCACCCACTGATTCGTAGTAGTAGAATCAATGACTTGTCCTTCTCTAAAAAAGTATTGGTTCGTTGGAAAAACTGCACGTGATAATTCAATTAAGCCTGATTCAAAATTTCTTAAATTGAATCCAGTATTTAAGCTTAAAGTTGCCCCACGAGACTTACTTACTTGATATTTTCCATTTGTAATTAATGCACGATAATATTGATTTGATAATTGATTCGTCGTTGATTGTACCACTTTTGAACGAGAAGATTCGGTTTCAACATTTTTTTGAGTTGCTTGATTAATATTTGCACACCCTGCTAACAACATCGCTGTTACACTAGCAAGAGTGATAATTTTCTTCTTCATAAGTCTTCCTTTCCTTCGATGATTGTTCTAAATTGTTCTTCATCCCATACTAAAATCCCTAGAGATTCCGCTTTAGTCAATTTACTTCCTGCTTGCTCTCCAGCAATGACTAGGTCTGTTTTCTTAGAAACAGATCCTGTCACTTTACCACCTAAAGATTCAATCGCTTCTTTAGCTTCTTGTCGTGTCATCTGTTCTAACGTTCCTGTTAACACGACTGTTTTTCCAGCTAATAGCGAATCTTCTGAAACGATTGCTTTTGCTTTTCCTAAATAACGCATATTAACGCCCGCTGTTTTTAATTCTTCTAACATTTCTTGAACGGTTTCTTGGTTGAAATATGCCAAAACACTATGTGCAATGACTTCTCCTAATCCTTCAATGGCAACCAATTCTTCCGCAGTCGCTTTTTGAAGGTTTTCCATTGTTTCAAAATGCATCGCTAAATCTTTTGCCGCTTTTGATCCAACATTTCGAATACCTAGACCCGTTAATAAACGCTCTAATGAATTTTGTTTACTCGTTTCAATGGCCTGTAAGATTTTTTGTGCAGATTTATCTTGAATTTTATCAAGTGTTACTAATTGCTCCATTGTTAAGTGATATAAATCTGCTACATCGTGAACCAATCCACCTTCAAATAATTGATGAATGATTCTCGTTCCTACTCCAGACATATTCATCGCATCCCGAGATACAAAATGAGTTAATCCTTCTTTTAAAAGAGCTGGACATTTTGGATTCATACATCTTAAAGCGACCTCTTCTTCTAAATGCACGAGTGGATTCGAGCAAGACGGGCATTCTTTAGGAAACTCATACGGTTCTATCCCTTCTGGACGTTTTTCTAAAATCACTCGAGTAACTTCAGGAATAATATCTCCCGCTTTATGAACGACAACCGTATCTCCAATTCGAATATCTCTTTCTCGAATTAGATCCACATTATGTAAGCTGGCACGTTTCACAGTAGTTCCCGCAAGAAATACCGCATCCATCACGGCTGTTGGTGTCACTACTCCTGTACGCCCTACAGTCCATTCAATATCACGCACAATTGTCTGTGCTTCTTCGGCAGGGAATTTATAAGCGATTGCCCATTTTGGAGCTTTTACAGTAAACCCTATTTCCTCTTGCGCTTTAAAGTCATTGACCTTAATTACAATTCCATCAATTTCATAAGGTAAATTATTTCTTTCCACTGTCATTTTTTCAATAAATGCCCATACTTCTTCAATCGAATGGCAAAGCACGCTTTCTTGATTCGTAACAAATCCTAATGCTTGCATCTTTTCCAGCAATTCCATTTGAGAAGTCACTTCTAAAGCTTCAATACTAGGACTTTGATATAGAAATACCGCTAAATTTCGACTAGCTGCCACTTTAGAATCTAATTGTCTTAAACTTCCTGCAGCTGCATTTCTAGGATTAGCAAATACTTCTAAACCTTCTTCTTCCCTTGATTGATTTAACTGTTGGAATGATTTTTTTGGCATATAACATTCCCCACGAACTTCAATAGACCATGGTTGTTCTAATGAAAGAGGAACAGATTTTACCGTTCTAATATTATGTGTAATATCTTCCCCTATTACACCATCTCCTCTTGTAGCACCTAGCACTAATTGTCCTTCTTGATAAGTCAACGCTACAGATAATCCATCAATTTTTAATTCGCAAACATAGTCAATCGTACGATTCGTTAATTTTTTAATCCGATCATCAAATGCTTGTAAATCTTCTTTTGAAAAAGCATTCGATAAACTCAACATCGGATTTTGATGGGTAACTTTTTCAAAACTGTCCAACACAACACCACCAACACGTTGAGTTGGTGAATCTGGAGTAATCAATTCTGGATACTCCGATTCTAATCGTACTAATTCATGATACGTTTCATCATACTCATGATCCGTAACGGTTGGACGGTCTTGAACATAATATTCATGACTCCAACGATTCAATTGTTCTCTTAATTGTTGGATTTTTTGTTCTACTGAAGTATCCATTTACGACTCCTCTATTCTTTCAATTGGGGCAAAACTTGCCAATAAGCGTTTAATACCCATTCCAGCAAAAGCCACATCAATTTCTTGATTCGTACCTTCACCCGTTACTTTAACGACTGTACCGACGTTCCATTTCTTATGCATGACTTTGTCGCCAACTTTCCATACAGCACCATCATTTGCAGCAACTGTTTGTTTACGTACTGGTTGGATGCTAGAAGGCTGCACTGCTTTTGGTTGATACGCAGTTGCCTGAGATTTCGCTCTATATTTGTCAAATAATGAACCCGAAGACGAAGTTTTCGAAGCAAATGAAGAAGACTCTCTACTTGTATAACTGTAGGATTGCTGTTGTTTTGAATCAAATAGTTCTTCTCCAATTTCTAATATAAATCTCGATGGGCGATTCGTTTGTGTACGACCATATAATAATCTTGAATATGCATTTGTTAAATACAACTTCTGTTCCGCACGAGTAATTCCTACATACGCTAGACGACGTTCTTCTTCCACATCATCGTCATGCTCCATAATACTTCTTAAACTTGGGAAAATTCCTTCCTCTAATCCAATCATAAATACAACTGGAAACTCTAATCCTTTAGCAGCATGAAGGGTCATCAATGTCACCATACGACCATCTCCTTCATCGCTATCCACATCAGAAACTAAAGATAAATCTGTTAAAAATTGTAATAATGGAGAATCTTCCGACTCTTCTTCTAAACGATCTTGCTCGAATTGTTTTGCCACCGAGATAAACTCTTGAATATTTTCAATTCTCGCATCAGCTTCCATTGTATGTTGTTGTTCTAAAGCAGCAAGATATCCTGTTTTCTCAATCACTTGTTCTACAAATTCACTAATAGATAGAAACTCTTGCATTTTTCTTAATTCTTCAATCGTTGTTGCAAATTTTTCTAAAGCCTTTGCTGCTTTTCCAGATAGAGGCGATAATGTTGTTTGCAAACTTGCTTCTAATAATGAGAATTGATATACCGTAGCAAAATCTGACACCTTCGCTAAAGAAGTAACCCCTATTCCTCGTTTTGGACTATTAACAATTCTTCTAAAACTTAAATCATCTTGAGGATTTACAATTAAACGTAAATACGCTAGCAAATCTTTAATTTCAAGTCTTTCGAAGAATCGTTGCCCACCTACTAAACGAAATGGAATATTTGATTTTAATAAATTTTCTTCCATCACCCGAGATTGCGCATTTGTACGATATAAAATGGCAAAATCATCATAATGATAGCCATCTCTTAATAAACTTTGAATTTGCGACAATACATAACGTCCTTCGTCTTGCTCCGATTGAGCACGGTAATACGTAATGGGTTGTCCATCTTTATTTTCAGTCCATAATTTCTTCACTTTACGATTAACATTATTCTCAATGACATGATTGGCTGCTTGTAAAATCGTTTTTGTTGAACGATAATTTTGTTCTAATAAAACAACTTTTGCGTTTTGATAATCTTTTTCAAATTCCAAAATATTACTCATGTCAGCACCACGCCAACCATAAATACTTTGGTCTGCATCCCCAACAACACAAATATTTTTGAATTTCTTCGCTAACATCGTTACTAATCGATATTGTGCATGGTTCGTATCTTGATACTCATCCACATGAATATATTGGAATTTTTGTTGATAATAGTGCAATGTTTCGGGATGTTTTTGGAATAGTTGTACCGTCAACATAATTAAATCATCAAAGTCCAATGTCATACTTTTTGCTAATTCTTTTTGATATTCACGGTAACATTTCCCAATAATTTGTTCCACATATCCCGTATATTTCTTATTAAATTCTTCCACATCTTCTAAATCATTTTTAGCTTGGCTAATTCGATTTAAAATCATGCGATAATCATATTTTTCACTATCAATATCTAATTTCTTTAAAATTCGCTTCATTGCCGTTTGTTGTTCACTAGGATCACAAATCGTAAATGAACGTTGATAACCTAATAATTCAATATCTCTTCTTAAAATACGCACACACATGGAGTGGAATGTAGATACCCACATATCTTCAGCTTGCGGGCCAACTAATTGGCTTACTCGCTCTTTCATTTCACGTGCTGCTTTATTCGTAAAGGTAATCGCTAAAATATTCCAAGGATGAACCTCTTCTTCTGCTAAAATATACGCCATACGATGCGTTAATACTCTCGTTTTTCCACTTCCAGCCCCTGCCATAATCAGCAATGGACCTTGAGTATGTTGAACTGCCTCTTTTTGACGTTCATTCATTCCTTCTAGTAATTTCGCTGAAATACTCACAAAGTCATCCTTTCTCTTGTTACATTCTAATCGTGTAATCCACTTAATTCTAATTCATTGACTAAATCCACACTTGAAGCACCTGTTAATCGAATCACTCCAACTGCTTCTCCTGGATTCCCGCCTTCTACTTGGAAATATTCAAATTCCCAATGTGGTTTTAAAATTGTTAAAACATGTGCCTTTTCTAGCATTTCTCGATAAATCGGAACAATTAACCCTTCTTCAATCAATCCACTTTCCAATACGCCTAATCCTGTCGCTAATCGTAAAATGATTTCACTAAACGATTGAGGAATTTGTTTAGCACTAAATTGATGTTGCAGGAATGGTAACTGATCCACTTTTTTGACATAGAAAATACCATTTTTTGCCATCACAACTTGAATCGATACTAAGGTAGAACCTGAAATCGAACGCATCAATTTAGAAGCAATCGTACGAAGCTCTCCAACCCATTCAGGATTCATCCGTTTTGAAGCAATTGAATATTTTAATGTTCCATCTACATACACATCTTCTGTAATCGGTAAAATCGTAATGTGATCTTCATAGTCGCGCAAAATCGTTACACTAAACTGACGTTGCGCAGGAACAAATGCTGTCACCATACAAGATTGGCCCTCAACTAACTGAAATACTTGATCATCCATGTCATGGTCATACAACATCATGCTCGTATTATTTTTATGGAAACGATTCGTCTCCAACATAGCTGGAAAACCAATGCTCGATAACAAGCTTGGAAGTTCTCCAATACTTGTAATCATGCCATAAGGCGCCACATTAATCGCATGTTCTTCTAAAAACAACTTTTCCACCATACGATTTTGAGAAATCTCTGCTAATTCAAACGATTGATAATAACGACTTTTACCGCTGAGCGCTACAATCGTATCAATTTCAATTTCATTAGTTAATATATAAATCGTATCTACTTGCATCGCAAAGTTGAATAATGCTCTTCGGTCAGAATAACGACCAATCTCTTCCTTATCTGCTAATAAAACACTTGGCTCATCTTTTTCACGAAAATGATAAATGCGATATCCCAATCGTTTCGCCATTAAAATCACTGATGAAATTTGAGAATCTCCACCAATAATTCCAATAATACTTCCCGGTAATAATTGACTCATACGTGCTCTACTCCTTTACAGATTTTTCTTGAAATTGATCATATTGTGCTAAATGATACGTTTCAATAACATGAATAATTTTTTGTGCATACGTTGGATCTGTTGCATATCCTGCTTTTTGAAGGGCGTGTGCTGCTTCTTTATAATTTTTCGCTTTTAAAACAGGCTCGTATAATTTAGGATTCCAATCGACTCCATAGGTTAATAACTTTGCATGGGCTTCTACTGATTCCGCCCAACTATTATAAACTCGAAAAGGTGCCATAATCGTAATCCATTTTCCATCGACATATTCGCTCGTTTCTAATTGAACACTCGGTTCAGCGGCTCCTGCTTTGACTCCATATAAATTATAATAATTTTGCGACAGTCCACTTTCTCCCCAATCAGACTCCAATATTGCTTGCGCTAAACTAATGCTTGGCAAAACTTGATATAGTTGATAAGCTTTTTGAGAAGAAGGTACAAGATTTTGAATAAATTGTTGATGAGCAATTGCCGTAGGATCTTGCCTTGTTTCTTGAAACTGTAATGTTCCCATAATAATGACACTGCAAATCGCTACGAATACTAATACGATTCCTAACGTCAATCTCTTAAAGCCTAATTTCATATGCGATTTCCATTTAATTGATTTTCGTCTTCCCACAGCAACACCACTTTCTATACATACCTCTAATTTTATCATAAACCTTAATTTTGCGCTTGAAATTTCCATGTTTTTTTATGAAATTTAATCTCTTTTGCAAGTAATAACGTCATTATTCGATTCTAAACTCTCTCTAATTGTCGCTTCATGCATTTTATGATATGATATTCAAGAATTTTAAACAACGAGGTGAAAGTGTGCCTAATCAACAACATCCTTTTCACATTGGACTCCGAACTTTGAAAACGGCCGTATCTGCATTTATTTGTATTGTTCTTTTTAAAGTACTTCATCGTGGTTCTCCAATGTTAGCAGTATTATCTGCCGTATTTAGTTTAAGAACCGATCATAAACAAACTTGGAAATTTGGAATTTCTCGTTTTTACGGAAATATGTCAGGAGGGGTATTAGCCATTATCCTTCTTCAATCGTATCGATATTTCACGCTTCCAGATTACATTGATTTACTATTAGTTCCTCTTGGAATTATTTTATTAATTTTATTTTGCAATCGATTCAACAAAACTGCTGTCATTAATTCGTCAGCGACTTTCTTAGTAATTTTTTACAATATCGAAGCAGCCGTGAATGTAGAATATGCGATTCAGCGGGTATTAGATACATTAATTGGAGCAGTGATTGCGATGATTGTAAATCGACTATTACCAAGTCCACATTTACAAGAAAAATAGAGCATCCCAAACGGAATGCTCTTTTTTGTTCGTTAGATTTTTAAAATTATTTATTGGTTAAATGTGTAAAAAATCCTGTAGCACCAAATAACGCGATTACAGCGATAAACACAATAAATCCACAAAAGAATGATCTTGAAAAGTTTCGGCGATTGATATTTGAATCGTTAAAACTAAAAATAATCATCATAATAAAGCCTATCAGTGGAATACTGTAAAGAATGGAATATCCAAAATATTCCCACGCTCCTAATGGTCTAAATTGTTCTGGACCTTCATAGTTTACTTTTGCCATATTGAATTCCTCCTTTTTCTATCCTCAACATTATTATAGTTGTTTTTATAAATATTTCATCAACTCTATTAACCAAATTTATTTTCGTAACTGAAACGAGTCGTCAACCTAAGCTACTCTTTTTTACCTTCATAAACTTTATATCCATCCGAAGATAGTTGAGCTCTTAATCCTTCTAAATCTTTAGTCCCCCAGTAATGTGAAAGTTTAGAAGCTGTCTCTAAATCTAAATTACCATCTTTTAATAGATATGCTGTGTAGCCATAGTATTTATATTCCCCAGATTTAGAATTATTACTATCAGTTTTTGTTATTTTATAAATAGTAACTAAAGAAACACTTCCGTTTTCATGATTATTGACATTGATTCTCATATAACTTCCTTGAGATTCTATTGTATAAGTATCATAAGAATTATTTTTATGTTCTGATTTAACATAATCGTCATTTCTCTTGATTAAATCTTCAAAATTCTTAATATCTTTTATTTCTTTTAATCCAGAAACTGTAATGTCTACATTTTTGTTATCAACAATTTTTCCACTTTCTTTTAAAGTTTTAATATAACTTTCATTTACAGTTAAAGTGATTTTATCCCCATTTTTTAAATTAGAATAACTATTGCTTGAATTTAATTGGAAATAATTTTTAATACTATTCCCAAATGAAACTGTACCATATCCATTAAATCCAGAGAAAGTGACAGTCACTTCTTTTAACAAGTTTTCCGCAGAAACTTTTTCATATTCTTTTAAATTTTGAACTTTAAAAGCTTTCTTTTCTGCTTTAATTGGAGAATTTTTTGAACTAGTTGTAATTGTAAATGTAACTTCTTCTCCATTTTTTAGATTATTTGTTTTATTAAATTCATAATGGATAGTCTTAAGCATAGATTCAGCTTTCATTAATTTAAATGATAATTTTCTATCTTGTGCAAGCATAGAATAAGCTACAGGATCATCTTTCGTTAATGCCTTAGCTTGATCTTTATCAAGTCCTACTTTTTTATAGACTGCTTCTTCTACTAAAGATGCAATTTCTTCACTATTATATATTAAATTACCAGATTCATCATATCCGGTGAAATCTACTTTAACTTCATTTATAATGCTTTTTGGAAGTGAATGATAATAACTGTATCCAAAATATACTACAAGAGCCACTGCAAGAATTACTAAAGCTCCAATTACTTCTTTTTTCTTTTTTTGAAATATCTCTTGTGCTTTTTGCAACAATTGATTTCCATCAAATGAAGCAGTAGATTCAAAAGTTGTATCTGTGTCCTTTTCTTTTTCTTCCGTTACTACTTCTTCATTCACAATGTTGTTCTCTGATTCCGCCATAAAAAATCCTCTTTTCCATTTTTATTATAAATATCAATCAAACAAAGCCATTACATAAAAGATTAAATACGATATTACAAATAATTACTGCTTAAGATTTCCTCCTTAAAACTATAAGCAAGCTAATTATACAATATTTACTTTAAATAGCAATAAATTCGATAAATTTATAACAAATTGAACGTATTCATGGCTAATCCTTTTTATAAAATGTTATTCTTAAAACATTTTGATTTTGAAAAACGCTGTTAGTTAACTATCAAACTTTAAGTTCTAGAATATAAATGTTCCTTCCCCACGTTCTTTCTTTGATATCGTATTTTGCGATATCAAAGACGTATATTCATCGTCTGTTCATTGAACCCGTAAAATTGCAATATCCTCCACTACCCCATCAAAAAAGGCACCCCATACGGAGTGCCTTCAATAAATAGTCAAACGGAGTCGCACCGTCATCTCCTCTCTATTACTAGAAAGGCGTCTTCCTTTTTGAACTACTGCCCTATTTATTACTTTGATTGTACTATATTTACAACCGATTAGTAAATTACATATTCACGTTTTCTTTGGAAATATAACTTCGCATCTGCTTTTGGTGTGATTTTTGATGAGAAAACTTCTTCTTTTTTATTCAAATCAAATACTCGAAGTGCATTTTGACCTTGATCAAGTCCAACATAAACTAATGTATCTTTGTTTAGCACTTCTTCTGAAGAATATGGATCACGTTGAAGTGTTCCAATTTTTTCTAAAGATAATTCTGCTGTAGCGCGATACACCGTTTCTAACTCTGCTTGACGATCTTTAGCCGTAATATATTCTGGACGTTCAACTGCATGATCTCTTCCTGATTTTCTACCAGTCACTTTTGGATGAGTCGTTTCTACTGCATAAATTTGAGAACCTGAAATGTAGAAGTTTGCTGAATTTTTTAGTGAAGTAGTATCCAATTTACGGAATGTATTTGTAAATAAATCATATTGATAATACTCATCTTCCTCTGGTTTTTCAGAAGATTTTGGTCTATCTTTTAAAGGAAGTACATTAAACACAATTGTTTCTGGATTATAAGAACGATTTCCAAATGCTGCATTCATGATTAAACCATCTTTTTCAAGTGTTAATTCTCCCACATCTTTCACAGTACCTTCTTCAAAAGATACAATAAACTTCACGAATTTTCTTTCACTCGATTTTCTTTCTACAAAAGGAATAATGACTCCTAATTCTTTTCCCTTACGTTGGAAGATTGGTTCTTCTCCCCAGCCAAATGATGAATCTAAATGAATTGGAATTTGTTTTTCAATGATTCGTTTATTTTCATTTGAGTACATCGCATAATTAAATGTAAAGTCTCCAGTATTACTAAAATATGAAGCCCAATGAATATCATAAAATAGTGAAGAATTGTCTAATTGTAATACATGTCTATGACTGACAAGTAATGAACGTTCTAAAAGAGGAATACGACTTAATATCGCTTGTTCTCTCGCTTGTCCATTCCAAGTTCCTAATGTTTGGAATAGTTTTGTCACTTTTCCATCCACAATGGCTGATGTCGAAACACTATTACTGATTTTTCCTTCGCCTTCTTTTCCAACTTCAAAAACTGTCCCTTTTAAATATTGATTGGCTTCTGCTGAAGTTTCTATGGTGTAAGGAGCATCTGACATTGACGTCCAAACCATATTCCCAATTCCTACTACTAGAAATCCAACAACGATAACCAATAATCCCCATGCAAATTTAATTGATTTCATATGCTCACCCCCATTAAACACTGACCTTATGTTCTAATAAATAATAATCAACTAACCAATGAACGCCTATAAATCCAACTGCATACAACATTGTCATGAAATATTGTTCCGTTTGAGTAAGAGATAAATACAGCATCAATTGCATATAACTTGCTAAAATACCACAGCAAATAACAAAGTAAACGACTAAAGACGCCACCATCAAAGCCCAACCATACGCTTTCAATCCTTCTTCTAAAATGGCTAATTGGAAGAAGAACACAATGGCAACCATTAAAAATGCCATACACCACGCATATGCAGTTCCATTTAACGGTAATAAATATTGTAACGTTGAACCCACATTTAAGAAGTCAGTATAATGAATATGGTCTGCTAAAACCGGGAATCTCCAGATCAATAGCGCCTTATTCACTCCCATAATAAGAAATTGTGTTATTTGAAGTACTAAAATGTAAGATAAAATCGTTAAAAATTTTGCAAAATACACTTGCATTCGATTCCCTGGTAGTAAGAATAATCGATTAATAAAATTCCCTTTACTACGAAATTCTTTGACCCAAATATAAACCGAAGCAATAATAATAATGATAAAAGCTGCCATCAGTGCTAAATTCATTCCAAATCTTGATTGCACTAAATCCGTCACGCTTCTTGTATCTTCGACATTAAGATTTTTAGGATCTATTCTTAAAATACGCATCAGATGAACTAATACTTGAATAATAAAGAACACAATCATTAGAAATCCTAACATAAATTTACTTTTTCCCAATTCATACAACCATAAATTAAAAATCTTTTTCATGATTGATATACCTCCCTCATCACGTCTACAATGGACTTACCTTCTTCTTCACGCACTTGTTCTGCGTAAAATTCTTTAATTACTTTTCCTTCATCTAATAAAATGGCTTTATCAACAATATATTCAATATCTTCAATTTCATGCGATGTTAAAATAATTCCAATTCCTTCTAATAAATCTGAAGTAAATAATTGTACAATTTGTTCCCTTGAAAAAATATCAATTCCAGAGAATGGTTCATCCATTAATACGAAATCAACATCTAGGGATAAGCCTAATAACAAGTTAACTTTTGCAACATTTCCTTTTGATAATTGTTGAATCACTTCATTCCCTTTGAATTTGAAGAAATGTAATAATTTTTTAGCTTTCTCATCATTCCAATTCGGATAAAAAGTTCTCATAAAAGCCATTGCTTCAAAAATCGTTTCACCTTTATTGACAACAATTTGATCACAAATATAAGCTAACTTCTTCGAACGATCTCCTTTGATCACCTGTCCATCAATACTTACTTCCCCTTTTTGGATTGGAATTAACCCCATGATCATATTCATAATCGTTGTTTTCCCAATCCCATTCACTCCGATTAATACGGTAATTTCTCCACGTTCTGCTGTGAAAGAAATTCCATTTAACACCGCTTTGTTGCCAAATCTCTTATGTAAATGTTTCACTTCTAACATGCTATTCTCCCTCTCTTCTCTTCATCGCTTGTTCCAACTGTTCCATGACTTCCTCGTTCGAAACATGTAATGGATAAATCGAATCTGTAAAAATTTGTATCGCTTCTTGTAACATTTCTTGCTTTAATTGCCCAATTAATTGGGGATTGTCTGTCACTCGACTCATGACATTATTTCCTGTTGAAATCAACCCCATCTCCTCCATTTCTCGAAATGCCCTTTGAACAGTATTCGGATTGACTTGCAGTTGACTAGCAAATTCTCTTCGACTGGGCAATTCTTTTCCTAATTCCCATTCACCCGATACAATTTGCTTTTTAACATAGTCAATAATCTGTTCATATACCGGCAATCGTTTATCAAATTGGATCATAACATTTCATCCCCTCCTTGTACTATTGTGTTAATGCATTAATACACTTTGTTCCTTGACTGTATTATACGCTTGATACACTCATTTCGTCAATCATTTTTTGAAAACATTTTTAAAAAATCCGAAAAATTCTTTTGCGAGCTGTTTTTTGTGATAGATTTGTCGATTGGATAGCGATTTTGACAATAAAAAAACTTTAGACAGGAAATTCCCATCTAAAGTTTTCACTAGGCATTAACCACGTAATTGACCGTTTTGCCCTAAGTTTTCATGTTTGATTTCTTGAATAATAATGTGAATATGTTCTGTAGGAGCACCCGTGTTTTTCGAAACAACTTCTGTTACTTCTTTGACAAGTGCTTCTTTTTGTTCACGTGTACGTCCTTCTAACATTTCAATATGAATAAATGGCATTGCTATCCCTCCTTATTGTAAGAATAGTATACGCCTATACTCGATATTTCTCAATCATCTGTTGCATGGTTTGATTACGAAACAGCACATATAAAATCACAGTATTCAACGGTAAACTGATGATATTTTTCAAAATTCGAAGTCCCATAAAGGCTGAAAAAGCTTTTTGCGTCATCATATAAATCCAAAGCGAATTCAATCCTAAATTAATCACAACCGTAATGATTAATACCGTCATAAAAATACGTGGAAGTGTTAATTCTTTGCGATACAAGCAATATCCGTAAATCAATCCACCTAAAACGGCTGTTAAAGTAAATCCAGGGAAAAAGGTACTTGCTTCCCCTCTTAGGAAATTCCCTAAAATATCTACAAAAAATCCTACAACAGCTGCTCGATAAGGTCCTAAAATCACCCCAGCCAATGCCGCTCCGATAAATCCGAATCCGATTTGTACGAGATTTCCCATTTTAATCGATGGAATCATCTCAATAATTAAACGCATGGCAATCATTAATGCGGTTACCGTTAATGTTCGTGTTAATTGTGTTTGTTTGTTCATATTAGCATCTCCTTTTAACTGTCATAAAGAGCTGCTCCATTTAATAAATGGTCTGTCATTAAATGCAGCGAATGCGAATACACTACCGCAAAGAATTCTCTTTTTCGTCCAACCGGCAACATCCCATCCGTTTGGCACTTAACGCAATGTATTCTACTCTGATTTGTAGTGGTTCATCTCTTCGATTGACGAAACCTTTTCCATGCACTCCTTTCTACCAGAAAATAGCATACCTGTTTTTTAAGTTGTCGTCAATGAAACTGTCATTCATCAGTTAAGCTCTATCTTTTTCCAAAGGGAATTGATGAATAAGGCGCTTTCAAGTATAATGAAAGTAACAGATAAGGATGTGAAAAGTATGAGTAATGAACGTTATTTAGTGATTGAATCAAATATGCGAAGTTTATCCTTCCATTTAGAATCTATTACAAAATCAAAATATGATAGCGATTGGCACAGCACGATCCATTCTCATCCATTTATGGAATTATTTTATGTATTAGATGGAAAAGGAGAATTTTTAATTGAAAATCGACGTTTTCCTGTAAAAGCACAAGATTTTGTCATTATTAACCCTCAAGTCGATCATACAGAAGTTTCTTCACCTGAAGAACCTCTCGAATATATTGTATTAGGAATTACTGGACTTGCTTTTTCAAATTTCTTAAATCCTCAAACCAATGTTGAACAACCTTTTTCATTTTTCAACTTGAGAGATGAACAGAAAGATATTTTAGTGTATTTAAACGCAATGGTAACTGAAGCAACCAATCATTCGATGAGCTATGAATTAGTTTGTCATAATTTATTAGAAATATTGCTCATTAAAATTCTTCGCAATAAATCGTTTGAAATTGATGTAAGCCCGATTAATAAAACGACAAAAGATATTAGTCTCATTAAGCACTATTTAAAAACACATTATCGAGAACAAATCTCTTTACAAGACTTAGCAGACTTAACCCATTTAAGCAGATTTTATATCTCACACAGTTTTAAAAATGAAATGGGGCAAACTCCGATGGAATATTTAACCGATATCCGAATTGAAGAAAGTAAAGTACTTCTCTCTACAACAAATTACTCAATGTCGCAAATTGCATCCATTGTTGGATTTTCAACTCAGGCATATTTTTCAAAACAATTTAAACAAAAAATCGGTATGACACCACTTGCATACCGTAAATCTCAATTGGAATAAGGTGAAACAATGATACGACAACCAAAGCCAGAAGAAAGAAAGCAAATTATTCCGCTGATTCATACCATTATGGAAGATATGGAACTACCGATTTTAAAAGAAGTCTCGCCTAGCACTCTTCATACAATGCTAGAAGAAGCCATGCTACAAGAAGACTTCCGATATAGTCTAACCAATACACTTGTTTATATTGAAGACGGAAGTGTTGCTGGAGCAATTTTTGGCTACCATGGACACCTAGAGCCTAGAATTGACGATCCATTTTATCAATTGTATGAAACGTACAATATTCCTTCTTCCATTCGTCTCTATGAAGATTCTGAAACACAAGCTGGAGAATGGTATATTGATATTCTCTCTGTGCATGAAAATCACCGAAGAAAAGGAATTGGGATGAAATTACTAAGAGCTGTTGAAGAACTCGCAAAACAACAAGGTGCTAGTGTCATCGCTTTGAATTGCGAAGAGATTAATGACAAAGCATATCAACTCTATCAAAAACTAGGCTATACTGCGACTAGTACAAAAATCTTAAGCGGACATTCTTATTATCATATGACAAAAAACTTGGAGTTGCTGAGATGAACAAAGAAGATTTATCTATTATGAAAGATGACGAATATAAAAAATTTATTTCGATATTAAAGGAAAAAGTTAGAAGTAGTCAGTTAAAAGCGGCTATAAAAGTTAATTATGAATTACTTGATTTATATTGGAATTTAGGAAAAGAAATTGTTGAAAAACAAAAACAATATTCATGGGGTGATAGTTTTCTAAAAGTATTAAGCTCTGACTTAAAAGAGGAATTTCCAGATATAAAAGGATTTTCACCTACAAACCTAAAACACATTCGATATTGGTTTAAATTTTATAATGATTTTCTAATTGGGTTACAAGCTGTAACCCAAAAATCAGATATTGAAACAAAAATAAAAAGTATTCCTTGGGGACATAACCAAAGAATTATGTATAAAAGCAAAGATGTCAAAGAAGCTTTATTTTATGTAGATAAGACAATAGAAAATGGATGGAGCAGAAGCGTTTTAGAACATCAAATTGATGGGGAATTATATAAAAGACTTGGAAATGCAGTTACAAATTTTGACAATAGATTGCCAGCAATCCAATCTGAATTAGCCAAACAAACTATAAAAGATCCCTATAATTTTGATTTTCTAACCATACGAGATAAACATGATGAAAGAGAGTTAGAAGAAGCATTAGTCAATCAAATAACTTCTTTCCTTTTGGAACTTGGTACAGGATTTTCCTACATCGGTAAGCAAGTTCATATTAAGGTTGGAGAAAGTGATTTTTATATAGATTTACTTTTCTATCATGTTAAACTACACTCCTATGTTGTAATAGAATTAAAAACAGAAAAATTTAAACCAGAATTTGCAGGACAACTTAATTTTTATGTAACAGCTGTAAATAAAAACATAAAGTCAGATAGCGATAACCAAACTATAGGTTTACTCATCTGCAGAGACAAAGATAACATTGTTGCCGAATATTCGCTTGAAAACATCTCACAGCCAATAGGAATAAGTCAATATGAAATCAACAAACTACTTGATCAGGAATTCAAGAGCAGTTTACCTTCTATTGAGGAGATAGAAGCATCTATAAAAGAATTCGATTCAAAATTATAACTAATGATTAACAAAAACAGAGGTAACTACTACAATAGTGGTCACCTCTGTTTTAATATTTAAATTACTGCACACTAGCTTGACGTAAGTTCACCGTACGTCCAAACGGTAACACTTCAAAGCCTTTTACATTTTCAGCCAATAAATAGCTTTGAGAAGCTTGGTAAATTGGAGCTACAACTGCATCATTCATAATGATTTTTTCTGCAGCTAGCATTTGATTCCAACGATTTTCTGGTTGAGTTGCATATGTCGATTTCACGGCATCTACTGCTTTATCATATTCAGGGTTAGAGTATTTCGCAAAGTTAATACCGCCACCTGTAATATATTGCTCTAAGAAGTTCAATGGATCTTGATAGTCTGGAGCCCAAGTTCCGTAGAAAATATCAAAGTCACTTGCACGTTGTAATTCTAAACGGTTTTTCAATGGAACAGGTTGTAATTTAAATGTTACACCTGGTAAGTTCTTTTGAATTTGCGCTTGTAAATATTCTCCTACAAGTTTTGAAGTTCCTGTATCAGAAGTTAATAAAGTAACCGTTGCTTCGCTAACCCCTAATTCTTTTTTTGCTAATTCCCATTCTTTTTGAGCTTCTTGTACATCAAATTTCAAGAAATCGCCTGATTCATCAACAAAATCTTTTCCAGTTGCTTCATTTGTTGCAAAGCTTTTTGGAATTAATCCTGTTGAAGGAATTGAACCATCTTTTAAGACACTATTCGTTAATGCTTGTTTATCATAAGCCATCGCAATCGCACGACGGAAGTGTTGATTTGCTGTTGTTGGTTTCAATGTATTAAAACTCATATATCCCATTGTTGCTTTTGGTTGCGCATGGAATGTTGGTTGAGATTTATATTGATCCACAAATTGGTCACTAATCGTTGTATATTGAACTTGTTTTGAGTCAAATAATTGAACAGAAGTTGCTACTTCTTTAGATACATTCACTGTTACTTCGTTTAAAGCAACATTGCTAGCATCCCAGTAGTCCGCGTTTTTCACTAATTTCCAAGTTAATTCTGAACCTGTCCATCCTTCTAATTTGAATGGTCCATTTACGACTACATTTGAAACATTTGAACCATATTGGTCGCCTAATTTTTGAGCCACTGCTTCAGATTGTGGTAAGAAACGTGATCCCGTTAATAATTTTGGTAAATATGGAGCTGGATTTTCAAGTGTAATTTCTAATGTTTTATCATCAAGAGCCTTAACTCCTAATTCTTCCACTGATAATTCTCCACTGCGAATTTTTTTCGCATTTTTGAACACATCCGCTGATTGTGCTACATGTCCTTCTTGTGGATTCACTAATTTACGATAAGTAAAGACAAAATCTTGTGCTTTTACAGCAGATCCATCTGACCATTTTGCATCACGCAATGTGAAAGTATAGACTAAACCATCTTCACTCACTTTAGGTTCTTGCGCAGCCATTCCTAATTCAACTTTATTATTTGCTGCTACACGATATAATCCTTCAAAAATTTGTCCCATCATATCTGAACTTGGAACATCATCATAATCTGCACTATCTAATGTTGTTAATTCGCCAAAGGTTGTCATTGTTAAGCGATTCGCAGCATTCGTAGAACTTGATGAATTGCTGCCACACGCAGCCAAACCTACCGCCACTAATAAACTGGTCGCTAACATTTTGGTTGTTTTTTTCATAACAATTCTCCTTTTCATTTCATTTATCGTTTTCACGATAGAGTTATAGTAACAGATTTTATCCGATTTCCCAATTATTCTGCTCAAGATTTTTAAAATTTTCTGAAAATAAAAAAGGCTGCCCTTAAAGGCAACCCTTAAATTTTATTATTCATGATACACACTTTTTGTTTTGTTTAAGAATGCGTATGCTAATCCGACAATAACACCACCACCGATAGTATTACCAATGAATGCTACTACCCAGTGACGAATTAAGTTGAACCAGTTCATAAATTCTAGAGATGAAGAAACTGCTGAGAATTTAACAATTGAGAATGAAGCAAAGTTTGCTACCACGTGTTCTTCTCCTAAGAATACAAACATGAAAATTGCTGAAATAATAATCCACATTTTAGCTGCTTCATCTTTCACTAACAAGAATGCCAAGATTGCAACGTTAACAAAGATATTCGCTAAAATAGATTCTAAGATTACTTGCCCATTTCCACGAGTTGCTTTTCCTTGGACAAGATGAACGATGAAGTGTTGTACATCCATTGCATTAAAGGCTGCACTATGTGCAAATGCTGCACCAATAATCATCGCTCCAATCAAGTTGAAGATTCCGCAGTATAATAAAATTGTTACAGCTTTTGATAGACGAATATTTTTTTGATAAACTCCTGCTGTTAAATACATCATATTAGATGTTGCTAATTCAGAATTTAAGAATAAGATATAAACTAGTCCCCAAGTAAAAATAAATGCAAAGAAAAATTTACTTAACGCTGGATTTAATCCTGCAATCACTTGTGCTGCTGCCGCCCCTGCTGCTGTACTCATTGTTAGAAAAGCTCCTGCAAACATTGAACGTAATGCATAACGTGCTTTACTTTCGTCAAACAACGCTTCTTTCTTTTGACAAGCTTTCGTTACTTTTTCTGAAAATTCATAACCTTGTGCCATATAGGTCATTTCCTCCTTTTAATTAATCTTCCTTTTTGGAATAATACTTTGTTAGTATACCATTATTTTCACAAGGTGAGAAGATACGTTTTAACATTTTTTACCCGTCTGTCAAACACAAGTAAAAATGTTCCAAGTATACCATGGAATAAAGCAAAAGGAGATAATATCATCATTAATGCTGAAGCCAAACCTTCCGCAAGTCTATGCGAAAGGAGGTGGAGCAAGTGCACTACATTTTCGACGTCTTACTTGCTATTGTGGCAGAAGTAACAGCACATTACATTTGCAAGTGGTTAGATAGCAAGGACAAAGGCTAAAGCTAACCCACCACCGACAAAAAAGCCCCTAGGGAACTGACATTTCCTTAGGGGCTTCGGTGTGCTTGCGCACTACATTTTCGTAAGGTCATTGTATCATGTGAAAATTGGGGTGTCAAACACAAGTAAAAATGTCCCAAGTAATGTTACAATAAATTCATTCTAATATTATGGAGGATTATCTAAACATGAATAAAAAACTTAAATATGAAGTCATTCTTTTTGTTACTCTTCCTTTTTCGGAATCATACTTCGTTAATATACCATTATTCTTACAACGTGAGAAAATACGTTTTAACATTTTTTACCCGTCTTCAATTGAAAATCACTTTACATTCTAACTTACTTTCGCTATGATGGTATAGGTTTAAACGAACACTTTAGGAGGATTTTATGAAAAAATTATTAGCTTTAGCCTTATTAACACTATCTTTAGGAGCTTGCGCACAACCAGCAACACCTGCCAAACAAACATCTCAAGAAACAACAACTACAGCAAAAGTAGAACAAACAATTACAGTCAATGTTAAAAAAGATGGCGAACCAATTTCAGGAAGCCCATTTACCTTAACATTCAAAGATGGCGATAAATTATTAACCGTTATGAAAGAACAAATGCAAATCGTTGAAAAAGATGGTTTCGTATCTGCGATTAACGGAATCGAACAAGAACCAGCAAACCAAAAATATTGGTTATTTGATGTCAACGGAGAAATGAGCCCAGTCGGAGCTAACCAAGTTGACTTAAAACAAGGTGACGTTATCGATTGGAAATTAGAAGAATTTAAACAATAATGAAAAATACGACTATTTTTTCAATCCGAAAAATTGCACTGATTGCATTACTATCAACCCTAGCCTATGTTGGCAGAATTCTATTTGCTTGGATTCCAAATGTTCAACCCGTTACCGTTATTTTATTAATCATTACTCTAGAGATAGGATTAGTGGAAGGAATACTAACGGCTAGTTTATCCATGTTCTTGTCGAATATCTTTTTAGGTATGGGACCTTGGACATTGTATCAAATTGCAAGTTTTGCGATTGTCATTCTTGTATTTTCTTGTTTGAAATCTTTATGGAGCAGGACTTGGAAACAACCCTTATTGAAATTAGCCTTTTTTACAATCATGGCTGGATTGACAGGGTATTTATACGGATTTGTCATTTCGATTTTCTCTGTATATTTTTATCATATTCCTAAATTTTGGGTATATTATTTACAAGGACTACCATTTGATACGCTACATGCTTTGGGAAATATTGGCTTTTGGATACTCTTATCGCCATTATTGCCACGTATTATCCAAAAGTATCAAACTAAATTTCAGTAACATAAAAAGGAGATTGAATGCTGTTCAATCTCCTTCTTTTTTGATTTCTATTGGTTGACAACAATGACAATTTCTCTTTTTTCGATAGTCTTTATGTCGTCTGACTGTAAATTCATCTGGAACTGGATCTTGTCCTCCTAAAATAAATGGATGACATCTCATAATTCTGCCAATTCCCATTATTACACCCTTGATAACGCCATGTTTTTCAATCGCTTGAATCATATACGCTGAACAAGTTGGTCGATAAATACAAGTTGGTGGAAATAATGGTGAAATCCACCTTTGATACCCTCGCACCAAACCAATCATTATTCTTTTCACACAAAACACCTCTACCCTTGAATCCATTTAAAGAGAACTTGTACTCCTTCTGCTGCAATCAGTGTATACACATAAAGTGTGACAGGTTTTGCCACTAAGCAAATTGCCACAAATTTCTTAAACGTCATCTTCCCTAATCCTGCTACCATACATAAGAAATCATCAGGAAATCCTGGCAACACTAATGCCCAAAAGAAGAAACGTTCGAATTTCTTTCCATCATTTAAATAGTTAATATATTTATCATAAGTCGCTTGAGAAACAAATGCTTGAACGACTGTTTCTCCATATCGTCTTGCTAGCCAAAAATTAATCATAGATCCAATCATAATACCAATAAAATTATAAATAAACCCATATAAAGGTCCGAATACAATATGCCCAACAACACAAGTTAATCCGCCCGGAATTATCGGATAAACGACTTGTACAATTTGAATGAGGATAAAGAATAGTACTCCATACATTCCCCAATGACCTACTAACTGCTGGAATGCTCCTCCAACTTCAAAATAATGATGTTTGGCAATGATGTATCCTAAATAAATCGTTAAAATAATTCCCGCAATCGTCAATAATTGAATCATCTTTCTATTTAATTCAATGGCACTTTGTTTATTCATAATTTCCTCCAGTAATCTCATTTGATAAGACTACTTTAACAAATCAAATATGAAAAATCCTTGATTTTTTCTAACAAAAACGATGATAACCTTACATTACTGTCACAATGATTCCATCCAAGGTTTATGAATGGAAACATGATTCATTAATTCTTCTTGACGTTTCAATTGTTCTAATCGAGCTAAACGTCTCTGTTCATAGCCACTACAAATAAATGCCTCTTCTGCTGTTTCTGGTTCAATCGCAGGAACGGAAAAATCCGTTTCCCCTTCACGTGGCATTGCGACAAATGTCCAAAAACTAGTTGCTGCTAAATAACGTTCACCCGTTAAAACATCTTCCCCTACCACTTTACAAAAGACTTCCATACTTTTCTTTCCAACTCCAGAAATATAAGTTTCCACACAGACAGAATGTCCTAATGGTAATGGTTTTAAATAATTCATCGCATCAACGGAAGCTGTCACTGCTAAACGACGACAATGACGAGATACAGTAATCGATGCACAGTCGTCAATAATCCGTGTTAAATTCCCTCCAAATAATGTTTGATGCATATTCACATCAAATGGAAAAATTCTTCTAGACTGAATCGCACGTGTTTGTGCGCAAGTTTTGATTGTTGTATTCATAATAACTCCTCTAATATTCGATAAGGTTATTGTACCATTCCTTTTCTTTTTTTCAAAAAGTATGGCTTTGAGATATTTCCCCTAAATGGTATCTTTTTTATTTCCTAGCATCCTACAAAATTTAAATAAAGATATACTAACAGGATTTAAGACATTTTTACTTGTGTTTGACATGAGACAATATCACTTGAATTTGCGAAGTTTGCAATTCGTTTTGTTTTTGGTATAATGAAGACACAAAAAGAGCCGAGCAGCAACTCGACTCTGATGTAGACCGTTGAAAAGACGGTGGCAGAATTTTGGTGCATAACACCGCTAACTCTCCAAAGTTAGAGCGGTGTTATTTTTTTGTCTTAATTTCTATCAATTTGACAATAAGTGCCAATAATGCAACTAGTAAAGTTGCAAAAGAACACACTAAGGTCAAAGCTTCATAGACTGACAAAGTACAACCTCCTTTCGATAGATTTTAAACAGATGCCCATAAGCATCACCTACCTTTATAGAGATTGCCACCGCTTTAAAACTTTCTACGAGGAGAGTGTACCATAAACGAAATAGAAATAGTAGCGGACTGTGCAAAAAATCACATTGTTTGAAAATTTAAGAAATTTTGTTATAATAAAGGTACAAAAAGAGCCGAGCGGTAACTCGACTCTGATGTAGACCGTTGAAAAGACGGTGGCTTGTTAAAAAGTGTTATAATAACACCGCTAACCTTCCAAAGTTAGAGCGGTGTTATTTTTTTGTCTTAATTTCTATCAATTTGACAATAAGTGCCAATAATGCAACTAGTAAAGTTGCAAAAGAACACACTAAGGTCAAAGCTTCATAGACTGACAAAGTACAACCTCCTTTCGATAGATTTTAAACAGATGCCCATAAGCATCACCTACCTTTATAGAGATTGCCACCGCTTTAAAACTTTCTACGAGGAGAGTGTACCATAAACGAAATAGAAATAGTAGTTAAATGTGTAAAAAATCACATTGTTTGAAAATTTTAGAAGTTTTGGTATAATGAAGACACAAAAAGAGCCGAGCTGGAACTCGACTCTAATGTAGCCCGTTAAAAAGACGGTGGCTAGAATTGGTATTAAGATAACACCGAAAACTACCCTAAGTTTAGAGCGGTGTTATTTTTTTGTCTTCATATCTATTAATTTGACAATGAGTATTACATTTATTTTTTCTAACTTAATTTTACAATCGGCGATATTAAAGAGTATTTGTAAAAATTTCTGCTTTCATATCCCAAAACAAAACGACAAAAAAAGAGAGCAACTCCCGTTACTCTCTGCTACGATTTCTATTTATCTAATCCAATCTCATCACGCACAACATCTGCAATTCGTGTAACATAATCATGGCATAACTCATCTGTTGGCGCTTCTACCATGACACGTACTAATGGTTCTGTTCCACTTGGACGAACAAGAACTCGACCATTCCCTGCCATTTCAGCTTCCACTGTATCAATAATTTCTTTAATCGCTGGAACTTCCATTGCTCCATTTTTATTGCTCACTCGAATATTCACTAATTCTTGAGGATAAGTAGGCACTTCGCTGGCTAATTCACTTAATTTTTTACCTGTTTGTTTCATAACATTCATTAATTGAATTCCTGATAACAATCCATCGCCTGTTGTATTTAAATCTAAAAATACAATATGCCCTGATTGTTCTCCACCGAAGTTATACCCATTTTTGCGCATTTCTTCTACAACATAGCGATCTCCTACAGCTGTTTGAAGAGCGACCATTCCTTCTTCTTCCACTGCTTTATGGAATCCTAAGTTACTCATAACTGTTGAAACAATTGTATCTTGTTTCAATTGCCCTACACTGCGTAAATATTTCCCACAGATAAACATAATTTTATCGCCATCTACGATTTCTCCGTTTTCGTCAACCGCAATACAACGGTCTCCATCTCCATCGAAGCTTAATCCTAAATCTGCACCATTTTCTTTGACAAATGCCGCTAAAGCTTCTGGATGTGTTGAACCCACTCCATCATTAATATTCACACCATTTGGTTTATTCCCCATTGTGTAAAATTCTGTTTCTAAATCTGCAAATAAACGATTTAATACTGCTGAAGTTGCTCCATTTGCACCATCTAATGCTACTTTCATATCTGTTAGAGGACCATCAATTGTTTGTTGTAAAAATTGACTATATTTCATTGTTCCTTCTAAATAATCATCCACAGTTCCTAATTCATCTGTTGAAGGACGTGGTAATGTATCTTCTGGACTATCTAATAAAGCTTCAATTTCTGCTTCTGTTTCATCCGATAATTTAAAGCCATCTGCTCCGAAGAATTTAATACCATTATCTTGTGCTGGATTGTGAGATGCAGAAATCATAACCCCTGCCACAGCCCCTTGCATTCTTGTTAAATAAGAAACTCCTGGTGTTGGAATCACTCCTAATTGCATTACTTCAATTCCTACAGATAATAACCCTGCAATTAAAGCGTGCTCTAATAATTGTCCTGAAATACGAGTATCTCTTCCGACTAAAACACGTGGATGCTTATCTCCACCTGCTTGTTGTAATAAGACATAGCCACCAAAACGTCCTAATTTAAACGCTAATTCTGGTGTTAATTCAGCATTTGCTACTCCTCTTACACCATCTGTTCCAAAATATTTGCCCATATTCAATCTCCTTTAAAATTCTATCATTTTCTATTGTCTTGTTGTTTGTGTTGTCTGTGTTGTTTCTGTCGTTTGTGTTGTCGTAGGTGTAACTACCACTTCTACAGAAATATTTTCTGGAGTAACACTATCGACTCCTGTTGGTAACGTCAATTTAACCGCTTGTGTTGTCGTTTTTGTCATTTGACTAACGTCTACTACTACAGGAATAGCTGTCAATCGATCCAGTATTTCTTGAGCTCCTAAAATTGTAACTTCTTTAATATCAGATTTCAATTGGTAAGTATATTGACTTCCTGCACTTCCAGTTGTCGTTAATACAAGTGGAACTTTTTTACTATTCGTTGTAATTGGCACTCTTACTTGAACTTGCTCTGGTTCTACTTTTAATGCCAGAGGTTTTCCTGTTGCATCCAACGCTTGTACTGCAACGGAAGACGTATAATCTGCCTTTGTGTTTTCTGGAACTGTGACAGTTGCCAATACATTTTCCACTTGATTAATAAGAGACTCTGGTCCCGAAATCGTTACTCTAGCAGGACTCACTAAAGCTTGTCCACTTTTATAAGCTCCTGGTAAATTTGCACGATTCACATTTACCGAAACGGGTAATTCAACTGTCGCTTTCTTTTCAATCATAATCTCAACCGTTTCTGGAGACACTGTCCCTTTTACTCCTGAAGGCAAGCCTGTCACTTGTAAAGTTATCATATGTTTCCCAGTTCCTAATTCATTTAAATTAGGAGTTTTTACACGATAAGATGCATTTCCTGCAACTGCTAATAACGAACTACTCGAACCTTCGATTCTTAACGTCACAGATTCTGGCAAACCTGTTACCGTATATAATTGACTATCCATATCGACATACACTGGAACATTTCCAATGGTATTCGAAGTTGTCTGAATAGATACTGCTGCAGATTGTCGACTCGGACTTGATTCACTTGCATATACAAATAAAGCCATTGTTAAAATAAAGGATATCACTACCAAAAATGATTTTTTTGTCATCCATTTACTAATCATTCATACGACCTCCTCTAAAGAAATCGATAATCATCGTTAACATAGTCGAATCTTTTTGAGAAGTTTCTTTGGTAATTAAATGTTCACTTAACACTTCTACAAATTCATCCGGAGTTAGCTCACGTAATAATTTTTCACGCAATGCCACACTAACTTTACCTGTTTCTTCTGAAATAACAATAATCAACGCATCTGTTACTTCACTTAACCCGATAGCTGCACGGTGTCTTGTTCCTAATTCTTTAGGAATAAATTTACTTTCTGATAATGGTAAATAACATGCCGCTGCTTCCACTTCATGACCACGAATAATCACCGCACCATCATGAAGAGGTGTATTCGGAATAAAAATTTGCGTCATTAATTGATTCGAAATTCGTGATTGTAAAGGAATCCCCGTATTAATATATTCTTCTAAAGAATTCGATTGTTCGATACAAATTAATGCACCAATTCTTCTTTTTGCCATATATTGTACAGAAATATTTAACTCTTCAATCATCCTTTGAGCTTGATTCGTTCCCGAAGCTCTCCTTGAGAAAAAGTTCGAACGACCAATATGTTCTAGCCCTCTTCGAATTTCTGGTTGAAAGACAACAATGGCTCCAACAACTCCCCATTGGATTACTAAATTCATAATCCAGTCAAGAGTAATTAGCCCAAACATATAACTGATGAATTTTACCCCAGCAATAACTGCCAATCCCTTCATCAAATGTACAGCCCTTGTACCTTTCATGATGAGTAATAGATTATATAATAAGTACCAAACAATCACAATATCGACAATATTACGAATGCTACTCCAAGCACCTAAACTACTCCAATTAAATTGCATCACTCAACCCCCATTTCTATATCTTCTTTAGTTTATACCTTTTCTAAAAACATTACAACTGCCCTCATCATGAACTTATTTATATTTTATTTTTTGACAGTAAATTTCTCTTCGTGCTACACTACAATCAACTAATTAAGGGAGGATTTATCATGCAAAAAAGTTATTTTGACGGTGGAATGCTAACGTATATTTTCAGTTGCATTATTTCATTTTTTATTATTACACTGACCTTTGGACTAGGAACGCCTTGGGCAATCTGCATTTTTTATAAATGGGAAATTGAACATACCGTTGTTGAAGGCCGTCGTCTTGGATTTAATGGCACTGCACTCGAATTGTTTAGAAACTGGGTCAAATGGTTTTTCTTATGTATTATCACATTAGGAATCTATGGATTCTGGGTTCATATTAAAATACTAGAATGGAAAGCTGAACATACTTATTTCTTAGATTAAAGTAAAAACCACTCCGTAACGTTAAACGGAGTGGTTTTTGTTATGCCACATTCTTTTCTTTTTGCTGAACTCGTTTAGCAATATATGCTGTTAAGATTGGTGTTAATATAGCTGTCACGATAACGGAAGCTGTAATTTGAGTTGTAGCAGTCGCTTCAATTGCTTTAAAAGAAGCATCTACCGCAGAAAGTGCCGCTGGTGTCGCAATAGCACTTGCAGCCGTACTAGAAATCGCAGCACCTGCAACTCCATTTCCTCCAGATAATTTATCTGCAGCAATCGCTGCAACCCCACCAATTAAAGTTGTAATTACACCTAGTAAAATACCAGGTAATCCACCTTCAAGAATTTGTCCAAAGTTCATATTTGCCCCTAAACAAAATCCTACGACGATAATAATCGCTGTAATCCCATTTGAGAGAACTTTCTTCATATAAGGAAAGGCATTTCCTAAAATAATCCCAATAATTAATGGTAAGATTGTTCCAATTAAGTTCCAAATGGAAATATTCGCTAATCCTGCGGTACTTAACACCGCCATTGTTACCATTGGACCAACACTTAAAGTAGTAATCCCAACAGCACCAGCATCAATTTCATCACCGTATACTTCTACAATTCCAGCATACATCGCATTATTCGCTACTGAAATCGCTCCAATTACCGCTACTGCGCTCAATCCTAAGAAATTATCATTGAAAACTTTTGCCACTAATAATCCTAGAATAATTGAAACAATAATTTTAGCGATAATAATAGACGCCCCACGAACAACAGCCTTCGGCGTATTTTTTAAGGAAATCGTTCCACCAATGACAAATAAGAACGCCCCAACCAATGGACCTGCACCTTTTACAATCGGTGTTGTAAATCCACCAATTTGCAAGATTTGAGGAATAAATGTATTAATAAAACATCCAATAAACATTGGTACAATAATGGTATCCCCAGGAATTTTAATCTTTTTCATTGCATTCACATACCTTTTTAAAATTTTATCGAGCGGAAGAAAAATCAACCATCTAATGTAATACCACCATCGCAGTCGCCGATTTCCCCTGTAATAAAGCTTGCTAAATCACTCGCAAAGAATAAAATCATTTGAGCAATTTCAACAGGTTCTGCACGACGTCCTAAAGGAATCATACTAATTACTTTTTGACTCTTTTCTTTATCTTCTGAAAGCACTGTTGTCATATCTGTTCTTGTAAATGATGGACATACTGCATTACAAGCAATATTGTATTTACCGCCTTCTTTAGCAACTGCTTTTGTCAAACCATTCAAGCCTGCTTTTGAAGAAGCATACGCTGCAGTTCCTAGAAGACCTCCCCCTAATTTTGCAGCAACAGAAGAAACATTGACAATTCTACCGCCTTTATTTTTAATAAAGTGAGGAAAAATCGTACTAATCGTTGAGAAACATCCAGAAAGATTAATACGAATTGTTCTTTCCCATTCTTCATACGTCAATTGATCAAAAGGTTTCGCACTAATAACTCCTGCACAATTGACTAAAATATCTACTTTACGTTCGGATAGAATCTTGTTCATGCTTGCAACAATGGACTCATGATTTCCTAAATCCATATATTCAAACACAGTATGTTCTGCTCCAAACTCGGCTACTGTTTTCGTAGCAGCAGCTTCATTAATATCTGCAATAACTACAAAACCTCCGCCTTCAACAATTCCTCTTACTACTTCTTTTCCAATCCCATTTGCTCCACCTGTCACGATAGCAACTTTTCCTGAAAAATTCATAAAAATCACTTCCTTTGATTGATTGTTTACATTCTATTCCTATGAAAAAATCAGTTTGTTATCATTTGTTACTATTTTCACAGTTTTTGCAAAATTTTTTATGGAAAATCCGTGAAACTAAAAAAACCTGCTGGATTTACCAACAGGTTAGGAAGTGGTTAAATTAATCTAAATATCTTTCTGGCACTTTTAAAACAGCGCAGATTTTCTTCAAATCTTCTTTTGAAAGAACATTGCTTTCATAAATGCTCTTACCACTAACTCTTTGAACATCTAATGCAATATGGGCTGCTTTATCAGCAGTTTCAATTAATCCGAAGCAATCTTGATAATCTACACCAGTAGAAAGAACTCCATGTTTACTCCAAACAACTAAACGATGAGTTTCTAATTCTTTAGCTGTAGCAGAACCAATTTTTTGAGTTCCTGGTACTTCCCAAGGTAGAACAGCAATTCCATCAGGGAATACTACGATTGATTCAGTTAACACTGACCATAAATCTAATGATAAAGATTCAGTTGTTACATCATTTAATAAGCAGTATGTCACAACATTTGTTGCATGATTATGAATAACTACTCTATGATTTGGGTTTTGTTTTAATCTTGCTGCGTGAGATAATACATGCATGAAGATTTCACTTGTAGGACGTTTTCCTGTAACAAAACCTGCAACGACTTGATAACCTTTATCTGTTAATTGAATGATACCAGTATCCGCATGTGGTTGTGAATGTAATGTTCTAAAATGACTTCCAGAAGCTGTAATTAAAATATATTCTCCTCTTACGTGTTCTGGAACATCTAAAACTTCCACTTCTTTTCTATTTTCAGCATAGTACGTATATTCTGTACCAGCCAAGCTGCTTTCAAGATTTTCAGCTTCTTCAACTGTCAAACGATAACTAACATTTCCACCGTTATATTCGTCCCAGCCTTTATTCCACATATCATATGTCACTTGACATAATCCTTCGATAAATTTAGGATACCCCATAATTATTCCCCTTCTTTAACTGTAATATTTTTCAGCCGTACCTGAAAAAAATTTTTTTGTTTATCCAACATAATAGTAACCGTTTTCTTGACTGCCGTCAACCGAATTCGTTTATTTTTTAATAATTTATACATGATTTATCTCAACACCTTATTATTATGTGATTTTGCTGAGATTAAATATTCAATTTAACAAATTCATAGACGATTCCTAATCATTTTCTATAAAAAGAACGGATCCCGATAATGAGATCCATTCTTTTATTACTTTAAATCTTTCCCATTATTCAAATTCTTTGATTCTACTATTCTATCTATTTCTGAACCAATCCTTTGAATTTTCGTATTATTTACGATTCTTTTTTAGTGCTACGGAATTTCTTAAATTTTCTTTCATCAAATTCCTTAAATAAATTCTGCTTATCCAAGTAAATAGCAACAGGTAAAATTAAGACCGTTAACCAAATCATCTGGGAAATGATAGAATAGACAAATAGTATACCTAATACTAAAACAAGCAACTTCTTCATTCTATTCGCCCGCTTCTAATGTTTCATTATATTTCTTTCTATCTTTTAATAGCCATACATAAAGAGCTAACCATACAACTCCTAATACAATAGCGATAACATCTCCATTAAATCCATTTGCTAAAATATAACGAATATCTGGTCCTTCAAAAGTAGCCCATGAAATTAAACCACTTTGATTTAATGTTTTTGTTTCTTCTGCTAAACGAGTCATATATGGAGTGAAGTAAGTTGCTCCATATAAGAATAAAGGAGTAGAAATTAAACCATGAATAATCATTCTTAACACATTACCATTTGTTAATAATAACGCTCCTACAACAAATGATAAATTAATAATACCTGCAAATGGTAAGACAATATTATTTGGTAAAACAATAGATCCTACTAAAAGGAATGGGATTGTAAAGATAACTGCTACCCATAATTCATTACGTCCACCAAGTACTGGCCAGTCTAAGCCAATATAAACTTCACGATCTTCAAATTTTTCACGCATAAAGTCAGATACTGCTTCTGAAATTGGTGATAAAGCTTGAGAAAATAATTTTGATACCATAGGGAATAAAGTTAAAGCTGTTGCCGCTTGAACTGACAATGTTAATGCGTATTTAATACCATTACCTGATGCTGCTCCTAAAGCAAAACCAATAATAGCTCCCATTACTGCATTTTCTCCAAATACACCAATTTTTTCTTTCAATGTATCTGCATCAAATTGTTTATTTAACAGAGGAATTTTTTTCAATAATTCATCAATTGGATGTAAAATTACTGCAATCATACAAATAAAGTGAGGTACTGTAATCCCTGGAACTCCAGTTAAACGTTCTACTTCTGGCGCAAACACATCTCCAAGTTTTAGTTCTAATACAATAATAATAGCTGCTGCAATAAATCCTAAGAAAATGTTATTTGTAAAGTACGTTACAATTACTGCTGTAAAAATTTTATTCCAAACATTCCATAAATCTACATTTAACGTTTTTGTTTGTTTAGTCACTAACATAATGAAGTTAATCGCTAATTGTAATGGGAACACTAAGAAAGCATAAGGCCAAGCCCAACTAATTGCTGCAGCTCCAGGCCAACCAATATCAACCGCTGGTAAACTTAATCCAGTATGAGTTGTTAAATCATTTGCTGCTGCACCCATACTTGTCATAATAAAGTTTACAAGAATTCCCATACCTGTAAATGCAATCCCTAAAGTTAACGCTGCTGTGAAAGCTTCTCTGAACTTCATTTTCATTGCTAGTCCAACAATTAACATTAAAAATGGAACAAATACTGCAGCTCCTAAATCCAAAATATATTGAATAACTACTTGCAAGGTTTCCATAATTTTTCCTCCTAACTATTTAAGAAATCTATAATTTTTTGTAACTCTTGTTTTTGACCCATTCCTGTTAAAAATGCAATTCCGTTAAATACTGGAACTCCATAGTCTTTTTTTGCTTTAACGATTGAAATATATCCATCTGCTGATTTTAAATGCATTTCTAACGCCTTCATATCAACAGCTTCAATCTCGCAAGGCACATTGGCTTCTTTTAATAATCTTTCAACTTTTGATGCTACTGTTTGAGAAGTAGCCACTCCTGATCCACATGCAACAATTAATTTTTTCATAACTCTTCCTCCATTTCTACTGTTACAAATAATTGATAAACTTCTTCTTCCGATTTTGCATTTTGCAATTTTGTAATAAATTCATCTTGTCCAAAAATATTCATTAGTTCCACTAACAAACCTGTTTGATTTTTTGGTTCAGAAATTCCTAATACAATTACAAAATCTACAGGAACCTCTTCATCCGATGTTCCCATCTGAATAAAAGTTATAGGTTTTGATAATTTAACAATGTAAATAAAAGGTTTTTTTACATATTCACTATACGTATGCGGAATTGCTACTGCTGTTTTTTCTAATCTTAATCCTGTCGGAAATTCCTCCTCTCTTTCCACAATTGCAGATGCAAATCCATCTGTTACAAACCCTTTATCAAACAAAGTTTTAGACAATTTTTGAAGCAATTCTTTTTTGTCTTCACCCACTCCTTCTAAATTAATTAATTGTTTATTGACTAACTGTGATATAATTGTCATTTTTTTCACTCCTTATAATATTGATTCAAAGTTAGCTTCCGAAAATAATGCTGTTATAAAACTTTCATGATTTTCGCTCTCCCATAATTTTTGTATATAAGAAGAACTATCAATCTTAGAATAAATAACTTTTAAAGCATCTTTATAAAATTCTAATTCCTTTTCCGCAATTGCAATTAGCATTACAACTTTAACTAAATTTTGCCCCCAATAAATTGGTTTTTCTAATGTCATCATAATTAATTCACTAGTATGAACTTCTTTTGGATTAGCATGAGGAAGTGCTATACCTGTGTAAGTACTTGTAATTCCTAAATTTTCTCTGTGGCGTATAGTCTTTTCAAATTTTATATTTTGAAGATTTTTCTCATTAGCCAATTGAATAATCTTTGACAAACACTTATCTACACTGCTTACCTTTTCTCTAATATATATCGATTTCCCAAGTAATTTTTTGATAAGTCGATTCGTATATTCTTCATCATTTTTCATTAAGAAGTTATATTGTGTTTGCTCCATTGTATTGGCTAAAAATTTCCTTTGGATTTTTAGTAAATCTTCTTCTTTCATAATCGTTCCAACATGTATGTACGGAAACGATACATTTTTTAATTCCACAGAACTAATCACTAAGTCATTTTCGCTAACATCTAAATAACTTGCTTTAGAATATTCTACTTTATGCATATGTTCGTACTGACCTGTTATTTTCCTAACTTGATTCAATAATAATTCTGATGTTGCTAAACTGTGTGGGCATATTACATAAATATTCATTGGTTTTTTTATTTTTTCTACTGATATTTCTAAATGTATGGTTAAAAGTGCCGCTTCATTATCGGTCAATTCTACATTGAAGTTATTCTTAAAAACTTTTCCTGATAACCAAACAAAGTTATACAAAACTCCATACTGGTATTTAATTTCTTCCATCAAATCACTTTTTAAATGAATTTTATTTCGTAATCTCATAATCATTGCTGGAATATGATTGATTAACATTCCTCTTAAATACTCATCTTGTTCAAAATGAATACCTGCCAATTCTCCAACCAATGCTATAAATTCATCCACTGTTTTCTCAATTTGAACATTAGACTCTAAATAAGAATTTTCATAATTTCCAATAGTAATTAAACTCTGACAAAGAGAAATAATCTCCTTTTCGGCAACTTCTTTTCCAGAAACTTCATTCAATAAATCTCTAGCTAATAAATAAGTTTCAATAATTTTTGGATTATTACTATCTAAATCATTTTGTTGTTCTATAAAGTATCCATTTTCCCAACGAATATCGAAAATCACCAAATCCATTAATAAATAATGACGATATTCATAACAAACTGAAAACTTATATTTTTCTAACAATCGATTCATAATTTGGATGATTTCTTGAACTCTATTCTGATTAATACATCCATAATTCGATAATCCTGTTAAATTAAAATGAATTAATCCACTTAATAACTTATTACGAAAGAACTTCCTTATATTGTCTTCCAGACCATCCAAAGTTATTTTTCCTTGTTGTTTAGTCAACTTTATTCCATTCTTAATAATCTCTTTTTCCAGTTCATGAATTTCTCTTCGTACAGTTGATTCACTCGTGAAATTTTCAATGGAACAATCTAAAATATCAATTTCATTTTTCAGCATAAATGTAGATAATAGTTTACACTCTTCATTTTGCTTATTTGTTTTTTGTGAAACTTGAAAAGTTTTCTTCAATTGTTCTTTATATTTTTCATCTATTTCAATATAAATTCCCATACTAGGTTTTTTCTTTATCACTGAAGAAAAAGCTTTTAGATATTGATTAATAACTGAAATATCATTGTAAATTGTTTTAGTGGAAACTAAATACTGTTGAGCTAATACCTTTCCTGTCACAGGCTCATTTTCTTGAATTAATCGATTCAATAGATCCACCTGTCTATTATTCATTAAAATCACCCTCCAACTATTTCCACACTTCTATTTTAAAACGTTTGCAAAAAAATATTAAATCAACTTTTTTCTAGAACATTGTGGAAGTTTTATTTTTCCTTTTTTAAATTACAATTTTCCATGTATAAAAAATACGTAATTTATTTCCTATTATTTTCCTACTTTATCCCTTTGCAATCAATATCCTCTATTCAAATTTGTAAATCAAAAATATAAAAAACGACTTTTAACTATTAGAAGAAATCTAACAGTAAAAGTCGTTAATTTATCTTAAATTCTACTCTTCTCCCACACCAGGTCGATATGCAAGAACACCTAATCCCATAAAGATAACTAATGTCACACTTAAGAATACAACCTGTTCTTGAATCATTCCTGTCATAGAAATCGTTTGACGTAATCCTGATACTGAATAACTCATCGGAAGCCATGGATTGATCGTTTTGAAGAAATCATTCGTCAATGCAAGAGGATACGTTCCTGCACTTGACGCTAATTGTAATAATAATAAGATAAGTGAGAAGAATGCTCCCACTCGAGAATTCCATGTCGTTAGTGCAGTTACTATTGACATAAATGTTACACTCGCTAATAGAATCAATAATAGTGTCTTCATTTCATGTACCGCTGTTAATCCTATTAAGTGTACTCCACCATAAACAAGTACTCCTGCTAATACCGCAATAATCCCATTAACTTCTAAACGAGCTTTAAACCATGCCAAACGAGTTTCTGGATGTCTTCCAGATGGAAGTTTCGCAAAAATCATATTCGTTGATAATGCTGCTACAAATAATGCCACAGAAATCATGTATGGAGCCATCGCAATTCCGTTAACTGCTACTGCATCATCATCTGTTTTCGATAACGCTAATGGATTTGATAAAGTTTTTGCATTCGTCTCTTCTGTTGAGGCTAATGCTAATTGTTCATTTGCATCCATTAATCCAGTACTTAATGTAGTAACTCCTCCATATAAAGTTTCTAAACCAGATGAAAGAGTATTTCCGCCGTCAGCAAGTTTTTCTGCACCATCTGCAATTTTTTGTGATCCATCTGTTAATTTAGAAGAACCTAAAAGAAGTTGTTCAGATTTTTGATTTAGCTGGTTTGTTCCTGCTTGTAAGGTAGTCATTCCAGATACTAATTCTGAAGATTTTTGATTTAATAGGTTACTTCCAGAAGAAATTTTTTCAATCCCTGCGACTAGTTCAGGAGCTTTTTGTGCTAATTGTCCAACTCCAGAAGTTAACGTAGAAGATTTTTGCGCTAATTGAGAAGAACCTGACGCTAACTGACTGACACTACCGTTTAAAGTACTGTTTTTAGAACTTAAAGTATTAGCTCCTTGGGCAACTTTATCCACTCCACTTGTATAAGCACCTACACCGCTTTGAATTGCTTGACTAGCTGGAACAAGTTGTTGACTGACTTTAGTTTGAAGTGTTCCAAGTCCTCCTGATAATTGTGTTAATGAAGAAGAAGCTAATGGCAACACTTTTCCTGCTGCAGATTGTAATTTTGCGACACTATCTGCTTGAGATTTTGCATGTTCCAAATTCCCTTTTAATTTTTGAATTGTCGATAAAATTTCTTTTGCAGATTGCACACTTGTATTTGCTTGATTTGATACAGCTGCTGTTAATTCTGCTTGCTGTTCAGCACTTAAAGTGCTATACGCATTTGTTGATTGAATAGCTGTTAATGCAGCTTGTTGAGAAGCTTGACTATTTACCATTATACTTTGTGCTGAAGCTGCGATTGTAGATAAAGCATTGGTTACCTCACCCATTAAAGCTGTACTTTCATTTGCATTCGCTGATTGAATCGCTTGATTTAATTGATCTAACCCAGCTGCCAATTGAGAAATTTGACTACTTTTTTGTGCAGATGCCTCTAATTGACTCGATAATTGCTGAATTCCTTGGTTCAATTGTTGAACTCCATTTCGCAATTTGTCTGATTGGCCTGCTAATTGACTTGCACCTGAAGATAAACTATCCACTCCAGATGTATATGCTTGAACTCCACTAGATAATTGATTCAACCCAGAGTCTAGTTTTACCACTCCACCAGCATATGCTTGAACTCCATCATTTAATTGTTGGATTCCAGATGCTAATTCTGGAGTTTTAGAAGATAATTGATTTAAACCATTATCTAATTGAGAAACAGCTCCTGTATATGTTAGTAATCCATTATGGAATGTCGTTACACCTGCATCAATTTTTTTCACAGCATCTGTGTAAGTTGCTAGTCCATTGCTAAATTGCTCTGCTCCATTTGAAAAAGTGACACTTGATTGAGCCAAAGTTTGTAAATTAGTCGCTAATTGTTGGCTTCCATCTTTTAATTGATTAGACCCATCAGCAAGAGTTTGACTTCCTTGCGAAGCTTGTTCCATCCCTTCTTTTAAATTCCCCATTTTTTCAAATAGAGCTTTTGTATAAGTTTCTGTCACATTTTTTGCAACAGTTTGCTTTAATTGAACCATCGCTGAATCGCTCATTTTACTAGCAATAAAACTATGTCCACTTGAAGTTTGATAATCAATATTCATTTGTTCTGGATGATTTGTTAAAATCGATGCAGCTTTTTGGGATAAATCACTAGGTAAGGTCACAACCATATAATAAGTACCATTTTCTAGTCCTTCCACACCTTCTGCTTCTGTAACAAAATGAAAATCTAACGAATCATTATCCTTCAAATTCGAGACCATGTCTTCTCCAATGTTCATTGATTCTCCATTATAAATAGCTGGGTGATCTTTATTCACAACTGCTACTGGCAATTCAGATAATTTTCCATATGGATCCCACATAGAAGATAAAAATATAATATTATACAAAGCAGGAATTAGAGCAATCCCTACCATAACAATTATAAAAGTTGGTTTTTTCAAAATAGCTTTCCATTCTCTAAACATATAACTCCTCTTTTCTGTACATAATGTCTAATTTTTGATAAAATAGATTATACAACAATAAAAACATATATCAAGTTATTAAAAACATTTTTAGACACAATGTATAAAAACGTTCATAAAGGAGATATTATGACAGAGAGTAATAAACGACAAAAAACAAAACAAGCGATTGAAGATGCCATGGTACAATTACTAGCAGAACAGCCATTCGACCAAATTAGTACTGTAAAATTAGCGAAAACAGCTGGAATTAGTCGTTCCAGTTTCTATACCCATTACAAAGATCAATACGATATGATTGATCTCTACCAAAGTAGACTATTCCATACACTAGAATATATTTTTAGCAAGTATGCCAACGATAAACAACAAGCTATTTTTGAAGTATTTGAATATTTACAATCTGAACCCCTTTTAGCCGCATTATTATCTGAAAATGGTACAAAAGAAATTCAAAATTATCTTCGAAATAAATTACTTATTCTTGTAAAGACAGATATCGAAAAAAGAATTTCTACCAATTCTTTAAATATAATAGAATTAGAATATTATAGCGTCTATCTCTCCAATGCATTATTCGGGGTTTGTCAAAAATGGATTGCCCGAGGAAAAAAAGAAAGTCCTCAAGAAATTACAGACTTTTTATCTCCATTAACAAATTCAGTCAGTGAAGTTTTCTCTAAAAAATAAAAAACCGCATGAATCGTACGTTCACGATTCATGCGGTTTTAAAAGCAAGAAGAAATTTTTTTGTAGCGAAAGTTATCTATGAGCCTCGCATGCGTGGCTGCTGGCGACCTCACAAACAAAAAGATTTTTCTTTTACTTTTTTCTATCTTTTCAAAAGATTAATCTTCACTAAATACTCTCTAGCAACTTCTTCAGCAGGTCTTCCATTTGCCCCTACTTCAAAGTTCATTTGGCTCATTTCTTCTTCAGAAATTTTTCCAGCCAATTGATTCAAGATTCCTTCTAATTCAGGATGTTTTTTCAACAATTCTTGTTTCATTAAAGGAGCCCCTTGATAAGGTGGGAATAATTGTTTATCATCCTCTAATACTTTCAACTGGTAACGTGAAATTTCTGCATCTGTTGAATAAGCATCTGTCACTTGAATATCACCAGATTGAATAGCTTGGTAACGTAAAGCAGGTTCCATTGTGGCTACATCTAATTGTAAGCCATACATACTTTGTAATCCTTTATTTCCATCTTCACGGTCATTAAATTCTAGTGTAAATCCAGCTTTTAATGGACGGTTTACTTTTTTCAAATCAGAAATTTTTGTTAATTTTTCAGCTTCAGCTAATGATTTTGGTACGGCAACTGCATAAGTATTTTGATACGCCATTGGTTTTAAAAATACAAAACCATCTTGTTCTAAAATTCCTTTACGAGCTACTTCATAGACTTCTTCAGGTTCATGACTGACTTTTGGTTTATTCTTCAATAAGCTTTCTGTAATGGTTCCTGAAAATTCTGGATAAATATCAATATCTCCCTTTTTCAATGCTTCATATAAGAAATTCGTTTTTCCAAAGTTTGGTTTCACTTCGACTTTTAATTTTGTTTGATCTTCGATTAATAACTTATACATATTCATCAAAATCTCAGGTTCTGGTCCTAATTTTCCTGCGATCACTAGTTTATCTGATGTTTGCATTTTAGCAATTGTTGGTGCATAAGAAGCTCCTAATCCAATGATTAAAACTAAAAAGGCTGACAGAATTGTTTTTAATTTTGCAGTTTCCATCCATTTCAATAAGAAATTGAATAAAATTGCTAAAATCGCAGCGGAAATAGCTCCAATCAATATTAAACTTGAATTATTTCGGTCAATTCCTAATAAAATAAAGCTTCCTAATCCTCCTGCACCAATTAATGCGGCTAAAGTCGCTGTTCCAATAATGAATACAGCTGCGGTACGAATCCCAGACATAATCACGGGCATCGCTATAGCAATTTCAAATTTTTTAAGACGTTCAAATTTTGTCATTCCAAAAGCAATTCCTGCTTCGACTAGACTTTCATCAATTCCTTGAAGTCCTGTAATTGTATTTTGCAAAATTGGGAATAGCGCATATAACACTAAAGTTGTTAAAGCTGGTAATGTCCCAATTCCCATTAAAGGAATAAATAATCCAATTAACGCTAAAGATGGCAATGTTTGAATAATTCCTGCAATTTGTAATAAAAATCCAGAAATCTTTTTCGATGGACTCACTAATACTGCAACAGGGATAGCAATCACTACTGCTAATAATAACGCTAATAAAGAAAGTTGAAGGTGTTGCCCAAGAGATAACATCCATTCACTATTTCTCTCTTGAAATGTTCGAATAAATTCATTCATGATGTTCTCCCCCTTTAAATAATTCTTTTACAAATGCATTAGCCGGATTCGTTTGAATTTCGTGAGGAGTGTCTACTTGAACAATTTCTCCATCTTTTAATACAGCAATTCTATCGGCTAACTTTATAGCTTCATCTGTGTCATGTGTGACAAATAGTGTTGTCATTTTAAATTCTTGATGTAACTGTTTCGTTAAATCTTGTAATTGTTTACGGCTGATGGCATCTAATGCTGAGAAAGGTTCATCCATTAATAATATTTTTGGAGTCGCAATAATTGCGCGAACAATTCCTACTCGTTGTTGTTCTCCTCCAGATAATTCTCTTGGATAACGATTCGCATCATCTTCAAAAGAAAGTCCAACCTTCTCTAATAACACCTTTGTTCGCTCTTGAATTTGTTCTTTTTTCCAACCTTTCATTTCGGGAATTAAAGCAATATTTTCTGCTACTGTTAGATTCGGAAAAAGCGCAATTTGTTGTAAGACATATCCTGTTTCTAATCGTAATTCTCGTTGATGATGATCTTTAATTCGCTTGTCATTCAAATAAATATTTCCATCTGTTGGTTCAATTAATTGGTTAATCATTTTCATCATCGTTGTCTTTCCTGAACCAGATGGCCCCACTAGCACCATAAATTCGCCGTCTTCAATGCGTAAATTGACATCTTTTAAGACGGTTTTTTCTGCATAGCGCAATGCTACATTTTTGTATTCAATCATTGTAATCCCTCCTAACACCTAAATTACTTCAGTGCTTCAGTCTTCTTTAAATTTTGAAGAATCCGATTTAAGTATTCTTCTACTTGGATAATTTCTTCTTTACTAAATCCAGAATAAAAAATTTCTCCTAATTCCTGATGAACTTTCTCTCCAATTTCTTTTTGAGCCCATCCTAATTCCGTTAAGTTTACATATCTTTTTCGTTTATCTTTAGGACAATGTTTCAAACAAACTAAGCCTTGTTCTTCCAATTTTTTAATCATACTTGTTAAGGTATTATTGGCAAGCCCTGTTCGAATGCTCAAATCAGTATAAGTAATATATCCTTCTGTATCATTCCATAATACGGATAAAATTTTTGCTTGTTCACTTCTGTATAAAGCTTTTGGCTCGTTGTTTAATAATTTTTGGCAAACTCTTCCATTTACTAATCCAAGATGATGAATTAAATTTCCGCCATGCATCTTCGAAGTCATATACAACCTCCTTCAATTATTTCTATATAGAACTATACACCTATCTCTTATCTTTGTCAATTACTTCTATATAGAAATTTTTGTAAACATAAAAAAAGAGCGTTCTTTCTCGAACACTCCTCTTTGAATCATTAATCTACTTTTTTCATTTCTTCAAACATTTCATCATTAACATAGCAACCTAGAGCAGGATTTTCAGATGGGTTAATCACTACATCGAAAGCTTTTGTTACTTGAGATAAAGTCTGAATCATTCCACTCCAGCTTTCATCATAAATTTGTCTCAATCTCTTCCAATCTGTATAGAAGACCATCGCTTCTTTTTCATCTTTTCCTGGTAGAATCGCAACATTTAATTTTTCTCCAGATTGTAAATCAATTTGTGCATTTGGATCTGCATTTTCTAATTTAATTGGTGTTAAGAATTTGGCTTTTGGTAATTCTAAGCATAAGAATCGATAGTATAAGCCGTGCATAATTTTTTGTTCTTCTGTCTGCGGAAATCCTAATTGTCCTAATAACAAGATCCATCTCATGACATCTGGATTTGTAACCGGAATATCTTCTTCTGCTACTCCTGTATAATCAGGTGCTGCAATAATCCCTTCTGCTGCAAGAGATGTTTGTTCTGTTACAAGATGGACTCCTGTAGCTCCGTTTTGGTAGAACGTTTCTAAGAAGAAATTCTCAATTCCTTTTCCATCTTCTCCTTTTTGAATACGACGTAATTCAAAAATTTCTGTATCTGCAAATCGAGATGCTAATCTTTCTTCATATGCTACTGGAGCAACAAAAATCATTGGCGAACTACAAATGAATCCACCTTCTTCTCTTTGTTGAGTTTGAGAGAATAAATAGGGTTCTTCTGTTTTTTTAGAATACACGGTTACTAATTCATCAGCTTGTAATAATTTATCTCGCACAGCAATCATTAATTGTTCAATCTTGCCGACATTTGCAGTATGTTCTTCTGGTGATTCTTGTGAAGCATTCATATGACAGTATAGTAAAAATACACGTGCAATTTCTGATAAATCTGCTAAGCTTAATGCATCAATATCTCTTTGTGTTAACACACCTTCTTGACGTCCCACAAAGACATTTCCTAATGTATTGACAAATGTTTTATAGATTTCTTCCTTGTCGGCACCTTCTTCATGTAATACAGTTCCTTTTTTAATGCCTAATGGCATTGCATCTTCTAACCAAAGAGCCACTGGTTCATCTGTTACTTCAAACACTTTTTCTCGCTGAGCATTTTCCATTGCATAAATCGCAGAAGTTGTAACAGTTCCATTATCATCTCCAAGATTTGTCAACCAAACAAAATCCCCTACTTGTAATGTTCCTTCCAGATTCCCTGTTACTACTAAATCTAGAGAATCATCGCTAATTTTATAAACATCTTCTACCCCTAGTTTGAATGTTGGTTTTTCTTTTGCTGTTTCTTCTTTTTCTTGTTTGTTAAATAAATCTTTTAATCCCATTTTCGTTCCTCCGTTAATTCTTTTCTCCAACTAATATCCATAAATGTACCGTAATAGTTTCTAAAGGATGATTTTTACTATAGTCTTGATCTTCAATACTAGCTCCCCAATATAAAGGAGTCATTTGTAATAGGTGTGCATACATTTCTTTTGTCAGTGTCACTTGATAAGAAAGTTCCTTCATCTTCATCGATGGATATTCTTGTTTGAATCGTTCTACAATATCCTCATTAGAATAATATTGTTTTTCTTCATTACTTTTATATAATTGTTGTCTTAATTCAATTAAATAATTACTTCCAGGAATAATTTTGATTAGTTTTCCTTCTGGTACTAATACACGGTTGAACTCCTTATAATTCGAAGGAGTTAACATATTGATAAGCGTACCACAGGATTCATCCCAAAAAGGTAACTGGGCTAAATCTGCCACAATCCACAAAGCTTTTTGCGCATGATGATGACTAGCAGCCAAAATTCCTTCCTTAGCAATATCCATTCCTACTAAAGGAATATCTTCTAAAAATGACGATAAATAAGCAAGCGGGCTTCCTTCTCCACAGCCAATATCAACAATTAGTTGATTCTCCTGTTTTGAAATCAGTGACAAAACTTCGTCTAATAAAGGATTGAAGAAACCACTTTGCGCTAATTCATAACGATGCGTAAATAGCTCTGCATCATAATCCTCATTCGCTTTTTGTTTCATCAAATGGAGAGTGCCTTTTTTATTAATATCAAAACGATGACGGTTCGTACAAACCAGACTATACCCATCTAACGCTTCAATAGCTGCATGACAATAGGGACATGCAAATAAATGTTGATGTTTTTGTATAAAGTCTCGACTCCAGTCGATTTTCTTTTGCATCATGCACACTCCTACTTTATTTATTCTCAATTGTCAGTATACCATAAAATTACTTTTCTGTTTGATTTTCTTTCTCTATAAAATTAACAGTTTTTTATTTTGACATTTTTTCCTGCAATGATACAATAGAATAGAATCGTAATTATGCCGATTTAATTACATGAATGGAGGAAATCATGATGAGTAGTAAAATTCCAGTAACCATTGTCAGCGGATTTTTAGGAGCAGGTAAAACAACGCTCATTAACAAAGTATTAAAAGAAAAACACGGTGAACATATTGCCGTAGTTATTAATGAATTTGGAGAAATTGGTGTTGACCATCAATTCGTATTAGACGTAGAAGAAGAAATTTATCAAATGGATAATGGCTGCTTATGTTGTACTCTTCGTACAGATATTGCAGACATGTTAAAATCTATTTTAATGGTCAAAGAACAAAACGGTATTAAAGTGGACCGTGTATTATTTGAAACAACTGGCTTAGCAGATCCTGCACCAATTGCTCAAACATTTATCAATGTACCATTTTTAAATGAACATTTTATTTTAGACGCTGTTTTAACAGTTGTCGATTCAAAAAATTTCTTATATCAAACAACTCATCAAACCGAACCAGCAAAACAAGTTGGTTTTGCAGACAAAATCTTTATGTCTAAACATAGTTTAGTGGACGATACAATTTATGCAAAAGTCATTAACGAAGTTCGTTCTATCAATCCTTTTGCTGAGATTCAAGATTTAGATGCTCGTCCAGTAGAAATGAAAGATATGTTTGGTCTTGAATTATTCTATGCTTCTGAAAAGAAAATTTTAGAAATGCAAGAAAATTCTGAAGAAGAATATTGTGAAGCATGTGGACACACTCATGCTCATGGGGAACATGATCACCACCATCATCACGATGAAGAACACTGCGAAGAATGCGGTCATGCTCATGCACACGGTGAACACGATCACCACCATCATGATGAAGATCATCACCACGATCACGACCATGATCATCACCATCATGGACATCATCATCACAAACATCACCACCACAGTGGGATTAATTCATTCGTCATTGAAACAGAGAAACCTCTTGTTTTAGCTCATATTAATGAATGGTTGAATGAATTAGTTTATATTTATGGACCTGAATTATATCGTTATAAAGGTATTTTAAGCGTAGAAGGGTTGGATTATCAAATCATTTTCCAAGGGGTTCAAATGAGTTTTGATATTTCTCGTGGACGTGATTGGAATGATACAGAGCGTAAGTCGACTTTAGTGTTTATTGGTAAAAACTTACCAGAAGATACATTAAGAGAAAGTTTCGTTGCTTGTACAAATAAATAATAAGCGTAAAATAACTACAATAAAACAGAAAAAACATTTCTAGTCGTAGCATGGTCGCCAGCAGCCTCGCAACTGCGAGTCTCATGGCTAAAATTTGAGCCTTGGTCTCAAATTTTCCCTGTACTATAAGCCAAAGGCTTATAGTACTTTTGCCACGGAAAAATGTTTTTATCTGTTTTATGTAATTCTCCAAAAATTCTTCTCACTTTCTTATCGGAGTCTTCATATAATTTTCAAAATTTCACTCTATACTTTAGTCATTCCCAAATAAGAAATATTATCCTCCCAAATTAAATATTTCAAAATCCTTTTTTCCACCGACCATTGTGTCGGTGGTTTTTTAATATTCTTGGAGGATCATCATCATCTCATCCTTTAAAGAATTTTCCCAAAGGTTTAAAGCTTCCATCCTAAAATAGATTGTCGCTAAAAAACTTTTGTACATTGCTAAACGTTGAGAACTTTCACGGCTTCCATCTAATTCTTCAAATCTTTGCTTTTTAATCCATTCACACAATTGTTTTTGAGAAAGATTTCCAGACTCTATCCCAAAAAAGATTGCTAATCCTAATCGTTTTTCTTCTTCATCCATAAATGGTTGGTTACTCTTTTGAAAAATATCACTAATGACTTCTAATACTTCTACTACATATTCTTGGGTACAATTCGGATGAGAAATAATGGTTCCTAATAAATCTGCTCCATGAGCAAATGCATGTACCCATCCTAACTTATCATCATATCCTGTTCTGTCTTTTTCTCTTTTTAAATAATGAATTCCATTTTGAATCCAACTCGTTCTCTCTGAAGTTGTTAAACAAGAATCATATCCACTTGTTTTATCCCCGTCTACTTGTAAAATCATTCCCATTACAAGCGCAGAGAATGAACGATACGCTGTTGCACTACCGAATTCTTCGATTCTATACTCCAAAGGATTTGTAACATTCACTTTTTCGATGATCCATCGTAATTGTTCTTTTGTTATCAGTTGTTCAAAAATAAATTGTCCAAATAAATTAAAGACTAAGTCATCTCGGATTTCTGGATTTGGATTTCCTATATTCTCCCATAACCATTCTAACTCTTCTTGTGTTAATGCTAGATTATTCCCTTGTTTTATTTTTAACTGAGTAATCATTTCTTGTTCTAACATGATATTCACCTCTCTACTAGGCATATTGTAACACAAAATAAAAAGGCTAAGCATTTCTGCCTAACCTTCTTTCTACGCTTTTTATCGCATACTTTTTGGTTTTGATAACACTTCACTTGCGACAATTGCTTTTTTCCATTGTAAGTGATATTTTAACACTCGATTTTTCGTTGTATAATTTGTTGCACTTTTTACAGCTTCCACCACTAATTCACCTTTTGAACCCATATGTTGAACTTCTTCTTCCTGTAATTGGATGGCTTCCATTTCTTCTACAAAAACTCGAAGATGTTCTAATAATTCTTCTGGTAAATTCGGATTATTCAAATATAATCGTTTTAATTTTTCAGTATGAATTAAAATGGCGCTTCTTCTCATAGTATCAATTTCTTCTGAAGAAATAATCGACACTCTTTGGATTAATTCCTTGTCAAATACAGATAAAGAATAGTCCTCTGGTGAGAATTGTCGAAAGACTTGTACTATCTTAAAAAATTGTTGTCTCATTTTCTCTGTATGAGATAATGTCGCTTTTGTTTCAGGCATTTCTTCTACGACAACATCTACTACTTTTTGATTTTTTGGATGATGACGTTTAGGCGAAACGGATTTTTCTTGAAAAGAATGGTTCAACCAATCGTGCAGTTGGTTAAATCCCTTTTCTTGACTCTTTAGTTTTAAATTAATATAACTAGCAGCAGACATGATCACAAGGATTACTATATACAAGAGAAAGAGTACAATATTCATGATTCACTCTCAACAGAAGATTTGCTAATCGCTTCTCTCATATCTGTATCCGATTGAATATTTTTCAATTGATAGTAGTCCATGACTCCAAGTTTTCCATTACGTAGAGCTTCTGCCATCGCTAATGGAATTTGCGATTCAGCTTCTACAACTTTTGCACGCATCCGTTGTACTTCTGCTAACATTTCTTGTTCTTGCGCTACGGCAAGAGAACGACGTTCTTCAGCTTTTGCTTGTGCAATTTTCTTATCTGCTTCTGCTTGTTCTGCTTGTAATTTTGCCCCGATATTTCTACCAACATCAACATCTGCGATATCAATGGATAGAATTTCATATGCTGTACCTGCATCTAATCCTTTTCTCAAAATCGTTTGGGAAATAGAATCTGGATTTTCTAAAACTAATTTATGATGAGCTGCTGAACCAACGGTAGTAACAATCCCTTCACCAACACGGGCAATAATGGTTTCTTCACCAGCACCCCCAACTAATCGTTCAATATTGGCACGTACTGTTACTTTTGCTTTTGCTTGAACTTCAATCCCATCCATCGCAACCCCTGCAATAACAGGAGTTTCAATTACTTTTGGATTTACAGACACTTGAACGGCTTCAAATACATTTCGACCTGCTAAGTCAATGGCAGCTGCTTGTTCAAATTCTAAATCAATATTCGCACGTTGTGCTGCGATTAACGCATCAATAACCACATTGACATTCCCACCTGCTAAATAATGGGCTTCTAATTCATTAATATCGATTTTTAATCCTGCTTTTGTAGCTTTAATCATCGGACGCACAATATATTGAGGAGCTACTCGACGTAATCTCATCCCCACTAATGTGCCTACTCCAATTTTTACATCAGAAAAATACGCTGTAATCCATAATCCAATTGGTACAAATCTAAAAAATAACATGACAACTGTTAAAATTAGAAATAGTATCACAATAAGTCCAATGACTCCTGTTGGATTATTTAATAAACCTTTTTCTAACATTTTACTCCCTCCTACTCATTATTGTTCTCCAAAACTTGTACGACGATTTTACTTCCTTCTACTTTGACAACTTGTATCATTGTATCTTCTGGAATGACAAATCCTGTACTCACCACATCAACGATTTCGCCGTCTAGTTCAGCCTTTCCGCTTGGACGTAATACCGTCAATGTTTTCCCTGTTTTATTGACTAAATCGTCATATACTTTTGAGGTTGAATAGCCTTTTGATTTTTTTAGAGAAGAAAGTAATACTAATCCTTTCTTATGAGAAAAATGATTTCCCCTTTTCACCAATAAAACTAACAAGACTATCGCCAACAATAGTGACATTAAAATTAAAACGACTAAATCCATGACAGCCTGGTTTGCCCAGTACATCCCTCCTAATACGAATACTGTCCCTAACACTCCTAAAGCTCCAATTCCTGGAATTAACACTTCAAATCCTAAAAATAGAAACCCAAATACAAATAGGATAATAACGAAAAAATTCCAGTATGGATGTAGGAAAGTATAGGTTGCAAAACTTATTACTGTTATAACACTACCAAGTAGGTTCCATTTGGAGAACAAAGAAATGAAAACCCCAATGACAGCTACTAACAGTAATAGTAAGTCTACATACAAAAGACCACCCCCATTCGTTGCCATCATTATAGCACTTTCCTTTTTAAATACAACTGAATAATTATTATGAAATTATTAAATTCAAAGCATTAAATCTTCCACCATTTTTACGATGAATAATCTTCCATTTGAGCAAATTCTTTCGCTTGTTGCAGTTGTTTTTCGAACAATTCCATATCAATAAATCTCCCTTGACGAGCAAATTCTCTCTCTCCTACAAAAACAATCGCAACCGGAACTGTTAACACTTGATACTGACTAGCCACTTCAGGCTGCTGCGTTACATTAATGACTTCTAATGCTATTCCTTCTTGTTCTGTAACTTCTTCTACTCGTGGCTGTAATGCATGACAAACCCCACAAGTTTCGCTTTCTAAATAGATTACTTTAATATTTTTCATAAACTCACCTCTCTTATAGTGTACCATTTTTAGAAAAAATTTCTTGTAAAATGCATTTCTGAATAGAAAATACTTAACAAACCTAGCTTCCATCTGTATAATGAAAAATGTCTTATAGATATTTTTAGAAAGTGAGTGAGAAAATGGGACGTAAATGGGCTAACATCGTAGAAAAGAAAACTAAACTCGATGCTAACAACAGTAAAATTTATGCAAAATTCGGAATTGAGATCTATGTAGCAGCAAAACAAGGTGAACCAGATCCACATTCTAACCAAAAATTAAAATTCGTAATTGACCGTGCGAAAACTTATAATGTACCTCGTCATATTATCGAACGTGCAATTGAAAAAGCTAAAGGTGGCGGCGATGGCGACTACCAAGAATTACGTTATGAAGGATTCGGTCCTAACGGTTCTATGATTATCGTAGACGCCCTAACAAATAACGTAAACCGTACTGCTGCAGACGTTCGTGCTGCTTATAGCAAAAACGGCGGAAACATGGGTGCACCAGGTTCTGTTACTTATTTATTCGACCATACAGCAATCTTCGGTATCGCAAACAAAGATGCAGACGAATTATTAGAACAATTAATGGAAGCAGAAGTAGACGTTCGTGACGTTGTACAAGAAGACGACCAAGCAATCGTTTATGCTGAACCAAACGACTTCAACACAGTTCGTACAGCATTAGAAGGATTAGGAATTACAGAATTCACAGTATCTGAAATCGAAATGATTCCTCAATCAGAAGTAACATTAACAGGCGATGACTTACGTTTATTTGAACGTATGATTAACGCTTTAGAAGATAATGAAGACGTTCAAAAAGTTTACCACAATGTAAACTTAGAAGACTAATCATTGTTGATTTTTACGAAATATGACAAAAAGTCTGTCCTAAGAGAAGTTCTCCTGCGACAGACTTTTTTGTTTGAGATTATTTAGCGTGTACTTCTTTTATAAAGCCCTTACAAAATTTAATTATACATCAATTTTTTCTGAAATATAAGTCTATTTTTTTCTGAAATGATATTTTAAAATATGGATAAGATAAGGAAAACTAGACATCTAATGTAAGTGGAGATGAGTAAAAATGAGTAAGTTTTTATTTGGTAATTATTTGTTTTACGGTACTATTTTCGGCGTAGGAACAGTACTACTTATATATTACTTCTTACCTGACTTTTTCTTGTTATTTGTTCAACTATCTACTATTTGTTTTTATCTAGCATTACTGTATGCTTTTTTAAAATTTGTGTACAAAAAAATTAAAAATAAAACTTAGAATGTTACTTATCACAGCTTAGATTATGATGGTGTTATTTTAGATTTGAATTGGCAGTCAACATTTGCTTGCTACCCGAGGTGATGATAAATGGTAACAGTATTTGTGTTTGTTATGGGTTTGATTTCAGTGACAATAAGTATTGTATTAGTCTATAAAAAGAAGATTCAAGAATTTAATCCAATGAGTTTTTTAATATTTGTATTAATATTAATATTTATTTTGGCTGTAGCTTCCATGAATAATTGAAGCGACCACAAAAAATTAATTTTTTGTGGTCGCTTCATCCTCTTTTTATGTTCTATTTATTTTTCCAATTTTGATAATTTATGATTCAATCTTAGTGCGTTTAGCACAACTGATACGGAACTGAAACTCATCGCAGCTCCTGCTATCATTGGACTTAATAATGGGCCTCCAAAGAAGTGTAAAACTCCCATTGCTACTGGAATTCCAATTACGTTATAAATAAATGCCCAGAATAAGTTTTCTTTAATCGTCATCATTGTCATTTTACTTAATTGAATCGTTTTAGCCACTAATCTTAAATCATCTTGCATCATGACCATATCGGCAGTTTCAATGGCAACATCTACTCCAGATCCAATCGCAATTCCTACTGTTGCTTTAGCAAGTGCAGGTGCATCATTAATCCCATCTCCAACCATGGCTACTTGATAGCCTTCATCTAATAATTGTTGGACAACACTTGCTTTTTCATTTGGTAATACTTGACTATATACTGTCTCAATTCCTACTTCATTCGCAATCGCTTTGGCTGTTTTTTCATGATCTCCTGTTACCATTCGAACTTGAAGTCCTAAGGCTTTCATTTGTTGGATTGCTTCTTTACTAGTTACTTTAATCGTATCCGCAACTACAATAATTCCTGCTACTTGTTTTTGAATGGCTACGAACATGGCTGTTTGTCCCTGAGAAGCAACTCCATCAATTACAGCATTATAATCGTCTACCGCAATTCCTTGATTTTGTAATAATAAATGATTTCCTAGTAATACTTCTTTTCCATCTACAATTCCTTGAATTCCCATACCAGAAATAGATTGGAATTGTTCAATTGGTAAAACGTCAAACTCTTGTTTTTCAGCTTCTTCTACGATGGCTTTTCCTAATGGATGTTCAGAATGTTTTTCAATTGATGCTGCTACTTTTAGTACTTCTTCTTTTGAATAATCATTGAACACTTGAATATCGACTACTTTAGGTTTACCGTTTGTAATCGTTCCTGTTTTATCTAGTAATACAACTCCTACATGTCCAGCTTCTTCTAAAGCTGCACTACTTTTAATTAAAATCCCTCTTTTAGCACCGAAACCTGTTCCTACCATAATAGCAGTTGGAGTTGCTAATCCTAATGCACATGGACAAGCAATGACTAATACAGAAATCATCACGGTTACGACAAATTCAAAAGATTCTCCACCAATCAATCCCCAATATAGACCTGCTAAAAGAGATAATCCCATTACGATTGGAACAAAAATTCCGGCTACACGGTCTGCAATGGCAGCAATTGGAGCTTTAGATCCTTGCGCTTCTTCTACTAAACGAATAATTTGAGATAATGTTGTATCTTTCCCAACTTGGGTCACTTCAACTTGGAATGAACCGGTTGTATTCAACGTAGCTCCAACTACTTTGCTTCCTTCTTTTTTGAAGACTGGTACACTTTCGCCGGTAATCATGGATTCATCAACAAAGCTTTCTCCAGAAAGAATAACCCCATCCACAGGAATTTTTTCACCTGGTCGTACGAAGACTACTTCTCCAATTTGTAATTCCTCTACTGGAACCTCTACTTCTTTTCCATCACGAATGACTGTCGCTACTTTTGGAGATAAAGCGACTAATGATTGAATCGCTTGAGAAGTTCTTCCTTTTGTTAAAGTTTCAAAATATTTTCCTACAGTAATAAAAGCTAAAATGACTGCTGCAGATTCTACATAAAGATGCATCACATAATGATACTCTCCAGCAAAAATACGAATCGTACTCCATACACTATATAAAATGGCAGCACTCGTTCCCAATGCAACTAATGAATCCATATTCGGATGCTTTCTAATCAATGCCTTAAATCCATTCACAAAATAACTACGACCCACCCATAAAATAGGAGTTACTAAAATCAATTGCGTTACAGAAAATACAATTGGATGTTCCATCGGCTGTAAGATTTGTGGAAGAGGAAGTCCAATCATTTCACCCATCGCAATATAAAGTAATACAATGGCAAACACACCTGATATCCATGCTCTTACTTTAAGCGATTGTAATTGTTTTTCTTTTTTAATCGCTGTTTTTTCTAACACATCTTCTTCATCATTTATCAATATAGCCTGATATCCAGCTAGAGAAACAGTTTCCATAATTTTTTGTACATCTGCTTCCTTTGGATTAAATTGCACCATCATTTTTTCAGTCGCTAAATTCACATTAGCTTCTTTAACTCCTGGAAGATCTCGGACAACTTTTTCAACCGTACTGACACAACCAGCACATTGTAATCCTTCTAATGCAAATTCTTCTTTCTTCATGATTAACAACTCCTTCTTACTATTATGCTAATTCAGCTTGATATCCTGCTTTTGATACAGCTTCTATAATTTTTTGTTCCTCTACTTTATCTTGTAGAAATTCTACAGTCAGCTTTTTAGCTTCGAAATCAACACTTGCTTTTTCAACACCTTCAACAGCATTCACTGCATTTTCAACAGCTTTCGCACAACCTGAACATTTTAATCCTTCTACTTTAAATTCTTTTATCATTTTAAAACCGCCTTTCTTAAATTTACATTTGTAAACTTTATAAATTGATTATACCTCTTATTTAAAAAAAGTCAACACAAAAAAAGGAAGACCAAAAAGTCTTCCCTAGAAATGTTATTCTGCTAATTCAGGACGAACATCAATTACTCGACCTTCTTTTTTCCATTGACGGAATTCTGCTGCTGCTGTGAATAAAACGTCTGTTGATGAATTTAAGGCAGTTTCACAAGAATCTTGTAATACTCCAATAATAAATCCAACCCCAACAACTTGCATCGCAATATCATTTGAAATTCCAAATAAACTACATGCAACAGGAATTAATAATAATGATCCTCCAGCTACTCCAGAAGCGCCACATGCTGCTACTGTTGATAATATACTTAGTACTAGCGCTGTTAAGAAGTCTACTTGAATTCCTAAAGTATTAACGGCAGCTAATGATAACACTGTAATCGTAATTGCCGCACCCGCCATATTAATCGTTGCACCTAAAGGAATCGATACTGAATAGCTATCTTCATCTAATCCTAAATCTCTACATAATTCCATATTTACTGGAATATTGGCTGCTGAACTACGAGTGAAGAAAGCTGTAATTCCGCTATCTTTCAAACAACGGAAAACTATTGGATAAGGATTTTCTTTAATCATAAAGAATACAATAATTGGATTTACCACTAATGCAACAAAAAACATACTTCCAAGTAAAACCATAATTAGCTCACCATACGAAGCAAATACTCCTACTCCATTTTCTGAAACAGTTGTATATACTAACCCCATAATCCCAAATGGCGCACAACTAATTACTACTTTAACAACATGACTTGTAGCATCCGCCACTTGTTGTAAGATAGATTTTGTTGCTTCATCTGCTTTACGGAATGCAAAACCAAAAACAACTGCCCAAGATAAAATACCAATATAGTTTCCGCTCATTAAAGCATTCACTGGATTATCTACGATTTTTAAAATTAATGTTTGTAATACAGAAGCAATTCCTTCTGGTGCCTTAATCTCTGATACAGAATCTGTTAGAGTTAGTGTAATTGGGAATGCAAAACTAGCAATAACCCCCACTAATGCAGCTGCAAAAGTTCCGAATAAATATAAAATCACAATTGATTTCATATTTGTTTCATGTCCTTCTTTATGTTGTGCCAATGCACTTAGTACAATAAAGAATACTAATAATGGTGCGATTGCTTTTAACGCACTTACGAATACTGTCCCGATAGTTCCTACCGCTGCTGCTTGAGGAACGAAAATTCCTAATAAAATACCGATAATCATACCAATGACGATTCGGTTAATCAAACTTAATTGATTCCAAAAATTTAATACTTGTTTCATCTCTTTGCCCCTATTCTCTTAATATAGCGACAATCATACACAAACAAGCCCCATTCTGTCAATAAAAATCCACGAATTAGATACATTTGTTTTTGTTTCAGAAACACTTCTTTTTCACTGCTTATGAGGGGAAGAAAACTCTAGCATCTCTCTATTTACAAAATGATTTCTTCATCTAACAGAGATTTTAATCCTGCCGGAAGATGATGAGTTACCCAAAGAATGGTTAAATTTTCTTCTTGTAATAAAGACTGCATGATTTCTGTTCCAGTTTGAACATCTAAATTCGCTGTCACTTCATCTAATAATAACACTTGAGGATTTCTCACAAGCGCTCTTGCTAGAGAAATGCGTTGTAATTGTCCTCCAGACAAGGTTGAGGAAGTATCTCCAATCATTGTATCTAAACCTTGAGGTAATTGTTCCACGATGGATTTCAGCAATACCTGATCTAGTACATTCCAAATTTTCTCATCCGATATTTCTTCTTGAAAAACAATGTTCTCACGAATACTTCCTTGGAAAATATGAGGATTTTGTTCCACATAAGTAATGGAATCGTACAGTTTTGAATAGGGAATCGTATTTAATTCTTCTTGATATAAAGTTACATTCCCCTGATATCCTTCGTTTTTTCCACCTAAAATATTGAGCAGAGTGGATTTCCCTGTTCCACTTTCTCCCATAATGGCATATTTATGATTTTTGAATAAGGTTTTACTAAAAGGTTTCAAAACAATAGCATCCCCATAAGAAAACTGAAGATTTTCTATGTTGTATAATACTTCTGCATCATCCAATATTTCTACTGCATTCCCCTCTGCTCGTGTTGAGGGCGTTAATGTATGAATTTTTTCAAATAATGGTTTGGCACTAGTGACCATCGCTAATTCTTGACTCATATTTCCAACGGCATTGAAAATAGTTCCCGCCAAACTTGTCGTTGCCAAAATAGCCCCTACAGTTACCATTCCCTTTGTCACTAAATATCCTGTAAATAAAAAGATGGAAATTTGACTAAGGACATTCCCAAAGCCACCTAATACTGCTACTTTCGCAAAAGATTTACTATAATTTCTTCTAGTAAAGCCCAATTGTTCAGAAGCTTGATGAATTTTTTCTTTAAAATATTTCCATTGTTGAAACACAAAAATCGTATCGTACGCTAATAATACGTCAGAAATAATTTGATTCAATCGTTCATTTTCCTTTGTTTTATGCACGGTCTTCTTAGATAGTTCTTTAGCATAAATCTTCGGCAATAGAAGTAAAATACCAATTTCAATCATCACAACAACGACTAAACTCCAATGAATACTCCATAACCCAATCGTTGAAAATACGATTCCTAAAATTCCCCTTAACAAGGAAAAACTTGGATTGACTGCCATTTCTTGAATTTGATCCATATCACTTGTAAACCAAGCAATATAATCATGATTCTTCTTTTGATGAAAATGAGCATAAGATGTATTTGAAATAGCTTCACTTACTTCATCTCTCCAAATCGTTGCAATTTTTTGCTTTACAAAGGAGCGATAACGAAGATCCATATACGTCACTGCTAGAAAAACAGCATATACCGCTACTAGTAATAAGGCGCCCATTCCGAATTGATGAAAATCCAAATCCACCAGAGAATTTAATAAGTCTGCATGGATAAAGCTTGTCCATAACTCTAATCCTTCTAGGCTACAAAAAATAATGAAAATAGTTATGAGTTGTAATGTTAACTTTCGAATCATGTCATACTCCCCTTAAAAAACGAATGTTTACTTACAGTATACTTTCCCCTTAAATACTTTGAAAAAAATCATCCTATAGTTTGATTTATTCTATTTCACACAAAACACACTCTAAATATTCTTCATATTGAGAAGCCTTCTTCACTTCCTTTAAATTCTTAAAAATATCAATCATCTTCAAACACTCTTGTTCCCCTTTTTCTACATAACCTTGATAAATGTGAAGAATCCCTTGCAAATAGTTGAAACGAATTTTCTCATAATAAAATTCTTCATCTTGTAATACCTCTATTAAGTACTTTTCTACTTGGCTAGCTTCAGATGAATTTGCTTCAATATCTTCTAAAAAAATATTTAATAAAATGCGACACAACATTCGTTTATGCATCGTATTCTGTTTTCCTAAACGAGCTTTTCTAAAGATAGAATCTATATATAAATGTGTCTCTTTAGTGGATAAACAAAAAACAATATTCCCGAATAATTCCCATTCATAATCTCCCCACTCTTCTACTTCAAACAAATAGGATTGAATTACTTGTTTTTGTTTCACCTCAAGATTTTTACCTTGTAAATACTGTAGATGAGCTTCCACCAAAATTTGATTATGAAGATGTCGTCTATTTCTATCAACTTGAAACAATTCTTTTTCTTCCGCTTTTAAACTTTCTAATAAATAAACGTCTTTTTGACTTTTAAAAGTATCTAATTTTTGTAGAAATTCTTTTTGAGAATGTTTTGAAGTCACTAATTGTTCAAATTCATCTAAGGAGACATTTAACCGTTCTAACAAATTTAAAAAAATTTCACTCGTTATTTTACTTTCTCCTCTTTCAAACTTCGATAAAAAATTTTTACTTAAAATACCTTCCGCTAACTCTTTTTGTGTTAAATGTTTTTCTTGCCTAATTTTTTTAATAAATTCTCCATGTCCCATAACTTCTCCCCCAAGTCATCCTATAAGATTACTTTTTACACAATAATTTAGTTTTTATTATAATCATTTTTAAAAAGGAGTAAAGAATATGGCAGAAAAAATCATTGAGAATTCAACAAAAAATCCAAAACCACGCCCAAACTTATCAGAAATTATACAATATCTAAAATAAAAACTATCGAGTTCAGTTACCCGATAGTTTCTTTTAGTTTAAATCTATAGTTTCATATATTTTGTAGAACGACCATTTCCTACTTGTTGTATCTTTTCAGCAAGCTGTAATTCTTTTAGAGCTCGTTCAATCGTTCTTTGTGAAATATCTGGGCAAAGAATCATAATATCCTTTTTAGAAAGTGGCAATAATGATTTTTGAATCACTGTCAATACTCTTTCAGGAGATGTTAGTTGTTTTTCTCCTATTAATCTAAATCTATCATCACATTCTTTATATGCTTTCAAGATAACACCTAGCATATATTTGATAAATGGCAATTCATCGTTTTCTCCAGTATGCCATTTTTCACTTGAATGTTGTAATTCTTCATAATAAGACTCTTTTGTTTCCTCAATCAGCATTTCTATACTAATATACCGCCCTACAAAATATCCAAATTTATAGAGTAATAATAATGTTAAAATTCTACTCATTCTTCCATTTCCATCATCAAACGGATGAATACATAGGAAATCATGAATGAGCGCTGGAATTAAAATAAGTGGAGGAACATTTTCCTTTATCGCTTCGTTATAAGCCTTCACCATTTCATCAACATACATTTCTGTTTCAAAACTACTAACTGGTTGAAATCGAACTTTTTGATTTCCAAAAGCATCTACTTCTATAATACTATTATCCAATTTCTTAAACTTCCCGTTATGATTCACGAAAGAATAAGAATACAACTGATTATGCAGTGTTAAAATATCATTTTTATTAAACTCGATATAATCATAATTTTCATGAATTAGATCAAGCACATGCCTATATCCTGCAATTTCTTCTTCATTTCTATTTTGAGGCTCTGCCTTTTGATTCATCAATTCCTTCAGTCTTGCATCATTTGTATAAATCCCTTCAATCGCATTAGAGGATTTTGTACTTTGAATTTTAGCAACATCCACCATTTTTTCCAGTACATCCGGATAGTTTTCTACATAAAGCTCTTGTTTCCCTTTATATTCATGAATTTTAGCAATATGATGATAAATATTTACAGGTATAGATAGTTCCATCAGTTTTAAATAATTAAATTGTCTCAAAATATCCCCTCCATCTTTTTCTACGCCATTATATCATATTTGGCGTAGAAAAACTATAAATGGCGAGATTAATCTACGCCATTTTTAACGTTTTGGCGTAGAAAAATCGAAACTGGCGAGATTAGCCTCTCTAAACACAAAAAACTACCGAGCCTGTTGCCCGATAGTTACGATATATTATTCTTCTGTTTCTTCTTCGTTTTCTTCTTGTTCGTACGCTTCTACTTCTTCCGGAGTTAGTAAGTGCACATGAATACGACGAATTCTTCCATTTTCTACTAATGTTGGTTTTAATAAGACATTTTCTTGACGAACTTCTACCACTTCGTCATCTTCTGGGAAATATCCTAAGTCTTCTAAAATAATTCCCGCCATTGTGTCCACTTCATCTGAATCAATCGTTGTTTGGAATGTTTGATTGAATTTTTCTAATGTCATTCCCGCATCAATTAAGAAATTCTTCTCATCAATTTCACGGTAACTCATTTCTTCCACATCATACTCATCTTCAATTTCACCGACAATTTCTTCGATTAAGTCTTCCAATGTCACGACACCTTCGACTCCACCGTATTCATCTTTTAAAATCGCCATATGTTGACGTGTTTTTCTAAATTCGACTAATAAATCATCTACGAAAATCGTTGATGGAACAAATAATGGCTGATGCGCTAAATCCATTAATTGGATTTGATCGAAGCCTTGTTCTTTTGCCGCTCTTAAAACGTCTTTAGAGTGTAAAACTCCAATGACATTATCTTTATCTTCTTCATAAATTGGAAAACGTGAATAAGAACTACTTAAAATGATTTCGATATTTTCTGCTAGATCATCTTCCACATCAAGCATTAATGTGTCCGTTCTTGGTACCATCACTTCTCTAGCTAGTTTTGAATCCAGCGATAAGACCCCTTGAAGCATTGTAAATTCCTCTTTATCAATCGCTCCATCATTGCGGCTATTCGCTAGAAGAGATTTCATTTCACTACGCGTTAATTTTTCTTGTTCATTATTAAATTCAATCGGTGTCATTCGTTTTAAAATACCCGTTGAAACGGTTAAAATCCATACAAATGGTTTGGAAACTTTTTTGACAAATAAAATAATTCCTGCCGTATGTAAGGCAATCGGTTCCGCTAATTGTAAGGCAACTTGTTTCGGATACAATTCCCCAAATACCAATGTTAAATAAGATAAGATTACAGTCACAATCAAAATTGCTAACGTTTCTGCACCCGGTACATTCTCCAATAATGGTTGAATACGAGAAGCAAAACTTGTTGCTGCAGAAGCACTTGAGAAGAATCCTGCTAAAGTAATCGCTACTTGAATCGTTGCTAAAAATTCATCCGAATTTTCTAATAAACGCATCACTCGTTGCGCCTTCTTATCTCCTTCACTCGCTTTTTGACTCATCTTTCCTTGATTGACCGATACAAAGGCAATCTCCGCTGCTGCAAAAAATGCATTTATGGCAGTTAATAGTACAATAATTAAAATCTGGATTCCCAGCGAACTCCCATCAGAATCTGCTGTCATCATTCAGTTATCCCCTTTGCTTTATTAAATTTTTAAAAATATACAAATATCATACTCACTTTTTTCTGAAAATGCAAGATATGTCCATTATATAGAGATTTTTGCCCTCTATTTTAATAGATTTCTAGTTACTTTTTAAGCAAAAAGTGGTATTATCAATAATGAAAACGTGTCTATATTTTACAAAACACGAAAATTGATTTCAAGAAAGGGGCATATCTATGCTATTAAAATCACTTGTTATTCCTAAGAAGAGTTTAACGGTTGTTAAAGAATCTTGTACTCTTGAAGAAGCCATTGTTATTTTAGAAAATTCTGGATACCGTTGTGTTCCAGTTTTAGATGAAACAGAAACTTTCTTCCGTGGAAATATTTATAAAATGCACATCTATCGTCATAAAGCAAATGGGGGCGATATGAGCTTACCGGTTACTCATTTAATTAAAAACACTACGAAATTTATCAATATTACAAGTTCGTTCTTCAAAGTGTTCTTTACAATTAAAGAATTACCTTACATTGCTGTATTAGACGATTCTCAACGTTTTTATGGTATTTTAACGCATAGTAGTTTATTAAATATGCTTCAAGAATCTTGGAGTGTGAATAATGGTTCTTATGTTTTAACAATCATTTCTGGTGGGGAAAAGGGATCATTAGCTCAAATTTCTAAGATTATTAATCAATATGCTTCTATTGCCAATGTGATGACGTTAGATACGGAAAGAGATCGTACACTTCGTCGTCTGTTAATTACTCTTCCAGCAGGAGTTTCAAACGAAACATTGAATCAAATTATTGCAGCGCTAGAGAAAAAAGACTTTTCAATTGCTGAAGTGGAAGATTTGAACGACTACTAAATACGAATACTAAACAAAAATAAAAACAGAAAAAGTCTACGCTTTAGTAGCTAGGGACGCCAGCAGCTTCGCTTTGCGAATCTCATGGCTAAAAATTGAGCCTCGGTCTCAATTTTTCCCGTACTATAAGCCCTTGTGGCTTATAGTACCAAAGCTACAGCGCTCCAACTTTTTCTGTTTTTATTTTTTTGTGTGCCGTTTACTCTATTCCTACAAACATCAAAATATTAAAAAACGTAAACCTAACTATAGTTATCATCAATTTCATAGCAAACGTAAGTAAAATGATTCAACGTAAATATATAAATAAAACAGATAAATTAAAATATCCTTCAGCATTCGACAAAAAATGCTCAACTGATTTTGAAATTATTAGCGAAAAAATATGAAAAATATTTTCAAATTTACTAAGCAATAGAAAAGTAGGCATTTTTCAAACGAAAACAAGGCTCCTAAAACATTGTTAAATCAATGTTTAGGAACCTTTTGGCTTCTGTAAAGTGTCAAACTCCGAAAAATATATTATTCACCTACTTTTTGATTTTGTAAGTAATTTGCAATCAGGAAGAACAAAAGTATGTAACCTACAATTACTGTAATCGAATAAGATAAATTAGTTAGATTACCATCAATACTTTTTCCTAAATTCGAAAAATAATACTGAGGAAAGATATAATGTATCTTATCTTGAATAGAATCTTTTTTTACAGAAAACAATGCACCTGAAAGAAGCATAGTTATAACAGATACCATTGTTCCGATTATAAGCGCTCCTTGATTTTTTTTAGTCAAAGTAGATAAAAATATTCCAAAGTTTGCTGAAAATAGCTCAATTAAGAGAATATATAGGACTAACTTCCATGAAATATTAAGATCAAATAAAGGAAGTAAAATTAAACTACTTAATAAATTAGTAGTAAATAAAATCAAAAAATTAAAGACTACCTGTTGTAGCACATAAGAAAAATTGGAAACTCCGCTTAGATAGATTCGTTTATCCAGTCCATTTCTATCATCAAAATAAAATCTGTATAGTATTAACGAGAGTATCATAGAGCTCATAACCATAACAGTAATAATAATTTTATAATAACTATTACTGCTAGAAGTAATTAATAATTTCCCTTCATTTAAATACTGACTTAAGTTCATACCTAAAGTTGAATTTCTGACTGTAGTTACTTTATATTTTCCATCCTCTTTGTTGATATATGCATCGTATTCACCTGATATTAGATTAGTATAATAGTTCATATCTCTTTCTACTTCTTTGATAGAAATGTTGTTATTGTTCATCTCTAATAGTTCAATTGCAGTTTTTGTTACACCAATCTTTACTTTTTGACTTTCCATTGTTACAACAAACGATGTTGCTGCGATGGTTATAAAAACAAGTAGAAAAGATATAATAGCATATGTTTTTTCTTTCAAAAAACGTTGTAAGTTATTTCTTAAAATAATAAATTTCATTTTTTCACTCTCCAAAATTTTCAGGTCGATACTTAAAGTGAATGATAATTACAAATAGTACTGAACATAGTAACAAAATTGATAGTGTATTAAAATATGAACTATAATTTTTATCGTAAATGATACTAAAAAAAGTTGACATCACTTTTGAAATTGGGGATAAGGCAGATAAATTAGCAATTTTTTCCCCAAAGATATACATTGGGAAAAATAAACCAGATAAAATTGCTAAAACATTAATAACTAGATTTAAAATTTTTGTTACAATATCTTCACTTTTTAACAATACACAGAAAGCACCTCCAAATGTGATAGAAAAAATTACTAAGGCTAAGTCAAGCAACAAACTATAGGCAATATTAGATTTACCATAGTTTACCACCCCTGTACTATTAAAGATAAGCATATAAAAAGCTAGGATCAGATATGAAATAAAAATAGCAACTATTAATTTTGACAAATAAATCTTATAACGTGGAATCGGAGAATATACAATTCTGTAATTTGCATACTTCACATTACTCCCAAATAATAATTCTGGCAATATAATTACTGTTGCCATGGACAAATAAATCAGCATTGTAACACCATAATAATCATATGATGTTAAAATATCATCACTAAAAATCGATCCAAATACAAACCCTGTTATTAATATCAGAACAATTGGATAAATTAGCAGATACATCATAATTGGCTTATTTTTTAAAAGATTCACTGTATCTTGTTTCATTATTGTTAACATTACAACATCACCACTAATCTCTTAAATTTTTACCAGTTAATAGTAAGAAAACATCTTCTAAATTTCTCTTTACCATTGTAATACTGGTGATATTTAAATTAAATTTAATTAAAACCTCTAGTACACTATTAATCGACATAGAGTCCTCACACATACTAAAGATTATTTCAAATTCATCTTTTTGGCTTAATTCTTCGACATTTGTTAATTCACGAATCTCATCTAACACTGCAGGAGGTAACTTTTTATCTACTCTAATTTGATAATTAGAATTGCTATAATATTCTAAAATATCATCAAGAGAACTATTCAAAAGTACCGCTCCACCATCCATGATAATGACACGGTCACAAATTTGTTGCACCTCTTCCATGTAGTGAGTTGTGTAAATGATAGTAGCTCCCTCATCTCTCAACTTCTTAATTGAATCGAGAATATGATTCCTAGATTGTGGATCAATTCCTACTGTTGGTTCATCAAAAATAATCAATTTAGGGTTATGTGCTATTGCACATGCAATATTCAGACGTCTTTTCATACCACCAGAAAAAGTTGATGGTTTGTCATCTTTTCTGTCTTCAAGTCCAACTTTTTTTAATGCATTTTCAACTTTTTCATTAATTTCGCTTTTTTTGACTCCGTATAAAGAAGCAAAGAATTTAACATTCTGTGCGGCTGTGATATCTTCATAAATAGCCAATTCTTGAGGAACAATTCCGAGTTGTTTCTTTACATCCTTGATGGACAAATTTTTATCATTAAAAAATATTATTTCGCCTTCATCAGACTGTAATAAAGTAGATAAAATATTTATTGTCGTACTTTTTCCTGCACCATTTGGTCCTAAGAAACCAAGAATTTCACCTTTTGTAACATGAAAATTTAAATTATCTAATGCTTTTCTTCCGTTTTTATACGTTTTTGACAGTTTTTTAACTTCTAAAAGATTTTCCATTTTTTCTTCCTTCCTTCATTCTTTAATAATTCTTTTGATTTTTCAAGGAAATATTCCTTTAAATGCGTTATTTCGGATTCAGTGCACAATTCATTTCGATATTTAATTATGGCTTGTAAACATCCCCCAATTTTCACAAATCCCTAATTAATATTAAACATACCTTGTTTTCTTATTTATTCTGTTTGAATTTCTTAAATATCTATTCTAAAATTATCCAAACTGATTGAATATTAGTAAATAAAATAATCACTAAATTATAATATGCTATTTTAACCTCATTACTCACTAAAACTAATACTAAAAATAATATTTACAAATTTTTCGATATATTTCTCTTTTTCAACTTCGCTATCAAATTTTGAAAAACTAGGGTATGAATTTTGAATTAAATTCATAATCATTTTTGCTTCCAGTAAAGGGGGATTTTCTTTAAGTTCTGGATTAATAACTGTAAGTATCTCTACAATAATGGAAACCATCTTTTGATTAAAATAAATCATTAATTTTTGAAACTCTTCATCTTTTCTTGAAAGTAATAAAATATCACTATTTAAAAAGTTATTTTCCCAATTATTATCTATTTCATTAATTAAAAATTCTTTGAATTTAATTTCTGAACGAATATTTTTTCCTGTAATTTCTTTTTGTAAGACTTCCATTTGTTTTAAAGAATAGTTGAAAAATGTCTTGATTAATTCTTTAAAGACATCTTCCTTACTACTAAAATAATTATAAAAAACTCCCACAGAAACTCCTGCAACCTTTGTAATCTCTTTTGTTGTAATAGAAGTTATGCTTCTATCCTTTAAGAGAACATCTGTAGCCTTTATTAATTTTTGTTTATTATCATCTTTTTCCATAGTTACCTCAAAGTAATTTTATTTTTATAAATGAATTATAGTTCATTTTTTTATTAATTTCAATCTTTTTATGAACAAAAGTTCATTTTTAGTAATGAAATCTTTTTAAAAATGAATAAAAATTCATTAAAAAGTCTATTTTTATATATAATAATTACCTCCCCCATTATGCTAGTTAATTTTAAAATAGCAGAAATTATGAACCAGAATAATTTGTTAAATTCGTAACGGGAGTCCGGCTAGTCCGAGAGTTTGATACTTGTAAAAATTTCAATAATATAGTGCCACCAAAAAATTAGACAAGCAGAAAAAAATTAAAGAACATTAGGATAATTATGCTTTTCGTTGAATTCATCGTAACCGCAAGAAAAGTAATTCAACGTAAATACATAAATAAAGCAGAAAAAGATGGAGCTTTGTAGCTTGAGAAATATAAGCCTTCTCGGCTTATATTACAGGAAAAAACGAGACCGAGGCTCGTTTTTTAGCCATGAGACCGTAGGTCTGCTGGCGTCCTTAGCTACTAAAGCGTAATCTTTTTCTGCTTTATTTTTTACGTCCTCACCTTATTTCCAAAGTGAATGAAAAGGAAAATGTAGCATTGGTGATATAAGCCAGATTGGCTTATATCACTGGGAAATTCGAGACCTAGGCTCGAATTTTAGCAATGAGATTCGCTTCGCGAAGCTGCTTGCGTCCATTGCTACAGATATTTTTAATTATTTTCTATTTTTATTTTTTCGTATTAATCAACAGACTTCAAAGCCTCTAACATATCAACCTTTTTTAGCATATGGTTCACTAATATTCCTAGCACTGCTAAAATCAAAACGATAAAAATACACGGCCAAATATAAACATCCAACCCGACTTGCGGATTGAATCGTACAAACGTAGGTGCCACCGCTTCAATAATCACACGATGCAATACCTTCCCCAACAATAGCCCCACACCAATCCCAATCAAAGAAAGAACCATCGTTTCACGATAAATATATAAAGTCACCTCTCGATTCAAAAAGCCTAATACCTTGATGGTTGACAATTCCCGAATCCGCTCTGCCACATTAATCGTTGTTAAATTATATAAAATAACAATAGCTAACAGAACTGACACAATCGTTAATAAGATCATCACTCGACTCAATGAACCAACAATCGTTTCAATTCGATGAATCATAGAAGTATTTTGAACAACAGCCTTCACTCCATCTTGAGCTAATAACTGAGCAGACATCTTACGTACACTATCCGCATCTTTTTCTTTAAAACTAACAAAGCTTGCGTTTTTTGTTGGAGTTTCTTGAGCTAGTGTTTCATAAACCGTTGGCGACATGATCATAAAGTGCCCTGCATACATTTCAATAATGCCTGACACAACCATCTCTTTCGTCACACCGTCTTTAATTGGTAAACGAACCTTTTCACCTTCATGAACATTCAATAACTGGGCTAATTTTTTCGACAAAAATACTCCATCGTTCGTAAGAGATTTCTGTCGCTTTGTTTTCGCATCATACAAGTGTATATAACGACTTAACTCTACCTCTTCTCCTACTAATATGGTTAGGGATTGCTCCTCATGTACTCCAGGAATTTTAGTAGCAATCGTTTCACTATGTACATCACTATAATGCTCGATTTCTTTTGTTGCTAATAATTGGTTCAAGGCTTCTTGTTCTTTTCCCGTCATCACCGCTTCTTTGATAACAATGGCATCATACGTAATAATTTCCCCAAATTGGCGATGTGAAATACCTGATAAAGAAGATAAAATTCCTCTTCCGGCAAATAATAAAGCCACTGAACCAGCTACCCCAAATATTGTCATCAACATTCTTTGTTTATAACGGAAAATATTTCGTGCTGTTACCTTTTGAGTAAAACTGAATCTCTTCCAAATAAATGGTACATATTCCAACCAAATTTTAGAACCTACACTTGGAGCTTTTGGTAATAGTAAACTTGCTGAACTTTCTTTTAATTCTCGATACGCAATCCATATAGGTGGAATAACACTACAACCAATCGAACATAGTAGCGCTACTAAAGTAATCGGGAAATTAAATAGGAGAGAAATCGAAGGCAAGATTGTTTCTTTTAATAAAGTAACCCCTAATATACTTGGTAAAAAGTAAGTCCCTAATCCGATTCCTATAATTGTTCCAATCATTCCCGCACTAAATCCATAAAAAGCAAATTTTTTCATCACATCAAAAGTACTATAACCTAGCGCTTTTAAAATGCCGGCATTCATTCGTTCTTCATTGACAAAACGAGTCATCGTTGTCACTGTCACAAGAGCTGCTACAGCATATAATACAACCGGGAATAAATTCGCTACAGCAATAATCCCTTCTGCAGTAGACTTCATATTTAAATAGCCTTCACTGCCTAGCATCGTCGAGCGAGTATAAACAGAATAACGAGGTTTCGTTAGTTTAGAAGCTTTGACTTTTGCATCTTCTAAATCCGTTTTAGCTTGACCAATCTTTTCTTCAGCTTTTTCTTTTTCATCTGTATATTGGTTTTGTTTTTCTTCAATTTCTTGTTTTGCTTTTGATAAAGCTTCTTCACCCACCGAGACTTGTCTTTTTCCTTCTGCTAAAGCTGTTTGCCCAGCATCTAGCGTATTTTGTTTAGACTGAATGATTGCTAATCCCTCTTGGTATTGTTTCAAGCCCTCTTGATAACTAGCCCAACCATTCTCGTATTGCGTTAATCCTTGTTCATAAGCGGTAGTTCCCGCATCCAATTCTTGTTTTTGTTGAAGAATTTTTTCTTGCATAGCAGATAATGCTGTTTGAGGAAGCCCTTTTTCTTTTTGAGATTCGAATTGCTTTTCTGCTTCTGCTAATTTCTTTCTACCTTCTTGTAAGGTGCTATTTTGCTGATCCAACGTTTGTTTGGAAGTTTCTAACTGTACTCGATTAGCTTCCAGTAATTTAAACTGATTTTGTAAATTTTGCTTTGCTTGTTGAATTTCTTGATTTCCTCTATTGAGAGATGCCTGATTTTGAGCGAGTTCATTTTGGCTTTGAACTAATTTACCTTCTTGATTTGCGACTTGTTGTTTTCCATCTTCGAGCTTCGTTTTTCCCTCTTCTAGTTGATTTTGAGCTTTGGAAATTTGTTCTTCTCCCTCTTGAATTTTTCCATCTGCTTCTTCTTTTAAATCATTCAACCTTACCGTTCCATTATCAGATAATTTTTCCTCGATGGATTGTTGAATCCCAACCACTTCATCTAAGTATTCCCTACTAAATGTTTTTAAACTGCGTAAGTTCGGGTAACGTAAACGAGCTATCGTATAAACAGATCTATCAAAACTTTCTTGTAGAACAATGGCAAATCCTGATAAGTCCCCACTTCCTGCAGTTGAGACTCCTTTACTATTTTTCGATAAAATTTCACTCGAATGAGCAAATCCCACAATTTTAAACTCGTGCTGTTTTAATAATGACGGAGATTTCACTTCATTTAAATTGATGAGATTCCCGATTTGATAACGATTGGATAACTGTTCATCTAATACGACTTCATCCAGATGACTTGGATAAGCTCCACTCACTAATTCTACTTCCGATTGCTGAGCAGTCTTAGAAAATACTCGAATCGCTTTTGGACTGTCTGCTATCACGGTATCTACAAAATATCCAAATTCAACTTCGGCATTTTCTTCTCGTAATTCTTCTTGATCTTTTGGACTTAATCCATAATCTGCCAATACAAAAATATCCGCTGTATGATATTTTTCCAAATATTGATGAACCGTCTCTTGAATATCCGGACCTGAAACTTTTAATCCCACTAATGCAAATGAACCGAGCATCATTAAACATAAGATAGATAAAAATCTTCCCTTCGATTCCTTCAATGAAGAAAGAATCGCTTTATTCAATATTTTTTTCTTCACGATTCTTCTCCTCTCAATATTCCAATTCCTCAATCGCTTGTGGAGATTCATTCAGTACAATACTTTTCACCCTAGCATCATGCATATGAATCACACGATTCGCTAGTGGCGCCAATGCAGTATTATGAGTAACGATAATAACAGTTGCTCCATAATCTCTTGACATTTCTTGTAAAATCTTCAATACTTGCTTGCCGGTTTGATAATCTAATGCCCCTGTTGGCTCATCACAAAGTAAAATCTTCGGCTTTTTCGCAATTGCTCTAGCAATCGTTACCCTTTGTTGTTCTCCCCCCGATAATTGTGCAGGAAAATTATGAAGACGATGTCCTAATCCTACTGCTTTTAACGCTTCTTCTGCATCCCAAGCATCCTTCACAATTTCGGCAGCTAATTCTACATTTTCTTTTGCTGTTAAATTTGGCACTAAATTATAAAATTGAAAAACAAATCCTACATCATCCCTACGATAATACGTTAATTGCGTTTCATCAAAGTTTGAAATATTGACACCATCAATCCATACTTCTCCCTCATCATTTGTATCCATTCCCCCTAAAATATTTAAGACGGTGGATTTTCCTGCTCCAGATGCTCCAAGAATAATCACAAATTCGCCTTTTTCAATATCGAAATTCACATCATGATTGGCAATTATTTCCGTTTCTCCTACTTGATATCGTTTAAAACTATTTTTTACTTGTATATATGTCATCACTTTTCCCTCTAATCATTAAAGAAATCATGCGTTGATTGTTGTTTTTATTTACTATATAATAACATAAATTTCAATGTTTCATTACAATCGGTATGTTGATTTAAAAAGAAATAGCCTATTAAAAAGGAGAACTTATGAAAAAAGAAATTATGAAAGACCCATTTTTCTTATCGCAAAAAGCAATCCCTGCTAATCCTATTACGGATAAACAAGTCATTATCGACTTACAAGATACTTTACGTGCCAATCGTGACCGTTGTGTCGGCTTAGCTGCGAATATGATTGGAAGTCATAAAGCCATTATTATTGTTGCCGCTGGACCATTTGATATCGTGATGATAAATCCAGTCATTACTAAAAAATCTCAACCGTATCAAACAGAAGAAGGTTGCCTCTCTCATACAGGAATGAAAAGCACTACTCGCTATCAAAAAATCGAAGTTCGCTATCAAGATGCCATGGGGAAAACTCATACAGGGACATTTACAGAGTTTACTGCTCAAGTCATTCAACATGAGATCGATCATTTACAAGGAATTTTAATTTAAGGAATACAGCATCGAATCTAGTTTGCTAGTTACCATTATTATTTGTTAAAATGATTCCAGAAAACTACTACAAATATTAGGAGGATTAAAAATGGAGCAAGCATGGCAATTATTCATGGAAGGAAAAATCGAACAGGCAAAAAAACTAGTTGAGCCTGATTTTTCAGTAGAAAGTTGTACGGACTATCATTTATTAAATTTAATGGGCTATATCTATCTTGAAGAGAAAAATTATAACAACTCCTTAAAAATCTACCAACGTTATATTGACCTAGCTCGTTCTAAAAACGACCTAGAAAACGAACACATTGGTTACCATCAATTAGCAATGGTTTATCGTGACTTGGGTGAGTTTCAAAAGGCTTTACTCTATATCAATCAGGAAATGGAAATAATTCAAAACAATTTCCCTAATGATGCTTTAAAACTTTCTATTAATTACTACGAACAAGGACTTCTTCATTTAAAAATAGGTGAACTAGAATACGCAGAAAATCATATGCAAAAATCCTTAGATTTCGCTTTAAAAACGGATGATTTCATTGCACAAGCATGCGCTTATAGAGGTATGGGAGAAATTTATCTAGATCAAGAATCAGATAAAGCTCAAAATTATTTTTATCAATCTATTCAACTCTTTGAAAAAGCTGAAGATAAAATTGGAGCAGATGAAGTAAGAGCTTTATTAGAGAACAAGAAGTAACTTATAAAAATTTCACCCCAAAAGTTAGACATAAAACATCTAACTTTTGGGGTATTTTTTGATATTCATTTTAACCTTACATTAGCGCACTACCGAACTTGCCATTCTTGCAACGGTATGTCTCATACCCCGAATCGCAACGGACAAAGCAAAGATATTATTTACATCGGCTAAACCGCCATAACCAGCGTCTCCAATATGTTGAATATCGACGCCGCAAATTTTATTGCGAATGGCGATTTGTTCAATGACTTCCTTAGAAGAGCCTTCTTGACTAGTTCCAATGGCAGATAACACAAGTGTTTCATGTTCATGAGCAAATTGGACAATATCAATCAATGCTTCTTCTGTAAATCCAGGAACTGTCCCTACTGCTGGAACCAATAAAATATCCGCTCCCGCTTCAATCAATTCCTTTGCAATTTCTCTATTCATTACGGGTTCTTTTGAGCCTGCTCCATGCATTTTTCCGGCAATAATGACTCCTGTAAAATATTTTTTCGCTTTTTGAATGGCTTGAGCAATCGCTTGATTCGTCACTCCTGTACCAGGATTTCCAGTTAAACAAATAAAGTCTAATCCTAAAGCTTCTGCGGATTTCAATGTTTCTTTCGAGCAAATTCTTCCTGCTGGAATAACTAGTCGAGTTTCCAACATTTCTGCTTCTAAATCGACTGGTTCTAAGTTAGCACCAACAGGACGTCCGCATAATTCTTTTAATCGCGCAATTGGATTTGCGCTACCTTCTACTCCGTATAATTTTGGATTTAAACAATCAAATCCATTTAAAAGCATTAAGTCGCCCCCAAATGCACTGGCAATTTCCGCATGTGTTAACTCCGGAATAATTGGACGATGATGAATCGCCATTTCACAACATACCGTTCTACCCTCACCTGCCTGAATGGCTAGTTTTAAATCTTCTGCAGAAAATTTTCTAAAATCACTTGCCACACAGTTTAAAATTCGTTTTCCCATTGTAAAGTCCCCTTTATTTTAAAATATTCACTGCTTCTTTCATACTTTCTAAATGACACAAATCATAGTCTCCGCTATCAGAATAGCGATAAGAAACTTCTCCATTCGTTGTCGTTGGATCCACTGCCCAAGATTTAAAACTGCCATGAAGTTGTTCTAATCCGGTTTTTTCTAGAATTTCTGTTAGATTGGCAAGAGAAACGCCACATCCCCCTAAAAATTCGATTTGTTTTCCATATTGTTTTTGCCACTTAGCTAAATTCTCCAAGCCAGACATAATATTTTTTCCTTGCCCACTTGTTAAAATACGAGTGCATCCTAATTCGATTAATCTTTCTAGTGTTTCTTCCGGATTTTTCACACAATCAAAAGCACGATGAACTACGCTATCAGCTCCGTATTCTTTACATAACTCAATCATTTTCTTTGTCGCATCCCAATCCATGTTCCCTTCTGGAGTTAAGAAACCAAATGCTAGACCTTTTGCACCTGCTTCTAAGAAAATTTTCGCATCTTCAAACATTACTTCTTTTTCCAATTTGTTATAACAAAAACCAGCTCCCCTTGGTCGAACCATACAAATAATAGGAATATCGATTTTTTTAACAGCCTGAGTTAAAACAGCTAATGATGGGCTTAATCCTCCTAAATGTAATGCACTATTTAATTCAATACGATTTGCTCCTGCAGCTTGAGCATTGATACAATCCTCAATTCCTCCTGCACAAATTTCTAAAATGGTCATTCTTCTCTCTCCTTCTAATGATGTTGTTATGAAACTTAATTCATACAATGCTAATCCATAAATAATAGTATTCACTTTTAAATCTTCGATTCCTATCCACTCATTTGGAAGATGAGCAATATCTCTTTGCCCTGGAAAACTTGGTCCATAAGCAATAATATTTGGAATAATTTTCGCATAAGTTCCACCCGTTGTTGTAACAGGCGGTGCATTGCCATCGACGACTTCTTGATAGACTTTTTGTAAAGTTTGCACATAAATCGAATCTTTATCATACAAAACCGGCTTCCATGAACTGATTTCTTCTAAACGACTTCCTTCTGGAATATGTTTTCGAATATCGAACAATAATTGTTCTTTTGTCACAGAAGCTGGATAACTCATCGTCCACTCCACAAAATGTCTTTCCTCCTCTATCCCAACTGTATATCCTCTTAATTGCATCATCCCAAAATCTTCATCGGAATAGTTGATTCCTAATTCTACTCCTTGATGAGTTGTATGAAGTAAGTACTGATTGGTAAAATCATATAATGCTGAAATCTGTTCTAAAGAAGTACTCAATCGAACTTTCAATCTTCCTCTTTCTCCATAAACAACTGGCCATTTACAGTCTGGAGTCCATCCAAAAGTAGGAGGCTGTTCTTTTGTTAAATAATGTTTTACACAGCCAAATCCCGTTTCCTCATTTGTTCCAAATACAATTCGAATCGGACGGTCAAATTGAATTCCCTTTTCCTTCAATACATATAAGGCGAATAAATTCGACAAAATCGGTCCTTTATTATCCAATACGCCACGTCCAAATAGTTTTCCATCTCGCTTCGTTGCTTTTAACGCAGGACTTTCCCAGCCTGTTCCTAAAGGCATGACATCTACATGTCCAAAAATGCCATAATATTCACCATCTTCTCGGGCATCTCCATATTGTGCATAGCCAATTTTATTGTCTAAATTTTTCGTTTCAAATCCTAATTCTTCAGCAAGTGCTAATACTTCTAATAAAGCTTGTTTGGGGCCTTCTCCATAAGGAGCTTCTGGTAATGATTCTCCCCGAACACTTTCAATGGCGACTAATCGCTCGATAGCTTTGTGCAATTCAGGTTGAATTTCTTCCAAGGCTTTGACTAAATCCTCTCTTATTCCCATTTACTTCACCTCGAGTGGTTTCATCCGTTCTCTTAAATACTCATCCAACCATTCTTGAGTGGCTTTTTCATGAAGCATTGTGCCATCTTCTTGTGGATGTACTCGGTAAACCGTTAACGCTTCTTTTTCTGTTGCTACTACAAAAGAGAAATTTGCAATATTGGTCGCTGCTCCCCATTCTCCTTTATGATTCATCGCTACAACTGATAAATCCCCAGCATTTCCTCTTCGTTGGATTAATTTTCGGGATAAATTCTTCACTGCTATTTCACACGCTTGTTGAGGATGCATTCCTTGTTCCATTAATCGAACAATTTCGTAGGAAATAATTCCCTTCATCAAATCTTCCCCTAAACCTGTAGCAGTTGCCCCACCAACTGTGCTATCCACATATAAGCCAGAACCAATAAATGGAGAATCTCCTACACGTCCTCTTTTTTTCATAAACAGTCCGCTTGTCGAAGTGCCGGCAACCATTTTCCCAGTTGTATCTAAGCTAACCATCCCAACGGTATCATGACCTGCATACGGTACTAAAGATTCCGTTTGTAAGTCTTTAACACGATTATGATAATGAATTTTTGCGCGATCAGTTAACATATTTTTCCGTTCAAATCCCTGCTTTTGCGCATAAGCTTGAGCACCGATTCCAACTAATACATTATTCACCGATTGTAAGCTCAATTGACGAGCCACTGAAATGGGATTCGCCACATCTTGAATGGCACATACCGCTCCAAAATCAAGAGTTGTCCCATCCATATAAGCTGCATCTAATTCCACTTCCATCACTTCATTAGGAAGTCCTCCATAACCAACTGATTTATAATAGGGAAAATCTTCAACTGCTTTAATCGCTACTTCAATCGCATCTCCAGAAGATGCCTGTTGTTCTAATGACTGCACAGCCTCTTGAACTCCTTCTAGCGCCATTCTCCAAGTGGCAATCATTCCCCACATACTCACTCCTCCATTCCGTATTGATAATTGTATTCTAATATTTGATGGTATTTTTCCATCGTTAAATCTTCGCAAATCACACACATTAATCGAAGCGTTGCTTCAACATCTCCTAAATGCACAATACTTTGATGCGTATGCATATAACGAATTGGAATTGATAAAGTTGTCGCTAAAATTCCCGTTTCAGACTTATAAATATTTCCCGCATCTGTTCCACCCTTTGTAAAACAACCAATTTGATAAGGAATTTGATGTTTCTTACAAAGATTTTCCAAATAAATAAGCAAACCACGATTCGTCACTGTCATATTATCAATGGCAGTAAGTGAGACACCTTTTCCTAGTTTCGTATGATTTTGATTGGCTGGAGTATCTCCTGCTAATGTTGTATCAACCGCAAAAGCAACTAATGGTTTTTCTTGGAAAGCTGTCGTACGTGCACCCCTTAATCCAACTTCTTCTTGAATCGTTGTTGCTAATGTCACTCTTTTCGGTACATGTTGATGTTCTAAAGCTTGCATGAGCCAAATTCCTAACGAAACACTCACTCGATTATCGAGAGCTTTCCCAATCATATATTCCTGATTCAAACCAATCGTTTGGCAAGCACTCACTAAACTCACGACATCTCCTACTTCAATGCCCATTTCTTGAATAGACTCCCGACTCTCAACACCCAAATCGACAAATAACTCTTCCATTGCAACAACTTTTTTACGAGCTTCTGGAGAAATCGCATGCGTTTGAGGTCCCCCAATAATTCCCGTCCATTGTCGACCATCACTCGTTGTAATGGTCACTAATTGTTGTAATAACGTATGCGCCCACATATTTCCGACAGGTTGAATCGATACATATCCTCTCTCATTAATCGAAGAAACAACAAATCCCACTTCATCCATATGAGTGGCAAACATAATGGAAAGATCTCCCTCTCCTAACGAAAATAATCCTGAGCCTAATTTATCTTGTTCTTTCGTACAAAAAGGAAGTTGTTCTGACACAAATTGTAAAATTTTCTCTTCATGTCCTGACACACCTACAAGATTACTCAATGTCTTTAATAATTCTATTTGATGATTTTCTAACATCGCTTCACCAACTTTCTTGGAAAGCAAGTCGCTGAACTTTTTGGAGAGTTAAATTTTCTAAAAATACTTGAAGCGTATGAATGACAGGTTTCAAATCTTCCTTCTTCAATAATTGGATAAATTCTCCTTCTTCTTTTAACGGAATCACCACAACAACCGTTGGGGTTCCTGCTAGAGATTTATGAATAAATGATCCATCCGTTCCTTTTTCTTGGACATTTGCCTTCACTTCGTATCCTAAACTTTGAGCAACTGTTTTGATTTCTTTCACTAACGAAACATTCGGTAATAATGTCTTATCAAAATAGCGAATATAGACTGTTTGTTCTGCATAATCTCTAACGGGTGCTACATCTAATACAATCGATATATCAGGTAATATTGTATTTGTAGCAGTAATAGCTCCTCTATATCCCACAATCGATTGAGCAATTCCTCCAATGCTAAGTGTATAAGGTAGAGAGGACATTGTTTCCATCAACTGATAGGCAGCATAAACTCCCGCTCGATTAGATATATTTTTACTTAAAATCATTTGTTCCGTTTCAATAACTGGAATTTCTAATACAAAAGTATCTCCTACTTGAACTCCAAACTCTTCCACTTCTTGCTGCGATTTAGCTCCTATATGAATCCAAAATTTCTCTTGTTTTTGTAGGACATAGCCATAGACTCGTTGATGATGTCGTGTTAACAGACAAACTCGTTGGTGAAGAAAATCTTTTGGTAAAACATCACCAATCGTAACGAAAGACAATAATCCACTCTCATGAATATCGTCAATCATTCCTCCACATTCATCAATATTGGAACTAATCATCACTTTAAAAGGACTATTCTCGACTTGTCTCTCCCCAAAAATCGAACCTAATTTATCTCTTTTCAAGTCTAAATTCAATTGTTGATATTCCTTAGACAAATATTGATGAACTTCATACTCATCTCCAGAAACTCCCGGTAAACTACATAAAGTCTGTAACTCCACTTCACTCGCTTCCTTTCTAACGATAAATTCGATTCGAATCTTGTTGATCATGCGCAATAATTAGCGCAATGTCTTTCAACGCATCATTCAAACCAACTGCACCTTTTTTAGGCATTTCAATCATAGTCGTCTGTTCCTTGAATTGTTGAATGATCTCTTCATTTTCTTTCGAACAAGCTACATACGTTTTACAATCTGTTTGATGCTCAATAAAAGAAGCTACATTTGCTGCCATTTCTGTATAACTTTCATCATTAAAGCATGGGCCCACAAACAACACTTCTGCATTTGTTTTCAAAATCAAATTATGAATTTTATGAAGCACTTCTTCCTTATGATTCGTAAAATAATCTGGACCACAATAGACAGTCGCTAATACTTGTAAATTTTCTTTTAAAAAGTAATCTTTATACATTAAGTAGGAGCCAATTCCTCCTTTTTCTAACCCAAGAGGAGTATCTGCTCTTTCCTTTCCACCATAACCCGCTTGTATTTGATTTAAAAATAATATCACTCGCATATGCTTTCTCCCTTCAAAAAAAGTGGGAATAACGACAGAAATTGATTCATTTCTGTTGTCTTCCCACCTCCGCACGTTCAACTTTTCTACTCGTTTATTACTTTTTATAAATCATCAAAGCTTAAATCATCTAATGACAATTCATCTAATTCATCGCTTAATGAATTAGCAGCTTGATGTTCTTCATGAAGATATTGTTTATCAATCACTCTAAAGAATGGATAGTAAATACACATTCCGATAATAATTAATACAATTTGGAATAAACCTGCTACGATACTTCCTGTGGCTAACCAACCAGAGAAGAAGAATGGAGTTGTCCAAGGAAGTGCTGCTCCTGTAGTATATGGAATCAAACCAATTAATGTAGCAATAGTGGCTAAAATAGTATTCACTAATGGTGTTAAAATAAATGGAATAACGATTAATGGATTTAATACAACTGGTAATCCAAAAATAATCATTTCGTTAATCCCAAAAATACCAGGAACAATAGCTAAACGTCCTAATTTTTTCATACGTTCTGATTTTCCGAAGAATACCATTAAGAAAACAAGTGACAATGTACTACCGCCACCACCAAAGTTTCCAAAGAAATCTCCGAATGGACCTGTAAAGATATTAGGAAGTGTTGCTCCTTGTTTAAAGGCTTCTAAGTTTTCTGCTGTTAACGCTAAATGAATTGGATTAAATACCGTATTCGTTACAGCTGGCCCATTAATACCAAAGAACCAGAATAAAGTAGATAAGAATTGATAAATTGGTTCAAAAATCAAGCTTTGTCCGAATCCCATTAATGGTGCTTGTAAAATTTTATAAATAAAGTTATGAGCGTATTGATAATCTGTTGCTGAGAACACTAAATACACTACAAAAAAGAAGAACATTGCAAATGCACTTGGAATTAATGCTGCAAATGATTGAGTTACAGCTGGTGGAACACCATCAGGCATTTTAATAACCCAACCTTTGTTTTTAACCGTTACAAAAATTTTTACAGAAATAATAGCTGTTAACATTGCCAAAAACATTCCTGCAGAACCTAAATGTGCTAATGCAAATCCATTAAAAGCTTTACCATTCGCTGCATTTACGAAATCAGAATGAACTTTTGGTGTAATAATAAGGAAACATACAAGCGCAACGGCTCCACCCGCAATTGGATCGTTTTCCAATTGACGAGCATATGCATATCCAATTCCAAAAGCTCCTAATAATCCTAAAACACTAAATGTTGAATCAATGACAGCATCCATTTTACTTGGCCAACCTTGACCAAAAAATTGAGCTAAGAAATCAACATACCCTGGTATTGGAAAGTTCGCAATAACAAGGAAAATAGAAGCCACAATAATTAATGGTGTGGATACTAAGAAACCATCACGAATCGCAATTAAGACTTTATTATTGCCTAATTTTTCCGCGGAACTTCCCATTATTTTTTCTAACGAAGCAAACATAACAATTCCTCCTATTTTTTATTTTTAATCAGTTGAATCGCGCGTTTCAAAATACGTTCCCCATTAACATTCCCATAATCTTCAAGATTAATGACTTCCACAGGAATACCAGTAGGTTCATATTTATCACGAGTAGCATTAAATTTGAATTTCACTTGAGGTCCTAACAAAATGACATCCGGATGAAATTCTTGAACTACAGAATCTAGCTGAACATCAGGAAATGCTTTGACTTCAATTGGCAATTGATGTTGATTCGCAACTTCTTGCATCTTACTTGCCACTAAACTTGTAGACATTCCTGCATTACAAAATAAATACACACGTTTCATATTTATACCCCCAGTTTTTTATTCTTACGCTTTTTCAATTTTATCCAATCGTTGATATAATGCGAGCACTTCTTCACTTGTTACTTGTAAAATTTCTACACTCATCAATTGATCTTCTGAATGTAATAAAAGCAACGAAAAAGGTACCTTATTTCCTGAACTATCTTTTTGTAATAATTCAAAATGTATTTGATGTCCTTTTAATCGTTGCTGTTGACCTTCCTCAATCAAAGATTGAGCTTCTTCAAAATTTCCTTTTTTTGCGGCTACTATTGCCTCCATAAATGCAGAACGAGCTGCTCCTAATGCACTAATCATTCTAAAACACACTAATTCTATTTCATTCATGATTATTCCTCCTCCCCTAGTTTTTTAAACGCTTTCTTTATGAAGTCATTATAAACCGTTTTCAAGGAAAATCCTAGTCTTTTAACTTAAAATCATTCAATTATTCCATTTTTTCACAAAATAAACAAACTCTCAGAAAAATAGAGCTTCTATCATTCTGAGAGTTTATTTTAACTAATTTTATTTTCATAAGGAGTCTTCACAAATTGAATAGCTTTTAAAATTGCCATAATTGGATTTACCAATACTAATATATATTGCATCATTCCAAGTAATCGCATTAATAAAATCATTGGACTAGATAAATGAAGAATCCATCCTAAACTTAATACTTCTGCCATATAACGATACGACATAAAAAAGATTGGTGTTAACATAATCGAAAACATCATTTCCCCTAATACCATTAATGGAGAATTTTTCCACGTTTTCCCATTCCATTGTTCTGCAACCATCATCAATAAAGCCATTAGAAAAACGAATAAGACAACTTCTCCATCTTTAGCTAATAATGAACTTCCTTGATTCATAGCATATACTGTTATTACACTCGTTAGTACTATCATTCCCATGATAAATTTCCAATAATAGGTACTAAACTTTTTCATCACCTTTGCTCCTTTCTCTAACTCCCACCTTTACGACCATCATCACGGACTAGGTACTTTAAATCAAGAGTATCTGAGAAAATTTAATAAAAAATTAGGAAATAAAAAAGACAGCCGAAGCTGTCTATCCTACTGGGGTAGCTGGATTCGAACCAACGAATGACGGAGTCAAAGTCCGTTGCCTTACCGCTTGGCTATACCCCAATGGTGGAGGGGGGCAGATTCGAACTGCCGAACCCTAAGGAGCGGATTTACAGTCCGCCGCGTTTAGCCACTTCGCTACCCCTCCAGCTGTTATTAAAATAACGTACTCATATATAATAAACTAGTCTTTAACTTTTTGCAATACCTTTTTTCAAAAAATATTTATTTTTATATAAGAAAACTCCAACCACTTCCCTCGAAGCGATTGGAGTATTCCTGTTTCAATTATCCTTGTTATTCAATCCAATTTTTTTGATGTTTACGAGAAATTCGCATTAATTCAGTATAAAGTTCAGCCAACTCATCTTTTAAAGACTCGTCTTTTAAATACGATTGAACTTTCAAAATTACTTGTTCCTCACGACCACTATCTAAAATCGGAATATCATTTTCTAACTTAATTTTCGCTACTTCTTCTACTACATTTGTTCGTTCTTCAAATAACGCAACAATTTGGCGATCAATAGAATCAATTTTCTGACGTTGTTCTTCTAACATGATTTTCTCCTTTCTTACATCCATAGAGTCCCTAATGGATACCCGATTACAATTGCACTTACAATACTTAACACTAATAACCATCCACCATATAAAAAGGCATCTTTTGAACTCGTCCATCCACTACCAACAGAAATGGCTACATAAGGCATTGCCGGCGGAGTCATATAGGCTAAACTTGCCATAAAACCAATTAAACAAGCAACAACAGCTGTATGAATTCCTAAATCCGTACTAGCAGCAATCGTTGTTAACACAGTCGTCACAACCGAAACGGTTACTAAATTCGATGAAAAATTTGTTTGAAGTCCCGCCCAAATGACAAAGACAATGACAATTACCATCGCACTCCATTGATGGAATAAAGGAGTTAACCCACTTTCAATTAAAGGTAATACCCCTAATTCTGGTTTTGTTAATAAAGTTCCTAAACTCAAAGTTGCCCCTACTAATAATAAACTTGGCCAGTAAACGCCACGTGTTAAAGCTTCTTGAATCGACATTAACGGTTTTCCATCTTCACGGATACAAGCTAATAATACCGCACCAATCATTGGTGGGAATGCCATCCCCGCAGATTTTAAGAAAGCTGCCACACTAGGCGAAACAATTCCTAACCATTCCGGAATAATCCATAAAGCAATCACAATTGAAAAAATAGAAACAATCCATTTTTCTTTTTTTGTCACTTTTGGTAAATTTTCCAATGATTCTAGACTTTGGAACGTTACTTCTGATAAATCTAATTTCCATAAGCGGTGTAAACTTGCCAACATTCCAACAAAAATACAAAGCCCTGCCGGCATCGCAATTCCCATATATTGTACATTTAAAATACTTACACCAGTTGCTGTATGATACAATCCCATTGCTGTAATCGCAAAGACATGATTAATCGGCGTCATCGCCGTTCCAATCGCAATGGTAGAAAATAATGTAATTAAAATAAAGGACGCTTGTCGACTCCCTTTTTCTAATCCAAATACTTCCATCATCTCTTCATAAATTGGAAAGACAATCATAAATAAAATTGTCGGTGAAATAAAACAACTAATGACTAACACAGCACCTAGAAAGGCTCCTAAAAAATGACTCGGACTTTTCTTTGCAAAATTCGTTTTTAAAAACCAACCCACTAAACGTTTCAAAGCAGGAGTCTGTTCTAAAGCATACGTCACTATAAACGTAAATAATAAGAAAACAAATGTGCTATTTCCAAAAGAAAGAGAAAATACTTGACTATACGTTACTTTTGGAAGCCACCCGAGTCCTAATAAGACTAAACATAAAACACTTGGCCAGTCGATTCCTACAAATAACCATAATAATAAGCAACTCATAAAAATCGATAATAAAGCAAATGCACTTCCAGGTATCGCTAATAATTGCCAATCAAAATGCGAATTAATCATCGCAAGAACGATAAAAAGGATACTTAACACTATTGCGACCGTTTGAACCAAACTTCGCGTTTCTTTTTTCATATTCTACTCCTCAACTTTCATTTATTCCGCTATCCATCCTACCGTATTTTTCTCGAAAATACTAGTAAAGCTATCATTTCTCATACAACCAAAAGCCTCATCATTGGTTATTCAATCATTGTGCTCTCTAGTAAGAAATCTATTACATTCTTATGAATAATTCCGTTTTGACTAAAATCTACTTTATCCATTGACAAAACATATTTTGGATAATGATCATCTATTTGATGGTACACACCAAATTCTCGCTGTCTTGTTTCTTCTGTTCCCATCATATAGGAAACTTGATAATACACTCTCTCATTTCCCTTACTTGCAATGAAATCAACTTCCAAATCCCTTACTTTTCCAATTTCAACTTTATATCCTCGTGAAATTAATTCAATATACACAATATTCTCTAAAATTCTTTCGATATCTTTTGTATTAGAATATCCTTTTGCTGCTCTAAAACCATGGTCTGTCAAATAATACTTCTCATCGACTTTTAAATTCTTTTTTCCTACTGTATCAAATCGTGGAACTTTCTTTAAAATAAAGGCTCTACTACAATATTCTAAATAATTGAGAATTGTATCAATCGAAACTTCTCTACTTTCACTTTTCAAATATCTCTTAATACTACTTGCTGAAAATGTAGAACCAATATTTTGAATCGCAAAAGACAAGATACGATTAAAAATATCCACATCTCGTATTTTGTTATAGTTCAATACATCTTTAACTAAAACCGTATTGTACACATCGTTCAAGTACTTGTAACTCGTATCTTCCTCTAAATTAAAATATTTTAAAATAGGCATCCCACCGATTTTAATAAATTTCATAAAGAGTTCTTCCTTAGATAACGAATAGTCTTTAAAAATGATTGAAAATTCATCAAAAGTAAATGGCTGAATTTCAAATTCTACATAACGACCTGCTAGCAATGTTGCAAGTTCTCCAGAAATCAAATTTGAATTAGAACCTGTGATATAAATATCGCAATCTTTATCTACTCTTAATCCATTGATGACTTTTTCCCAGTCTTTTACTAACTGAATTTCATCAAAAAAATAATACATTTTTCCTTCTACATTTTTTGTTTTATCCATTAAATATTTCGCCAATAAATTCGCTTCATTAATATACATAAACTCTAAAGACTCAAAATTGATATAGATTTTTTGTTGATCAGGTATTGCTGTGAGCAGTTTATCTTTAATCATCATTAATATCGTTGACTTTCCAACACGTCGCATCCCTGTCAAAATTTTAATAACAGGTTTATCGATAAACTTCTCAATTTGTTTTATATATTTAGGTCTTTCCATATATTCCATCTTCATCACCTCATATTCTACTATTTCGATTATACTCGAAATAAACATAAATTGGAACTGCTGTTTCGATTATAATCGAAACTAGATAGATTTCTGTTGTTTTTATCGACTGTAGTCGAAATCGTTTATATTTTTGAATTTCCTAAAACCAACAAAAAACGATAGAGACCTTTCCTCTACCGTTTCCTGTTTTTGTATTTAATTATCTAATTCAACATCTGGATTCAGTTGATAATTTTTTCCATAATCATCTCTAATGACAAATTTATAGTCTACTAAATAACGACGCATTGTAGCAAAATCATCATATAATTCCTTAATTTTTTCATTCAATTCTTTTTCAGTATACGTCTCTGAATGATTCTTTAAATGATTATAAATAAATTCAAAGATTTCCATTTTATTTTTCTGCTTTTTAGGAAGAACAGTAATTTTTCCATCCCTCATAAATCTAGAAATATTTTCCTCTTTCATACTGAGAACACCTCTTATTCCTATTTTTGTAAAGTTTATACTACATACAGAAAAAAGGCAAATCATTATAAGAAACTTCTTTGATCTACGACGCTGACAATTTTTTCCAACAAAAAAACTTGTTAGAAATGGCAGTTATTTCTAACAAGTTCTGGGTAGTGGGTTTCTTGAGTTATTAAATTTATTGTTTCTCTAATTTTAATACTTTTTCAACTTTTTTATAAAGCATTAACGATAGTACACTGCTTAAGCCAAATTTTAATACATTAAATGGTAATAAGGCAAATAGCATCAATGTCCATAAATTTGTGACAAATGGGTTTGTAGTAGCTGCAAGTGCAACAATTTTTTCAATTGGGAAATGCATCGCTGTTGCATATAATGGGAAAATTACAAAATAATTTGCTGTTAACAATACTACTGTTGCAGTAGTTGTACCAATCACTAAACTTGTAATCGCCCCTTTAAATGTACGGTGATATTTATAATAAAATACCGCTGGTAACATGAAACTTAAACTTCCAATTAAGTTCACTGTTTCGCCAATCCCAAATGTTGTTGTTCCATTTAAAACAAAGTTCAATGCAACTTTTACAATTGCAATATACGCACCATATAATGGTCCTAATAAATAACCTCCTAAAATAACAGGTAATTCAGAAAAATCCATTTTAACAAATGGTGGAATAAATGGAAGACTAAATTCTAATAACATTAGAATCGTACTTAACGCACCGAATAGTCCTACTAAAATAATTTGTTTTGTCGCATAACGTGACACTGTTTTTGCATTTGTACTCATCGTACATCTCCTCCTTAACCGGGTGAAGGATCGGATGGTTTCTCACGTTCTTGTTCCATTTTATTTGTATAACTGCACAAAAAAATGCAGCAACAAAATGGTCTACATTTCATCGCTGCATTCTTATATATCAAATTGATTGGTATCTTCGAACGTGAAATATAACCATTTTCTCTCATCTAGACTATCACTATCGGTTCTGGAATTGCACCAGATCATGCCTGTTCGGCTCGCGGACTATACCGCCGGTAAGGAATTACACCTTGCCCCGAAAATGTTATTTTATGTACAAAGAGTACCATACTTTTTTTTGAATGACAATAGTTCTGCTTGAGTTCTCAAAAGAAGGCTAATTTTTATTGTAAATAGTTTCAAAAACTTTAAATTTAATTATTTCAATACTTTCTTCAAATATTGTCCTGTAAAGCTTCCTTCCACTTGAGCAACTTCTTCAGGTGTTCCAGTAGCGACAACTTGTCCTCCACCACTTCCACCTTCTGGTCCCATATCAATAATATAATCAGCCGTTTTGATTACATCTAAATTATGTTCAATCACTAAAACAGTATTTCCTGACTCTACTAAACGATTCAATACTTCTAATAATCGAGCAATATCATCTGTATGAAGCCCAGTCGTTGGCTCATCTAATACATAAAAAGTATTCCCTGTAGACACTCGTTGCAGTTCACTCGCTAATTTCATCCGTTGTGCTTCTCCACCCGATAAAGTTGTAGCGGATTGTCCTAAAGTCACATAGCCCAAACCAACATCTTTAATCGTTTGAAGTTTTCGTTTAATTTTTGGAACAGCTTGAAAAAATTCTACCGCATCATCTACCGTCATTTCTAATACTTCCGCAATACTTTTTCCTTTATATTTGACTTCCAATGTTTCTGAATTATAACGACTACCATGGCAAATTTCACAAGGGACGTATACATCTGGTAGGAAATGCATTTCAATTTTTAAAATACCGTCCCCCTTACACGCTTCGCATCGTCCACCTTTGACATTGAAACTAAAACGTCCTTTTTTATAGCCACGTAATTTTGCTTCATTTGTTGTTGCAAATAAGTCACGAATATCATCAAATACACTAGTGTAAGTTGCTGGATTACTTCTTGGAGTACGACCAATTGGACTTTGATCGATATCAATAATTTTATCTAATCCTTCATATCCTTTAATCGCTTTAAAGGCTCCTGGCTTTTCTTTTGATTTTGAAATTTCTCTTGCTAGAGCTTTTTTCAATACTCCATTGACAAGAGAACTCTTTCCAGAACCTGAAACTCCTGTAACTGCTACTAATCTTCCTAAAGGAATATCGACGTTAACAGATTTTAAGTTATTTTCACTGGCTCCTTTTAAGCGAATCCACCCTTTATCTTCTGTTCTACGTTCAGTTGGAACGGCAATTGATTTTTTCCCTGATAAATATTGACCCGTCAATGAGTTTGGATTTTTTTCCACTTCTTTTGGCGTTCCAGCAGCAATAATTTGTCCTCCAAATTCTCCTGCTCCCGGTCCAATATCAATTAAGTAATCTGCTGCTCTCATCGTGTCTTCATCATGTTCTACTACAATTAATGTATTTCCTAAATCACGCATATTTTGTAACGATTGAATTAATCGATCATTGTCTCTTTGATGCAATCCAATCGATGGCTCATCTAAAATATATAATACTCCTGATAAATTCGATCCAATTTGAGTCGCTAGACGAATCCGTTGTGCTTCCCCCCCTGATAATGTTCCTGCTGCACGACTAAGGTTCAAATATTGCAACCCAACATTTTTCAAGAATGTTAAACGAGATTGCACTTCTTTTAAAATAGGAGCGGCAATTTGTTCATCTTGTGGAGATAACGTTAAGTCTTTGAAAAATTCAATTTCTTCATCAACGGATAGTTCCAATACTTCACTAATATGTTTATGATTCACTTTGACTGCCAATGCCTGTTCATTTAAACGATGTCCATGACAAGCTTTACACGATAATTCCGTCATATATTGACGCATTTGTTCTCTAGTATAATCGCTATTCGTCTCATGATAGCGGCGTTTCACATTGACAATGACTCCTTCAAAAGGTACATCCACATCTCGAACACCACCAAATTCATTTTCATAATGGAAATGGAAAGTGGCATCTCCAGAACCATATAACACTAGATTTTTCTGAGACTGTGTTAATTTTTCAAACGGTAAATCCATTGGAACTTTAAACTGCTCACAAAATTGGCGCAACATCTCTGGATAATAGTTCGAACTAATCGGATTCCAAGGCGCTAATGCTCCTTCATTTAATGTTTTTTCTTTATCTGGAACGACTAAATCGATATCCACTTCTAATTTCATTCCTAATCCATCACATTCCGGACAAGCTCCAAAAGGTGCATTGAATGAAAATAGACGTGGCTCTAATTCTCCAATCGTAAATCCACAATGAGGACAAGCGTAATGCTCACTAAATAAGATTTCTTCTTGCCCAATGACATCGACAATCGCATACCCTTCTGCTAAACGAAGCGCTGCTTCTAATGAATCGAATAATCTTGAACGGCTCTTATCCGACACAATAATACGGTCGACAACAATTTCAATCGAATGTTTTTTATTTTTTTCTAATGAAATTTCATCCGTTGTCTCCATCATTTCGCCATCTACTCGAATACGAATATAGCCGTCTTTTTGAATATTTTCGAAAACTTTTTTATGTTCTCCCTTTTTCCCTTTTACAATCGGAGCTAAAATTTGAATTTTTGTTCTTTCTGGCAATTCCATTACACGATTCACCATTTGTTCAATCGATTGACTTTCAATTAAAGTGCCGTCATTTGGACAATACGGTTTTCCTACACGTGCATATAGTAATCTCAAGTAATCATTAATTTCCGTTACTGTTCCGACAGTTGAACGAGGGTTACGAGAAGTTGTTTTTTGGTCAATCGCAATTGCTGGACTTAACCCATCAATACTATCAACATCTGGTTTATCCATTTGCCCTAAAAATTGTCGTGCATAAGCCGATAAACTCTCTACATATCTTCTTTGCCCTTCTGCATATAATGTATCAAAAGCTAGTGAACTCTTCCCTGAACCGGATAATCCTGTAATTACTACTAATTGATCTCTTGGAATCGTTACATCAATATTTTTTAAATTATGGGAGCGTGCTCCACGAACGATAATCTGATCTTTCGCCATTCCATCTTCCTCTATTTCTATCTAAAATCAAAAACTCTGCCCTTAGGCGTTCACCTTAGTATAGCATAGTTTCTTTTTTGTTACGAACAAACGTTCTTTTTCGATTATACATCTTCATTTTAAGTGAATTTAAAAAAATGAGCAAATTTTGAGCAGAATGTAAGCAGAATATGAGCAGATTCCTACTCAACAAAAAAGTCTGAACCTTCATAGCTCCCTCACTATCAAAATTCAGACATTTTTTTAATTCTTAGATAATTTCCATTTCCACTGGACAGTGGTCACTTCCGGTTACATCCGCACGAATTTTCACTTCTTGAATGCGAGAAGTTAACACTTCTGATACAACAAAATAGTCAATTCTCCATCCAATATTTCTTGCACGAGCGCCACCCATATAGCTCCACCAAGTATAAGCTCCTACTGCTTCTGGGTAACGAAAACGGAACGCATCTACTAAGCAATTCTCTACAATTTGATCAAATTTTTCACGCTCTTCTTTTGTAAATCCTGCATTTTTTGTATTTGTTTTTGGATTTGCCAAATCGATTTCCTTATGCGCTACATTTAAATCGCCACAGAAAATAACAGGCTTTGTTTCTTCTAACTTTTTAATAAAAGCTAAGAAATCATCTTCCCACACTTGGCGATAACTTAAACGAGTTAAATCACGTTTTGCATTTGGTGTATAAACTGTCACTAAATAATAATCAGCATATTCTGCTGTAATGACACGTCCTTCTTGATCATGTTCTTCAATTCCTAATCCATATTGAACAGAAATCGGTTCTTCCTTTGTAAAAATAGCTGTTCCAGAATATCCTTTTTTTACTGCTGAATTCCAATACGCATGATAGCCTGCAAATTCCATTCCTAAATCCACTTGTTCAGGCTGTGCTTTTGTTTCTTGTAAACATAAAATATCTGGTTGAGCTTCTAATACATATTCTTGTAAAGCCCCTTTATTTAAAACAGAACGAATTCCATTCACATTCCATGTTGTTAATTTCATACTTCTTCCTCCACATTCATTTTGTTCTATCATAACAATTTTATAAAATGATGACTAGCAAAAAGATACCGACCTCCAACGGTTAGATTTTTAGTCCAACTTTTTGGGGTCGATATCTCAGAAATATATCTTTTCAAAGTACACATTATCACTTGAATGTAAACGGTTAATACATTATAATATAAGCAAAGAAAAATAGTTAAAAACAACACAAAGTAAGTTAACGTGTGGGTGAAGTTTCTATTAAGTTAAATATTCAATTTAAATAGAAACAATTAATATAAGGTGATTAATTTATATAAAACATAAAAAAGGAGGTGCTAAGCATGGAAAATATTAATCCTCATAGATATAAAAATGGAGATTACTTATTTTAATCTATTTAAGTTGTTGGGAATAATAATTTTATGTTAGTTAGTTCATATTTAAATAACTTCAAAGGAGAGATATAAAATGAAAAATAAAATTATGAAAAGAATGACAATAATTATCGCAACACTTATGGTATTAGCTTCTATTCCAGGAATTGCATACGCAACATCTGCAACTGTTTATTATAAGGGTGAACCTGTTAACTGGGAGTATGGAAGAAAATGGGGAGTATTTAGTTATTCAGAAGTTCAAACACATGACTTCGAACATTCCGCAACAGCAAATGGTTCATTTTCAGGTTGGAAAGATGCTGGCGAAGTTGCTTATGCTTCACGGTTTATAGGAAACTCTACAGCTAGAGCATATTGGGATTGTAGATAGTTAAATTTGAAAGGCAAAAGAATTTAATAGATTCTTTTGCCTTTCTATATAATAATTCATTTAGGAGGCACTATGAAAAGTATTTTTAACAATAATTTATTAAAATATTTAACTTGTATTATGATATTACTAAATGGTGTTTTATTTTCATTAGTGGCAACTTTTTACATGGATATAGCATATTTTAATAAATTAAGTATGTATCCATCTTCCGCTTTATATATTCAATTAAAAACGATACCAGAAGAAAAAGCAGACTCTACGTATAAATTTTTAAATGAATATGCAGAACAAAATGGATTGTTTTATATTAGGAAAGATTTTTTGCTTAATAGACATGGTTCAGTTATTGGTGCTTTGTTTAGTATTGATGGGGATATAAAATCTAATAAAGATAAGTTAACACTTGATTTTTTAGGGCAAAATATTACTAATTCAAATAAATTAGAGAAATTATTAGTTGCAAAAGATGAAAATGCAACTTTGGGTGTATCTGAAACTACATTAAATAGTATTGATAATATTCCACGTTTTAAATTCGGAGAAAATATAGTCTTTAAAAAGTTATCAAATACAATTAGAGAAACAAAAACTATTAATGGTGAATACAGAATTCTGGGATTAGATAATTCAAAAAAAATAGAATTTTTAGAAGGACTCAGTAAAGTGAGTGGTGTTGATAGTTCCGTTTTTTTTGATGGTAAATCTGGATATTTTCTAGATCATGGATTGAATGAAATAATAATAGTTGGTATGTTTGTGATTAGCAATTTAGTATTATTATCGTTACTTATTGTAATAACGATAAAGTATTTGCCTAATTTAGGTAAACTTATTTTACTAGGATGGTCAAGAAAATATTTTGCTATTAAGTTATATCAACCGTTAATTTATACGGCTCTGTTATCTATTTTTTTATTCATACCCTATGGATTAGTTTTAACGGATATTACTTTCAACTCCATTTTTTTTATTAGTTTAATGCTTGGGATAGGAATACTTCATTTTATAATCATTAGTATTTTATTATTAATAGCATCCCTTTTTATCTTCTTAATTTCAGCAATAAATGCAGCAAGAGAAAGAATACCAAGAAGAAAATATATGATTGTTGCAGTATTGGTGTATTTTATTTTTAATATCTTCTTAATTGTAGGAAGTGTATATATAGATAGCCCCTACCAAGAAGTTCAAAAAAATATAGAAATCTCTAAAAACTGGAATAAGGTTTCTGACTATAAAATTTTAAAAAATATTAGCGTTGGAAATGATCAAGCTAGTTTTAACAGGCAATCAAAAGAGTTATTTAGAGATTTTTATAACTGGTACAAAGAAATTTCAGATGATAATGATGTAAATATCATAAACACTTCATTTATTTCCAAGGATATGCTAAAAAAGTATAAATTAAACGAAGTTTATAAATCTGTTCCTAACGAAGAATTTTGGACACTGACTGCTTCTCCTAATTATTTAAAAAAAATTGGTATAAAAATTGAAGATTCAGTTATAAAAAATGCTAAGCGAGGGACTAGAACTTATTTAATTCCAGAAAATAAATCAGATAATGAAATTAAATTGTTAAAAGAAATGCTTATTGAAAAAGATACTAAAAATATTAGATCAGATGATATAAAAACTAGTTTTAATGAAAATAAAGAATTTGAATTTTTAAAATATCAATTCAATCAAGAAGTATTTTCATTTAGTACGAAATCAGTAGATAAACTTATGATTAAAGATCCAATCATATTAGTCATTACTCCTGAGAATATGATCTATAGAGAGACAGAAAGCTTAATTGCTATAGGGTTAGAAAATTCTTATATTAAACTTGAAGGGGAAGCTGAAGCGAAGTATTTAAGCCAAGAATACTTATCAAAATTTAATTTAAATGATAACTATATAGAGTTTGCTACAATTCGTTTATTTGTTGATGGAATACAAAAAGATTTATGGTTAACGATACAATTATTTCTGGGAACTTTAATTGCTATTACATTTATCGTTATTATTTTATTGATTAGCATCATAACTATTTTTCAGAATGCGTATAAAGAAAAAATATCCGTTAAGAAATTCTTGGGATATAGCAATTTTAGTATATACAAAATCCCGCTACTGTTAACAACTTTTGTGATAGCCTTAGACATTGTAACTGTTATACTTTTTCATAGTAAAGTCGGCATAGTATTTATGATAGTTCTTGGTTTAATACAACTTATTATATTTTATAAGGTTATGATAAGTAATCAAATGAAAAAACTAAATCTATTTTTAAAATCATAGGAGGGGAATATGAATATACTAGAATTAAAAAATGTTTCTAAAAGTTATAATAGCAGAAAAATTATTGATAATTTCACTATTTCTATTCCTGAAAAATCTATTGTATCTATCATAGGTAAGTCTGGCTCTGGAAAGAGTACAATATTAAACATGATTGGAATGCTCGAAAAAGTTGATAGTGGTGAAATTAAAATAAATGGGAAAAAATTACCATCTATCAACAGTTCCTTAGCAATGAAATTGAGAAGAGACAGTATTAATTATTTATTTCAATCGTTTGCTTTAATCAATGATATAAAAGTTGTTGATAATTTACTAATTGCTATGGAATTTTTAGATATCTCAAAAAAAGAAAAAATCCATCTAATAGATAATGTTCTAAATGAGTTGGATATATTTGATTTAAAAAATAAAATTGTAAATACATTGTCTGGGGGAGAACAACAAAGAGTTGCTATTGCTAGGTGTATTTTAAAACCAGGAAACTTGATATTAGCTGATGAACCTACAGGTTCTCTTGATCCCATGATGTCTGAAAAAGTATTTAGCTTAATTAAAAATTTACGCGATAAATATGGAAAAACTATCATTATTGTTACTCATGATATGAATTTAGCCAATAAGACCGATAAAATTATAAATTTAAATTTTTAATGTTGTATCATTATTATGATAAATTTTTGTAGTATTATTTTATTTAGTGTTTAGACATAACTATCATTTCTATACTTTGGTTTCGTCGACTTAAGTATACTAGATAGTTATGTCTTTTTGTTGCACTTTATTTCTCTCTAAACATCCGCATCATTCGGCAAGCAAATATAAAAACTAATCACTTCTCCAACAGATTCAGCTAACATTCTCCCACCATGACTTCGAACAATATTATCCGCAATGGCTAAACCTAAGCCTGTTCCCCCTGTTTCTTTCGAACGAGAGCCTTCTGCACGATAAAAACGACTAAATAAATGCTCCAACACTTCTTTTGAGATAGGTTCTCCAATATTACGAACAGCAATGGTTACAATGTCTTTTTGTTCCAACACTTCTATCGTAATTTTCGTATTTTCACGACCATATTTAATGGCATTCGACAGTAAATTATGAATCGCTCGTACCATCTTTTCGGCATCCATCTCCAAGACCATTTTTCTTTTTGGTGGAATCACTTCAATTGTCATTTGACGTTTTTGTGCTTCTAATTCAAAATCGGCTGCTACTTGTTCTAAGAAATTCGCTACTGGAATATCATTCAATCGTAATGGTGCTCCATTTGGACTTGTCGTTGTATATTCGAATAAATCATCTACTAGTGCCTTCATTTGTTGCGCTTTATGATACGCAATTTCTGCATAACGCTTTGTTTCTTCAGCTGTTTTAGGCTTTCCATTAATGACTAATCCTAAATACCCAATAATAGACGTTAAAGGGGTACGAATATCATGAGAAACATTTGTAATCAATTCATCTTTTGATTTTTCAATCATCCGTTCATCTTCCATGGCGCTTACAGTCGAATCTACTAAACGGTTAATACTCGTCACGACTTTTCCCATATCTCCTGCTAATTGGAAAGGAATTCTTCGATCATAATCTCCTTGCGCAATTAAATGTAATTCCTCTAAAACATGAGATAATTGCATTTGATGATAACGACGAATTAAACGCCAATAAGTAAATCCAATCGCAAAAATAATCGAACTAATGGAGAAAATATTTTTATATAATTGAATTTCACTTGGTTCAACATTCCAAGCTTGACGAATCGAACGACTGCCGTCTACAAAGTATCCAGGCGCATCTAAAATTTGATTCAACAATACTAAAGCTCCTAAATACAAGACAAAGACGATACAGAGTGTAATCACGCCTTCTAAAAATAATTCACTAATTTCCCGGGCTGTTAATTTTAAAAGGGCAGCAGGCTTTTCCTCTCTATCTGCCTTTTTTTGAAAAAATTTGCTATTTACTTTCAATTTTATAGCCAACTCCCCATACGGTTTCAATAACCTTATCTCCACCTGTTGCTTCAGCAATCTTGTCACGTAAATGACTTACGTGAACCATTACCGTTTTAGTAGAGACAATACTTTCTTGTTGCCATACCGTTTCAAAAATTTCATCTGCACTAAATACTTTATTAGGGTGACTTGCTAGTAAGAATAAAATTCCAAACTCTAACACCGTTAATTGAATTTCTAAACCATCTAATGTTGTTACTTGATGAGAGCCTTTATTAATTAATAATGGTCCAATCGTAATTTCTTCCGCACTTTCACTTTCTTTTGTTAAAGCTGAAGTTCTACGTAATAATGATTTTACACGTGCAATCACTTCTAATGGATTAAAAGGTTTCGTTACATAATCATCTGCCCCATTTGTCAATCCTTGAATTTTATCAATATCTGTTGATTTGGCACTTAATAATAAAATCGGCAAAGTATCATTCGTTTTACGAATTTCATGCACAACAGAAATTCCATCTAATCGTGGCATCATAATATCTAAAATCACCATATCAATATCTGGATAAGCTTGAATTTTTTCTAATGCTTGTTTTCCATCATATGCTTTTACAATTTCAAATTTTTCATTTCTTAAATAAATCGATAATAATTCAACAATCTCGCGATCGTCATCTACGACTAAAATTTTCATAAAAATCCCTCTTTTCGTATTATTTTCAACCTTATCCTACTCAATCTCTAAGAAAAACTCCACTATTTCATTAAAATCTTGAAAATTCTTTAATAATTTGGCAAAAAAATCGCTTCTTTATGCCTGAATACACGTTTTTTTGGTATAATGTAAGTGTATTCCTAATTTATTGGAAAGGATTTTTTATGACACAAACACCTATTACAAATCAACAAGTTCAATTACTAGAAACAATTGTCTCTTCATCAGAACAAATGCAAGATTATTTTGTTCCATTTGCAGTGGATGAATCCATCTTACATCATCTCGTGCAATTTCCATCGGAAACTTTTCTACATTTTTGGGAAATGGAAGATACAGTGATTTTAGGAATGACAGATACTAAAACACCCTATTTAGAAGAGGGAGTTGCTTTGTTAAAACAACGAAATTACACACCAGTTGTTCGTCATGCTGGAGGCTTAGCCGTTGTTAGTAACTCAGGCGTTTTAAATATTAGTTTATTATTTTCTAGACAAAATGCAACGATTACTCAAGTATATGAATGGATGCAAGAAATCATCACACGTGCCTTTCCAGAAGCTATTGGAGAAAAAGAAATCCAAGCCTTTGAAGTGAGTGATTCCTATTGCCCAGGAGACTATGATTTAAGTATCCAAGGGAAAAAATTTGCTGGAATTGCGCAAAGACGTTTCAAAAATTCCATTTGTGTCTCCATTTATCTTAGCATTAATGGAAATCAAGAAGAACGTGGAAACTTAATCCATGATTTTTATGAAGAAAGTATTAAGGGAGAAGAAACTCGTTGGCATTATCCAACTATCAATGCAGATAGTATGGCAAATGTATCGCAATTATTAGACTTAACACTAACGGTTCAAGAAGTCAAAGAACGTATTTTAACCGCTCTATTAGATGGGCAATGTGAATTATTAGAGTCAGAAATTAATTTTGCAACTGAAGCAAGTTATCAAAAAGCCATGGATCGTTTAAACCTTCGAAAAGTTTAACGGTAATTCCAGACAATATAAGGAGGAAAAGATTGATGTATATTGAAGAACTATCCCGTGAAAAAGTATTACGTGACCCTGTTCATGACTACATTCACATTCAACACCGTGTGATTTTAGACTTAATTAATAGCCGAGAAATGCAACGATTACGCCGAATTAAACAAACTGGCGCTTCTATGTTCACCTTCCATACAGCTGAACATTCCCGCTTTTCTCATTCATTAGGCGTCTATGAAATTGCTAGAAGAATTTGTGACAAATTTGTTCGTAACTACCCTTCTACAACCTCAGAAGATGGATTATGGGATGACTCTAACCGCCTTGTTGTCCTATGTGCCGCTCTTTTACACGATATCGGACATGGCCCTTATTCTCATGCTTTTGAGAAAATTTTCGATACAAATCATGAACAAATTACAATTGATATTATTTTGTCACCAGACACAGAAGTAAACAAAATTTTAAAAACAGTCTCTCCTACTTTCCCTGAGGAAGTAGCCAGTGTCATTCAAAAGAAACATCCAAATCCACAAGTTGTTCAATTAATTTCTAGTCAAATTGATGCAGACAGAATGGATTACTTACTACGAGATGCTTATTTCACAGGGGTAAACTATGGAACCTTTGATTTAACTCGTATTTTACGTGTGATTCGTCCTTATAAAGGTGGGATTGCCTTTAACTTCTCAGGAATGCATGCCGTAGAAGATTATGTCGTTAGCCGTTATCAAATGTATATGCAAGTTTATTTCCACCCAGTCTCAAGAGGGATGGAAGTGGTGTTAAATCACTTATTAAAACGTGCTACTGAATGTTATCATTCAACGACGCATCCATTAAAATATACAGCCTCTTTCTTAAAACCATTTTTTGAAAAAAATTGGACATTAGAAGATTACCTTCGTCTAGACGACAGTGTCTTAAACACTTATTTTGCTCATTGGCAAATTGAAGACGATGCGATTTTAAGTGATTTAGCCGATCGTTTTATTAATCGTAGACCATTTAAATCCGTGCCATTTAACCCTGTCAATGATGTGACAACAATTGAACGTATGAAAGAACTAGTACAAAATGTTGGTTATAATACCGAGTATTATACTGCGATTAATAATAGTTATGATTTACCATATGATTTCTATCGTCCAGATTCAGTGAAACCAAGAACTCAAATTGAATTAATGGAACGAAATGGAAATATGGTCGAATTATCTATTGTTAGTTCGATAGTATCTGCTATTTCAGGAAGAGTTCGTGGAGATGAACGCTTATACTTCCCTAGAGAAATGTTTGCAGAAGGAACATCAGAATTATTTAGCGAAGATTATCAAGAATTCCAAGCATTAGCTACAAAACTTGATGTCTACTCAAATCAAATGAAATAATAGGACAAAGACTTTTCTAAACTAGCGAACTCACCATAGAATTCAGCTACGAAGAAAAGTCTTTTGTACTTTTTCATTCAGTTGTGAATTATGGTATAATAAAACTGATACAGAAAAAAGGAGACTGACTATGATTAAATTAATTGCCATCGATATCGATGGAACTTTGATTAACTCAAAACACGAAATTACTCCTCGTGTTCATGCAGCATTAACAAAAGCAAAAGAACAAGGTGTCTATATTGTTCTTTGTACAGGACGACCACTTCCAGGCGTTCAAGGATATTTAAAAGAACTAAACTTAATTAATGATCGTGATTTTGTCATTACTTACAACGGTTCACTTGTTCAAAAAACAGGAACAGGAGAAAGTTTAGTACGCTTTGGAATGACGATGGATGATTTAAAACAAATGGATGATTATCATCAACAATACGGCGTTCACTATCACGTAATCGATGAAAAAAATATTTATGTTACTACACCAGATATTGGAAAATACTCTTATATGGAACGTGACCTTGTTGGTATGCCAATTGTTCAACAACCACTGGATCAATTTGATTCAAATGCTACTTTTTCAAAAATGATGTTCGTAGATGAACCAGAAATTTTAGAAAATCTTATTCCAAATTTAAGTGACTCATTTAAAGAAAATCATAATATCGTTCGTAGTATGCCTGTTTACTTAGAAGTCCTACACCCACAAGCAAGTAAAGGACATGCTGTCGCTAAACTAGCAGAGTTATTAGGATTAGATGCTAGTGAAGTCATGTGTATCGGAGATCAAGAAAACGATAGAGATATGATTGAGTATGCAGGAATGGGCGTTGCAATGGGAAATGCGATTGATGAAATTAAAGAACTCGCAAACTTCATTACAACAAGCTGTGATGAAGATGGCGTTGCAGTAGCTGTAGAAACTCACGTCTTAAACACGGAGAACTAATTCAAAGAAGAAAAACAATAAAAAGAAAAACCAAAGGAGAATTTACACTTCTTTGGTTTTTATTTACTCTGTAACATCAAGAAACTCTTCACAAAACACGATTATTAATAATAAATTATGAAAGAAAAAGCGAATTTTAACGAATGTTCGCCTTGTTTTTTGTTGTAATTTTCGTAAATTTCTGTATAATAGTTTTACTGGAGTATTCTTCAGCCAGAGCTGTCTTATAAGCTTTGATTCAAATTAAAGGAGGCTAACAAATGAAATTAAAGAGAAGCGAACGTTTAATCGATATGACACAACGATTACTCGATAATCCTCACACATTGATTTCATTAACAAGTTTTACAGATTTATACCAATCTGCAAAGTCTTCCATCAGTGAAGATATTGCCATTATTAAACGCACCTTTGAAATTCAAGGAATTGGTGTTGTTAATACACTTCCTGGAGCTGCAGGAGGCGTGATTTTCACTCCAAAAATTAAAAAAGAACAAGCATTAGAAGCAGCACAAAAAATTTGTGACCAGATGAATGATTCAACTCGTCTACTTCCTGGTGGATATATTTACTTATCTGATTTACTTGGAAAACCAGACGTTCTTCATCACTTAGGAAAAATGATTGCTTCTGCCTATGAAGACCAAAAAGTCGATGTCATTATGACTGTAGCAACGAAGGGTGTACCAATCGCTCAAACAGTTGCCAATTATTTAAATGTGCCATTTGTGATTGTTCGTCGTGATTCGAAAATTACAGAAGGAGCCACTGTAAGTATTAATTACGTATCTGGTTCATCTTCTCGTGTTGAAAAAATGGAATTATCTAAACGTACACTTCCAAGTGGATCAAATGTACTGATTGTCGATGACTTTCTAAAAGCCGGTGGTACCATTAATGGGATGCGAAGTCTTATCAAAGAATTTGATTCTCATGCAGTGGGTGCAGTCGTTTTCTGTGAATCAGGAGTCTCTGGACATCAATTACAAGATTATTCTTCTATTATTCGTATTACAGAAATTAATACCGAAAACCAACATATCAAAGCCGAACTCGGCAACTTCTTCGATACACATACATTTTTAGAAGAAACACATTAATGAACCTTTAACACAAAATAACAGAAAAAAACTTTCCTTGAATAGCAAGGTCACCAGCAGCCAATAAATGCTGTCTCATGTACTTTTGGTATTAAGAAAAGTTTTTTCTGTTATTTTTTCTTTACGTAGATAAATAGACTAAATCCATTCACCGTTCTCATTCAATTGATATCCATCAATAACAGTATTTTTTACCATCTTACCATTTGATAGAACATAATACCATTTTCTTTAGCAGTTTCTATTTTATATGTTATTACAAAAGTTAAAATATCGTTTTTATCTAGCAAAAATAAAAAGAAAAACTCCTTTGAATAGCAGTAGTAAAATAAGCCAAAGTGGCTTATTTTACTAGGGGAAATTCGAGACCGAGGCTCGAATTTTAGCCATGAGACTCGCATTGCGAGGCTGCTGGTGACCTTGCTATTCAAGGAATTTTTTCTGTTATTTTTGCTTTACGTTATTAAATTTTACGTTCTACTGGAATGCAATCGAAAATAGCATCATCCATACGGGTAAAATCACGATATAGAATAAAGTCGTAATCGTAACAGCGGATGTCGCAAAATCAACATCAGCTTTTTCTTCCGTTGCCAATAACGGCATTATAACCAATGTAGGAATTGTTGATTGAAGGAAGAACGTTTCTTGTAATTTCATTGGTAATTCGACTGAAAACAATTGCATCATTCCCACTTGGACAGTTAACAGAATTACTGGAAACAATACAAAACGCCCCAAAATCGCTAAACTCATATCTCGATCGAACGTCAATGAACGAAGCCCCACTTGTGCTAAGTGAATTCCAATATACATCAAAGATAATGGCGTTACTAAACTACCAATATAAATAAGCGATTGATTCAAAAACGTTGGAATCGTTCCTCCAAACCATACCAAAATCATACTTCCTAAAAAGGCAATTAATGGTGGTGAGAAAATCCGACTCCATTGAATTCCTTTTCCAACATGTTGCTGATTATAATAAGCAAATAAATACGTCCCCACTGTAAAAGTCGATAAAGTATTCACTACATAATAGACTAAAAAATAAGGCATAGCCTCTTCACCAAATAAAGATAAATTCAAAGGCATTCCCATAAAAATCGTATTCGCATTGACAATCGTATTTATCACCGTCGCCTTACGATTATTTGGAATACGAAATACTTGAACAATGATCCAAGCAACAAAATATCCAACAATAACACTCAACAGTGGAATTCCTAAACTTCCAACAAATTCAATCATTTTCTCCCTTGAAATAAATCGTAAAACAGAAATCATAATCGAAGCGGGTAACGCAATTTTAATAATAAGGGAAGCAATACTTGTTGAAAAGTTTTTGTCAAACCATCCCTTTATTTGTAATACATATCCTAAACTAATCATGATAACTATCGTTGCCATACTTGAAAAGATTTGACCTAACATTTTAATCCTCCAATTTCTTAGTACAGTCACTATACTCTGCTTTTCCTCTACCTGTCAACATTCCATAAAATATAAAAAATCTCGAAAAATCTGCTAGACAAACTTTCCGAGACTTCAACTTTATTTCTTGAATTGATTTTTAATCATTGTTCCAAATAAACTAATGACTAAAATCATTAGGAATACACAAGTAATCGTAGCACCTGGTGGTGTATCAAATTCATAAGACATACTTAATCCACTAAAAATACCAAATATGCTAATTAAAATACCCGACACAATTACGCCTGTAAAACTTCTCGTTAAACGAATCGCAATAGAGGCTGGTAACACAATAACCGCTGAAACTAATAAAGCTCCAGCAATTGGCATCATCACTGAAATGACTACCCCCGTAATAATCGTGAAAACTTGTGTCATCAAACGAACAGGTAATCCTGCCGTATAAGCAGTATCTTCATCAAATGATAAAACATATAATGGTCGTCTAAAAATTAAATATAACACGACTACAATAACCGCTAAAGCTATCATCAATCCCATTTGTTGTTGTGTAATCGTCACAATGGAACCAAATAAAAATTGATCCACACTAATCGTTGAACGACCTTTTTGGAAATTCATTAAAATTAAGGCAATCGCCATCCCGCCAGACATTAATATCGCAACAGTCACTTCTGAATAACCTTTAAAATATTTTCCAATTACTTCTAACACAATAGCTGCTAAAACTACCACTACTAATGTCATAAAGGTAGGATTATAGCCTAATAATAAGCCTAGAGAAACACCCACTAAGGAAACATGAGATAAGGTATCTGCCAATAATGACTGTCTTCTTAAAATTAAAAACAAGCCCAAAATTGGTGTAATCATCGCCATTGCTAATCCTGTGATGAATGCTCTTTGCATGAAACCATAGAAAAACATCTCCATGGAGAATCCTCCTTTCTCATCAAATGAATATGTTTATCCACATAATGTTCCAAATCTTCTTCCTCATGCGTCACCATTAAAATCGCTTTTCCATGATGTGCACAACTGTGATGTAAAAGATGATAGAAACGCTCTCTACTTGTTTTATCCATTCCTGCTGTTGGTTCATCTAAAACAAATAAGTCCGGATCTGTTGCAAAAATACGCGCTAAACAGATTCTTTGTTTTTGACCACCCGACAACTCGCCAATACGTTTATGGCGTTCATCCCACATTCCAACAGATTTTAAGGCTCTTTCAATATGTTCGTGGTCTTCTTTATCTAATCGTTGGAACCAACGACCTTGTTGGTAACGACCTGAAGCAACTAATTCATAAACGGTTGAAGGAAATCCCACATTAAAAGAAGAAATTTGTTGTGGGGCATATCCAATGGATAATGTTTCTCCTTGTGTATTAACGGTTGCAATTGTTGCCTTTCCTTGTTTTGGAGTTAATAATCCTAAAATATTTTTTAATAAAGTGGATTTTGCTGCACCATTTTCACCTGTTAATATGACAAACTCTCCCGGTTCAACAGTGAAACTAATGTTTTCTAAAACGGGCTCATTATCATACGAAAATGATAAATTCTCAACTGAAACGTAACTCATACTAACTCCTTCCTTTTCTAAATCGTAGTAATTCTTTTTTATGTACGTTTGTTAGGATAGCATATTTTAGTACGAATAATCAAGAATTTACGATAGATAGAATTCTATTAATATCTAAAAGATTTACTCCACAACTAAAATAGGAATCAAGCAACCTAACATTACTTAATTCCTTCAATATAGTTAATTCAAAAATCCTATTTTATTCAGTAATTAAATCCATTCACCATTATCATTAACATAGTAACCATCTGGAGTAATTGTATTTATTATTAATTCTCCTAATGAATTTAAGTAGTACCATTTCCCTTCAAGTTGTTTCCATCCTACTTGTACTTTATCTAATACTACATTTGAATTTGTTACTGCATTTTTAATTGATTTAGATTCATATCTGTTTATTTCTTCATTTTTTCTACACCGTCTAAAATTGAATTGCCTAATTTTTCATTACTAATACTTAATGTATTTTTTAAAGCATTAAAATTTTTTCTAATATCAATAACATTACATAATTCTTTAATTTTTTATAATAGGTTAAAATTTACATTTTCAAAATTCAAATATGGTTAAAAAGTTTGCCGTCTTATTAAACTTGCAGAAACTTCAACTGACTCTCTTTGATCACCATTTATAATCGCTAAAACACCTTCAATCATTTCTTTAGCTAATTCTGTATAATTTGGAGCGATGGTTGATAATGCGGGAGTATAATATTTAGCTATTGGTATATTATCAAAACCAACGATTGTTAATTGGTCAGGAATTGAAATCTCTTTTTCATAACATGCTCGAATAACACCTTGAACTTTTTCATCTCCAGACACAAAAATAATATCTGGAATATTTGAAGTTGATAAATTTTCTCTAACATAATCATATACAGACTCAATTGTAAACAGTCCATATATAACTTCCAGATTAATGTCATACGACTTATCACTTACACATTCTCTAACACCATTTTCACGATTTTTGTTAACAAGAGATGGTCCACCCATTAATAACCACATCTTTTTAAAGCCTTTTTCTTCAACAGCTTCCATTAAATCATATCCTGCTTGAAAATCATTATTTGAAACATAAATAACACCATCTGTGTGAGACTCCCCAAATACAATAAATGGCATATTATTCTTTTTCAAATATTGAATTCGACTATCATCTTTTCCTTCATAAAATACAATTACACCATCAACTAAACTACCCGTACTGGAAATAATAGAATCTTTAATAGAGTCTCCTTCTCCAAAATACTCAACAATTGCATTAACTCCTACTTCTTTACATGTCTGCAATACCTTATCTAGTAAAGTTTGAAACCAAATTAAAGGGAATGATTCCATTTTTTTCACAGATATTAAAATATTAATGGTTTCTTTTTTCGTTAAATTTTGAGCATAAGCATTTGGAACATATGATAATTCATCTATTACTTTCATTACAGCTTGATAGGTTTCAGGTTTAACTCTTTCTCCCCCATTAATAACTCTTGAAACAGTCTTTGGGGATACCCCTGATATTCGTGCAATATCATAAATAGTAATCTTCTTGTTATTTTTCATTTTTAGTCCTCAAAATAATCTAAATTTTCAAAGTAATTTGCCCTATCATTCTATCAAATATAATCCTAACATACAATTTATATTTTCATATTTTACGAACTAGATTTTTACTTCAAACAAGTCATTTTATGATAAAAAGGCAAGGTTACCCTCGCCTTTTTATCTTGCGTTAACTAGTTTCTTCTAAGTAAATAACTCCAACAATGTCTGATAATTCTTCCATTAGACGAAGATGTTCAAAACGACCAAGAAGTTCTAAAGTAATAAATGAAGCTATTTTCTTTTCAGGTACATCAAAATATTGAATTCGACTTTGATTCACTTCGCCAAAAGCTGTTCTTGAATCTGTAACACGAATATGTTTTTCAGCACAATATACTAATACACGATTATAGGCTTCTGTTGAATTTACCACTATATACAATTCAATAATTTTTGAACGTTTTTGTAAATATATTTTCAATGGTTGAAACATTGAAATAATTCCCCAAATTGAAATAGCCGTTAATATAGCTCCTTGATAGAACCCAACGCCTATCGCCAAACCAATACCTGCAGCTCCCCAAATTCCTGCAGCCGTTGTTAATCCTGTAATCTTTTTATTTTCTTTTATAAGAATTGTTCCTGCCCCTAAAAAACCTACTCCTGAGACTACTTGTGCTCCTAAACGTGTAGGATCCCCCGTTCCAAACTTATATGAAACAAACTCATTCGTCATCATTATTAGACAGGCTGCAACACAAACAACGCTGTGCGTTCGGATACCTGCCGGTTGAGATTTGCCTCCACGCTCCATACCAATTAGACTTCCCGCTATAAGTGATAAGACAATTCGTATTATTATATCAATATTGGTTAAAGCAGTCATAATTACTTCCTAGTTGTTTTACTTCGTCTTTGAGTAAAGTAAAGTACTGTTGAAGAAATAATCATTAATACAATAGTATATACAAAGACAAGTGCTTGTGCATTTGAAGTTGCTGTTTCATCACCTGCTGAACGAATAGTAATCCCTAATGGTTGAGCTAGTGGATGATATAAGAATACAGATAAATCAAAATCTGTTAATAACGAATTAAAGTTAAGAGCAATGATTGAAAGAACTACTGGTAAAATAAATGGAATAATAACTTTCATCATAGTATAAAATGGTGATGCTCCCATACTACGAGCAGCATCTTCCATTTCATCATCAACACTAAATAAAATAGCTCGAACCATACGATATGAAAATGGAATTTTTACAATAATATATGCAATCAATAACATTACAAATGTTCCAACTAAAATTTTATTTAATACAAGTGGTTGTGGTTGGTTAAATGTAAACAGTAAACTAATTGCTAATAATGTACTTGGTAGTAACCAAGGAAGCAAAGCTCCATATTCAAACAAGAAGTCAAATTTAGATTTATGTTTTCTAACCACTCTTGCAAAAACAACAGCAAGGACTGTTGCTGTAATAGCAGCAAGAATTGCATAAATAAAGCTGACTAAGAATGGTGAGAAAGCAACACTATTACTAAAGAATTGATAATAGTTTTCTAAAGTAAAGTTAGACAATGACAAGTTTCCTGTTTGAATCGCTACTGGATCTGTAAATGAATAAAGAACAATAAAGACCAAAGGTAACATAAACACTGTAAATAATGCATATGCAACAATATGTGTGATAATATTCCATGGTTTTGAAGTTATCTTTTGTTTTTTCAAAGGTGCTTTTGTTTTAGAAATTGAAATATAGTTACCACCTTTTTCAATTTTATTCATAATAGTTAATAAAATTGTTGTAGCAATTCCTAAAACAATCGCAAGTAATGCAGCTAAATCACGAGAATTTCCCATTCCCGCAAATGTAATAATCATTGGGTTAATAGTTTGGAATTGTTTTCCTCCAACAATCATTGGTGCTGCAACTGCAGATAATCCACTAAGGAAAATCATAATAGTTAATGCAAATAAGGTAGGTGTTAAAGTAGGTAAAACTACTTTTCTAAACACTGTAAAAGGTTTTGCACCCATATTACGTGCAGCTTCAATTGTATGATAATCTACACTTCTAATCGTATTTGTTAAAAACAATGTATGATTAGCAGTTCCTGAGAAAGTCATAATAAACAATACTGCTCCATATCCAATAAACCAGTTAGGATCAAGTGAAGGAATAATGTTTTGTAAAACTCTTGTAATCATTCCATAAGGTCCATAAACAAATTTATAACCTGTCGCAAGAACAACCCCTCCATAAATCAATGAAGTCATGTATCCTAATTTTAAGATTTTAGCTCCTTTAATATCAAAGTATTCGGTGAATAATACACAAAGTACTCCTACAACGTTTACTGTAATAATCAATGAAAAAGCTAATTTAAAACTGTTCATAATACTTTGTAGAGCTCTTTGAGATTTTAAAACACGTTCAATTGCATTTATAGAAAAATGTCCGTCTTTAACAAATACATTCACTACTAAATCAAAGTTTGGATAAATAATAAACGTTACTAGGAACCAGACTAACCCTAAACGAATAAGCCAATCTTTCCAATTTAACTTTTTACGCATACTATCCCCTCCCTAATATTGAACAATATCTGAAGGTGTAATATATAGTTCTACATTTTCCCCCACAGATTTAATTGCAAATTGACTATCAATACGAGTCACATTGACAATTTGATTTTCAGATACTTGTATCGTATATCGAACGTTTACACCAGAAAATTCTGTGTCAATAATTGTACCATTTAAGACGATATCTTCTTCTGTTTCACGTTTAAAACGAATTTTCTCTAGACGAATATATCCTTTCTTATCTTCTAAGTTTACTGATGGATTTTTAGATAAAATATCATGAACCGTTTCTTCAGTTAAGACATTAATATCACCAATAAAATCACATACAAACTCTGTTTTTGATTGATGATAAATTTCAGGTGGTGTTCCTACTTGTTCAATAAACCCATTATTGAATACAGCAATTCTGTCTGATAATGTTAAAGCTTCCTCTTGGTCGTGTGTAACATATAATGTTGTAATTCCTAAATCTTTTTGCAGACGTTTTAATTCTTTTCTTAAATCTACACGTAATTTTGCATCAAGATTAGAAAGAGGTTCATCTAAACAAAGAATTTTAGGTTCTAATACTAATGCACGAGCTAATGCTACACGCTGTTGTTGACCACCAGATAATTCTGACACATTACGTTGTAATTGTTTATCAGAAATTTTAATTTTTGCAGCTACTGCTGCAACTTTTGCTTTAATAACATCTGGAGCAACTTTTTTTACTTTCAATCCGAAAGCAATATTATCAAATACTGTCATCGTTGGGAATAAAGCATAAGATTGAAACACGATTCCAATTCCACGTTTTTCAGGTTCTAATTTAGTCACATCTTTCCCATTTACTTCAATTCGTCCTTGAGAAGGATCAAGAAATCCTACTAAAGCTCTTAAAGTTGTTGATTTTCCACAACCTGACGGTCCTAAAAAAGTAAAAAATTCACCTTCATTAATTTCAAGATTAAGATTATCAATTGCAATAAAATCTCCATACTTAATTTGAATATTTTCAAATTTAATCATAATATTTTCTCCTTCATCTATTTCAAAAAGTCTCGCAAAGGCTCTTTCTATCCAATAGAGTTCAGACCCTGCGAGACTCGTGATACCATTTATAAAATTATTTAACGTATTCTAATTCTGCTTTTTCAACCCATTGGTCTAAGTATTTTCCAACAACTTCCCAATCAATAGCTTGTGGTTTAAGTTGTCCAACAAATTTCTTAGTATCTTCTGGTAATTCAGATACCGCATCTTTATTTGCAGGAATAGATCCAAAGTTTTTACTATATTCAGCTTGAATTTTAGCTTGACCAAACCAGTTAATAAATTCTTTAGCAAGTGCTTTTTTCTTACTAGTATTTAATACCATTGTTTGTTCTGTTACAAATGGAACACCTACATCTGGAGTCATTACTTTAAATTCTACATTTTGTTCTTTTTGTCCTACTAATGCTCCTGAGCCCCAAATCATACCATATTGAACAGGACTTTCTTTATCTAAAACTTTAACGACTGTACTTTCACCTTTTTGAAGTGTATATGCATTTGTAAAATAATCTTTTGCAACATTCCAACCTTTTTCTGATACACCTAAGTCTCCTTTTTCATCAAGATAACGAACTAAAATACTTGCATAAATCGCACGTCCAGTACCACCTGTTAATCCATAAATTGAATATTGACCTTTATATTTACTTGCTAACTCAGTCCAATCTTTCGGCATTTCTTTAGCTTCAGGATTTCCAACTAATACTAATGGTTGAACAATTACTGGATTATAAAAGCCATCTTTATCTGCTAATGATGAATCAATTTTATCAAGCCAATCAGGTTTAAATTGTTCTAATAATTTTGCATCTCGTAATTTATTTGAATCTACAGCTCCAATCCCAAATACCATATCCGCAACTGAATTATTTTTTTCTGCAATAACACGATCTGCAAGTTGTGCGCCGGCAATATCAACCATACGGATATTAAATCCTGCTTCCTTAGCTTGAGCTGTTAACCAGTCCCCACGCCCGTTTGATACCGAGTTAGAATAGATTACTAACTCTTGACTTTTATCTGCTTTTTCATCAGCTCCTGAGTTAGAATTAGAAGAAGGATTTGTACTACTTGAACAAGCTGCTAAGGCTGTTGCTGTAAATACTGTTGTTAATAATTTTGATAAAAATTTCTTAGTTTTCATAATAAAACTCCTTTTATGTTAATTTTTTATTTCCCAAATTTTTCATGATATGGAACAAATTGTCTCATATCTTCAAACACTGTATAATCAATGCGATTTACAGTAATTACAGGTACTTTCTCTAGTAATACTTTTGTTAATTCTTCTTTTACTTTTTTAAATTCCTTATCTTCTTCTTCAGTTAACGGAACTCGTAAGTATCCAATTGAGATATGAAATTGATATCGATTATGATTAGGGAAACATACTCCTGCTTTTTCTGAAACATATGTACGTATTTCTTCTAATCTTTTAGCAGATTCTTCATCAGCAGGTTCCACTAAAATATTTTGATTTCCCATTTCAGTTACTCTCATATGAATGTTTTCATTCAACAATGGAAATATTTCTAATTGTTTTGCAAAATAATCATGAATTTCCTGTAATGGAGTATCTAATGATAAGTAGCTACTCCAAAATTCTGGTTCACGATTCTCATGACAAAGTAACTCAATCACTGTCATATGAATTGATTCTCTAGGAGTTAGAGTAAATTTATCAATAAATGGTAACTCTCTATAGCGAGATTGAATAATATCAACTACTTCCATCAAGTCTGGTTTACTGTATAAATTTGCAACTACAGTATTTCCTGGAAAATGGTTAAATTCACCATTTTCTTTAAATTTAATTTTAGTAAGATTTTTCATAAACTTCTTCCTTTGTTATCTTGTTTTTTGACACCGGTGTCAATCCGATGAGTTCATTATACTTTGCAAACGTTTCCTTGTCAACCGCTTTCATTATTTTTTTCTTCAAAATTTTATAAAAAAAACGCACCAAAATTTGGCGCGAATTTAATTTTGAAAATATTCCCTATAATTTTATTTAGTAATTCTTTCTTATAAAGTCATGATTGTCTATAACCATTTGGATTCTTTGATTGCCAATTCCATGTATCTCTACACATATCTGCAATTGTTTTTGTTGTTTTCCAATTTAGTTCATTTAATGCTTTATCTGCATTAGCGAAACAAATTGCTACATCACCTGCTCTTCTAGGAACTATCTTATAAGGTATTTGTATCTTATTTTCAACTTCAAATGTTTTAATCAACTCTAATACACTTGTTCCTACTCCTGAACCTAGATTATATATATGAACTTTTTTACTTTCCGATATTTTTTCAAGTGCTTTTATATGTCCAAATGCTAAATCTACTACATGAATGTAATCACGTACCCCAGTTCCATCTACAGTATCATAGTCATTTCCAAATACACTTAACTCTTGTCTTTTTCCAATCGCTACTTGAGCAATAAAAGGCATTAAATTATTTGGGATTCCTAATGGATTTTCTCCAATCATCCCTGATTCGTGTGCCCCAATTGGATTAAAATATCGTAAAAGTGCAATACTCCAGTCAGAATCTGCAACATAAACATCTTTTAAAATTTGCTCTAACATTACTTTAGTGTAACCATAAGGATTGGTAGCACTTGTTGGCATTTCCTCAACTAATGGTGATGGATTATTAATACCATACACTGTAGCACTTGATGAAAATACTATTTTTTTAACATCATATTCAGTCATGATTTCAATTAAGGATAAAGTGCTCATTATATTATTTTCATAATACATTACTGGATATTTTACAGACTCACCAACTGCTTTAAAGCCTGCAAAATGTATGACAGCTTCAATTTTTTCTTTTTCAAATACATTTCTTAATAACTCTTTATTTGAAATATCTATCTGATAAAATTCAGGACGTTTTCCTGTGATTTCTTTTATTCTATCTAAAACTAAAATACTTGAATTTGAAAGATTATCAACTATAACTACATCTTTTCCCATATTTAATAATTCTACAACAGTATGACTACCAATATAACCGGCGCCACCAGTAACTAATATTGACATAAATTCTCCTCCTAATTGATTCCAACCACTTTAATAAATCTCATAAAGCCTGACTGACCAGATTGGTTATTTTTATACACACCGGCATCTTCCAATACTCTAGCAAAAACTTGACCTACTTCATATTGAATAATTTTAGTAACTTCTTTTTCTTCTATATATGAATATTTCTCTTTTAATTGTTTAGCCCAATCTAAATGATACTTTGCTATTTCATTTGGTTTATTTAATAAAAATTTCTCTACTTCTTCTAATTCTGTTTTTAAGCGAGGTGGTAGAATTGCAAGCCCCATTACTTCTATTAATCCAATATTTTCTTTTTTTATATGATGAACATCTTTATGAGGATGATAAACGCCGTCTGGATGTAATTCAGATGTATGATTATCTCTTAAAACTATATCCATTTCATACTTTCCATCAACTTTTCTAGCAATAGGAGTAACAGTATGATGCGGTGTATCACCTGTTTTTGCAATAATATCTAATTCAATATCTGTATAATTTTTCCATTTCTCCAATATCTTCGATGATAATTCTATAATTCTCTTTTTATCTTTTCCACGCAATCTAATAACTGACATTGGCCAATTAACTATTCCAGCTTCTATATCTTCAAAACCTGTAAATTCAAAATTTATGTCATAATCTGCTTTTTCCATTGGGAATACATATTTTCCACCTTGATAATGATTATGACTTAGTATAGAACCTCCAGAGATAGGAAGATCAGAATTTGATCCTACAAAATATCCTGGAATAATATCAATAATATCTAATAATTGTTCAAATGTCTTAGGAGTAATTGCCATCGGAACATGTTCTGAATTAAAAAAGATAGCATGTTCATTAAAATATGAATACGGAGAATATTGAAATCCCCACAGTTCTTCTCCAAGATTCATTCTTATAATTCTATGATTTGCTCTTGCTGGATAATTCACTCGTCCTTGATAACCTTCATTTTCCATGCATAAAAGACATTTTAGATAATTTGATGGTTTCAGTAATTTTTCAGCTGCGATTGTTTTAGGGTCTTTTTCAGGTTTAGATAAATTAATTGTAATTTCAAGATTTCCATACTTCGTTTCTGCTTGGAATGCAATATTTTTTGAAATAGCAGATAACTTAATATAATCATTATCCTTACTTATTTGATAAAAATTTTCAATTGCCTTTTGAGGAGATAACTTATATGAATTCCAAAAAATTTCATTTATAAGACTTGGTATTGGAGTAATAAAATTCATTAACTCTGCACCTAAACAGTCTTTTTCTTCAGCTGTCGATTGAACTTTTCCATTTTTTTCTGCTATTTCTACTAAACTATCTTTTAGTTTTTTTATATCTTCTTCCTTTGTAAAAGTGTCAATTCCTTCCTCTCCTACTAAAGCTAGTACCCTATTTTTAACATAGGAATAATCCATTAAACTATATACTCCGTAGTTAATAACTTTCTCTACAAATTTGTTAATTAATGGTTGCATTATTTTCTCCTTTAATTTAAATTTTAAAATTTCCTTTGTAATATCCCTTACAATTCAACAACTAATATACTTGCATCATCTTTTTTTCCATAAATAGGATCAAGTTCTGTCGATTGTTTTCTCATTGCGATTAATTCCTCAAAACTTTTAGTAGTATTTTGAGAATAATAATCATAAAATCCATCACTCATCAAAACAATTTTATCTCCAGTAACTTCAAGATTTCCATATAGCGCATGTTCAATACTTGAATCATCTAAAGAACCAATCCAATAACCTTTCTCTTTATTAGCAAGTCCTCTAATTTTTTGTAAAATTTCTTTTTTATTTAATACATTTAATCCTTTTTTTGAATTTTCTATTTCATTTTTCCCTAAATCAAATAATCGATCCACTCTATGATCCGTTAATTGTTCATCATTTACTAACATGACACAATCACCAAGGATTAAATATTCAAGTTTTCTTCGTGACAATCTAGCAATAATAAAGGCAAATGTTGGTAATTTATAGTATTCTTCATGATTGGAATCATTTAAACCTATAATATTTCTAACTTCCTTTATAGCATTTTGAAAAATAGTCTTTAAAGATTCTTTTTCATTGCAATATACTTTTAGTTTTTCAGATAATAGATGAGTTATCTCAGAAACAGAATATCCAATAGACTTTTTTGAATCATATAAATCTGTAGCCCCATCAATAATCCAAAAATAATTTTCAATATTCCCTAAGGCATCCTCATTTTCCATTGCTGTTCCTTGTATAGAACAAATATTTCTTATTTTCATACTTTCTACCCCCAAATTCCAATAAGATAAGTTAATTCTATCGTTAAAAAATTCCAACTAACACAAATTTAGTTAGTAAAATCTTTAGAAATATTAAAAAACAATTATGACACCGATGTCATTTCTTTCATCATATACCTTCAAAGTATAATTGTCTAGAAAAATATAATAAAAAGCATCAAAAATATAAGCGCATCATTCATATTTAGTTTATCGACAAAAAAAGCAGGCAATTATGATTGCCCACTTTTAATCGATTATTGTAAAGTTGCTAAATGTTCTTTCAAGCGTTGAATAACTTTTTGTTCATAATCTATACGAACTTTTTGAGAAATTTCTGTTGTTTTAAATGGTAGACTTCCTGTTTTTTGAATATAAGAATCATCCACAAAAATAAAATGTCCAGAAGCTCCTAATCCCACACCAAAATATTGATCTTTATAAGATTTTCCAAAATTTACTCCAGCAACACTTTGAGCGTGATCAAATTCATGATCATTTAATAAGAATAATAAAATAGATTCTCTTATTTCTGCACGAATTTTGAAATAATCTTTATTTTGGAAATCAATACTAATTGCATTTTCATAATACTGATTTCCTTTTTCTTTCGCATTATCTCCAGAAGTTTGTAATCCGTATTGCTCTACTACTTTATTAATCGCATGAGCATCATGACCTTTTCCATCTGAAACAAATCTACCATCATTAATATATTCTTTCGCAATTTTTTCTGAAATCATCACCATTGTTTCCGTGACTTTTACAGGAGATAATTTCATTTGTCGACGAACAGAATTAATTAAAGAAGCGGCATACAGATTTAAGGATTGTTTCACTTCTTCCGGCATTGTACGTAAATTATATTTTTCTAATAAAGTATTAGAAATATTACCTATATCCTTTTTATTTTCTTTTTGTAACTCTTCGCTTAAAGATTTTAATTTTTCAATATTTTCTTTAGTTTTTCCTTTATCAGAAGAACCATATTCCATTAAATATTTTACATAAGCATCATTAATCGTAATAGAATCTTCTGATTCTAACCATTGAATCGCTTGTTCTAAAGCTTTTTTCTCAGCTTGTTGTGTTTGAGGAGAATTGCCAAATTGTCTTTTAGCTTTTTCAGCTTCTGTCTCTCTCATTTTTCCATCTGATTCTAAATATCTTCCATCTTTTTCTTCATCATGAGCGTAATTTCCGTCAGATTTTAAATAATACCAAGCATCATAATTTTGATCAAAAATCCATTCGCTAACAGCCATTTTACCATTTTGTTTTAAATAATAAGAACCTTGCCATTCATTTCTAGCATAAGGTCCATCACCTTTTAGGTAATACCAAGCATTAACGGTAACATCTTCAACCCATTCGCTACTTGCCATTTTCCCATCTGATTTTAAATAGTAATCTTTTTGCCATTCAGAACGAGCATAAATTCCATTTCCTTTTAAATAGTACCAAGCTTGATAAGCATTATTATAAACCCATTCAGCCATAGCCATTTTACCATTTGAGTTCAAATAATAATCGCCTTGCCATGTAGAATAAGCGTAAGATCCATCACCTTTTAAATAATACCAAGCTTGATAATCAATATCGTAAATCCATTCATTCGTAGCCATTTTACCATCTTTTTTCAGATAGTAATCCCCTTGCCATTGTTTCATTACTGGTTTTTGATTTTGATAAAAATACCATGAACCATTTTCTTTAATCCAACCTTGTTTTGAAATTTCTTCTGCATGAACTGCAGCAAGACTTGTTAAAGTAACCGTTGCTAGTAATGAAATAATTGTTTTTTTGTTCATAAAGTGCCTCCTTTATTCCTTACTGTTATTGTACCGAATCTTGTATAAAAAGCAACTAATAGCCTATAAAGAGAAACTCCACTATCAGGCACAACTCTGATAGTGGAGAAAAAGGGAAAACACACCAAAATGATGGCAACAAATGGGTGTTTTACTTCAATTTTAAAGCACATGTTTCCTGTTAACAGAAACAATCCGTTAAAACTATATAAAAAGCCCCTCTCGTTATTAAAAACAAAAGGGGGAATCATCGCATAATCATAGATTGGAATAAAATACTAGTTTAAAAAATGTAAGTTACCCTTCTTCTATACTTGATCGTCATTTTCCTTCGCTGGCATTATCCAGAACAGGTTCAATGGGTATGATCTCAGCCTTTCGGCACCCCAAATGCTTCTCTATTGAATTGAGTTCAGTATAACATGTTTCCTCTAAGAAGAAAAGGTTTCTAGAATACTTTTATTAGCGAATATGATGGTCATAAGCAAAAATTACTAATTGCGTACGATCTCTCAAAGCTAATTTTGATAAAATTGTACTAATATTATTTTTAACGGTTCCTTCAGATAAAAATAATGCTTCTGAAATTTCTTTATTATTTAACCCTTGAGATACAAGTCGAATCAATTCAATTTCTCTATCCGTTAAGCCGAATGAAGAAATATCCTTTTTTTCTATAGAAGAAGCTGGTACTTTTGGTTGCATCACTAATTTCTCAGAAACTGTTGCATCCATCACTACTTTTCCAGATAAAGCAACTTTAATCCCATCATAGATAGCTTCATAACTACTATCCTTTAATAAATAACCTGAAGCCCCATATTGCATCGCTTCTACAATATATTCTGTATCTTGAAAGGTCGTCACCATTACAATCTTCACTTCTGGATAAGCTTCTTTAATGAGTTTAGTTCCTTCAATTCCCGTACTTACTGGCATACGAATATCCATTAATACCACATCTGGAACTTCGATTTTGCAACATTCAAACGCTTCTCTTCCATTTCCAGCTTGATGAATCACTTCAATATCTGGATAAGTTTCTAACATAATTTTTAAACCAGATCGAATTAATTGTTCATCATCTACTAACATCACTTTAATTTTTTCAGACATTGGATTCTCCTTTCAATTTCATTTGTACTGTAAATCCTTGTTCAGTATTTTTGATTTCTAATTGTGCCTGTTGTTCATGTAGTCGCTCTTCTAAAGCTTTTAATCCACCTTCTAGTGAAATAGCTGAAGATCCCACTCCGTTATCCATAATCGTTACAATAAGTTCATTTGCAGAATACATCATTAATAGCGTAATTTTAGTTGCTTTTCCATGACGAATCGCATTTGTCGTTGCTTCTTGCACTCCTCTAAAAATCATCAACTCTTGGTCTTTAGTAAGTTGAATCGTTGGCTTATTTTGTCGAAATACAAATTCCACTCCACTATGTTGTTTTGTTTCATAAATAAATTCTTCTAAAGCTACATTTAGTTGTTGTTTCGTTAGTTGTTCTGGTTTTAAATCATGAACTACCGTACGCACTTCTTGTAATCCTTTAACTGCAAATTCTCTTAATTGTGCACTCATTTGAGAAACTTGAGGACTAATTTCTTCACTTAATTTACTAATCGCTCCTAGTTGAATAATAATCGTTGAGAGACTATGTCCAACTGAATCATGAATTTCTCTTGAAATACGATTTCTCTCTTGTAAAGTATATAATTCCTTCATCGTTCCCATTGTATATTGCGCTTGTTGCAATTCCTTTTTCTGCTCAAACAATTGATTTTCTTGCTCTTTTAATAAATTTTCTTGGTAATTTAATTTTAAAACGAGTTGTGCACCATAATAAAATAATACATTTCCAAAACTCATCACTGGAATCGCCCACCATTGTTGTTGCTTTATCCCCAATACAATAACTACTAGACTAATCATCACTTGAAGAATAATGGCATGCATAGAAGAAAATCGAAAACTAATCTCGAAACATAATAAAAGCATTAAAGTAATGAAAATATTTCCTGTAAAATAACAAAATGCTAAAATTGCCATACCTTGAGCTAAAATTGCCCAAGGATATTGAATCGAATAGTAATCTAATTGAGCTACAACAACAATAACAAGAAATAGTAACAAATGATAAGCATTCACCGGATGATATAATGCCCATTCTACGAGAGCTGTTATTAACAAGCCATAGCGAATTAAAAATTTCAATTGATTTTCTTGAATCATTTTCATAATAGGAACCCTCTAGCGACTAAAAATATCATCGCAACACTATTGCTCACAAAATGCATTAACATAGATGCAGTAACATTATCCTCATAATAACGATACATTCCGACTAAAGGAATTGTCAAAGGAACATACATCAACGCCGCACTCCAGTCAATTCCACCACTATTGGAAATTGAATGCAGTAAAACAAAGAAGAAAATTGAAATTGCTGTTAAAATCCAAGGATTCATTTTATCTTTAAAAGCTCCAATAATCGCTTCCCTAAATACTAATTCTTCCACAATCGGTGCAACTACACAAGTTAAGATTAGCATTAATACAATAGATGTAGAATTTAATAACGATTCAATATTGGCTTGATTATCTGTCTGCTGTAATGGAACAACAATAGCCAAAAGCATAGTAAATACAACTCGAACTACATAACCAATCGCAATATCGCGAACAAATCTTCTTTTCACTAATCTTTCAAATCCTCTTTGAATCACTTCTCGATAAGACCAGACTGCATACATAGCTGTCATTAATTGAACTAAAATATAAACTTTTCTGTCTACATGTAATGTACCATCTTCAGCTTGTGTTAGAAAAAATCGAGGAACAATCATTAAATTAGAAAAATAAACAAACCATAATAATACTGCTTTTTTCTTCATTCTTTACCTCCATTAATGGAAATCTTTATGTTCTAAACTATAAATTTTTTGAATTTTACCATCATGCCAAACAACACCATGTAAAGCCCCACCAAAAACAGCGCCACCGTCCATTCCAATTTTTCCATCATGTTGCCATAATTTCATATAATCTCCATCTTCATTTAATCCTTTTAATGGAGTATGACCAAAAATAATTGTTTTTCCTGTTGTATTTTTTCCAGTATGGAAAGGTTCACGAATCCAATAAAAATCTTTTGGAACAGTGTCTAACCAATGATCTAATCTTAAATCGACTCCAGCATGAACAAATAAAACATCTCCTTCATCAATATATAAAGGGCGTTCTCGTAAAAAAGAAATTAACTCAGGATACTGTTCTTTTACTAGTTCGCAATCTTTTAAAGAATCAATTTCTGTATCTACAGGACGATTTAATAGATGATTAATGGTTGTATTCCCATTGTTTCTCATATAATGGTCAAAGCGCTCTTCTGGATTATCAATCCACGCTAAAAACATCACTTCATGATTTCCCATGACATACCAAGCATTTTTTTCTTTTACATATTTCATAGCTGTTAAAACACTTTTTTTATTATTTGGTCCTCTATCAATTAAGTCTCCAAGGAAAACTAATTGTTGAGTACTTTCATCCCAATTCTTTAACATTTCATCGAGCATTTTATCTTCTCCATGAACATCTCCAATAATAAAATATGTTTTTTTCATAAAATTCTACAACTCCTCTTTAAACATACGATGATTATACCATACTACAAAGTTTCAAAAAAGCTTGTAGAATTATGTTGAAATAGTTAGACAAAAAAAGACTGGCATTTACCAGTCTCACTTAATTTTATATTTTTATGTAAGCTACTTGCCGGGATTGAACCGGCGACCTCCACCTTACCAAGGTGACGCTCTGCCGACTGAGCTAAAGCAGCAAGTTACTAAATTTTGGGTAAAAAAAAAGAACTCCGCAAGTAGGACTCGAACCTACGACATCATGATTAACAGTCATGCGCTAC